>CAJOJA010000021.1 GCA_905234735.1 uncultured Bacteroidaceae bacterium | reverse complement strand
CTCTTTGGTGCCGACGGCATCATCCAAGTAGACCATGCCGGACTGGAGTGCTCCATCATTCTCGGCAAATACCCGCACCTCGACGTGGTGAGTTTCGGTCCTACGATGAAGTCGCCGCACACCACCACGGAACGTGCCCTCATCGCCACCGTCGAGCCCTTCTGGACACTGCTGAAGAAGGCACTTGAGGACATCCCCGAGAAATAACTACCTAAGGAAATCCGCAGAAATCTGCGGATTTTTCCTTTTTATGGGTTAGCATTTCCAACCTACGATTGTACTATCTATAAAAAGGCAATGCAAAACAGGCAGATGATAGAAACGCTGTTCCGACAGTACTACAAGCGGATGTTCTTGACGGCAAAGACATTGCTCTGCAATCCAGAAGAAGCCCGCGACGTGGTGAGCGACGTGTTCGCCGAACTGTTGGAGAGTAACCGCCAACTGGATATAGAACGGGTGGAGAGTTATCTGTTGGTCAGTGTCCGCAACAAATGTCTAAATATGGTCAAGCACAGGATGATTGAGGAGCGCGCCCAGAAATTCATCCCCCATGAGACCATCGATGAAGACTACAAGGAACTGCCATTAGACGACATTCTCCACTACATCAGACACAATCTGACACCGCAGACCCGTGAAGTGATACTCCGACGCTATGGCGAGGACAAGCACTACAACGAGATTGCCGATGAACTTGGCATCAGCCGCATTGCTGTCTATAAGCACATTGCCAAAGGATTAACAAAACTCAAAAAGCATTTTGTATGGAAAAGCTAAGGAAACTGACCCAGATGACCGAAAACCCCAAGCACTACAGCGACGAGGAGTGGCAGGAAATATTCGATGGCGAGACCGTCAGCGAAGAACAGATAGAACAGGAGTGGCGGCATTTCGAAGACAAATACATGAAACCACAGCCTATCAGGCTATGGCGCATCGCCGCCATGTTCGTCGGTGTGATGATGCTCTCAGGCATCGCGTTGGCCGCCGTCCACATCATCCGTAACACCCAAACTGATGTTGGAGGAAATTTGCAGTCCCCGACACAAGAGACGCGGATGGTAAATACACAGCAACCATCAGAAGAAGACATCAATGTGCTGCCGCATACGGTTGTCTTCGAGAATACGGAGTTACAGCAGATTGTCGACAGCCTCTCTATATATTATAAGGTGAAGCCTGCTTATCGCCACGACTCCGTCCGTCACCTCAGACTATACTATGAGTGGAACCAGTCGAACAGCATTAGCGAGATTGCCAGCGAAATCAGTCATTTCGACCACGTCAGCATCAGTCTGAAGGGTGACAGTATCATTATTGAGTAGGGAGGTTCATGCCATGAGGAAACTAATTCTTTGCTTGCTGCTCTGTGCGATAGTACAGGTAGCAGAGGCTCAACGCGTGAGTCGTAACTATAAAGACAAAACCATGTCGAAAGTACTCGTAGACCTGCGCCATGCTACCAACCGTTATAAGATCTCGTTCATCCACAACGAATTGGAGGACTACACCGTGACGAAGAACTTCAACGGACTCACCATCCCCGAGGCCATCCGCGAATGCATCGGCTTCTATCCCATCACCATGAAGGTCGAGGGAGACAGTCTTATCTTCGTCGAAGCAGTGATTAAGACTGGAAGCAAGCTTATCGGACGGCTCATTGACAGCAAGAAGCACCCCGTCATCTACGCCAACATCGCCCTGCTGAACGTCAGCGACTCGGCCATCGTCAGCAGTGGTGTGAGCAACGAGAACGGCGACTTCGTCATTCCCACCACGGAGAAGCAGGTACGTGTACGTATCAGTTGCATCGGCTACGAGACACTCATTCTAAATTGTGAGACGGGTAACCTTGGCACCATCACCATGCAAGAGATTACCAAGCACATTAGTGAAGTGGTAGTAGAGGGCAATCTGATGCACAGTCAACTTGATAAGGATGTATATATGCCAAACCAACGACAGCGTAATGCTGCCAGTGACGGCCTCGGCCTGCTCTCGAACCTCGGCATCCCACAACTCGACGTGAACCCTATCACGCAAAGCATCAGTTCAAACAACGGCAAGAGTGTCAGCCTCTACATTGACGGACGCAAGGTCAATCAGGACGAACTCTCTCAGATACGTCCGAAGGACATCCTCCGCATAGAATTCCTTGAAACGCCTACTGGCAAATACGCAAACGATGAACAAGTGGTCAACTTCATCACGCGGCAATACAACTACGGCGGCTATGTGGCCTTGAAGAGCAACACCAAATTTATCAACGTTGGTGGCAACAACTCTGTACAGGTGAACCTCGACAACAAAAAGATGCACTACGTCATACTGGCTGGCATGAACTATTCCAACCAACGTAGCCTTGAGAGCCAGAAAGAAGAGGACATCACCACCGGTACGACCTCCTTCCACAAGAGCAGTTCCATCAGCAGCGACCACGTCAAAAACTGGACTTACTACGGACTGCTGCGCACCCGCTATCAGACAGATAAGCTAAACCTGACGGCGAGGGCTAAAATCAATTGGTCTAAACAGCCTGTGTATAACAACTATCAGGACATAACATATACAGGGGAAGTCAATGAGAAGACCCAGGCCATACGTTCCCGTGACTCCCGCAATATTGACCCATCCATTACCCTCAACGCCGACTATGCCATCAGCAAGAAACAGAATCTGACAGTATATGCTGACCTGCAATTCGGCCATCACCGCTACAACTCCTGTCTCACAGAGAATGGCTATCTGGTAAACAACTACACAAAAGAGAACAGCCTGACAAGCATGTCCTATGCCATCTACACCAACCAGTTGGGCGAACATGACGATATATGTATCCAGGTATTAGACCTCTATAGCAGATACGACGATTATTATACCGGTACTACCGTTAGCGACCAGAAACTGCGTGCTAACGAATTACTGGTGTTTCCAATCTACAACCATCGTTTCAATAAGAAGCTGTATCTCTCGCTCAGGCCCTTTGGTTTCAGCCTGGCCCACTGGAGAATACAGGATTACCAGCAGAATCATTTCTCGTCGAGGGCAGCAGTCACAGCACGTTTCGTACCTCATCAGCAGCATAATCTGTCGGCAAGTTTCTACTTAGGCAACAACTTCCCGGATCCAGACATTACCAGCAATGTTGATCAGGAAATGAACCGCTATGAGACTCAGCGCGGTAATCCCGAACTGGAAAAAGCCATCTTTGAGACGCAACTATTCACCTACAATTTCAATGCGAAAAACTACCGTCTCTCCATGACTGCCGAACACGAAGGCATTCACAATATCCCCAAGGAATGGTTCTATACCGAAGGCGACCATCTGATCCACTCCTATATCAGCGAGGGCAATGTCCATAAAATGAGTCTCAATGTCACTCAGACCTTCTTCTTGATGAAGCGCAATCTGCAACTGCAGGGCACGGTGGAAACTGTGCGTCATCTGGTGACAGGCTATCTTGGCGATGCCAGTAACTGCCTCATCGGTAAAATTAATGTCCGTTACTATGCTGGTCCATGGACATTCTATGCTTTCTTTAAAAGTGGCACAAAGGCATATCTGGCTGATTACGGCCCTGCCTTCTTCCGCCAGCCTGCTGACTACGGTCTGAGCATCACTTACGGCAAAAGGAATCTAAACTGCCAATTAGGTGTGCGCAAACCTTTCGCCCATAGCCAATTCCACGAAATGTGGCGGAATGCAGATCTCTACTCTTTCAACCAACGGTCTGTACAGGCATCGCTGAAACCCTGGCTATATGTGAACCTTGCCTACACTTTCGACTTTGGACGGAAGACGAAGCACGAGGATGTCCATGTGGACCAAACAAGCAAGTCGGCCATCCTCGGCAAGTAATTCCGAAAAAAATCCGCAGAAAGTTTGCATCTGCGGATTTTTTTATTTACCTTTGCACCCGATAAACCAAATTTGTAACAATAATATGGACGATTACCCGGCGGAAAATTACGATTTGTAATGGCGGGGGACGAGTGGCAAGGCTGCTAATCCCTTTGCCGCTAAATTATGCATTCTTGCTCTGGCAAGCGACCAAAGGTCGAGCGATGCATTGTGAATTATGCATTAAAGAAGGATTAGCAAAATGAAGACCTACTGGAACACCCAAGGCGGACTGACCCAGCTCTCAGAGTGGGAGTCCAATTGCTGGATACAAGTGACGTGTCCTACCGAAGACGACCAGCATGAGCTGGAGGAGCGCTTCAACATTCCTGACTATTTCATGTCGGACATCAGCGATACCGACGAGCGTGCCCGTTACGAGTACGACGATGGCTGGATGCTCATCATCCTGCGTATACCATACGTCAAGGAGATACGGAGTCGCACACCCTATACCACCGTGCCCCTTGGTATCATTCACAAGCGCGACGTCACCATCACCGTCTGCTACTACGAGACGAACATGATGATTGACTTTGTTTCGTTCCAGCAGAAGCGCAACGAGGGCTTCACCGACTATGTGGACATGATCTTCCGTCTGTTCCTCTCCTCGGCTGTCTGGTATCTGAAGCGACTGAAGCAAATCAACATGCTGATAGAGAAAGCTAAGCGCAACCTTGACCGCGAGGTGAACAACGAGAGCCTCATCGGACTCAGCCGCTTGCAGGATTCGCTCACCTACTTCCAAACCTCCATCCGCGGCAATGAGACGCTGCTCTCGAAACTGAAGTTCAAACTCCAGATTGACGAACTTGACGCTGACCTCATTGAGGACGTAAATATTGAGATGACACAGGCACGCGAGACCACCAATATCTATTCTGACATTCTGGAATCGACGATGGACACCTACCAGTCGATTATCAACAACAACATGAACACCGTGATGCGTACGCTGACCTCTGTCACCATCATCATGATGTTCCCCACGCTCATTGCCTCGCTCTTCGGTATGAACCTCATCAATGGAATGGAAGAAAAGGTATGGGGCTTTGGCTTCGCACTGCTGTTGTCCGTTCTTGTCTCGGCTGGCTGCTGGTGGTTCTTCCGCTACAAACGGTTAGTATAGCCAAGAGTGGACTTAATAGCCCAGCTCTTCGCCTACAAGCACCACAACGTGACGTCCCTTGTTCCTTGAGTTTCTCAGGAAATGCACATAGCTGCAAATGCTCTCAGGAGAATTGCAGTTATGGCATACACCATCCACTCTACAGGGCGTATTAATGTCAAACCGCTGGGTATTGATCGGAGAAGCCGTACCCCTTGCTCTGGACAGGGCTGCCTCTACTGTCTGGGCAACCTTGTTAAGGCCAATGATGAAGATGACTTTCTTCGGCCCCCAGGAGATGGCAGCAATGCGGTTCCCGTTACCGTCGATGTTCACGATGACGCCATCCTCGGAAATGGCATTGGCGCTAGTAAGGTAAACATCTGCAGAGAACGCCTTGAGGTAGATGTCCAACTGCTCCTCACGGGTTTCCGCCAAATCTCTGTCGAGTACGTTAAGCGTACCACGTTTTCTCAACATATCAGGAATGCCCAGGTCGCGGACGGTCGCCGAACCGCCCCACGTCACGCTGCTGCCGTCCTCAATCAGTTCTGACACTTTTCTTACAGTCTCTTCCGCAGTGGGGCAGTAGAAGGCCTCCATGTTGCGTCGGCCCAGGCTCTTGATTAGCCGTCCAGCCAACAATTCCTTTCTTTGTTCTGTCGGTTTCATATCAGTTTCGTTCTTCATTAGTCAATTACTTATACCGTATAAGATCAGCCTATTGTAATGGTATATCTGCTCATGAATGAGGCACCAGGCTGCAGGTGGTTCATCAGGGGCTTGTCCTTGAATTCGCCCGTGAAGTCTCTGGGATCGCCAATACCATACCAAGGCTCAATGCAGACGAAGGGAGCCTGTTTGCCGTATGGGCTCCAGAAGGCACAGACAGGCGTCTTGTAATCCACCGTTACTGCCGGTTTGCCTGTGGTATCCATCAGCACGGCACGGTGCGTCTGGCACTTATGGATCTTCACAGAGTCGTTGCGGAAGAAGCTGTTGCAGATTTCCAAGATGCCACAATCAGCCTCCAAGGGTACCTCCACCATGTCGTGACTACCGTCGGCATAACTCTTCAGTGCGTCCATCGGCTCTTCGTTGTCCAGCTTTATCTTCCCCTCCAGCTTTCCGTCAGGTACGTTAAAGGCTGGGTGTCCGCCTATCTGGAAGTGAATTTCCCGGCTGTCCGTGTTTTCCACATGCCAAATGACGTGTATCTTGTTACCCTCCAAACGATACGTGATGGCAAGGTTGAAACGGTAAGGATACACCTTCAGCGACTCCTCCGATTCATGCAGCGCCAGCGTCACCTTCTCCTCCGTCTGTCGGATGACGGCAAACTCCGTATCACGTGCAAACCCATGACGAGGCAGGTGATACTCCTTCCCGTCTACCACGTAAGTATTATTGTTCACACTACATACGATAGGAAACAGGATGGGCGAATGCCTGGGCCATTCTTCTCCAGCCTGCCACATATACTCTCTACCCTCACTGTCTTTCACACTCTGGAGCTCGGCTCCCTTTTCGGCGATACGAATCGCTATCTGTTCATTCTTCAGTGCTATCATAATTACTTCTATACCGTTTTTTGTTTCTTATACTATTGTACGGCTCGTTCTTGCGTCTCTACGGTAGCAAAGGCTACGGGTAGGTTTGGAATGGCGGCATAGCCGAGCGCACGCTCGGAAGTGAGAGCAAGTTCTCACTTCTCTCGCTTAATCACGACCTTGCGGCCATCGATGATGTAAAGACCTGGTTTTAAGGAATTCTGGTACTCATCGATGCCTTCAGTTGACAGGCGCCTGCCACTCAGGTCATAGCATCCTTTCTTTCCGGTTCGTGAATCGTCAGCTGTCAAATTATCGATTGTGTTGATGCCGGTGGAAGTGAAACTCATGGCCTGGATGGTGGCCATCCCCAGTACAAGGTCGGCACCCTTTTCTGCGTCAGCGTAGAATACAACGACATAGTTACCTGTCTCAGGAATATCGAACTCAAATGAGCGCTGGGCTACTCCTGTGAACTTGTTTCCCGTTTTGCCGCCAATGTTGACGGTGGGCATATAGGTCTCAGATGCCACTTCCTGTCCGTCCTGGTTCTCAACGGAAAGGGTTACTGGCGTGAAATTGGGCTGATTCCAGTTGCACACCTTGTATTTGATGACATAGTGCCCTTCATGCAACGTCAGGCAGGAACGGCCTTTCTTGTCGCCAAATTTCACCCATGCGGCTTTCTCTTTCGTCGTAGTGTTCTGCACGTACAGCCCATATTCAAATGACTTGGTGGAATTGGTGAAACGCATCAAGCGAGGACCGCTGGGGAATGCGAGTCCGCCACCCACGCGCTTTGATGAGCCGTTGCTCACATACCAGTTCTGGGGTACTACGCCCTCGGTTTTGAAATTCTGGTACATATTGTAGGTATTGGCAGTCGTGATATAGTTGACCAGACAAGAGGCTTCACCCGTCTTGTTGCTGTCGTCCGTAGCCACCACGCGCAAAGTGTGCTTGCCTGCTATCGGGGCTGCGAGCGTCGTTGTAAAGAGGGAGTTCGATGCCGAATCTATCTGCTTCTTGCCATCATAGAAATCCAGTTTCACCACCTTGCCAACATTGGCTTTGGCAATTGCGCTGAACGTGATGTCAGGAAAAGATTCTTCTCCTTTCGGAGCCATGTAGACGTGAGTGGTCTCGCCTGCAGGTTCAGCTATTCTCACCGTGGGCTGATTCAGGGTGAAGCGCTTGCAGAAATTCCAGATGAGATGTCGGTTCAGGTCCATGGGCCAGTGACCTCCATTGTTGTAGGAGTAGAGCCACACCTCGCCGCCGTTGGCACCGCCGGTCCATTTCTCCAGGTCGCCGTCGAACCAGCTGCTGCTGATGGGCTTGTAGCCGGTGGTCTTGCTGTATTTGGTATGCTTGTCCTGCTTGGCATAGTTCTCTATGTAGCCATGAATGCCGTATTGCTCGTAGCCGAACACATCGTCTCCGTAGGCAATGCATTGCAGCAGGTTGACAGGTTTCTTGCACTTTTCCCAAGGATTCTCGGAGAACTGGATGCCGCTGGTGGGAGCAAAGGCCGCAATTCTGTTCTGCATGTTGGCAATACAATGGTGGATGAGCATCGAACCCATTGAGAACCCCGACCAGTACACGCGGTCTTTGTCAATGTCAAAACGGCTTGCCATCTCGTCAATGGCTTTGATGACGAAGTTCTGGTCGTTCGTGCCGCCCGTGTCCCACGTATTGCCATCGCTGCGCAGGTAGGTGATGACAAACTTGGCCGTGTCGATCATCAAGTACATCTTGTCGGCATCATACTGGTATTCCGGACTTTGGTTCATGCCGTGGGTGACGACGAAAAGCGGTGACTTGGCTGGCAGGGTGTTTGGCGTAAACACCACCATGTTTCTCTGTTTACCATTCACGGTAATGTTTATCGACTGCTTCTTGTATGCGGACGCTTGCAGGGCCGACAGAAGTATTAATACGAATGATATTATAGCTTTTCTATTCATATTGTTTTTAGTTTTTCGATGCAAAATTACAAATAATAATTGAGATTTGCGTGTGTTTGTATTGTTTTTATTGGAAAATAGCTTAAAAGAGGTGGATGCAGGATGAGCAGATGTTATTATTGGAGGAAAAATTTCGATTCTTCATAACAAACTGCAATGTTACATACATATATTTCTTGTTAAATGCTTTATTAACAAATAAATAGAATAATCTTTACCTACATAAAACCTACATATAACATACATATTTCCTACATACAACATACATACAAAGAAACTGACAAAACAGGGGGTGAGTTTCGTGAAATAAGCACCGAGTATTGATAATTAAACGGTGCTTTACGATGCTAAAACGGTGCTTTACGGTTCTAAAGTGGTGTTTTGTCGTGTATGTAGGTTGTATGTATGTTGTATGTAGGTGTGATGTAGGTATTATGCATGATTTATGTATGTTAAAAATGGAAGAAAATGCTTTGTTTTCTTGGTTTTTAAGATAAAATGATGTATCTTTGTGGGAAAATACTAAAGCAAGCCACATTATGAAGATTACAATATTAAAAAACAGTAAGAAAAAGGAGGTGATTAACCGTCTGGAACTGAAGGAGGTCGCCGAGATGATCAAGGAGGGGACGGCTGAAAAGGAGGTGAGGCGTATCCGTGAGGTGTACCACCTGGTGAAGCCCGTCAGAAAAGAGGACGGACAGGTGGTATTGGGCTTCAACCCTGAGATTCGGCTGCCTCGCATCTGTTTCGCGGCAGAGTATTTGAACAGGGACAAGGAGCGTCGTATGGTCGGCTATAACGGACTGGTGGTGCTGGAACTGAACGGGTTAGACACCTACGAACAGGCCGTTGCGCTGAGGAACAAGACGGCCAAAATGCAGGAGACGCTGATGGCGTTTCTTGGTGGATCAGGCAAGAGCGTGAAGATTGTGTGTCGAGGCGAGCTGTTTGACGGAGGGCTGCCGAATGATGAGGCTGACATCCGCCAGTTCCACCAGAATCTGTATCATACGGTACGGATGGCCTATCAGAATCAGTTCCAGTTGGACATAGAGTACTTGGAGCCGCGATTGGACAGAACGGTCTATCTGAGTGCCGACCCTGAGATGTACTTCAAGCCTGAGGCAAGGCCGTTTTTTGCTAACACGAAACGGCAGGATGACAAGCTGCCTGTCACTATCAGTCCTGAGAGCGACCGCCTGATGCCCGGCCGCACCCTTGTCAGGACCTATCACCTGAACTGGCTGGCTATCGTCAACAATGTGTTGGGCCGCTATTTCGATCTGCCTGACGAGGAACGTGAGATGGAGCTGCTGATGCAGGTGGCGAATGCTTGTTTGGTGGAGGGCATTCCGATGTCTCATGCCCAGGGGATGACGATGCTACATCCTGTACTGGGCCGCGACGCGATGCTGGTGAAGAACGTTTTTGCCAGTGTCTATGCCGTCACCCAGCAGGAGGATTACATGAAGAAACATAAGATTAAGCCGCTCAAGAGCGTGCCCGACGAGACCATACAGGCCATGCGGACGGAGATATTCCTCAATTCCAACTACGACATGCGCAAGAATCTGCTGACGGGTGTGGCTGAATATCGCGAGAAGTTCAGCGATGACCAGACTTTCAAACCGTTGACGGTAGAAGTGCGTAACGATATGGCTTTCAGGTCGGTAGAACTGAGCATGAAGGGGTTGGAAAAGTATTTGAACCGCTTCATCGACTCCACCCGTATTGAGCAATACGACCCAGTGAACGTCTGGCTCGACAAGCTGCCCAAGTGGGACGGTCACGACTATATTGCCGACCTCGTCAAGCGAGTGCCCACGGATCAGCCGAACTGGGAGCGCTATCTCAGGATGTGGCTCGTAGGTATGGTGGCACAATGGCGTGAGAGCGACAGGCAACTGACGGGTAATGCGTTGATACCCTTGCTGATAGGTCGGCAGGGGTGCGGAAAGACACGCTTCTGCAAAATCCTGCTGCCACCAGAGCTGCGCGACTACTACAACGACAAGATCAACTTCAAGAACGAGTTCGACCTGAACATTGCCCTCACCTCGTTTGCCCTCATCAACATCGACGAGTTCGACAAGACCACCAAGGGCCAGCAGGTGGTGCTGAAGTACCTGCTGTCCTCGGCCGACGTGAAGTTCCGCCCGCCCTACGGCAAGACCATCAAGCAGTATCGCCGCTATACCTCGTTCATCGGCACCACCAACAAGCGGAAGCCGCTGACCGACCCCACGGGCTCAAGGCGCTTTGTCTGCGTCGGCGTGAAAGGCCACATCGACTATGAAGACTCGCTGAACCATCAGCAGCTCTTCGCCCAGGCCCTACACCTTTTCAATAATAAAGAACGCTTCTGGCTGAACGATGCCGAGATAGCCGCGCTCATCAAGGAGAACGAGCCCTACCAGCAGCTCTACACCCTCGAGGAGATGATTGCTGCCACCTTCCGCAAGCCCAAGCCGTCGGAGGATGCCCGCTGGCTCTCCATCGATGAGATCAAGGAAATTTTATGCAACTGCTACGCCTCGTTCGACCCGGAAACCAGCAATACGGCGATGGGCAACGCCCTGAACGACAGTCAGTTCAGCTTTGAAAGCAAGCGTGTCACTCGCGGCATGGAGTACAGAATTGTAGAGAAGTAACGAAAATAAAAAGGCAGATTACAAACGATGAAGAATAGAATGATATTATTGGCATTTTGTTGGCTGTTTGCTGTTGGTGTCGGGGCAGCACCAGCACTGCGAGGCACTTTCACGGTGAAGCAGGCTGACGGCACGTTGCTGACCATCGAACAGTTTGGTGACGAATGGCATCATTGGAATGCCACTTCTGATGGTACCCTTGTGGTAGCCACCGGCAAAGGGTACTGTATTGCAGAAATTGACGAGCAGGGACGGCTTTCGGCTACGGATATATTGGCTCACGAACCAGCACAGCGCAGCTGTCAGGAGCAGGCTGCCATCAGTCTGCAGGCTCAGCGTCGTACCCTTTTCCATCAACAGGGCAGGAAGTGGGCGTCAGCTCGACGCGCTGCCACCATTGGGGATGATGACTATCTGCCGCATTTGGGCAGTCCGCGTGTACTGACCATTCTGGCAGCCTTTCAGGATTTGGGTTTCACCGTCAATAACCCTGAGGAGGCTTTTAACCAGTATCTGAATGGCGACAAGCAGGAGGATTTTGGCAATTTTAATCATTTGAATGTAGCCAGCGTGCGCCAGTATTTTGAGACCTGTAGTCATGGTCGGTTCTCCCCACAGTTCGATATCGTAGGTCCTGTCACCCTGCCCCATAACATTCGATACTATGGAGGAAACAATCCGAATGATGGAAGCGACGACGGGCAAGGTGATTTCTGCCGCGATGCTATCAGTCAGGTTCAAGAGCTGGTCAGCGACTGGTCTGTCTACGATAACGACAAGGATGGCCGTATCGAGCTGGTGTGCGTCATCTTTGCTGTCTTCGGCCAGAATCAGGGTGGTGCAGATAGTACTATCTGGGCCAAGGCTTCCCATTTGAATATGGAACTGGATGATCAGTTGTTCATCAACCGTTTCAACTGCTGCTCGGAATTGTTCTATCCCTCATATCCTGACATCATCAATGGAACGGGTGTATTTATCCATGAGTTTTCTCACTGCATGGGCCTGCCCGACCTCTATGCCACCACATCAGATGCTTATGTCAACAATCAGGGTATGGAGACTTATAGTATTATGGACTATGGACTCTATAACCGGAACGGCTTTGCACCCTCACCCTACAACGCTTGGGAGCAGGAGGTGATGGGGTGGACGGAGATAGAAGATGTCAGCAGTCTAATGATAGATGGTAAATGTCAAGTAGCCGACATCCTTCCATTGATAGAAGGTGGCAAGGCCTATAAGCTGGTGAATAGCGATAACGATCGTGACTACATCGTAATGGAAAATGTGCAGCAACGCGGGCTCAATCAATATGCTGATGGTCATGGACTATTGGTCTATCATGTCGACTATCCATACGAAAGCATCAAAATGACCGATTCGCCCAACAGTCATCCAGGTCATCCTGCTGTGGCAGCAGTACCGGCAGGCGGGCTTCTCATTAGCAGTTATCTGCGTGGTTCGGACAATCAGTATACCTGGGATGAATGGAAAGAAAGTATGGCATCAACGCCCTTCCCTGGCTTTATGGATGTGACTTCGCTCACAGCTCAGATGCAGTTGCCCAACTATTGTTTCTATAACGGCGACACCGTACTGCCCATAGGTCTCATGCTGAGCAACATCACGGAAGACGAAGAATCTGGCAGCATCGGTCTCACCATCTCGCCTGACGAAACGTTAGGAATCCATGAGGCAAGATGGAAAAAGAACGATGAAGATAGTCCCATGTATGATCTGCAGGGACGCCAGATCCACGGCCGTTTATTGCCAGGTGTCTATGTCACTCATGGCAAAAAGATAGTCGTTCGTGGGAAATGAAAAGCGGATAATCATTTGTCGAGGCTGTGGGAGATGGCGCTGTTGATGGCGCGGATGCGGGCTTCGTCCATTTTCATCACCTTGCGGTCGTAGGTCATCAGACCGTTGACTTCCGTTTCCACGTCAGTGGTCTGTGTATAGACGGCGGCGGAGAATGCGGCGGGCGTTCCGTCTTGTAGCTGTATTCCCTTAGCCATCTTCAGCACAGCTTCTGCCTGCTCTACGTATGAGTCGGTGAGTTCGCCGGCATCCTTGTAGTTGACGTAGGTGGTTGCATCGTTCTCTACCCAGCGGTGACCCTCAATATGCCGGCCGAGACCGCCATACTCGCCGAGTACAACAGGGCGGGTGGTGTCGTTCAGGAACAATTGAGGCGGGCGGGCATAGTCGTGCAGGTCGAGGAAGTCGCCTGCATGGTAGTGATTGCCACCACTGGCAGGGTTGATGAGACGGGTAGGATCCTGCTGACGGGTGAACTCTACCACCTCTGGGGTTTTGAACTGCCCCCAGGCTTCGTTGAACGGTGTCCACACGACAATGCAGGGATAGGAGTATAGCTCATTGATGATTTCGCCCCACTCGTGGAAGTAGTTGGCCTCGACGCTGGCGGTATGACCGCCGTTCGCCTGTTGGTTCCAGCGGCGAGCATCCCAGTGCTGGTCGGAACGGCAGATGGAAGGCATGTCCTGCCACACGAGGACACCGATAGAGTCGCAGTAATAGTACCAGCGGGCAGGCTCCACTTTCATGTGCTTGCGAATCATGTTGAAGCCCCAGTCCTTGGTCTTCTGGATGTCAAAGCGCAGGGCTTCGTCGGTAGGAGCGGTATAAAGACCGTCGGGCCAGTAGCCTTGGTCGAGAGGACCGAAGTGGAACAGGTTCTTGTTGTTCAGTTGAAGGCGCCAGATGCCGTCGGCCTGCCGGGCAACGCTGATTTTACGCATGGCGGCATAGCTGCCGGCCTGGTCTACCTGCTGCCCGTTGCTCACGAGCTGCACGGACATCTGATAGCGGTGGGGACTGTCGGGTGTCCACAGCTTGGGAGCCTTCACAGGCAGGAATACGGTCTGTCCGGCGGGAGCACTGCCTCGAACCACCACATTGCCGCCATCGCTGAGTGTCACTTCGACTTTATCGGTAGAGGGATTGGTGCCCACAGTCTTTACGTCGACGGCAAAGCGAGCGGCATCGAGGTCAGGAGTGGTGCGGATGTCAGCGATATGCTGCTTGGCTACGGGCTCCATCCATACTGTCTGCCAGATGCCAGAGACGCTGGTGTACCAGATACTGCCATTGCCGCCAGGATTCAGGCGCTGCTTGCCGACGGGCTGCTGACGGTCTTCCGTACGGTCTATGACGCGGACTGTCAGACGGTTGTCACCCTCGTGCAATGCAGAAGTGATGTTGGCAGAGAAAGCGGTGTAGCCGCCAACGTGGGAGACCACATGCTGGCCGTTGACATAAACGATGGTCTCATGGTCGACAGCTCCAAAATGTAGCAGGACGTCGCGACCTTGCCACGACTTGGGAACGCTGAAAGTGCGTTCGTACCAGAGCACCTGGTCACGACGCAACTTGCGCTGAACGCCCGAGAGACTGGACTCCAGGGGGTAGGGTACGAGTATCTGCCCGTCGAATTCATCAGGGCAAAGGGCGTCTTCACTGGCAATGGCATAGTTCCAGAGCCCATTGAGGTTCTGCCATTCGCTACGAGTCAGGATAGGGCGTGGATACTCTGGCAAAGGTGCGGCTGGGTTGACCTGCTCGGCGAACGCACTTTGCAGCCGATTGCCTGCCGGCTGCCAACAGACGGAGCTGCGAGGGCTACCAAGCTCGCTTGGATGGCCGAGTCGTGACGGATGAAGGCGAAGCCAACTTGATTGCAGGTGGTCGCCCATCTGCTCTTTGAGCACGTTGGGCAGGTCGGCATAGTAGGCATTAAACTGCTGCAGCGTCTGTGCCTGTTCCTGGGGGAAGTAGGTCAGGCGCAGCGGCGCTGCCTCTAAGTAGCCGACGGCATCGGTATAGACCATGCCTGCATTCTGCTGCTTATAGTTGGCCACGGTGGTGGTGATGTGAGCCATTCGTGCCTTCGTACCGTCAGCAACGGTGAATTCGCTATCAGCATATTTCACCTCGATGACGTGGTTGCGTGAACAGTCGAGCAAGCTCAAATCGGCCAGTGTTTCCAATGCGTAGCCGTCGTAGGTGAAGGCTACCTCCTGCCCATCAATTCGGATGCTGGCAGGTGCCAAGGCGCAGGGTAGAGCCAAGTGGTAATGGCGGTTGACAGGCATCTGCGGATAGCTGCCCTTACGTGCCGCAATATTGACCGTCAGCTTGTTCCCCTCGCGTTGGTAGCTGAGGGCGGTGGTAGCATACTGTGTGGCGTAGTCGCAGTCGTTGCCGTTGTCCTCATACAGTTCGAAGCTGCCACTCTGTCCGCCAGGAAACACGCGTATAAAGAGCTCCTGCTCTGTACCGCTGAGGTTCTTCAGCTTGCCGTAGTAGGGCAGGATGCTGCCGGCCTTGACATAGACAGGATACTCGTCAATGGTAAAAGTGCGTTCCAGCGTCTGGCCACCTTGCAGCATTGTACCCGTCTCATACTCCAGCCATTGGCCTGCCGGGAGCCATACTTTCATGTGGACGCAGCCATCCTCTTTGTTGACGGGTTCCACGATGGGCGCTATCATCATGTCGTTGCCAAACATATACTGATTGCGGTAGTCGTAGGCTTCCTGCTGCAACGGATAGTCATAATACATGGGACGGCAGAGCGAGACGCCCGTCTCGTAGTCCTCACGAGCCATCGTGTAAATATAAGGTACGAGCGCGTAGCGACCGTCGATAACGCGTTTCAGACGACCTTCCGTAGCATGGTCGAAGGCCCACGGCTCCTTGTTCAGCGCAGGATCTTTGGTGGAGTGGGTGCGCAGGATGGGCAGGTACTGTCCCATCTGCATGGCTCGGGTATAGAGCTCTGCAGGAACGGGCGTGCCCCATTTCAGACTCATGTGGCCGCCGATGTCGTGGCTCCAATATCCGTAGAGCACGTTCGAGGCGGTGCTGTTGAAGTAAGGCAGGAAGGCCAGACTCTCCCATGTGATGTACGAGTCGCCCGAGAAACCTACCTGATAACGGTGGTTACCCAGCCCGCCCCAGCGGTGATAGAGCATAGGACGCTTGTCGTGCTGGCGTTGCATATCGCTAAAGAACAGATAGTTGCACCACCACGTATTACTCAGGCCCTCCACCTTTTTGTCATTGAGCCACTGCTGCCAGTCGAGCCACCAGAAGTCTACGCCGTCCTTCATATAAGGATGCAGATAGGTCTCGAACAGTGCCTTTACCATTTTCTTGTCACTACCCAGCCATTCCACGGCCCTGCCGTCAGTACCGCCCATGCGCTGGGCAAACTCTGCGTATTTCTTCTCGTAGGGACGCACGCCGTCGGCAGGATGGAGGTTCATCGTGGCGTTGATGCCCTGATTATCTAAGAATTTCAGGAACTGGCGGTAGTCGGGAAAGAGGTTCTCGTTCCAGTCCCAGCCTGTCCATCCACCGCCAGCCTGCTCGCTGATGGGATGCCAGTCCATATCAATGACGAGAACGTCGAGCGGAATATCATTCTCACCAAACCATCGCACCAGATTGCGGAAGTCCTGATCAGAGTAGCTCCAGTAGCGGCTCCACCAGTAACCAAAGGCATAGCGCGGCGGCATAGGCACACGGCCGGCGAAGCGTGTGTAGCTTTGCAAGGCAGCCTTATAGTCATGACCATAGCCCATGAAGTACCAGTCCTGAGCGCCGTCGGCACACGACCGCTTCTCCACCCAGTCCCAGTCCGTATCGTCATCGAAGAGGAAACCCTGCGAATCGTCCACCAACGTCCAGCCGTCGGTAGAGAGCAGCCCGTCCTCCAAGGGGATGGGGGTACCGTCGTTGCGGTGGTCACCATTGTAGCCATCCAAGGTGCGATACGTGCCCTTCAGATTACCTTGCTGCTTCATTCCCGGTTTCCATGAGAAGCCCTTCTTTCCTGTCGGCTTATAGGGGTATAGCGTGGTGCTACTGATGGTGAGGTTGTCGGCAGTGAAACCACCTTTGCCCTTCTGGTACACCAGTTTCAGCTTGTCGGTCTTCAGCGTCACCGTCTTGCCCGTCTCCGTAATGGTATAGGCATCAAAGGGATATTCGCGCACTACAGCCACAAAGCTTTTCTTGTTCACGAAGTGTCCGTCAGGAGCATATTCCAGACGGAGCGTACCGGCATCGATCACCGTGATGCGGATGTGTGAGTCACTGTACGCCACGTTGGCCAAAGCCATCAATGGCAGCATCATCCATGCCAGTAGGCAAGTCAGTCTTGTCAAAGTTTGTCTTTTCATTGTGTTGTCACTTTTTTACAGTTTGTTGTTATTGTTTGCAAAGATACGAATAAGCGAGCGAAAAACCAAAAGTTTTTGAGTTTTTCCAAGCGAGAGTATCTAAGAGCAATGCTCAGAAATAGTAAAAAAACGCACTAAACACAAAGAAAAACTCTTATTCTTTCATTCCAATGAGAAAAATAGCGTGTAACCCACCAGAGCTACACGCTATTTTGTTGCGTTTTGTTATGTCTTTGCCTATCGGTGTCATTTGACTATCGTCGAGTAAAGGCTGCGCCTCGGCAATGATTATGCAAGCATGGCATTGCTCTCGACTTGTACTTTATTTAACCTCCTCAAATCTAAACCCCATTGTATGCCAGGTATTTACGAACACGCGTAAACGATAAGGAAATGTTAAGGAGACTATAAAGCCAAACAATAATTGTAATCGATATATAATGATAATAAGAGCGATCTATTCTTTTGGTTGAAAAGATAGAAAAGTTGTCTATCTCGAAAAATGCAACTCCTTTTCTTTTCCATCTGAACAAATTATGGAACTTCAATCTATATAGTGATATTTTGTTTCATATCTTGCGATTATTTAATGTTCTGGATGTCGTATAGGAACAAATAGCGTTTGTTCTGCTTCATGGCCTTTAACAGGTCCTCGTGACGGGGCTGCTTAAGCCAGCGAAGATAATTCTCACGGACATCATCGGGCAATTTCTTCAATTCCGCATCGGTCAGCTTACGCATGGCCGGGCGACCTCCACGTAGCGGTGCGTGACGCCATGTAAGGAGATAGGCCGACCCATAGTTGGCAAGGATTCTCTGCAGACCTTCACTGATGGGACCACACTCGCTAAGGGCATGCAGCTTATGCTTTTGGCGGGCCAGTCCGGTAGTAAAGCTCAGGGCTTTCTCTATGTCGCGATTGAAGTCATCGCCAGAACCGTACCAGTCGATAGTGAGCATGTCGATGTAATCGTCGCCTGGGTAGCCTTGCAAGTATTCTTCAGGGGAATAGACCTTGTCTGTATTATAGGCATAAAGAATATTATGGAGACCCTTGGCACGCAGATAGTCTACAGTATACCTCCATAGGCTAGCATATTCCTCATCATAACAACGGGTACGCCCCCACCAAAAGAAACTTCCAGAATGTTCATGCCATGGACGGAATATGAAAGGTATAAGATGGCCGTCATTGTCGCGCCAACTAAGAAAGAAACTTGCAATGCGGTTAAGCCAGGAGTTGAACATCGCATGATTGCTTCCGCCAGGAAGAATTGTCTTGACAGCATTAAGATTGGCAGCGGAGAGCATCTCTACGTCCCATGCAGAACCTGCGCCATTGGGCTCTTTGATACCGGGCCACTGCGAAGAGATAGGGTTTACAACGTGCCAACTCACAGTAATGATACCACGTTGACCATGCCACCATTGTACGCGTTCACGAATATCGCGGAAGGAAACAGAGTCAAGACTGCGATCTCCGCCAAGTTCAATCTCCCCAAGCTCGAAACCTGCTACGGCGGGATAATCGCCCACGGCTTCCTTCGTGTCGGAACGGCCTGGTTCGTACCACCAGGTGTGGCCACACATCAGGTCGTCCTGATGTCCATACATAGTACCGCGCTTTTGTATCCTGTACAAACGTTCTAAAAGGGCTCTCGCTTCAGGAGTCGCCTTTGAGTCTGCAGGCTGACAATGATTAACCTGCGCAAAACATCTTTCCATCCCCATCACTGACAGAAATGTGAAAATTAAGATTACTCTTTTCATTTTGGTTGCCATTCAATTATTAGTTAAACAAAGGCAAAGGTACATAGATAATCTGTAACGGCATTCTCCAAATGTATTAAAGTACATCCAGACTGCAGAATGACACAATTGGAAGGTGGAACAATGAAAAATCACTTCTTGATGAACTCGGAAGGCAGACAGCCGTACTCTTCGCGGAAGAACTTGCTGAACTGCTTGGGTGAGAAACCTACGGTGTAGGCAACTTCCGAGATGTTGGTGCGCCCTTGCTCCAAAAGCGAGCGGCCGCGCTTGATGCGGATGGCCCGGATGAATTCTATTGGCGACTTACCCGTAATGGCCATCAGTTTTTTGTAGAGATGACCTCGCGTCATGCCAATGGATGCGCCAAACTCCTCAACGGTGAAATCGGTATCGCCCATTTTTTCCTCCACAATCTTTATGGCCTTCTCTATCAGCTGCTCGTCAATCGAGCTTACGGTAATTTCGCTCGGAGCTATCTCTATACCCTTGGCAAAGTTACGGTGGTTGTCGGCCTTCCACTCCAGGATTTTCTTTATGCGGAGCTTCAGGATGTTCAGGTTGAAAGGCTTGGTGATATAGTCGTCGGCACCGTCTTTCAGACCTGTGATAATATTGTCTTCGGTAGATTTGGCGGTAAGCATGATTACCGGGATATGGGAGTAGTTGACGTCGGTCTTGATACGGTTACAAAGTTCCAGACCGTTCATCTCGGGCATCATAATATCACTGATGACAATGTTCACCTCGTTGCTGTCCAACACCTTGAGCGCCTCGATGCCATTGCCGGCAGTGAGCACATGATACTGGTCGTTGAGACAGCGCTCGAGGAACATGCGGAAGTCCTGGTTGTCTTCAACAATGAGGATGGTGGTCATTTTTTCCGCTGGGCCTGCAGGGGCCGACAACGGAGCGACTGTTTCCTCGGTTGCTTCGTTTTCATTTACCGAAGGCGTGGCTGACTGCTTCATCGGTATGTTGACAACAAACACGCTTCCTTGCGGATGGTTGTCCTCGACATAAATCTCGCCATGATGCATGGCCACATATTCCTTTACAATGTGAAGGCCAATGCCGCTGCCGATGTATTCGCCATCGGTTTTCTCCTGGTAGAACCGGTCGAAGATTCGTTTCTTGTTCTCTTCCTTGATGCCGATGCCGGTGTCGGCTATTTCCAGATGCATCATAGGCTGGTCGTTTCCTTTAGTGCCGACGGTAATCGTGACAGTTCCCCGAGGTGTATTATACTTAAAGGCATTCGACAGAAGATTCATCACGATGCGTCTCATTTTATTCTGGTCGAAATCCATCTCCATGCTGGCCGCATTGATCTTCATGTTCATGGTAATACCCCTATTGTCGGAATAGTATTTGAAGTTATCAACGATTTTCCGCAGGAATTCTATGAAGTCGCCATGCGAAAGATGCAACTCCTCGGAACCTGCATCAAGTCGACGGAGGTCGAGCAGCTGGCTCACGCCATCTTTCAGGAACCTGGCATTGCGCCACACCAGTTCCAGCTCTGTGCGCAGCGTCTTGTCGAGATTACCGTCGAGCAGTTTTTCGAGCGGCGTGATGATGAGTGTGAGTGGCGTCTTCAGGTCGTGGCTTATATTGGTGAAGAATCGCATCTTGTTCTCCTCCATCTGGTGCTGCTGCTGCAATTCCAGCTCGAGTGTCTGCACGGCCAGCGTCTTGCGGTGCTTTTGCTTCAGGCGCTTCATGTAAAGCCACACGGCCATGCCTGCAAGTACGAAATAGAGTATAAAGGCAGGCCATGAGAGCCAGAACGGCGGGCGCACCGTGATTTCCTTCACCGATGCCTCGCTGGTCCAGCCGCCCAGGTCGGTAGCCTTCACCTCCAGCGTGTAGTGTCCGGGAGCAAGTGCATTGAAACTGATACGGTTGCCGTCAAGCAGGGTCCACTCGTCCTGTCGGCCACGCAGCCGGTAGAGATAGTGTATCTTATGCTTGCGGGTATAGTTCATGGCCGACACCTCGATGGAGATGTTGTTCTGGTCGTGGTCAACAACAATGTCTCCGCCGAACGGCGAGGTGAATACCACATTCGTTGGCGTATAGTCAGGCTCGTCAACATCCTGGCGCACGGTAACAAATCCCTGGGCATTGCCTATGAGTATCTCGCCCCCACGAGTCCGGCAACTGGCATTGCTGCCTGAAGTGGCATTTAGCAGGCCGTCTTCTTCATAGTATGGCACGCATACGAACCTGTAGTCGTTGCTGCCAGAGGCCCGCTGCACGTTGATGCTCGTCAGCCCATGGTCGGTGCTGACCCATATTCGTTTCTTCTTGTCCTCGGTAATGGCTCTTACGTAGGGATGCGACAATCCATCTTGTCTGTTGATACGATAGAGTCTGTCGCCGTGTTCATCGTACACGACGACCCCCTGTCGGGTGCCTATCCACACCAGCCCCTGATGATCCTTGTAGAGGGATGTCACCAAGGTCTCGTTCAGCCCGTCCAGCGCCTTGCTGCGCTTTGGAAACTTGCCGCTCCGGATGTCGAATACGTAGAACCCCGTACTTGTACCTATATATAAATGGTTTTCCGCATCGCTGTACAGACTGGTAATACTACCCGTTCTCAATTCCGAGTTCTCCATGGTCAGCAGCCTGCTGCTGCCATCTTTCCCCATACAGAAAACCCCTTGGAACAGGCTGCCTATCCAGATGCTGCCATCGGGCGTGGTGGTCATGCACCTCACGAACAGTATCTCGTCGCCTTTGGCATCGTGCAGGGGATACTTCACGAATTTCCCCTTCCCATCCCATTGCAGCACACCACTTCCAAATGTGCCTACCCAGAAACGGCCCTGGGCATCGGCCATCGAACTGGTGATGATATTCGTGGGCAGGCTGCCGTTTTGTTTCGTGAAATGCACGTCGTGGCCCGTCGGGTCCCTCCTAATAAGTCCTCCTCCGTCGAAACCGATCCACAGGCGGCCCTGGCCGTCCTCGGTGATGGTGCTCACATCCTCGAATCCATCGAAACTAGTATTGACAAACAGTGGTTCAGACAATTCTTGCCAGACGATGCCTCGTTTTCCGGTTCCGATCCACATGGTGTTGCGGGTGTCCAGGTAGAGCGTATTCACATGAACACCCTGCCGGATGTTCTTTACCTCACCCTTCCCATTATATATCGTTATTCCCTCGTTTTCCGTTCCTATCCAAATGTTTCCCCGGCCGTCGTCAGTAAGCGAGGTCAATATCGTATTCTTCAGCGTGGCGAGAGCATCGGCGTCCAGCCCTGTGCGTTGCTGGGTGTCATAGCAATACAAGTCATTTTGGGGCGAATGAGCCGAGTAGAACCATAGCCTGCCACGCGAGTCGAGATAGATGTTGTGCCAATAGGAATAGCTTGACAGACCGACATGGCCTTCCCTTCTGAGTCGTCCGGAATGCAAGTCAATCTGATAGAACTCGCCATCGGAGGCCAGGGCGTATGCCACATCGTCACGGATGGCCAGATCATTGATGGCCGTCCCCGTCTGATTCTTGATGGTATAGAGTTCTTTCTCCCTGAAGTCATAATAATAGATGTGCTTCGGGGTGGTTACCCAAAGGTTTTTCTGGTCGTCGGTCTTCAGTCGTGCCGGTTTTTCGTTGATGCCGATTCCGGCTAGCCGCGCTTCCGCGTCGTCGTAAATCCGGTTGGTCAGGTAGTCGTAGGCATAGATACTGCCTGTCACCGTAATCCATATCACGCCCGAGCCGTCTTCACAGATGGCCTCGATGTCGTCGTTCATGTTGCCCAGCCCCGTGGTAGAGTATTTTTCGAACCGGTAGCCATCGTAGCGGTTCAGACCGTTGGTCGTGGCAAACCACATGAACCCGAACTGGTCTCGCAGTATATTCTTCACACAATTGTCGGCCAGCCCGTTTTTCACGTCAACGCTATGCGTCAGCCCGTTTTCCTGGGCCCACGCTCCCAGCGCCGCCAACAGCACGCACGCGATAATGACAACAGTCTTTTTCTTTTTCATTTTCGTATTCGTTATCGTTAAAGTTTTCGTCATCGTTAATAACCGATGCAAATATAATGTATTTTTTCAAATAAAAGCTGGGTAAAGATTACTTTTATCCATCGCGGGTTGCACTTTTCGGGTCCCGACATCCCTTCCGTGTTTTATCACTTCCCAAATGTATCGTGACACAAATGGGAGGTGAAGTGATTTAAAAGGGGAACACCATAAAATGGTAATGCCGTACTTTTGCAGCCGAAAACCATTTCAGCCTAAACGACTATTAACAAATAATCAACAATGAAACGTAAAAAAAGAATTCATCTTTGGTGCATCATCAGCATGATGCTGCTCACCGCCGCCAGTGTCTCAGCCCAGACAAAGGCCGTGAAGGGTAGCGTTACTGATGCAACAACAGGCGAAACCCTAATAGGGGCTTCGGTCGTGGTGAAAGGGGCATCCACAGGAACCATTACCGACTACGACGGTAATTTCACCCTTGAGATGTCTGGACGTAAAACGCTGGTCGTCTCCTATGTAGGTTATACCACACAGGAGATAGCAGCCTCGGCTGGAACCACTGTAAAAGTGTCGTTGCAGCCTGACTCTAAAATGGTAGACGAGCTGGTCATCATCGGTTATGGACAGCAGAAGAAGGTAACGGTGACGGGATCTATCTCGAACGTCAGCGGAAAGGAGTTGCTGAAGTCGCCCGTTCCCTCATTGGGAAATGCCCTGGCCGGAAAACTGCCTGGCGTGAGCACTGTTCAGTATTCTGGTGCACCTGGTGCCGACGACCCTAACATCTTTATCCGTGGACAGGCATCGCTCAACGGTTCCAATCCTTTGGTGCTGGTAGACGGCGTGGAACGCAGTTTCACTCAAATCGACCCCAACGAAGTGGCCGACATCACCGTGCTGAAAGATGCTTCTGCCACTGCTGTGTATGGTGTGCGTGGTGCCAACGGTGTCATCTTGGTAACTACCAAGCGCGGTGAGGAAGGCAGGACACACATTTCAGCCTCTACAGCCTGGGGTCTGCAGACGGTGACGCAATTCATTGAGTTTGCCGACTCTTATACCTATGCCACCACTTTCAACCGTGCACGTGTGACCGACGGCAACAACCCGCGTTTCTCTGAAGAGACACTGCAACATTTCAAGGATCATGACCAACCGCTGATCTATCCCGATGTTGACTGGATTGACTACATGATGAAAGACGTAGCCTTGCAGAGTCAGCATAACATCAGCGTTTCGGGCGGCGACAAGGTGGCCCGCTACTTTGTGTCGCTGGGTATGCTCGACCAGGACGGTCTGTTCAAGACATTGGGCGAGGACCCGAAGTCTAACTTCTCGTACCAGCGCTACAACTACCGCGCCAACCTTGACCTGAACCTGGGCAAGTGGCATCAGCTGTCGGTCAACATCGGCGGACGTATTGAGAACAAACGTAGCATCGGTGGCGGGGAAATGAATCTGTTTAATAACCTGATGGACTCTCAGCCGTTCTCTGGTCCTGGTATCATCGACGGCAAGTGGATTAAGACCAACCCCCTGTATATCGCTACGGAGGACGCCGTGAGCACCCGCGACGGTCTGGACACCTTCTACGGCCAGGGCTACCAGCAGCAAACAACTAATGTTTTGACGGCCGACTTGATTTATAAACTCGACCTGGGCTTTATAACGAAAGGTCTTGACTTGCGCCTGAAGGGTTCTTACAACTCTACCTATTACCACAGGAAAGACCGTACGGCAGGCCAGCCTGCACAATACACTCCTATCATAAAAGAAGACGGAACTATTGCCCTGCAGCGAAAGGGCGACTACTGGAACCTGGGTTATAATGAATCGAGCTGGCCCGACCGCAACTGGTATGCTGAGGCCAGCCTGAACTACGCCCAAAGCTTCGGCGGCCATAATGTGTCGGCACTATTGCTCTATAACCAGTCGAAGACATATTATCCTTGGGACAGCCAGAGCAGCGCCTACATCTCCATACCGAAAGGCTATGTGGGACTTGTGGCCCGTGTCACCTACGACTACAACCACCGCTATATGCTTGACCTGAACATGGGCTATAACGGTTCTGAAAACTTCGCCAAAGGCAAACGCTACGGTCTGTTCCCCTCGGTATCTGTTGGCTGGTCGCCCTCGGAAGAGACGTTCTGGAAGCCCATACTGCCAGTCATCTCTTACCTGAAGCTGCGCTTCTCAATGGGAACGGTGGGTAACGATAACTGTCAGGGCTACCGATTCCTGTACTTGCCGGCTGCCTGGCAGATAACTGAAGGATATTACAACCATCCCGACAGCTTTGGCGGCTACAATTTCGGAACCACCAACACCACCTTCCTGAACGTGGCACGTGAGTATTCTTCAGCTTCGCCTGATGTTACATGGGAGACTGCCGTGAAACAGAACTATGGTTTCGACATGCGTTTGTGGAAAGACCGCATCAGCGTCAACTTCGACTACTTCCACGAGAACCGAAAGGATATCCTTATCAACAACGAGTCGATGATCCTGGCACCGACGGCCCTGCGCCCCTCCTATATCAATTATGGACGCGTGAAGAACCATGGCTATGAGATTACCATAAAGTATGCCGACAAGATAGGAGATGACTTCCGCTTCGAGATTGCCCCGTCGATTTCCTATTCGAAAAACAAGATAATAGAACAGGCCGAAATCAAGCGTGCCAACAAACTGGTGAAGGCTAATAGCTACATGGGAAAAGAACTGGGATTGACGGAAGATACTGTCGTGTCGCCCGACTGGACCTACTATACTGGCCACTCCATCGGTGAGCGTAAAGGATATAAGTTCTTTGAGTTCTACGAGCAGGGCAAGACAGAGGAACGCTATATGGCTGCCTTCGGCCAGAAACTGCCCACCCAGTTGGTGAGTGATCTCAGAAACGGTGATGCTGTTTATATTGACCTTGATGGTGACGGTCGCGTAACGGAGGAGTACGACCAGATGTTCCTCGGCAAGACAGACCGTCCTGACTACACCTTCTCGCTGAACCTCTATCTGGAATACAAGAACTTCGACCTGACGATGCTTTGGGCCGGTGCCACCCATGTGGCCCGCAGCCTCGACGGTGTGTATCGTCATGCCTTCGGTCAGCAGTACCATTCCTCATTGCTACAGTGGGTGGTTGATAACATTTGGACGGAAGAAAACCCCAATCCGCAGTTACCTCGTCTGACCTTCACAAACGAAAAGCAGTATCAGGCGCATTCCGACATCTGGGACTACGATGCCAAGTACCTGCGACTGAAGAACATGGAAATCGGCTACACCATACGCCATCCGAAGTGGTTCCGCCAACTGGAAAGCATGCGCATCTACCTGAATGGTTCGAACCTGCTGACCTTTACTCCGCTGAAAGCAAACGACCCGGAGAATATGGGAGGCGGATACATGCAGTATATCAAATATCCGCTTACGAGAATCTTTAACTTAGGCGTCAAACTAAATTTCTAAGATAATGAAGAAAATATATTCAATCATACTGTGTGCATCGCTTGCCGCCTGTCAGTTGTTAACGATATCGTGCGTTGATGACGTAAAGTTCGGTGACAATTTTCTTGACAAGGCGAAGGGTGAGGATGTAAATGAGGATCTGATATTCTCGAAAAAAGTATATACCGAGTATCTGCTCTGGCAATGCTACGAGGGCCTCTACTGCCCGTTTAAAAGCTGCTATAGTCTGAATGCGGGCGTCATGGAGTCGCTGTCTGACATCATGCACTCAGAACTGGGTTGGGATGATATTGGCCGAATGTTCTATACGGGCAATCTGACAGCAGCCAATGCCAACCCCGGTTGGTGCCAGAGCCGCTTCGCATTTATCTCACAGGGTGGTATCCAGAACATGAGCAACACTTCGAAGCGCAGTATCTGGAACTGTGTACGCGACTGCGAACTGCTGATAGACAATGTAGACCGTGTGCCTGACATGACCGATGCAGAAAAAGCCCGTTTCAAGGCAGAGGCACGCATCATTCTGGCTTCGAAATATCTGGACGGCATCCGCCACTTCGGCGGTCTGCCCATCGTGGACCATGCTTTCAAGGGAGATGACCAAATAGAGGAAGGTCGTTCAACGATAGAAGAGACTGTGAACTTTGCCGTTGGTCTGCTAGACGAGGCCATTGCAGAACCCAATCTGCCATGGAACCTGCCCGACAACGAGATTTCCACATGGGAAGGACGTGTGACCAAGGCATCGGCCATTGCCCTTAAGGCCAAGTTGCTCAATTATGCTGCCAGTCCCATCTTCAACAGCGACAAGCCATATTGTACTGAAGAGCCTCAGGATGCAGTAGAAGCACGCCATGTGTGGTATGGCAATTATGATGTCAGCCGTTGGCAGGCCGTGGTGAATGCCTGTGAACAGTTCTTCACCATGAACAGTCAGAACGGCAACTACTATCAGCTCATCCAGCCTACATCGAACGACGAGGAAGGTTATCGCATGGCATTCCGCAAGGCATACCGTAGCCGTAACAACCGTGAGACACTCTTGTCGGTTCACGACCGCGTTTATATGTTGGAATGGGATCAGTGCCCTGCAAATGTATGGCATTCTGGTGCTATTGCTGCAACGCTCGACTGGATGGAGATGTTCCCATGGGCCGATGGAAAGAACTTCGACGGACAGCAATACTACAACCAAAAACCTGCACAGAAGGACATCTTTCTGGGCCGCGACCCTCGTTTGTATGAGTCGATGCTCGTGCAGAAGCAGGACTACAAGTGGCAGATTTACGGTCAGGGAAATCCCGTGCAGCTATGGGAAGGTGGCGAGTTTGCCATCAGCGGTGGCACATGGGCCGCAGGTACCTGCCGGCCACACGGTTTCCCCACTTATAAATATGTGCTCGACTTAGGTTCTGATGACCAGGGCGGACAAGGAATTATCGACGATGAACCCATTCAATATTCCTACATCCGCCTGGCAGAGATCTATCTCATCTATGCCGAGGCATTAGCCGAGACGGGACAGCAGGCCAAAGCTCTTGAGCAGTTGAACATCGTCAGGGCACGTGTAGGTCTGCCAAAGATTGAGACGGCAAATCCCAGCCTGTCTCTCAGTTCTAACAAGGACAATCTGATAAAGGAGATTATGCGTGAAAGAGCCTGTGAACTCGGATTTGAGTTCGAAAGCCGATTCCACGATATGAACCGCCGTCTGATGTTTAACGACTTCAAGAAGCCGCTACGTGGCATGCGCATTTACTGGATTGATGCCGACGGCAACCGCGTGGAACGGAAGTGGAACCCCGACACAGAGGCCTTCCCCACCCGGTTCGAGTACGAGCCTTACGAGATCAGCGAAAAGAGCGGTAACCCGCGCTTCGTATGGAAACACCCCGAGAACTGGTCGAACAAGTGGATATTGGCCCCGCTGCCGCCTGACGAAATCAACAAGAATTACGGATTGACACAGAATCCGGGATGGAACTAAAGAGTAGAACATATTAAATAACAGAAATCAATATGAACAACAATATATTGCTCAAGACAATGATAGCAACGGCAGGCCTGTTGGCAATCACTGCCCGCGGCATGGCACAGAGCAGTCTGACTGACTATGCTAACGGGACAGTCGACATGGGCATGGGCATCACGCAAAGCCAGAAGCTATCTACAGCAGCCACACAGACAATCTCTGGCGAAGAGCTGCAGAAAACAGCAGCCATCTCGCTGAAAGATGCCCTCTACGGGCGACTGTTAGGCCTGACAGCCCTGAAGAACGGCAAGTTTGAGGGTGACAACGACTTTGGTGCACGGATGAACGTGTGCGGCACACAGACCACCAGCGAGAACAAGCTGCTCATCCTTGTTGACGGAATAGAACGGTCGATAGATTATCTGACGCTCGAAGAAGTGGAATCGGTGACCGTTCTCCGCGACGGAGCTGCCACTGCCCTCTACGGTTATGAGGGACTGAACGGAGCTATCCTCGTTAAGACTAAGCGTGGCAAAGCAGACAAACTGTCGGTTAATGTGGGCTACGACCACAAATTCACCTTCAGTCCTCAGATAGCCGACTTCGTGGATGCCCCGACATACGCAAAGGCCATGAACCGAGCCCGACTGAACGACGGCCTTACAGCCATGTACAATCCGAGCGAACTTGAAGCATTTGCCAATGGCAGTGCTCCCTATTACTACCCCAATGTTGACTGGCAGAAAGAGGCACTGAAAAATGTAGGCTCCGAAAACCAGCTGAATGTCTCCATCAAAGGTGGTAACGACCGTCTGCAGTACTTCACGCTGTTCGACTATACCGACAGCCGTGGTCTGCTGAAAGGCACCGACCAGGAGGATTATGATTCTCAGCTGAAATTCTCGAAGGCAAACATCAGGACAAACCTGGATGCCATGCTGACCAAGACCACCAAGATGCAGGTGAACCTGCTGGGGGCGTTCATGGAGACGAACCGTCCGGCAGGTGTTTCGGCCGACGATGTGTTCGACTTGTTCTATCGCGTCCCCTCTTCGGCATTCCCCGTCTTGAACGACCCTGACGGAGCATTGGCCGACATCTGGGGCGGTAACACCACCTACGGCACCAACAACGTGGTGGCACAGATACAGGCCTCGGGCTTCCAGAAAAGTCATGCCCGTCTGTTCCAGGGCGACCTGACGCTGAAGCAGGATCTTTCGGGCTTGCTGAAAGGCC
The DNA here is from genome assembly GCA_905234735.1 of uncultured Bacteroidaceae bacterium. Lineage (GTDB taxonomy): Bacteria > Bacteroidota > Bacteroidia > Bacteroidales > Bacteroidaceae > Physcousia. The sequence continues at coordinate 14,219 of CAJOJA010000021.1, read as the reverse complement.
TTTCGGCCACTGCACGTTTCGGCTACAACAACTATTCGGAAATCTATGAGGGCAACACCATGGGCTTCATGTATGGCTATGAGCGCTACACCTTCGACGCCAACGGTAACCGAAACGGCCTGACATCGTATTCGGCAGGCGACAAGACCGACAACCTCTCTTTCAACTATTGGCAGAACCAGCACTCGCGCTCTTCGTTCCTTGCCATCTCTGCCGACTATCAGACACAGTTCACCGGCGAGGACCACTTCAATGCCTCGCTGATATGGAACCAGAAGAACGTAACGTCGAACGGCCAGTATCAGACTTTCAACCGCATGAACTGGCTGCTGAACCTGCACTACGACCTGAAAGAGAGATACGTGGCCGACCTGGTGTTAGGCCTGAACGGCTCGAACCGCTCATACCCTGAAAAATGGGCCTTCTCGCCGGCATTGTCGCTGGGCTACATCTATGCCAACAATAACGACGGGCTGCTCAACTACGGCAAACTGCGCCTGTCGGGTGCCATTCAGCATCTCGACTATGTGCCCATCAACGGCATCTGGCTGGAAAACTACGATGGTGGCGGAGGCGACTACTACTTCGGCGCGGGACGTGGCTCACAGACCTGGGGCACGTTCATCTCGTACCAGCCAACGCGCCACTTCGACCTGGAGACGGCCTACAAGCTGAACATCGGTACCGACCTGCAACTTGCCAAGAGCATCGACGTGACACTGGATGCCTACTATCAGTTGCGCGACAAGATACTGATGTCGGCCAGCGGCTTGAACTCTACGGTGATGGGTATCCCTTCGGGTTATGTGAACTGGGGCAGCGTGGCCAGCTATGGCGTGGAACTGGGCGTAAACTGGGTGAAGAAGCTGAAAAATGACGTGAGCTTCAACATCGGCGGTCATCTCACCTGGGGTCGCAACAGCATCAACCGTACCATCGAGAACGTGGCCTACGACTACCTTTCGGCCGTAGATGGCCGGGTGAACCAGGCCTGGGGACTGGAGGCCGTAGGATTCTTCAGCGACGAGGCCGACATAGCCAACTGGCCCGTGCAGGAATTCGACAACTGCAAGCCTGGCGACCTGAAATACAAAGACCAGAACGGCGACGGCACGGTCAACGAGAACGATGTGGTTAAACTGGGCTACGACACCTCGTCGCCCGAACTGAACTATGCCCTGAATCTCGGTTTCAAGTACAAGAGCTTCGGACTGAATGCCCTCTGGCAGGGAGCCGGCATGTTCACCCAGTACTGTGGAACAACGGGAATGTGGACGCCAATGATCGGCGGCGCCAACCTGTCGCAGGAATATTACGACAACTGCTGGGACGTGAGCAGCAACCCGCAGTATCCGCGCCTTACATCGCAGACCAATAACAACAACTACCGGGCCAACAATGTGTGGTGGAAGGATGTCCGCTTCCTGAAGCTTCGCTCGGTCGAGGTGTATTACCTGCTCCCCACGTCGCTCATCCAGCGTATCAACATGCACGAGTGCAAGGTGTTTGTGAAGGGTGACAATCTGCTGACCTTTACCAATGTGAAGGAAATGGACCCCGAAAACATCGGAACCGGCTATCCCACACTGAAGGGCATTAATGTAGGCGTATCATTAACATTCTAAACATCAGGACAGATATGAAACTGAAGAATATCATAATATCCGCGCTGGCAGTGGCCACACTGGCCAGCTGCGTCGACCTCGACTACAGCGAGGTGACCACCAACGACGAGCAGTGGGTCTACCAGAGTCCCAATTATGGAATACAGCGCCTGGTGACGAGCCTTTATGCCCGTATTCCCAATGGCATCGACAAGAATTTCGAAGGCGGCAGCGGGGCTACGTTCGCGGCTGCCTGCGACGAGGCCGATTGCGCCTTGTCTAACTCCAACGTGCGCAAGTTCTATAATGGCGGCTGGAGTCCCATCAACCCCTTTGCCTATACCTGGGAGAACAGCTACAAAGCCATTGCCGAGGCCAACAACTACCTTGAGAAGCAGTACAAGATTGACCTGTCGGCCTACGAGAACAACAACGACTACCAGGCCATGAAGTCGAAGTTCGAACTGTTTGAATACGAGGCAAGGTTCCTGCGCGCCTGGTTCTATTTCGAGCTGGTGCGCACCTATGGCGACGTGCCCTTCACGCTGAAGTCGCTAACCAACGACCAAGCTAACAGCCTGAGCCGCACACCGGCCGTGGAGGTGATGGACTGGATTGTGGCCGAGATGGACCGCATTGCCGAATATCTGCCCGTCACCTACACCACCGAGCTGAACACCGACATCGGCCGTGCCACCAAGCCTATGTGCCTGGCACTGAAGGCTCGCACGCTGCTCTACAAGGCATCGCCGCTGTTTAACACTGCTGGCCGGAAAGACTGGTGGCTCAACGCTGCCCGTGCCACTCACGACCTGCTGGTGAGAGCCGACGGCTGGGGCATCAAGCTGGGCAAGTATGCCAGCATCTGGGGCCCCGACAACGACGACGGCACCGAGGTGATATTTGCCGAGAAGCAAGGCGCACTGAGCAGCTGGGAGAAGTACAACTATCCCGTAGGCGTGGAAAACGGCCAGTCGGGCATGTGTCCCACTCAGACGCTGGTCGATGCCTACGAGTATCAGGACAGCCGCGAGACCTTTGGCAGCCGCCATGCAGCCCAGACCATCAACCTGAGCACCAGCAATCCCTACGAAGGACTCGACCCCCGCTTCGCCATGACCGTTGTGAAGAATGGCGACCTGTGGCCGAACTACAACACCAGTCCCATTGAAATCTTCGAGGGCGGACTGAACGCCTCGCCGCTGACCAATGCCACCCAGACGGGTTACTACCTGAAGAAATACTGCGACCCGAACGTGAACATATCGACCAACAATGCCACCGAAACGCAGCATGCCTGGGTGCTGATGCGTCTTGGAGAGTTCTACCTGAACTATGCCGAGGCCATGTTCAACTACTATGGTGATGCCAACGCCAAGGGCGAATTCACCATGAGCGCCAACGATGCGGTGAACAAGATACTCGACCGCGAGGACGTGCAGATGCCCCACTGGACCGACAACGCCGACTGGAAAGCCCGCTACGAGCGTGAGCGGATGGTCGAGCTGGCTTTCGAGGACCATCGTTTTTGGGACATCCGCCGCTGGAAACAGGGCGACAGTCAAAAGCAGGTGAAGGTGGTGCGCCTGAGCAAGAACCAGAATGGCGACGTGCTGATGACGCGCTCCACGCTGAACCGCGGGTGGAACGACAAATTCTACTTCTTCCCCATTCCTTTCTCGGAATTGAACAAAAACAGTAATCTGACACAAAACCCCGGATGGAGTAATTAGTAACTCAAATAAACCTGTAACATTATGAACAGAAAGATATATGCCGTCTGGGCAATCGTGCTGACTATGGCCGCAGGCCTCACGTCATGCTCAGACGAAGAAAACGAGAATGCAACCGGTTTGTCGGTAGCGGCATTCTATCCCACCATCGTCATGGACGGAACAGAAGTGGAGATAACGGGCAGCGGACTGTCGGCTGCAACCGATGTGGTGTTCCCTGGCGGACAGTCGGCCAAGGCCATAAGGGTGGCCGGCGACGACAGGATTGTAGCCACGGCACCTGCCAATGTTGCCGACCTGGCTGATGTGCTCACGGTTATAACTGCCGATGGCGAGGTGCAAAGCAGGCAGACCATCCGCAAGGCCAAGCCTGCCATGAGGTATTTCAACCCCTCCGACCAAGCCAAGACCTACGAAGACCTGCAGATCGAAGGTAACGACTTCCTGCTGGTAAAGTCGGTCGAAATCGGCGAGGGAGCCGACGCCGTGAAGATTGATGCCCTCGACTTCAAACGCAAATCGAACACCAACATCACCCTGACGTTGCCCGGCGAGACACCCGTGGGCAGCAGCATCCCCGTGAAGACGCATTTCCAGAATGGAGAACTGCTGGCATTAGGCAAGCTGGATATCGAGAAGGGAGTTCAGCCTGGCGGCAAGTGGGTAGAGCAGGAAATCGACCTCTACAACGGCGGCGACGTCGAAATGGGTGGCTGGAGCGGCTACATCAATACTATCTATGCCGACGCCTTTGCCAACGCACAGATAGGTGACAGGATTCGTGTGTACATCAAGGACCAGACCGAGGGCTGGCAGCAGGGCTCGTTCAAGCATGGCTCCACTTGGGCCGGGCTGACCGACGAGCTGGGCGTGATAGGCCTTTCCAACGAGGACTTCGAGCGCGGCTACTACGAGATGACCATCGACGAAGTCACGCTGCCGCTGCTTCAGGAGGCAGGTCTCATCGTCAGCGGTTGCAACTACACGGCCACCAAGGTGGTGCTCATCATGAACCATTAAGCACACTATATGAAGAGACTGTCTGTATCCCTGATGCTCCTGTCGCTCTGCATCTGCGGTTTTGCCAGGATTGCCCCAAAGCCCATCGACAAAAAGGCTACCAGTGAGACCGTGCGCCTGTACCGATATCTGCGCAACCATGTGTGGGGCCGCAAGGTCATCGCCGGATGCCAGGCCCGCTGGGACTACAACACCACCGATGCCGAGGAGATATTCAATGCCGCTGGCAAATATCCAGCCCTTAACATCTTCGACTTCCAGCACTTCCGTCACCCTGACATCGACTACATGGCCGATACCGCCCTGCAGTGGCACAGGGCCGGTGGCATCGTCGGATTCATCTGGCATTGGAGCGTACCGGTCGATCCCGGTTGCGGCCCCCAGCAGGGCTATTCATTCTATCTGCCGTCGGCTGCCGGACCGCAGAAGCGGGGCACCACCTTCTCGCCCCGTAAGGCACTGCAGCAGGGAACCCCCGAGAACCGACAGCTGCTGCTCGACCTGAGCACCGTCACCCGTCTGCTGTTGCACTATCAGCGTCAGGGCATCCCCATCATCTGGCGCCCGCTCCATGAGGCAGCCGGCAACAGCAACCGCGGCGGAACAGCCTGGTTCTGGTGGGGCAGCGACGGTGCCGAGGTCTTCAGGCAGCTCTACCTATACATGCAGGACTACCTGATGAGCCATGGTGTGCATAACCTTATCTATGTGTGGACATCCGAACTCGACGACGATGACTGGTATCCCGGCGACGCGCATGTAGACATCGTGGCACGCGACCAATACCGCATCGGCACCAGTCACGACTCCTACAAGGAACAGTACGACGTGCTGAAGTCAAAGTATCCCAACAAAATGCTGGCGCTGGCCGAGTGCGACTGCATGCCCGATGCCGGACGGATGGTTGCCGATGGTGCCATTTGGCTTTATGCCGCCCCCTGGACCGTTCCCTTCGTGTTTGGCAGCAACAACACACCCGAGTTCTGGAAAAGTTTCCTCCATTCCGACATCATCCTCACGAGAGATGAAACAACCGTAAAATAAGCAGAAACATCATGAAACTGAAATACCTGATAGCAATAGCCCTCGTCATGGCAGGAACGTCCTGCTCGAAGAACGAGGATGAGTTCGACGAAAGGCCCGTAACACCTGTAACGCCCGAAGAGCCCCAAAAGCCCGAAGAAGAGCCACCTGTAGCCGACAGCAAGCGTTCGCCCGAGACCGAAAAGCTGTTCGATTACCTGAAAAGCATCTACGGCACCAAGACGCTCTCGGCGGCCTGCGCCAACGTGAACTGGAACACCAACGAGGCCCAGTGGGTGTACAAGCATACGGGCAAATGGCCCGCCATCAACTGCTTCGACCTCATCCACCTGCCCTTCTCACAGCCAGGCGGCTGGATTGACTATTCCAACATCAAGGTGGTCGAAGACTGGCACAACGCCGGCGGCATCGTATCCATCATGTGGCACTGGAACGTGCCGGCCAACAACGGCAGCGACTGGTCGTTCTACTATGGCAGCGAGCCCGACAAGACCAGATTCGACGTCCGTAAGATTACCGACGAGAACTCGTCCGAGTACAAGCGCATGATCAAGGATATCGACCAGGTGGGCATCTGTCTCAAGGCACTGCAGGCCAAGGGCATCCCCGTCATCTGGCGCCCGCTCCACGAGGCTGGCGGCCGCTGGTTCTGGTGGGGCATAGACGCTGCTGCCTGCCGTCGGCTGTGGCAGGTCATGTACGAGCGCTTTGCCGATGCCGGCATCAACAACCTCATCTGGGTGTTCACCCCCGCAGCAGCCTGGAACGAGCCCTACAGCAAGGGATTCGACTGGTACCCCGGCGACGAGTATGTCGACATCGTGGGGATGGATGTCTATAATCAGAACGATGCAGGCCAATGCTATCGCCTCGACTATAAGTTCCTTGCCGACCAGTGCCCCGACAAGATGGCTGCGCTCACTGAGTGCGGCAACGTGGCCACCATCTCAAGCCAGTGGAAAGCAGGAGCCAAGTGGCTGTTCTTCATGCCGTGGTACGACTACGGGCGCACCAACGACCCCGCTTCGGCCGCCTTCAACGACCAGTCACACAGCAGTGCCTCCATCTCATGGTGGAAAGATGCTTTCAATTGCGACTTCGTACTCTCTCGCGAAGACGTAAAATACTAACACAAAAAGCTTTATAAATCATACATGGTTAGTAGTTAGTTAGTAATAGTTGATCAGAATGAAGGGCGCAGTGATTGCGCCCTTCGTTTATTTCCCCCATCGGCCACTGGTTTTATCTTCAAATTGCGGGGTGTGAAATACAGGTGTATGCCTATCGGCAGCTTTTTATCCTGACGATGTTCAGCGAGTAGGGGGGCACGTCAAGCAGGTCAACGGGGAGTTTGCTGTTCCACTTTGGGTCGTCATCGCCCCATGCCATATTCCCACATTCACCACATAGAGCGTTTTGGCTCCCAAGTCTTCAGCCAGCTGCACGGCATTCAGCAGCGGTGTCTTCTTCGAAGGCTGAATCAGTTTGGCCGTGAGTTGCGAGGGAGCCGCAGCATACGTCGACCATCCCTGCATGTCGGCAGGTGCGCCAAAGCGAGGGCCGTCCTCAAACGAGCGGTTGCGTATCAGTTCGGCATAGATGCCGCCGTCGGCAGCGTGGTTGATGTCTTCATAGAAGATGCCATAGAGCATCCGGCTCACCTCCGGCCCACGCTGCTGTGCATCAATGTCTATCGTCACTTGTGCCCTGACTGCTGCCGCAACGACGGCACAGCTGGCCATGATAAGCATTTTCTTGTAGTTCATATTATTTCGCATTATTATTGAATTATATCTTAATAGTTTTGCCAACCGGGTATAAATACCACAAGTAGTGTATTTGGCAACAAAGATACAAAATAATATTCAGAACCGAGGCCGTTGCCCTCCTTTATTTGTATTATATTTTTCTACCATCGGTAATCAGCCTTCATTTATTCTAATGTTGATTGGACATGCGAAAGTCATCAAGAATAATTAGACACATAAGGGCGTCAGAAAAAAACATTCAGGAATATGCACTGGAAAATTATGGCACGCAAGAACGGAAATAACACATAAGAGTATTGGCAATTTAAAAAAAAGGTGTATATTTGTAACGAAAAACAGACGATACCGAAATACGAGACAAAATATACAATCATAAATAATGTACAATTATGTAACCAAAAGACGAATAATGAAAAAGTTTATTAGCAGAATGGCCATCGTGGGCGGCATGCTCGCCCTGACGGCATTGCCTGTAAAGGCACAGAAATGGGAACATCTGGCCGACACGCCGCAGATGGGATGGAGTACATGGAACAAGTTTCAGGGCAACATCACGGAGGACATTATCAAGGGTATTGCTGACGCGATGGTGGAGACAGGCTTGCGCGATGCGGGCTATACTTATATTAATGTCGACGACTGCTGGCACGGGAAGCGCGATGCCGACGGCTTTATACAGGCGGACGCGAAGAAGTTTCCCAACGGCATGAAGGCAGTGGCCGACTATGTGCACAGTCGCGGGCTGAAGCTGGGCATCTACAGCGATGCGGGAACGGAAACGTGTGCCGGCATGCCGGGCTCGCTTGGCCACGAGTATCAGGATGCCATCCAGTATGCACGATGGGGGGTGGACTACCTGAAATACGACTGGTGCAACACCACGAACGTGAATCCCGAGGGAGCCTACCAGCTGATCAGCGACGCGCTGCGCTCGGCCGGACGACCCATCTTCCTGAGCATGTGCGAATGGGGCAGCAGCCACCCGTGGAAATGGGCAAGGGAGATAGGCCACTCGTGGCGCACGACGCCCGACATCTGGTGCAGTTTCGACTCGCTGCGCGTCTTCCCAGGCTACAGCCAGTTCGGCGTGATGCAGTGCATACAGCTGAACGACTCGCTACGACAGTATGCCGGCCGTGGCTACTGGAACGACCCCGACATGCTGGAAGTAGGTAACGGCATGACCGAGAACGAGGACCGCGCCCACTTCACCATGTGGTGCATGATGGCCAGTCCACTGATACTGGGCAACGACCTGCGCTCGATGAGCGAGGCCACGCGCAACATCATCATGAACAAGGAAATGATAGCCATCGACCAGGACACGCTGGGCATTCAGGGTCTGCACTACTGCGACCGCGGCGGCCTGCAGTTCTGGTTTAAGCCTCTGGCCGGTGGCGACTGGGCTTTCACAATCCTCAACCCCACGAAAAAGGACATTGCCTGCGAATTGAACTGGCAGGACTTCAACCTGACGGACACGCAGGTGAGCAAGCTGAGTACCAACTTCGACGCCGTGGTGTATAAAGTGTACAACCTGTGGACGCACAAGATGGAGGGCAAGACCAACAGGAAGAGCAAGACGGACCGCAAGCTGACCGTTAAGGCCCACGACGTGATTGCCTATCGTTTAATAAAATAAAATGTTACGGAAATGAGAAGATGGACAATCTTGATGGTCTGGATGGCCATTGCATGCATGAACGCACAGAATGTGCGTGAAACTGTCAGACTCGACGAGGGGTGGAAGTTTGCACTGGGCAACGCTGCCGACCCGAAGAAAGACTTCGGCTGCGGCACGGAGTATTTCAACTACCTGACGAAGGCCAACTCGATACACAACGAGGGACCGTATGTGGCAAAGTTCGATGATTCGGCATGGCAGGAGATAAGGGTACCGCACGATTGGGTTACCACCCTACCCTACGCCAACGGGGCAAGCCACTCACATGGCTACAAGACCGTGGGCTATAAATATCCCGAAACGAGTGTGGGATGGTACCGGAAGATGATAAATATCCCTGCCAGTGACCTTGGCAAGCATATCGCCCTGCAGTTCGACGGCATCTTCCGCAATGCGCAGGTGTGGTTCAATGGCTTTTACATGGGCACCGAGCCCAGCGGCTATGCCACGCAGGTGTATGACGTGACGGAGTATGTGAACTATGGCGGCGACAACCTGATTTGCGTGCGTGCCGATGCCACACTCGAAGAGGGGTGGTTCTATGAGGGAGCTGGCATCTATCGCGACGTGTGGCTGCTGAAGACGGCTGCCGTAGGCGTGGCGCCCTTTGGCACATTCGTGTATGCCGAACTGAAGCAGCCCTACGACAAGGCTACCATCCATGTGGAGACCGAGGTGAACAACCACTCGCTGACCTCGCAACAGTGTGAAGTGAGCCACCGTCTGCTGGATGTCGACGGACGGGAGGTGGCCAAGTCGGCACCCTCGACGGTAACGCTTAAGGCGAAGCAAACTCTAAACTCTGAACTCTTAACTATGAACTTAAATGCCCCGCATCTATGGAGCCCCTCCGACCCCTACTTGTATAAGATGGAGACAACGGTGAAGGTGGATGGCCGTGTGACCGACGTGTATGAAACCACCACGGGCATACGCGACATTGAGTTCGATGCCGACCGCGGCTTCCTGCTGAATGGCCAGCCGCTGAAACTGAAGGGCGTGAACCTGCATCAGGACCATGCAGGCGTGGGAGCCGCCATACCCGATGCCCTGCAGGCGTGGCGCATCAGACAGCTGAAAAAGATGGGGTGCAACGCCTACCGGGCATCACATAACCCGATGACGCCTGCCCTGCTGGATGTCTGCGACCGCGAGGGCATACTCGTGATTGACGAGAACCGACTGACAGGCATCAACGCGGAACACGCGCGACTGCTGGAGCGGATGATCAAGCGCGACCGCAATCACCCAAGCATCATACTGTGGAGCAACGGCAACGAGGAATGGGGCATGGAAAACACCGTTCAGGGCACTCGCATCGCAGCAGCCTTGCGCGAATATACCCGACAGCTGGACCCCACGCGCCACTCCACCATTGCCAATGCCGGCGGCGGGGAGATGATAAAGGGACTCGACGTGGTGGGATTCAACTATATCGTGCAGAACGATGTGGACAACCGCAAGAAGAATAATCCCACATGGAAGATTGTGGGCACGGAAGAGACCACCGGCTGCGGCACGCGAGGCTGGTATTTCAAAGACGAGAAATATCCCGGCAGGATGGTAAGCCTGAACCGCACGATGGAACAAAACTATGAGAATATCATTGAGCGCGGATGGAAATTCTACGACGAACGCCCCTGGGCTGCAGGACTGTTCTACTGGACAGGCTTCGACTATCGGGGCGAGCCCAACCCGCTCAGCTATCCCGCTCACGACTCGGAGTTCGGCATTCTGGACTATTGCGGATTCCCGAAGGACGAGGCTTACTATCTGAAATCGTGGTGGACCGACGAACCCGTGCTGCACATCTTCCCCCATTGGAACCTGCAGGGCCATGAGGGCGAGGAAGTGGAAGTGTGGGCCTACAGCAACTGCGACGAAGTGGAACTGACGGTGAACGGCAAAAAGCTGGGCCGCCAGCCGATGCCCCGCAACGGACACCTGAAGTGGAAGGCCATCTATCAGCCCGGCAAGGTGGTAGCCGTGGGCTATAAAAACGGCAAGCGCATACTGACCGAGAAGATAGAGACCACTAAGCCTGCAGCGAAGATTGTGATGAAAACCGACCGCCAGATGATTACTGCCGACGGCAGGGATGTGAGTGTGGTGACCATTGAGCTGCACGACCAGAACGGCCGACTGGTGCCCGACGCCTGCAACACGCTGAAGTTCACGCTTGAAGGCAACGGCCGCATCATTGGCGCAGGCAACGGCGACCCGCAGTACATGGGCGAGGACCATCCAAAAGACAAAGACTGCCGGGCATTCAGCATTCCGGCCTTCAACGGGCTGGCACAGGTGCTGATACAGAGTAGCCGCGAGCCTTCAGCGCTCCGTCTGACAGCCAACGGCGACGGACTGAAAACAGGAGTCATAGTCATTACTACAAAATAATCCTAACACAAGCACAAATTTAAAAGCACCGCGCTTCACAGCGTGGTGCTTTTACTTAATGAAAAAACTATTTACAATGAGTTATAATAACTGAATTATTCTTCTTCTGAATCATCCCAGAGACTAACGTGTGTGACACTGATTCCTTCTTCCTCGAAGAAGTCGTCGCTCTCCTTGCTTAACTGGGTGTCGCCCTCTTTGAACACCCCTGACGCAATGTGCAAATCGGGTTCATCCATAATAGGGTCGCCGGCGAGCGCTAAAGTCTGTAACTGTGGCCTAATATACTTACTTTTCATACTGTTTTATTTGATAATGATTTTCTTGTTGTTGCGAATATACAATCCCTTAGTAGGATGGAGCGTCTTCTGGCCCCAGATGTTATAATAGGCATCGCTGGTGCTAGTCTCAGCCTGCTGGATACCTGTGGTCTGAATAGCATCGGCAGAGGATTCCACGTCGTCAGCAAACACGAATCCGAATGATTTGGCACCAGCCGGAACCTGATTGTTCGGGAGTCGGAGATACGACTTGTAGGCTCCTGCCGTCACGGTACCTTCCACACGGAAGAAAGCCACTTCCTTCTCGGGCTTGTCGAACGGCTTTTTGTAGGCCAGCATGTAGCAGGTGTAATCGTCGTTATTAGTCACCTGCTTGTTCACGATGTCACCAATCAGGAGGTTGTTGTCGAAGGCTGCCTTTTCTTCTTCGGTCAGGGAGATGTTATCAAAGCAGGGCAGATTGAAATCTTCTTCAGTCACGCTGTTCTTCTTGAAGAGCACTACGGCGGCACCCATCGGGATGCGCTGTACTTTCGTAAGAATCAGGTTCCTGCCATCAATGCCTGTAATGGCGTATGCCCGCAGGTCGTCGGAATAGGGCATCTCGATATTATAGGGTGCACACATGGTGGCATACTGCAGCGAGCCAACTTTTTGAGGATATACGAACGTCTTGCTGTTCACATGAATCCTATCGACGTAGAAGTTGGAGCCTGTCACGCTGAAGGTGTTCTTGCGTATTGCATCGGCCATTGAAGCCGTGGGAACAACATATTCGTCTTCATAATTATTCGGATTAAATTCTTTCCACTCCCTGGTTGCCCCCGAAATGTAAGAATAGGTAAGGCGGTCGTAGATATCGTGGTAGCCATGATTATCAACATAGGCAAGTCCCTTGGAATCGATTTCACCATAATGGAGAATTTGCAATGAGTACTGGCTGTTCCTTCCCGTATTAATAGTGTGACCATAGATTGAAATCTTATCGCCAACTTCCAGATTTCCGATGTCGCTCACCGAGACTCTTTGCTCACGTCCCCAGTCAACTTCACCCTTAGCAGTTACGTCGCCAATGTTACGCTTGCGGGTTTCCCTCACCTCCCGCTCTTGACGGCCGCATACACCAGCAGGCCGTTCAGACGCTCTGCCGTGTTGAAACGGTACTCCTTGCCGCTCGGGGCCGTGTAGACATGTCCTCGACTGACAGCTCCGTCATCGCACGAAGTACGGTGTCGGGGCTGCAGATGCGGAGGCCGGGCTTCTGTTCAATCATGTCATGTACACGGTAGATGTCCTCCGTACGGTCGCCGCCACAGCAGAAGTTACAAAGCATGGCAAGCGAAATCTCGCTGTACTGGTAGCCTATCAGTGTACTGCGAAGGCCGAGGTAGCCGTCTATGACGGGAGCCATCTGGCGAAGAAATTCACCAATCACGAAATAAATACCGCCGTAAGGCATGTATTTCTCATTTTTTATTTGTACTTTTGCAGCCATATGCCAGATTTTTGCTCTTTGTTGTTTTTGCACGCACAAAGATAAGTGAAAAATCTGACATACGCAAGTGTCTGCTATAATTTCATATTCAGACACTTGCATTTTTATTGAGATTATTAGCTGCGGATGTTAGGTTTATATAAGTTATCAATTTCTTCTTTAGGTACATACACATAGTTGCCAATCTGACGAGAGGGAATAGAATACTTCCTGACGTAAGCCCACACAGAACTGTCGTTGATGTGGTACTTCTCGCAGACTTCTCCGATGGTGTAGCAGTCCTCGGGTTCGAGACTGTACTTCTTTGGCAATGCGTTTCCTTGATGTGTTTGGCTATCGGCCGCTTTACAAACATTTTCTCCAGATCCTTACGGTTTATCCTTGTGAGTCTGGCCCCAATGTTGATACTTGGTATCTGACCCCGGCGAACCATCAGATACAGCGTATCACGTTCAACACCATAGATGGCTACAGCTTCCCTAGTGGAGATTTACACTTCCTTTTGATTTCTAATCCTAATTTAGACATCTTTTTGTTACTTTTATTAGTTAATATGAGTATGTATCCTAAATGTTATACTTGCATTTTGTCAGTAAACCATCCTGTACCTCATCTACTTTTAAGTAGTAATAAGTATGGATAAGTCGTAATTAGTCGAACTTGGTCGACATTTTTGTCGTGCTACACTCATATAACAAAAAGCCATAAAAAAGCTGAATAAGCACATAGAAAACATGAGCCCATAAAAAGCAAACGGCGTGTAACTCTTTGAGCTACACGCCATTTGATAGTGTTTTGTTATGTCTTTACTTATGCGTCTCATTTGACCTCCTCAAATCTGACGCCAATTGATTATCAGAGGATTATGTTTGTATGGGACAAATATGGGCGTTTTAAGTTGCTGTTTTACAAGTAGAAAGTCTGCATATGATAATTCCGTCAGATATTGAGTTGCTTTACCTCGTCAATCTCCTTAATCAGCTGTTCTGTTGTTGGTAGATACAGTTGATACTTGCTGGCTAATATCGTGGAGTTTTCTTCGGGCAGAGCCATCTTTACCACGGTGTCGTTCTTGTCTGAGCAAAGAAGTATACCTATGGTCGGATTCTCGTCTTCCTGTTTTTCGCAACGGTCATAGTAATTCACGTACATCTGTAATTGTCCCAAGTCCTGATGTGTCAGTTTGCCAGTC
>CAJOJA010000020.1 GCA_905234735.1 uncultured Bacteroidaceae bacterium | reverse complement strand
CGCCTCATCCACGACCATATGCCTTGTATGTGGTTTCTGTACGTCAGGCCAGATGTTTGTCTCGGGCTTCCTTCAGATTCTACCTCGCGATAGACACCCCTGCCTCCGACTATACGCTTCCCGCTATAAGGGCGCGTTTGGGACTTTCACCCATTAGAATACGTTCGTGCTGGACGAACAAAAACGCCCCATCCACACGGACGGGGCGCCTTCGCATATATTATTGCAATTAGATTGGCTTATTCAGCAGTTTCAGTAGCAGCCTCTGCAGCTGGTGCTTCCGCGGTCTCAACTGCTGCAGTCTCAGCTGCGGTGCTCTTCTTACCCGAACGACGAGTACGTTTAGCCTTCTTCGGAGCCTTAGCCATATTCTCGTCAAAGTCTACGAGTTCAATGAAGCAGGTAGCTGCAGCATCGCCCTGACGGAAACCCGTCTTGATGATGCGCGTGTAACCACCGGGACGCTCTGCCACCTTCTCAGAAATAACCTGGAAGAGTTCCGTGACGGCATACTTGTTCTGAAGATAACTGAAGACAAGGCGACGGCTGGCCGTAGTGTCCTGCTTCGAGCGATTGATAAGGGGCTCTACATATTTACGGAGAGCCTTTGCCTTAGCCACAGTGGTATTAATTCGCTTGTGCATGATGAGCGAAATGGCCATGTTGGCAAGCATCGCATCACGATGGCTGGCCGTGCGGCTAAGATGATTGAATTTCTTATTATGTCTCATGTGTTTTTAATAATCTTTGTCAAGTTTGTACTTAGAGATATCGGTCCCAAAAGAGAGATTCAGACGTTCGAACATATCGTCGAGTTCCATCAGCGATTTCTTACCAAAGTTACGGAACTTCAGCAAGTCAGTCTTGTTGAACTGAACGAGGTCGCCAAGGGTGTCTACATTTGCTGCCTTCAGGCAATTCAGCGCACGGACACTGAGGTCCATGTCTACCAACTTTGTCTTCAGCAACTGACGCATGTGCAGAACCTCTTCATCAAACTCTTCGTTACCCTCGCCATCACTGTTCTCCAACGTAATCTTCTCATCAGAGAAGAGCATGAAGTGATAGATAAGAATCTTTGCTGCTTCCTTCAGAGCATCTTTCGGATGGACTGAACCGTCCGTTGTAATCTCCAGGACGAGTTTCTCATAGTCGGTTTTTTGTTCGACACGATAATTCTCGACAGCATACTTCACATTACGTATGGGAGTATAAATGGAGTCTATGGGGATAACATTAACATCGGTGCAGAACTCACGATTCTCCTCAGCAGGAACATATCCACGTCCCTTATTGATAGAGATTTCTATTTGCATCGTTGCTTTGGGATCCAAATGGCAAATAACCAACTCCGGGTTTAACACTTCAAATCCAGTCAGGTACTTATTAAAGTCTCCAGCCTTCAGTTCGGTTGTCTTCTCGACTGTGACGCTAATTTTCTCATTCTCGAATTCGTCTACTATATGCTTGAATCGAACTTGCTTCAGATTCAGTATAATGTTGGTGACGTCTTCCTTAACACCAGGAACGGTTGCAAATTCGTGCTCAACACCATTGATGGCAACAGTGTTGATTGCGAAACCGTCTAATGAGGAAAGAAGTATTCGGCGCAAAGCATTACCTACGGTAGTACCAAAGCCACCTTCCAAGGGACGAAACTCGAACTTGCCGTACTTCTCGTCCGCGGCCAACATTATAACTTTTTCAGGTTTTTGAAATGCTAATATCGCCATTATGAATTTATTATTTAGAGTACAACTCAACGATCAACTGCTCCTTAATATTCTCAGGAATATCTGCACGCTCGGGCCTATGCAGGTACTTACCAGACTTGCTGTTCTCGTCCCACTCCAACCAAGGATACTTCGAGTGGTTGAAACCAGCCAAAGCGGCAGTGATGACTTCGAGAGACTTGCTGCGCTCGCGTACACCTACAATCTGACCGGGAGCAACGCTGTAGGAAGCGATACCTACAACCTTACCGTCAACTGTAATATGCCTGTGGTTGACCAACTGACGGGCTGCTGCACGAGTGGGAGCAATACCAAGACGGAAAACGATATTGTCGAGACGACTCTCAAGGTTCTGAAGAAGGATTTCACCAGTGATACCACTAGTACGAGCTGCTTTTTCAAACATCAGACGGAACTGCTTCTCCAACAAACCATACGTATAGCGTGCCTTCTGCTTCTCAGCAAGCATGATGCCATACTCCGAAGTCTTTCTGCGACGGTTATTACCATGCTGACCAGGAGGGAAATTCCTGCGGGAAAGAACCTTGTCAGCACCAAAGATGGGCTCACCAAAACGGCGGGCAATTCTTGATTTTGGTCCAGTATATCTAGCCATAATTTTAGTTTTTTTTCAGCGAGTGCACAGGGTAGCAGCCGCGGCCACAGATGAGGAAATGTAAGCCAAAAGACCTGTTCTTCGCTGGATTCTCTTCTAATTGTGTCAGTGTATTATTAAACTCTTCTTCTCTTTGGAGGACGGCAACCGTTGTGGGGCAGCGGAGTTACGTCGACAATCTCGACAACCTCAATACCTGCACCATGTACGGTACGAATGGCTGACTCACGGCCATTGCCGGGACCCTTAACATAGGCTTTCACCTTTCTCAAACCCAGGTCAAATGCAACCTTTGCACAATCCTGAGCGGCCATCTGGGCAGCATACGGAGTGTTCTTCTTAGAACCACGGAAGCCCATCTTACCAGCAGAAGACCAAGAGATAACCTGACCCTCGCTGTTGGCCAAAGACACAATAATGTTGTTAAAAGAGCTGTGTACGTGAAGCTGGCCCATAGCGTCTACCTTCACGACTCTCTTCTTAGCTGCGACTGTTTTCTTTGCCATATCTATCTATTATTTAGTAGCCTTTTTCTTGTTTGCAACGGTCTTCTTCTTACCCTTGCGTGTGCGGGCATTGTTCTTCGTGCTCTGACCACGAACAGGAAGACCATTACGATGACGTACGCCACGGTAGCAACCAATGTCCATCAAACGTTTGATGTTCATGGCTATCTCACTACGGAGATCACCCTCGACCTTGTACTCCGCACCAATAATCTCACGAATCTTGGCGGCCTCATCGTCGGTCCAGTCTACTACCTTCTTGTCACGATTCACTCCAGCCTTATCCAAAATCTTGGCCGAGCTACTACGACCTATACCATATACATAGGTCAAAGCGATTTCACCTCTCTTGTTCTGAGGTAAATCAACACCAACAATTCTAATTGCCATATATTACTTACTTTTCTTGCAATAATATTATTACCCCTGACGCATCTTATATTTGGGGTTCTTTTTATTAATTACATACAAACGTCCCTTTCTGCGGACGATTTTGCACTCTGGCGTACGTTTCTTGATTGAAGCTCTTGTTTTCATATTGTAGTTTTTATTTATATCTGAATACTATGCGGCCCTTCGATAAATCGTATGGGCTCATTTCAACTTTGACCTTATCGCCTGGAAGAATCTTGATGTAGTGCATTCTCATCTTACCTGAGATATGCGCTGTTATCTCATGCCCATTCTCCAACTCAACGTGGAACATTGCATTGGAAAGAGCCTCTACGATAACTCCATCTTGTTCTATTGCGGACTGTTTTGCCATTTTATGTATATTTACTTTACTATTTTGTCTATTTCCTCGAAAGAGGAGAGTATGTCAACGCGTCCCTGATGTATTGCCACGGTATGTTCAAAGTGGGCTGCAGGTTTACCATCTCTGGTTTTAACGGTCCATCGGTCGTCCGTCAGATATATTTTCGGACTTCCCATTGTAATCATGGGTTCGATGGCAATGCAGTAACCATTCTTCAACTGAGGTCCGTTCCCACGTCTACCATAATTGGGCACAGGAGGATCCTCGTGCATCTTCTTCCCTATGCCATGGCCAACGAACTCTCGAACGATGCCAAAGCCTTGAGCCTCACAATACGTTTGTACCGCATATCCGATGTCTCCAATTCGCCGACCGGGCAGGGCTGTCTCTATACCTTTGTAAAGAGCCTCCCTTGTTGTCCGTAACAGCTGTTCGACCTCTGCCGAAACTTCGCCTACACAGAACGTGTAACAAGAGTCACCATTGTATCCATTCAGTAGGATTCCACAATCGACCGACACGATGTCTCCCTCTTGGAGGGAACGGTCATTAGGCAGACCGTGTACTACCTCATCGTTGACTGAAGTACATATCGACGCAGGAAAGGTCTCACCTCCACATGGATTCGGAAATCCCTTGAAAGTGGGAACCGCTCCATTGTCTCTTATGTATTCGTCAGCAACCTTGTCGAGTTGTGACGTTGTCACTCCAGGACGTATTGCCTTTGCTATCTCTGCGAGCGTTGCCGAAACCATCAGGTTGGCTGCTCTCATCAATTCTATCTCTTCCTCTGTCTTGAGAAATATCTTCATAGATATTCTTAATAGGCAGAAACACCGCTACGCCCATGAATTCTTCCCGAACTCAGCAGGCCATCGTAATGTCTCATCAGCAAGTGACTCTCAATCTGCTGCAATGTGTCAAGCACGACACCAACAAGAATCAAGAGCGAAGTTCCACCGAAGAAATGTGCAAACTCAGGCTTCACATCCAGCAGACCTGCAAAAGCAGGCATACAAGCGATGATTGCCAGGAACACAGAACCGGGGAACGTGATGTGAGTCATTATATCATCCAGATAATCAGCTGTTGCTTTTCCAGGACGCACACCGGGAATGAAGCCGTTGTTGCGCTTAATGTCCTCTGCCATCTGCACAGGGTTCATCGTGATTGCCGTGTACAAGAAAGTAAATGCAATGATAAGAGTTGCAAATACTACGTTGTACTGCCAACTAGTGTAGTCCGACATCACCATGGCTACACGAGTCCAGAAGCCACTACCCTCTGCAATGAATCCAATGAGAGTGGAAGGGATGAACATGATAGCCTGAGCAAAGATGATGGGCATCACATTGGCAGCAAACAGTTTAAGAGGAATGTACTGACGAGCACCACCTACTTGCTGTCCACGAACCATACGCTGGGCATACTGCACAGGAACCTTACGCGTGCCTTGTACAAGGAGGATAGCGGCCAAGACAGCTCCAAAGAGGATAATCAATTCCACGAGGAACATAATCAGACCACCGGCAGCAACCGATGTGAACCGCGATACGAGTTCCTGGCTGAAAGCCTGGGGCAGACGAGCAATAATACCCAACATGATGATGATAGAAACACCATTGCCAATGCCCTTATCCGTAATACGTTCGCCCAACCACAATATGAACATGCTACCTGCAGCCAAAATGATGGTAGAAGATATCATGAACGTGGTCCAGCTGATATTGGGATTCAGTGCACCAGCAGCCTGATGCTGCAAATTCATCAAATAGAACGGACCCTGGAAGAAGAGAATGAAAATGGTAAGATAACGAGTATACTGGTTAATCTTACGGCGTCCACTCTCACCTTCGCGCTGCATTTTCTGGAAATAGGGCAGAACGACGGCCAACAACTGAATAACGATAGAAGCTGAAATGTAGGGCATAATTCCCAGTGCAAACATAGATGCATTGGAGAAGGCACCACCAGAGAACATATTCAACAAGGACATCAAGCCCTCATTGGTCTGCTCACGCAACGCGGTCAGGTGCTCAGGATTGATACCAGGAAGCACAACAAACGAGCCAAAACGATAAATCGCAGCAAAACCAAGGGTAACGAGGAGCTTGGAACGCAAGTCCTCGATAGCCCATATGTTCTTTATTGTCTTTACAAACTTCATAATCTGAGTTATTACAATTTAGTTACCGTACCACCAACTTTCTGAATAGCGGCCTCTGCTGCAGCAGAGAATGCATTAGCTGTTACATCAACCTTTGCCGTCAACTCGCCATTGGCAAGAATCTTGACAGGAGCATCGCCCTTAACGATACGATTGGCCTTGAACTCGGCTATCGTAATAGTGGTTATACCCTTATCGGCGAGAGCCTGAAGAGTAGTCAAATTAACAGCCTGATACTCTACACGGTTGATGTTCTTGAAGCCGAACTTCGGGAGACGACGCTGCAAAGGCATCTGACCACCCTCGAAACCGATCTTTCTCTTGTAGCCAGAACGTGCCTTAGCACCCTTATGACCACGGGTAGACGTACCACCCAGACCAGAACCTGGGCCACGACCGATACGACGACGAGAGTGAGTAGCGCCAGCTGCAGGTTTCAAATTATTTAATTTCATAATCTAATCGAATTAACTTGTTAGTTTTAATTAGTCAATCACTTTTACCAAGTGATGAACTGTCTGAATCAGACCACGATTGGAGGCATTGTCCTCAATCTCAACGACGTGATTCAGCTTGCGCAGTCCCAGAGTGTCAAGTGTGGCCTTCTGGTAGCGGGGAGCATGAATACGACTTCTTACTTGCTTAACTTTAATAGTTGCCATAGTTTATACCTCCTATTTAACCTCTAAATACTTTTTCCAGACTGACACCACGCTGTGCGGCAATCATCTTTGCATCACGCATCTCAGAAAGAGCGGCAATTGTAGCCTTTACGAGGTTGTGGGGGTTGGAAGAACCCTTTGACTTAGCCAGCACATCCTTAACGCCTACGCTGTCCAACACAGCACGCATGGCGCCACCGGCAACAACTCCCGTACCGGGAGAAGCGGGCATAATCAGAACCTCGGCACCACCGAAATGAGCGGCAGCTTCGTGGGGAACAGTACCCTTGACAACGGGCACACGTACCAGATTCTTCTTTGCAGCCTCAACACCTTTGGCAATAGCGGCAGTAACTTCGCCGGCCTTTCCAAGACCCCAACCGATGATGCCATTCTCATTACCAACGACAACAATTGCGCTGAACGTGAATGTACGACCACCCTTTGTTACCTTTGTAACACGATTGATAGCAACAAGTCTGTCCTTTAATTCGATATCACTATTGATCTTAACTTTATTCAGTGCCATAATCTTCTTAGATTAGAATTTAAGTCCACCGTTACGAGCAGCATCAGCTACTTCCTTCACACGACCGTGGTACAGATATCCATTACGATCAAAGACAACAGCGGTGATGCCTGCCTCAAGAGCCTTCTTGGCAATCATCTCGCCCACCTTGGCTGCCTGTTCCTTCTTGGGGCATGCTTCCATACCCAGAGAGGATGCAGATACGAGGGTAGCACCTACTCTGTCATTGATAATCTGTACATATATCTGCTTGTTGCTGCGGAACACCGACATACGGGGACGTTCAGCAGTACCAGAAATCTTATTACGAACTCTGTACTTAATCTTAATTCGTCTTTCTATTTTGTTTGTCATAATCTTACAGTTTTAAAATTACTTAGCACCTGCTGACTTACCAGACTTTCTGCGGATCTGTTCACCGAGGAACAAGATACCCTTACCCTTGTAAGGTTCAGGCTTACGGAAAGAACGAATTTTTGCACACACCTGTCCCAGAAGTTGCTTGTCGCAAGATCTCAGGATAATTTGAGGATTCTGGTTTCTCTCGGACTTTGTCTCCACCTTAATCTCGGCGGGAAGCTGAATAAAGATGCTATGGGTATAACCCAAGGAGAACTCTACCAGATTGCCCTGGTTGGATACGCGGTAACCCACGCCAACGAGTTCCATAGCCTTCTCATAACCCTGAGAAACACCGACAACCATATTGTTAATGAGCGAACGATAAAGACCATGGAATGCCTGCTTCTGCTTCTTCTCCACGGTGTCGTTAGCCTCGTCGATTGTCAAATCGAGTGTACCTTCCGAAATATTCAACTTAATAGAGGGATGCACAGCCTGGCTCAACTCTCCTTCCTTGCCCTTGACAGTAACAACATTGTCATCGCTGACATTGACAGTTACACCAGCAGGAATTGTAATAGGCATTTTTCCAATTCTAGACATAGCTTAATCCTCCTATTAATACACATAACAAAGAACTTCACCACCAATCTTCTGTTCGGCAGCTTCCTTGTTGGTCATTACACCCTTGGATGTAGATATCACAGCGATACCCAATCCATTAATAACTCTTGGCATGTCTTTGTAACCCGTGTACTTGCGCATGCCGGGCTTTGAGATGCGAATCAGCTTTTTGATTGCACTCTCTTTTGACGCATTGTCATACTTCAAGGCTATCTTGATAGTTCCCTGAGGACCGTCCTCTACGAACTGGTAGTTCAAGATATAGCCTTTCTCGAAAAGGATTTTTGTAATCTCCTTTTTCAAATTCGACGCGGGGCATTCAACAACTCTGTGCTTAGCCATAATTGCATTACGCAACCGTGTCAAATAATCAGCTATTGGATCTGTCATTTTATGTAATTTTTAATTAATCGGGACAACCCCGACAATATTAAATAATTAAAGAACTCTCTTACCAGCTGGCCTTCTTCACACCGGGAATGAGACCACTGGAGGCCATCTCACGGAACTGAATACGGCTGATTCCAAACAGGCGCATATAACCCTTGGGGCGTCCGGTCAGCTTGCAGCGATTGTGCAGGCGGATGGGATTAGCGTTACGGGGTATCTCCTGCAGCTTGCGTGCTGCTTCGTAAGCCTCTACGGGGTCGCCCGTATTGACGATTTTCTTCAGTGCTGCACGCTTTTCAGCATACTTGGCCACGAGTTTGGCTCTTTTCACCTCACGGGCCTTCATTGATTCTTTTGCCATATCTCTTCTTAATCGTTATTAGCGTTCTTAAAGGGCAGACCAAACTCCTTCAGGAGTGCAAAACCCTCCTCGTCTGTCTTTGCGGTAGTGACGAAGGTGATATTCATACCCAAGATACGGTCGATGGTATCGATGTTAATCTCGGGGAAGATGATTTGCTCCTGAATGCCGAGGGTATAGTTACCGCGGCCGTCAAACTTGCTTTCGATACCTTTGAAGTCACGGATACGGGGCAAAGCCACACGAACCAGCTTTTCCAGGAACTCGTACATACGCTCACGACGCAGGGTAACCATCACACCGATGGGCATCTTCTTACGAAGCTTAAAGTTTGCGACGTCCTTTTTAGAAACTGTGGCAACGGCCTTTTGACCGGTGATTGCTGTAATCTCATTGATTGCCACTTCGATAATCTTCTTGTCAGCAGTAGCCATACCGAGACCCTGATTGATGACAATCTTCTTCAGCACGGGAATCTGCATGGATGAAGAGTAGTTGAACTGCTTCATCAAAGCGGGAGCAATGCGCTCCGCATATTCTTTTTTAAGGCTTGCAGTATTTGCCATTACTTAATCTCCTCTCCAGATTTTTTAGCATAACGGACCAGTTTGCCGTCAGCGTTCAGTTTTCTACCAATTCGAGTAGGCTTGCCATCCTTGGGATCGACCACGTTCAGGTTTGAGATGTGGATGGGGGCCTCCTGTTTGATGATACCGCCCTGGGGATACTTGGCACTAGGCTTTTGGCTCTTGGATACCATGTTCACACCTTCAACGATGGCGCGCTTCTCATCTACCAACACTTTCAACACGGTGCCAGTCTTGCCCTTGTTGTTACCAGCGTTTACGTATACTGTATCGCCTTTCTTAATGTGTAACTTACTCATTACTTAAATTCTTAAATAGGTTAAAGAACCTCAGGTGCCAAGGAAACGACCTTCATGTTGACTGCGCGAAGTTCACGAGCCACGGGACCGAAAATACGACTGCCACGCAATTCGCCGGCGTTGTTCAGGAGAACGCAAGCGTTGTCATCAAACCTTATATAGGAACCGTCGGGACGACGGACTTCCTTCTTCGTACGAACGATCAGGGCCTTTGATACTGCACCTTTCTTAACATCACTGGTGGGGATTGCACTCTTCACAGCAACAACAATCACGTCACCTACAGACGCATAGCGACGACGAGTACCGCCGAGTACGCGAATGCACAGGCACTCTTTTGCGCCGCTGTTGTCCGCAACTACCAATCTTGATTCTGCTTGTATCATGATTACTTAGCTCTTTCTACGATTTCTACTACTCTCCATCTCTTGGTTTTGCTCAGAGGACGAGTCTCCATAATCATCACGGTGTCACCCTTGTGACAGTCATTCTTCTCGTCATGGGCATGGTATTTCTTCGTCTTATTAACGAACTTACCATAAATCGGATGCTTTTCCTTGAACTTAGCTGCTACAACAATGGTCTTATCCATCTTGTCGCTAACCACGACACCCGTTCTTGTTTTTCTTAAATTTCTAGCTTCCATGTGTGTAGACCATTATTTGTTAAGTTCTCTCTGACGAAGAACCGTCAGCAAGCGAGCGATATTACGACGTGCCGCCTTAATCTGAGCATTGTTCTCGAGGGGAGATACGGCATGGTTCAACAGCATCTGTGTATAGTTAGCCTTCTCCGTCTGAATCTGTTCCCGCAGATCGTCGGTAGACAGTTTCTGTATTTCTGCTACTTTCATAATTATGCGTTTTTATCGTAATCTCTTCTAACAATGAACTTGGTTGTCACGGGCAGTTTCTGTGCGGCCAGACGGAGTGCTTCCTTGGCTATGTCGTACGATACGCCCTCAATCTCAAATATAATACGTCCGGGGGTGATGGGGAACACGTATCCTACGGGATCACCCTTACCCTTACCCATACGTACATCTGCAGGCTTCTTGGTGATGGGTTTGTCGGGGAAGATACGAATCCAACTCTGACCCTCACGCTGCATATAACGTGTCATGGCAACACGGGCAGCCTCAATCTGACGTGCCGTAATCCGACTTGATTCCGAAGGAACCGAAGGTCAGCTGGTTGCCGCGCTGGGCGTTGCCCTTGCAACGACCTTTTTGTGGTCTTCTATATTTGGTTCTTTTAGGTTGTAACATGATGATTTAGTTTTTAGCGATTGTTGTTTCTCTTGCGGCGGAAGTTCTTGGGGCCGTTACCGAAGCCACGTCCACTGTTCTCCTTCTGCTGTGTGAAGTTGGGCGCAAGGTCGCGCTTTCCGAATACTTCGCCACGGCAAATCCATACCTTCAGACCCAGCAAACCAACCTTGGTCAGAGCCTCTGCCTTGCAATAGTCGATGTCGGCACGGAACGTATGCAGGGGAGTACGACCCTCCTTGAACATTTCGCTACGTGCGATTTCGGCACCGTTCAGTCGACCGGAAATCTGCACCTTAATACCTTCAGCACCGGCGCGCATGGTATTTGCAACGGCCATCTTGATTGCACGGCGATAAGAAACCTTACCCTCTACCTGGCGAGCGATGTTGTTTGCAACAATGGTAGCATCGAGTTCGGGCTTACGCACTTCGAAGATATTAATCTGAACCTCTTTGTCGGTAATTTTCTTCAGTTCTTCCTTCAGTTTGTCAACCTTTTCACCGCCCTTACCAATGATAAGACCAGGACGGGCTGTGCAAACCGTAATAGTCACGAGTTTCAGTGTACGCTCGATAACAATCTTGGAGATGCTGGCATCACCCAGACGGGCGTTGAGGTATTTGCGGATTTTGCTGTCCTCGAGGAGGGCGTCACCGAAATCCTTGCCACCATACCAATTTGAATCCCAACCGCGGACGATACCCAGACGATTGCTTATTGGATTAACTTTCTGTCCCATACTTTTTCTTAGTCATTAATCGTTCTTAGTATCGACGTACAAAGTAATGTGGTTAGAACGCTTACGGATTCTGTAACCACGACCCTGGGGAGCAGGTCTCATACGCTTGAGGGTAGCACCCTCGTCTACAAACACGCGAGTGACGAAAAGTTCGCCGTCCTCTGCCTTACGCTCGTTCTTCTGCTCCCAGTTTGCAATGGCAGAACGAAGAACCTTCTCTACATCAGCAGAAGCAGCCTTCGTCGAGAACTTCAGTGTGCCAAGTGCTCTGTTCACCTCCATACCGCGAATCAAGTCAACCACATATCTCATCTTGCGGGGAGAAGAGGGCACGTCCTTCAGTTTAGCGAAGAACTGGGTCTTCTTTGCTGCCTTTCTAGCCTCGGCAGCTAATTTCTTTCTTTTTCCCATTATATTATTACTCTTTTTTCTGTTAATGCCCTACTTACTTCTTCTTCTGACCTGCATGGCCGCCGAACTTACGTGTGGGAGCGAACTCGCCAAGCTTGTGTCCTACCATGTTCTCAGTAATGTAAACAGGGATAAATTTGTTTCCGTTATGTACTGCTATGGTGTGACCCACGAAATCGGGGGAAATCATAGAAGCACGGGCCCAAGTCTTGACTACGGTTTTCTTACCACTTTCATTCATGGCGAGAACCTTGTTCTCAAGATTCACTTCGATATATGGACCTTTCTTTAATGAACGACTCATAATTTACTCTTTAACTTGCCTGGTTACTTCTTCTTGTTAGCTCTCTCGATGATGTACTTGTTCGACTGCTTCTTCGGTGCGCGTGTCTTGAGACCCTTAGCATACAAGCCCTTACGTGAACGGGGATGTCCACCGGACTGACGGCCTTCACCACCACCCATCGGGTGATCGTGGGGATTCATGACAACGCCACGGTTGTGGGGACGACGGCCTAACCAACGCGTACGTCCAGCCTTACCGGAGCTCTCCAATGCGTGGTCGGAATTACCGACACTGCCTACGGTAGCCTTGCAAGTGCCCAGAATCAGACGAGTCTCGCCAGAAGGCAATTTAATCACACAATAGTCACCATCGCGGGACGTCAGCTGTGCGAAGTTACCAGCGGAACGAACGAGCAGAGCACCCTGTCCTGGGCGCAGCTCGATGTTGTGGATGATGGTACCGACGGGAATGTTCTTCAGGGGCAATGCATTTCCTACTTCAGGAGCTGCCTCTGCACCGCTCATCACCTTGTCACCCACCTTCAGCCCGTTGGGAGCAATAATATAACGCTTTTCACCGTCAACGTAGAACAGCAAGGCGATTCTAGCCGAACGGTTAGGATCGTACTCGATTGTCTTTACAATTGCGGGAACACCATCTTTCTCTCGCTTGAAGTCGATCACACGGAACTTTCTCTTATGTCCACCGCCCATATAGCGGTTGGTCATCTTACCGGTGTTGTTACGACCACCGGTTGAGCGCTTGCCGTACACGAGAGACTTCTCAGGTACTGATGCAGTAATTTCCTCGAAAGTACCTATAATCTTGTGTCTCTGCCCTGGTGTTGTGGGCTTGAATTTACGTACTGCCATCTCTTATTAAATATTGCTATAGAAATCAATTGTGTCGCCATCCTTCAGTGTGACGATGGCCTTCTTAAATGCGTTCGTGCGGCCCTTGAGCAATCCAGAACGAGTGTAACGCTGTTTGGCCTTACCGGCGTAACGCATAGTGTTCACGTCGGTCACGGTCACGTTGTAGCGAGCCTCTACCTCCTTTTGTATCTCAAGTTTGTTGGCATCAGGACGAACAATGAAGCCGAACTTGTTCTGCTTCTCTGTAATCTGGGTCATCTTCTCAGTGACCAGAGGTTTGATAATGTATGCCATATTCAGCTTACTTTACTTGTTTAGGTTGGTCTCGATAACAGGGAGTGCACCTTCTGCAACAACCATAACATCTGCGTCGAGTACTTTGTAGGTATTCAGTGCAGATGCGGCCATTACATTGACACGCTCGATATTTCGGGACGACAAATATACAACTTTATCTACACCTGGCAAAACGAAGAGGCTCTTTTTACCCGAAATTTTAAGATTATTTAAGATTTCGACGAACGATTTCGTCTTCGGAGCCTCCAGAGTGAAGTCTTCGACAACGAGAATGGCATTTTCTTGAGCCTTGTAAGCGAGGGCTGATTTGCGAGCGAGGATACGCTCTTTTTTATTCAGCTTGAACCCATAGTCGCGAGGCTTGGGACCAAACACGCGGCCACCACCTACGAGCACGGGCGACTTGATGTCACCGCGACGAGCACCGCCACCACCTTTCTGGCGACCGAGCTTACGGGTAGAACCTGTGATTTCACTTCTTTCCTTCGACTTTGCTGTGCCCTGGCGCTGGTTGGCCATGATCAGCTTCACATCCAGATAGATGGCATGATCGTTGGGCTC
This sequence comes from uncultured Bacteroidaceae bacterium, assembly GCA_905234735.1. GTDB lineage: Bacteria > Bacteroidota > Bacteroidia > Bacteroidales > Bacteroidaceae > Physcousia. The sequence goes on along the minus strand of CAJOJA010000020.1, from coordinate 66,600 downwards.
GATGGCGTAGATAGCATCGTTCAAAGATACCTTACGGCCGGTATCCTGACCCTTGATATTTAATACACTAACTTCCATTTTACTTCAGAACGCTAACGATTGAACCATTGTATCCGGGAACACTACCCTTGATGAGCAAGAGGTTATGTTCGGGAATTACCTTTAACACTTGCAGGTTTTGCGTGGTTACGCGCTTGTTACCCATTTGACCACCCATGCGTAGACCCTTGAAGACCTTTGCGGGATAAGAGCAGGCACCGATAGAACCGGGCTTACGCAGACGGTCGTCCTGACCATGTGTGGCCTGACCTACACCGCCGAAACCATGACGCTTCACTACGCCCTGGAAACCACGACCTTTCGACACACCTACGACATCTACGTAAGTTGCGTCTGCAAACAAATCTACGGTGACCGTATCACCCAGATTCAGTTCCTGTTCGAAACCTGTGAACTCGGCCAAGTGTCGCTTGGGGGTGGTGCCGGCCTTCTGGAAGTGCCCCTTCATGGGAGCGGAGGTATTCTTCTCCTTTGCTTCCTCGTAGCCGAGCTGAACAGCTTCATAGCCGTCCTTCTCAACGTTTTTCACCTGAGTTACCACACAAGGACCAACTTCGATAACAGTGCATGGTACATTCTTACCCTCGGCACTGAAAACGGATGTCATTCCGATTTTTTTTCCTAATAATCCTGGCATTTCAGTTGTTTTATTAAATATTGATTTTCTTTTTCTAGAGACTCTAGGTTGCCTAGATTGTCTAGTTTTTCATTACACCTTGATTTCGACTTCTACGCCGCTGGGCAATTCCAACTTCATCAGCGCATCCACGGTCTTTGCGGTGCTGCTGTAGATGTCGATAAGACGCTTGTAGCAATTCAACTCGAACTGCTCACGTGCCTTCTTGTTTACGAAGGTCGAACGGTTTACTGTGAAGATACGCTTGTGCGTGGGAAGGGGAATAGGACCACTTACGATGGCACCGCTCACCTTTACGGTCTTCACAATCTTCTCAGCCGATTTGTCGACCAGGTTGTGGTCGTACGACTTCAGTTTGATTCTGATTTTCTGACTCATCTGTAGATTTACGATTTAATGATTTAGTATTTTCAATTTGGGGCTGCCGCCAAAGAGTCATTTGCTCGGCGGCAGCCTTTTTTCATTTATACAAGGTCTACACGTCCTTTGATTTCCTCAAGCACAGCCTTGGCTATACCAGAACTTACGGGAGCATGGTGATCGTATGTCATGCTTGAGGTAGCACGACCGGAGGTGATGGTACGCAGAGCGGTTACATAACCGAACATCTCTGCCAGGGGCACCATAGCCTTTACCAGACGGGCACCTGTACGCGTAGTATCCATACCCTCAACCTGACCACGACGCTTGTTCAAGTCACCGATGACGTCACCCATATTCTCTTCGGGAGTAACGACCTCCAGACGCATGATGGGCTCCATCAGCACAGGCTTGGCCTGAGAGCAGGCATTCTTATAGGCCTGGATGGCACAGATCTCGAACGACAGCTGATCAGAGTCTACGGGATGGAACGAACCGTCCAACAGCTCAACCTTAAGGCTATCCATGGGGAAGCCACCGAGCACACCGTTCTTCATGGCACTTTCGAAGCCCTTTTGAACGCTGGGGATGAACTCCTTGGGGATGTTACCGCCGGTAACCAAGTTACTGAACTGCAGGCCACCCTCCTTGTAGTCCTCGTCCACGGGACCAACATTCACGATGATATCGGCAAACTTACCGCGACCACCCGACTGCTTCTTGTAAACCTCACGCAGGTTGACAGTCTTGGTGATGGCCTCCTTGTAGTTCACCTGGGGCTTACCCTGATTACATTCAACCTTGAACTCACGCTTCAGACGGTCGATAATGATGTCGAGGTGCAACTCGCCCATACCGCTGATGACGGTCTGTCCGCTCTGCTCGTCGGTCTTGACAGTAAACGTGGGATCCTCCTCTGCCAACTTGGCCAGACCATTCGACAGTTTGTCGAGGTCCTTCTGGGTCTTGGGCTCTACGGCGATACCGATAACGGGATCGGGGAAGTCCATCGACTCCAGAACGATGGGTGCATCTTCATCAGAGAGCGTATCACCCGTACGGATGTCCTTGAAACCTACACCGGCACCGATGTCACCAGCACCAATCACCTCAACGGGGTTCTGGTGGTTTGAGTGCATCTGGAACAGACGGCTTACGCGCTCCTTCTTACCTGAACGAACATTGAAAATGTAAGAACCAGACTCAACCTTACCGCTATAAACGCGGAAGAAGGTCAGACGGCCAACATAGGGATCGGTAGCAATCTTGAATGCCAAAGCCGAAGTCTTTTCATCCTCGCTGGGCTGACGGTCTTCTTCTTCACCTGTATCGGGGTTGGTACCCACGATGGCAGGAGTATCCAGGGGAGAGGGCAGGAACATGCAGACATAGTCGAGCAGTTTCTGCACACCCTTGTTCTTGAACGAAGAACCACAGGTCATGGGCACGAGATCCAGATTCAGCGTGCCCTTGCGGATGGCAGCAATCACCTCCTCTTCGGTCAGGCTGTCGGGATCCTCGAAATACTTCTCCATGAGACTGTCGTCCTGCTCTGCGGCCTGCTCAATGAGTTTGGCACGCCACTCCTCGCATTCGGCCTTCATATCAGCGGGAATCTCTTCCACATCGTACTCGGCACCCATGGTCTCGTCGTGCCACAAGATAGCTTTCATCTGAATGAGGTCAACGATACCCTTAAAGTTCTCCTCAGCACCGATGGGCACCGCGATAACACAGGGGGTAGCACCCAGCACGTCCTTCATCTGGCGGACAACCTCGAAGAAGTCGGCACCCGAACGGTCCATCTTGTTCACGTAGCCCATACGGGGTACGTTATACTTGTCGGCCTGGCGCCATACCGTCTCAGACTGGGGTTCCACACCACCTACTGCACAATATGCAGCAACGGCACCGTCCAGTACACGCAGCGAACGCTCCACCTCAGCAGTGAAGTCCACGTGTCCCGGAGTGTCGATGAGGTTAAACTTATACTTGTTGCCATTCCACGTCCAATAGGCTGTGGTGGCGGCACTAGTGATGGTGATACCACGCTCCTGCTCCTGGGCCATCCAGTCCATGGTGGCTGCACCCTCGTGCACCTCACCAATCTTATGGGTCTTACCTGTGTAGAACAGGATGCGCTCAGAGGTAGTGGTCTTACCGGCATCAATGTGAGCCATGATACCGATGTTGCGGGTCAAATGCAAATCTTGTTTTGCCATCTTTCTTGTAGTCTTTTACCTTAAGTGAATTAGAAGCGGAAATGTGCAAATGCACGGTTAGCCTCAGCCATGCGGTGCATATCCTCCTTACGTTTGAAGGCACCACCCTGTTCGTTGTAGGCATCCATGATTTCGGCAGCCAGTTTATCGGCCATCGTCTTACCACCACGCTTGCGAGCGAAGGAAATCATATTCTTCATCGAGATAGACTCCTTACGGTCGGGACGGATTTCAGTGGGCACCTGGAAGGTAGCACCACCGATACGGCGGCTCTTGACCTCCACCTGAGGGGTAATCTTGTCGAGGGCCTCCTTCCAGATCTGGAGGGCGGGTTTCTCGGCACTCTGCATCTTCTCGCCTACGATTTCCAAGGCGCTGTAGAAGATGGTATAGGAAATACTCTTCTTACCCGAGTACATCAGGTGATTCACAAACTTCGACACCTTCACGTCGCCATATACGGGATCGGGAAGGATGACACGCTTCTTTGGTTTAGCTTTACGCATTTTGTTTTGGGTTTTTGTTCAGGGCTGTATTCTCGCGTTCTTCAGCACTGCCTCTGCAGTCTTACTCAACCTTAGTTTACAACCAAAACGGTTAATTTTCAATTCTCAATTACTTCTTAGCCTTGGGGCGCTTTGCACCATACTTCGAACGACGCTGTGTGCGGTTGGCCACACCGGCGGTATCCAGCGTACCACGAACGATGTGGTAGCGAACACCGGGCAGGTCCTTCACACGACCGCCACGCACCAGCACAATACTGTGCTCCTGCAAGTTGTGTCCCTCTCCGGGGATGTAACTGTTCACTTCCTTCTGATTTGTCAGACGGACACGGGCGACTTTACGCATCGCCGAATTAGGCTTCTTAGGTGTTGTAGTGTAGACGCGCACACATACGCCACGACGCTGAGGGCAGCTGTCCAAAGCGGGGCTCTTGCTCTTGTCTACCAACACAGCACGGCCTTTTCTTACCAATTGTTGAATTGTAGGCATTTTGTTTTTGTTTTTAGTTTATATATTATATGTATTTTTATAGTCAAATTTGGTTCACAAACGGGCATAATATGGCCATTCGGGGTGCAAAGTTACAAAAAGTATCTGAATATACCATCTTTTTCTACCTCTAATTTTCATCCAAGAGGGTAATTTAATGCAGTTTTAAGAATTATTAACACTTTAGAAACTCTAAACATCATCAGCATGCGTTCCACTCTTGGTAGACATTCGGACTATTCGATATAAGTTTATACCATATTTATTTTTGCATGCACGCGTGCGCTCACATACGCGCGTACGTTGTTAGGACGGAGCCTTGACGACGCGTCGTCAAGGCTCCGTCCATACGTCGATTAAGGCTCAACCATAGTAATGTCGGATTGGAACTTTCGATATTTCAAAAAAAATTACTACCTTTGTACGCAGAAGAAAGAAATCTCACTAACGTACAAACATTCCAGTATGAAAACTTACGAACTGATGCTCCTACCCTATGCTCCCGAGGCATTGGAGCCTGCAATTAGCCGCGAAACTATTGCCTTTCACTATGGCAAGCACCTATCTACCTACGTAAACAACCTGAATGCTCTGTTATCAGACAGCGGACTGGAAGATCTTCCTCTCACGGAGCTGGTGAAGCAAACTCAGGGAGGTCTGCTGAACAATGCCGGACAGGTGCTGAATCACGAACTCTACTTTACTCAATTCTGCGCCCCGCGCGAAAACAACGTCCCCGTGGGCGAACTCATGGAGGCGATTGGCGAAGAGTATGGTTCATTTGCCGCCTTCAAGCAGGAGTTCCAGAAAGCTGGCACTACCCTATTCGGTTCGGGTTGGGTATGGCTGTCGGCGAAAGACGACGGTTCACTGCTCATCACGCAAGAGGGCAATGCATCCAACCCCGTGCAACGCGATTTGCGCCCCCTACTCACTTTCGATGTTTGGGAACATGCCTACTATCTCGACTACCAAAATCGCCGAGCCGACCATATCGCAGCACTCTGGGACATAATCGACTGGGAAGTCATCGAGGGCAGATATCTGTCCCACTAAGGCAGGGCCACTACTTCGATTCCGTGGAGATATCATCTCTTAGCAAGGTACAAAAAAAAAGACGGGACTGCACCACATTGATGTGGCACAGTCCCGTTTTTTCCGGAATCACCGGAGGAGGAATCGCTTACAAACCGAGCTGTTTCTTAGCAGCTTCAGCGCCTTCTTCGATGGCCTTGTTGGTCTCCTTGACAGCCTTATCCTTGGCTGCATCGGCAACATCGTTGGCTGCATCCTTCAAGGTCTCCTTCACGGTCTTTTCGGCCTCAGCAGCTTCACAGTGCTTTTCGCACTCCTTCTCGCAAGCAGCCTCGCATTCCTTCTCGCAGGGTGTGTCGCATTTCTTTTCGCAAGCCTTCTCCTCACCACAGCACTCTTTCTTGCCACACTCGCAGGGATCGCACTCACAAGGTTCGCACTTGCACTGTCCGCATTCGCAGGGGTCACATACACAGGTGTCGCACTCGCAAGCGCAACCCTCAGCCTTCTCAGACTTGTTGCAGCAAGATGTGAAAGAAATGGCAGCTACTGCCATTGCCATCAGAAATAACTTTTTCATAGTTTTCTCGTGTTAAATAATTAAACCAAATGTCTTTCGGTGTGCAAAGATACAAAATAAAGTGAAAAATGAAAAGCGATAAGTGAAAAATTATTCGTAACTTTGCACCAAATTTAACAGAAGACAGGATAATGAGCCTGAAGCAACAAGTGCTGGCCACCATGAAATCGGAAGATACGGAGGGGGTCTTCGAGTTGTACGTGACGCGTACACCAGGCTACCTGTGGGCCTTGCTGTTCCGTCAGCTCCATGTCCACCCCATTGCCGTCACGCTGCTATCCATCGTCATTGGTGCAGCCAGCGGTTACTTCTTCTATTTTGACGATGTGCGCATGAACCTCATCGGCATGGGGCTGCTCATCTGGGCCAACTGGTACGATTGTGCTGACGGCCAATTGGCACGAATGACCAACCAGCGTACACTGGTGGGACGGCTGTTGGACGGGCTGGCCGGCGACATCTGGTTCTACTGCATCTATCAGGCCATCGTGCTGCGCCTGCAGCCTCAGATGGGCATTTGGATATGGTTGCTCTGTGCCTACGCAGGCTTCATCTGTCATGGACGACAGGCGGCCCTGGCCGACTACTACAAGAACATACACCTATGGTTTACCTTCGGTAACAAACGAAGCGAACTGGACACCTATGCCCAGGAAAACGCCCGCTACCAACAACTGCGCTGGCGACGGGGCGAATGGTTCGAGAAGATGTACCTCTTCTTTTACCGCTCATACACCAAAGGCCAAGAAGACCAGACGCCACAGTTCCAGCGTTTCTACCACAAAGTCAGGGCGATATACGGTGAGGCAATCCCGAACGACCTGCGCAGCCGTTTTCGCGAGAAGAGCCTGCCCCTCATGCCGCATGCCAACATCCTGACGTTTGACACCCGCGTGGGCGTGCTGTTCCTGTCACTGATTGTGGGCTACCCTATTCTATTCCCCCTTTTCGAGATCATCGTATTGGAGCCGCTACGCTTCTATACCCGCCGCAGGCACGAACGTTTCTGCCTTGAGTTCTATAACGAACTGAATGCCCATGAAAGAGAGTCCTAAGATAATCGTATTGCTGCTGGCCGGAGGCTACGGGCTGCGCATGCATTCGACCCGTCCGAAACAGTTCATCGAAACCGACGGCGAAAGCATTCTGCTGCACACGATGAAGGCCTTCGAACGACATCCGCTGGTAAGCGAAATATGGGTCGTTTGCAATCCAGAATGGAGCAGTTACGTGCAGAAACAAGCCAACATCGGACATATCGGAAAATTCCGACAGACCATCAAGTCTGGGGTTACCAGTCATCACTCGCTACTTAACGGCATACACGGACTGGCAGAAGCTGGTGTAGAAGACGAGACCGTAGTACTGGTCCACGAAAGCGTGCGCCCCTTCGTATCGCATGAGGTTATCAGCAACAACATCCTCTCATGCATCAGGAACGGCAATGCCATAACGGCCATGTACAGCCATGAATCGTACCTAAAAACATACGACGGAAAGACCTCGAACGGATTTGCCTCACGCGAGACGATGATGCGCGCACAGACTCCCATCACATTCCGTATGCAAGACCTCAACAGCATTGTACGGAAAGCCAAGGAGCAGGGCATACAGGAGTCGCAATCACTCTTCACACTGATAAACGAAGTTGGCTGGGAACCAATCCACATCGTAGAAGGAAGTATGCTGAACTTCAAGATAACGTTACCGATGGATGTGGAAATCTACAACCGTCTACGCAGCCTCAACTACGATTAGAACGTCACACGGAACGTGAAACGGATGCCCACCACAGCGTATTAGGACAGGAAAAATAGGAGCAACACACTCTTCATGGGTGGCTGCTCCTATTTACTTACCAATGTTATGCGCTATGCGCTACTACATATCATCCAAATCGAGAATGGACTTGCGGTTAGCCATTACACGATCAAAATCGTCCTTTGCACCAACGACAATCTTCTCGAAATCGCGCAAACCAGTACCGGCAGGTATAAGGTGACCGGAGATTACGTTCTCCTTCATACCCTCCAAACGGTCGGTCTTTCCGTTGATGGCAGCTTCGTTCAGCACCTTGGTGGTCTCCTGGAAGGAGGCGGCAGAGATGAAGCTTCCCGTCTGCAGTGCAGCACGGGTGATACCCTGAAGAATCTGTGTCGACGTAGCAGGCACAGCATCGCGCACTTCCACCAACTTCAGGTCGCGACGCTTCAGCACAGAGTTCTCGTCGCGGAGCTTGCGGGCGGTAACGATCATACCCTTCTGCATGGTCTCGCTGTCGCCAGCGTCAATAACCACCTTCTTGCCCCAGATACGATCGTTCTCCTCGGCAAAGTCGAGTTTATCGACAATCTGCTGTTCAAGGAAGCGCGTATCACCGGGTTCCTCAATCTGAACCTTGCGCATCATCTGTCGCACAATGACCTCGAAGTGCTTATCGTTGATCTTAACACCCTGTAGACGGTAAACATCCTGAATCTCGTTCACGATGTACTCCTGAACAGCCGTGGGACCCTTGATAGCCAGAATGTCGGCCGGAGTGATGGCACCATCGGACAACGGAGTACCCGCACGTACGTAGTCGTTCTCCTGTACCAGAATCTGCTTCGACAGGGGAACAAGGTACTTGCAGGGTTCACCCACCTTGGGAGTAACAATGATTTCACGGTTACCACGTTTCAGTTTACCCATTGTGACCTCACCGTCAATTTCTGCAACGATGGCAGGGTTCGACGGGTTGCGGGCCTCGAAAAGCTCAGTTACACGAGGCAAACCACCCGTGATGTCACCACCACCGCCACCCAGTGCACGAGGAATCTTCACGAGAACGTCACCGGCCTTAACAGTCTGACCATCGTTGACCACGATGTGACCATTGATAGGGAAGTTATAGGTACGGATGAGCTCGCCATTCTCGTCAAGGATGTGAGCTGAGGGCACGATGGTGCGATCCTTAGACTCCGTCACAATGAGCTCGCGCTGACCAGAGATTTCGTCTGTCTCAACACGATAGGTCACACCCTCAACTACGTTTTCGAACTGGACACGTCCAGGCATCTCAGTTACAATAACAGCATTGAAGGGATCCCATTTGGCAATGACATCACCCTTCTTCACCTCATCGCCTTCCTTATTATAGAGTGTAGAACCATAGGGTACGCTTTGCGTCAGCAGGACAATGCCTGTCTTGGGCTCCACGAAACGGACTTCGGCCAAACGTCCGACAACCATTTGAGCAGCCCTGCCTTCGTCATCAACGAAGTCAACGGTACGCAGTTCGTCGAAGTTCAGCTTGGCATCGTACTTGGCCACAATCATGGCATTGGCTACGGCGTTACCGGCCACACCACCAGCGTGGAACGTACGCAGAGTCAGCTGGGTACCAGGCTCACCGATACTCTGGGCTGCAATGACGCCAACGGCTTCGCCCTTCTGCACCATGCGAGCAGTAGCCAGGTTGCGACCGTAGCACTTCATGCATACACCGTGCTTGGATTCGCAGGTGAGCACCGAACGAATCTCGACACTCTCGATGGGGCTGTCCTCAATCTCCTGAGCCTTGGCTTCGTTGATTTCCTCACCGGCAGCACAGATGAGTTTGCCCGTAACGGGATGAATGATGTCGTGCACCGAAACACGACCCAGAATGCGCTCGTAGAGGGAAGAAATAACTTCGTCGCCGTTCTTCAGAGCCGTGCAAACCAGACCGCGCAGGGTGCCGCAGTCCTCCTCGTTGATGATGACGTCGTGGCTGACATCGACCAGACGACGAGTCAAATAACCGGCATCGGCCGTCTTCAGGGCGGTATCGGCCAGACCCTTACGGGCACCGTGGGTAGAGATAAAATACTCCAGCACGGACATACCTTCCTTAAAGTTCGAAATAATGGGGTCCTCGATAATCAGAGGCTCAGCACCGGCCTTCTGAGGCTTGGCCATCAGACCACGCATACCAGAGAGCTGGCTAATCTGTCCCTTACTACCACGGGCACCGGAATCGAGCATCATGTAGACGGCATTAAAGCCCTGGTCGGCCTCCTTCATCTCTTTCATCAGGATTTCAGAAAGGTCGTTGTTGATATGTGTCCAGGCATCGATAACCTTGTTGTAACGCTCTTTGTCGGTGATGAAACCCATTCCGTAGTCCTGAGCGATACGCTCTACTTCGTCGTTACCACGATGAATCAAACCCTTCTTCTCATCTGGGATGATGATGTCACCAAGATTGAAGGACAAGCCGCCTTCGTAGGCCATCTTATAGCCCAGGTTCTTGATACCGTCAAGGAACTCACAGGCACGAGCCACACCTACTGTCTTAATAACGAGGGTGATGATATCGCGCAGGTTCTTCTTCGAAATGGTTTCATTGAAGTAGCCGACTTCGGTGGGCACTACTTCATTGACAATGACGCGGCCAACAGAGGTCTCAACCATGTGTCTGCCGAAAGTGCCGTCCTCCATCTTGTCGTCAACAATGACCTTGATGGGAGCGTGGATGTCGACCTTCTTCTCGTTGTAGGCAATGATGGCTTCCTCGGGACCGTAGAAGGTCAGGCCTTCGCCCTTGGCACCGGGACGCAGCTTGGTAATGTAATACAAACCAAGTACCATATCCTGAGAGGGCACCGTGATAGGAGCACCATTGGCAGGGTTCAGAATGTTATGGCTCTGGAGCATCAGCAACTGAGCTTCAAGGATGGCTTCATTACTCAGAGGCAAATGCACAGCCATCTGGTCACCGTCAAAGTCGGCATTGAAGGCCGTACATGCCAGCGGGTGGAGCTGAATTGCCTTACCCTCAATCATCTTGGGCTGGAAAGCCTGGATACCCAGACGGTGCAGTGTCGGGGCACGGTTCAGGAGAACGGGGTGTCCCTTCATCACATGTTCCAGGATGTCCCAGATGATGGATTCCTTGCGGTCGACAATCTTCTTAGCCGACTTCACCGTCTTCACAATACCGCGCTCGATGAGCTTGCGGATGATAAATGGTTTGTAGAGCTCGGCTGCCATTAGTTTGGGCAGACCGCACTCGCCCATCTTCAGTTCAGGACCAACGACGATAACCGAACGGGCCGAGTAATCGACACGCTTACCAAGCAAGTTCTGACGGAAACGGCCCTGTTTACCCTTCAGTGAATCGGAGAGGGACTTCAGGGGACGATTGTTCTCCGTCTTCACGGCACTACTCTTGCGGCTGTTGTCGAACAGGCTGTCAACGGCCTCCTGCAACATACGCTTCTCGTTACGCAGGATAACCTCGGGAGCCTTGATTTCAATCAAACGCTTCAGACGATTGTTGCGGATGATGACGCGGCGGTAGAGGTCGTTCAGATCACTCGTGGCGAAACGTCCACCATCCAGGGGAACCAATGGACGCAGTTCGGGCGGAATGACAGGCAGAATCTTCATTATCATCCACTCAGGACGATTACGATCGCGGCTTGCACGGAACGATTCCACAACCTGAAGGCGCTTCAGTGCGTCGTTCTTACGCTGCTGTGCACCCTCTTGGTTTGCCAGGTCACGCAATTGGAACGAAAGGCTATCGAGGTCTACACGCAGGAGCATATCGTAGACGGCCTCAGCACCCATCTTGGCGATGAACTTATTGGGGTCGCTGTCCTCAAGGTAGGCATTCTCCTTAGCCACATGTTCCATCACCTCCATATACTCTTCTTCGGAGAGCAGGTCGTTCTCCTCGAGAGGACGTCCCAGAGACTCTATCTTCACACCTTCCAAGGCACCCAACTGGATGACGATGTAGCGTTCGTAATAGATAACCTGGTCAAGTTTCTTAGTAGGCAGTCCCAACAGATAACCAATCTTGTTAGGAAGCGAACGGAAATACCAGATATGGGCAACCGGCACAACGAGGGCAATGTGGCCACTGCGTTCGCGGCGCACCTTTTTCTCTGTTACCTCCACACCGCAACGGTCACAAACGATGCCCTTGTAACGGATACGCTTGTACTTTCCGCAATGGCACTCATAATCCTTCGTCGGACCAAAGATGCGCTCGCAGAACAGACCATCACGTTCGGGCTTATAGGTACGATAGTTGATGGTCTCGGGCTTCAGGACCTCGCCATACGAATTTTCCAGGATTTCCTCCGGAGAGGCCAGTCCAATGGTAATCTTCGTAAAATTAGTCTTTATCTTACTTTCTTTCTTAAAAGCCATAGTTTATATCTTTAATGTATCCGTTAATCGAGGGTTACACTCAGGCCCAGACCCTTCAGCTCGTGTAGGAGCACGTTCAGGGATTCTGGTATTCCCGGAGTAGGCATGGGTTCACCCTTTACAATAGCTTCGTATGCCTTGCTGCGGCCCACGACATCATCAGACTTGATGGTCAGGATTTCCTGCAGCACGTGCGAAGCACCGAAGGCCTCAATGGCCCAAACCTCCATCTCACCGAAACGCTGGCCACCGAACTGGGCTTTACCGCCAAGTGGCTGCTGCGTGATGAGACTGTACGGACCGATGGAACGTGCGTGCATCTTGTCCTCAACCATGTGACCCAGCTTCAGCATATAAGCTACGCCCACAGTTGCCAGCTGGTCGAACGGCTCGCCGGTAGCACCATCGTAGAGCTGCATAGAACAGTAACGAGGCAGACCGGCCTTTTCCGTCCATACGTCCAGGTCATCGAGTGTTGCACCATCAAAGATAGGAGAAGCGAACTTCACACCCAATTTCTTACCGGCAGCACCGAGAATGGTCTCAAATATCTGACCGATATTCATACGCGAGGGCACACCCAACGGGTTCAGCACGATGTCGACAGGAGTACCATCGGCCAGGAAAGGCATATCCTCCTGACGCACAATCTTCGACACGATACCCTTGTTACCGTGACGTCCGGCCATCTTGTCACCGACGCCCATCTTACGTTTCTTGGCAATGTAGACCTTAGCCATCTGAATGATGCCTGCGGGCAGCTCGTCACCGATGGTGATAGCGAACTTCTTACGCTTGGCCTCAGCATCCAGCAGCTTGAACTTCTTCAGGTAGTTGATGACCAACTTGGAGATGAGCGTGTTGACGTATTCGTCTTTCGTCCAGTCCGAAAGTTGGATAGCCGTGAAGTCAAGGGCATCCAGGGCACCAGCAGTAAACTTGGAACCAGCAGGAATAACCTCTGCTCCCATATAGTCCTTCACGCCAGCGGATACGAGACCTTTCGCCTTACCTTTGCCCTTTGTCAGTTCGAGCAATTTGTCGATAAGAATAGCCTTGAGATCGGCCACTTTATTTTCAAACTCTTCGTCGATGGCAGCCAGACGGGGTTTATCCTGCAGCTTGGCCGAACGTGTCTTGATGGCACGTGAGAAGAGTTTCTTGTCGATAACCACACCATTCAGAGAAGGATTGGCCTTCAATGAGGCATCCTTGACGTCGCCGGCCTTGTCACCGAAGATGGCACGAAGCAGTTTCTCTTCAGGACTGGGATCGCTCTCGCCCTTCGGGGTAATCTTACCAATCATGATATCGCCGGGAGCCACGCGTGCACCGATACGGATGATACCATTCTCGTCCAGATCCTTCGTTGCCTCTTCACTGACATTGGGGATATCGCTGGTCAGTTCCTCGTAACCACGCTTCGTTTCGCGAACCTCCAAGGCAAACTCCTCGACGTGGACGCTGGTCATGATGTCCTCGCGTACAATACGCTCGTTGAGCACGATAGCATCCTCATAGTTATAACCCTTCCAAGGCATGTATGCTACCAACAAGTTCTTACCCAGAGCCAACTCACCATTTTCGGTGGAGTATCCCTCGGTCAGGATGTCGCCGGCCTTCACACGGTCACCCTTATTACAGATGGGACGCAGGTCGATGGTCATATTCTGGTTGGTACGGCGGAACTTCGGTATGCGGTATTCCTTGAGGGCAGGCTCAAAGCTTACGAATTCCTCGTCTTCGGTACGGTCGTAGAGGATGCGGATGGTGGTAGCATCAACATATTCCACTACGCCATCGCCCTCGGCCGTAATCATGGTGCGGCTATCCTCGCAAACCTGCTTCTCAATACCTGTTCCCACAATAGGAGCTTCTGTACGTAGCAGGGGAACGGCCTGGCGCATCATGTTCGAGCCCATCAGTGCTCGGTGAGCATCGTCGTGCTCCAGGAACGGAATCAGGGCAGCTGCAATAGAAGCAATCTGCTGGGGAGCCACGTCCATCAGGTTCACTTCCGAGGGAGGAACCACAGGATAGTCGTCGTCCCGGCGGCACTTAACACGACTGCGGATGAAGGAACCGTCATCGTTCAAGGGTGCATTACCCTGACCGATAATCTGCCCTTCTTCCTCTTCGGCAGTCATATACTTGATGCCCTCGTTACTGAGGTCAACAACGCCGTCCTTCACCACGCGGTATGGAGTCTCAATGAAACCAAGGTCATTAATCTTTGCATAGACGCAGAGCGAACTAATCAGACCGATATTAGGACCTTCAGGAGACTCAATAGGACAGAGACGGCCATAGTGGGTATAGTGTACGTCACGCACCTCGAAACCGGCACGTTCACGCGACAGACCACCAGGACCCAGGGCAGAGAGACGACGCTTGTGTGTGACTTCAGCCAAGGGATTTGTCTGATCCATGAACTGTGACAGGGCATTCGTTCCAAAGAAGCTGTTGATAACGCTGGAAATCGTCTTGGCGTTAATCAGGTCAGTGGGAGTGAAAACCTCATTATCGCGAACATTCATACGCTCACGTATGGTACGGCTCATGCGGGCTAGACCGATAGCAAACTGGTTGCTCAACTGCTCACCCACCGTACGGACATGACGATTCGACAGGTGGTCAATGTCGTCGACAGCAGCCTTTGAGTTAATCAGCTCAATCAGGTACTTAATAATCTCAATAATATCTTCCTTCGTCAAGACACGTACCTTCGGATCCGTGTCCAGTCCGAGTTTGCGGTTGATGCGATAACGACCCACATCACCCAGGTCGTAACGCTTCTCAGAGAAGAAGAGGTTGTAGATAACCTCACGTGCGCTGGCATCGTCGGCAGGGTCTGCATTGCGCAGCTGACGGTAGATGTGCAGGATAGCCTCCTTTTCACTGTTCGAGGTATCCTTGTTCAGCGTATTAAAGATGATGGAATAGCCGCTCGAATTGTCATCCTCCTTCAGAATCAGGATGGTCTCCACGCCGCTATCCAGAATGAGTTCAATATTATCGTCGGTGAGTTCCGTCTCACGCTCCAGGATAACCTCATTACGCTCAACAGAGATTACCTCACCGGTATCCTCGTCAACAAAGTCCTCCACGCGGCTCTTCAGGACGCGGGCGGCCAGTTTCTGGCCCTTATACTGCTCCAGGTTCTTACGGGTAACCTGAACTTCCTCTGTCTGGACGAATATCTCCAGGATATCCTTATCCTTTTCGAAACCGATGGCACGCAACAGAGTTGTTACGGGCAACTTCTTCTTACGGTCGATGTAGGCATACATGACATTGTTGATGTCCGTAGCAAACTCAATCCAAGAACCCTTGAACGGAATGATACGGGCCGAATACAACTGTGTGCCGTTGCTGTGAATGCTGCTGCCGAAGAATACGCCCGGAGAACGGTGGAGCTGCGAAACGACCACGCGCTCTGCGCCATTGATGATGAACGTACCATTCTCCGTCATGTAGGGAATGGGACCGAGGAAGACATCCTGAATGACGGTGTCGAAGTCCTCGTGCTCGGGGTCGGTACAGAAGAGCTTCAGCTTGGCCTTCAAAGGCACGGCATAGGTCAGTCCTCTCTCCAGACACTCCTCGATGCTATAGCGAGGCGGGTCGATGTAGTAGTCCAGAAACTCCAATTGGAAGTTGTTGCGGGTGTCCGTTATGGGGAAATTCTCGGCGAACACCTTGTACAATCCATCGTTCTTTCTCAGTTCTGGCGGTGTGTCGAGCTGTAGGAAGTCATTGAACGACTTCAGCTGTACCTCCAGAAAATCCGGATAAGGCATCGGATTCTTTACAGAAGCGAAATTTACTCTGTTGTCAATAATGTTAGAAGCCATCTACGTGATTTACGATATGATGATTTACGATATACTATTTACTTTTTTAGTGTCGTTGTAAATTATTAGACACAAAAAGGTAAAGAACCCTCTACCAGAGGATCCTTTACCGGAAGTCCTGTCTTACAGGATAGAATCTTACTTCAGCTCGATTTCTGCGCCGACCTCTTCAAGGGTCTTCTTCAGAGCCTCGGCATCAGCCTTGGGCATACCCTCCTTCAACGTGCTGGGAGCACCATCTACGAGGTCCTTAGCATCCTTCAGGTTCAGGCCACAAGCCTCCTTAACGGCCTTAACGACCTGGAGCTTGTTTGCGCCAGCTGACTTCAGAACTACGTCGAAATCAGTCTTCTCCTCAGCAGCGGGAGCAGCGGCACCACCAGCGGCGGGACCAGCAACAGCAACAGCTGCAGCAGCGGGCTCAATTCCATACTCATCCTTCAGGATGGTTGCCAACTCATTAACTTCCTTCACTGTCAAGTTTACCAACTCTTCAGCAATAGCTTTCAAATCTGCCATTTTATTCAAAAATTTGTTTTTGTTTATACTTACTTTTGTAAAATCTTATGCGGCGAGCCGATAGTTTATCCTTCTCTCTCGCCCAGAGTCTTGAGAACTCCGTGGATAGTGTTCTGTCCGCTCTGCAGGGCCGACAGGACGTTCTTGGCAGGCGACTGCAGCAGAGCCACAATGTCTGCGATAACCTCGTTCTTGCTCTTGATTGAGCACAATGCATCGAGCTGCTCGGCTCCAACATAGCATCCCTCCTCGGCATAGGCGGCTTTCAGCTCAGGCTTAACGGCCTTCTTAGCTTTCATCTCCTTAATCATCTTGGCGGGTGCGTTGGCCACTTGAGTGAACAACACGGCAGTAGTGCCCTTCAGCATATCGTACAGAGCAGAGAAATCTACATCAGAGGCCTCCAGTGCCTTGTGCAAGAGGGTGTTCTTTACGACCACCATCTTAATTTCACTCTGGAAGCACTTGCGACGAAGGGCGCTTGTCGATGCAGCGTCCATACCCTCCACGTCTACCAGGTAGAAGTGGGGATACTGCTGCAGGGTCTCGCCCAGCTGTGCAATAATTGCAACTTTATCTTCCTTTCTCATGATAGTCTACGTTTTAAGCGGTTTCTTCAACGGCCTTGGGATCAACCTTGACACCGCGGCTCATCGTACTTGAAAGATAAATGCTCTTGATGTAAGTTCCCTTAGCGGCAGCGGGCTTCAGCTTGATGATGGTATCGATGAACTCCTTGGCGTTCTCCATAATCTTCTGGGCGTCGAAAGACACCTTACCGATGGAGGCGTGCACAATACCGGTCTTGTCGACCTTGAAGTCAATCTTACCCTGCTTTACCTCACGGATGGCCTTGGCAACGTCCATGGTCACCGTACCACTCTTGGGGTTAGGCATCAAACCGCGGGGACCCAGCACACGACCCAGAGCACCAATCTTACCCATGATAGCGGGCATGGTGATGATGACGTCAACGTCGGTCCATCCACCCTTAATTTTCTCGATATATTCATCGAGACCTACATAGTCAGCGCCTGCTTCTTTGGCAGCAGTTTCAGCATCGGGAGTACACAGGCAGAGAACTCGGGTAACCTTACCGGTACCGTTGGGCAGTGATACCACGCCACGTACCATCTGGTTTGCCTTACGAGGGTCTACGCCCAAGCGTACGTCGATATCCACCGAAGCATCGAACTTGGTCGTGGTAATATCCTTGACCAGTTGAGAAGCTTCTTTCAAGGTGTATGCTTTCCCTGCTTCAATCTTATCAGCGACCAACTTTTGATTTTTTGTCAGTTTACTCATGATGAATTGAAGTTTTTTAGTTATTACCGGGGAAGTCACCCTTGACGGTGATACCCATACTTCTTGCTGTTCCGGCTACCAAAGTCATTGCAGCTTCTACAGTGAAGCAATTCAGGTCGGGCATTTTGTCCTGCGCAATCGTACGTACCTGATCCCAAGTAATCTCGGCAACCTTACGACGGTTGGGCTCAGCAGAACCGCCTTTGACCTTTGCGGCCTCCATCAACTGTATTGCTACGGGAGGAGTCTTGACGATGAAGTCATAGGACTTGTCCGTGTAATAAGTGATGACCACAGGCAGTACCTTACCGGCCTTATCCTGTGTTCTGGCGTTGAATGCCTTACAGAAATCCATGATGTTGATACCCTTCGAACCCAATGCAGGACCTACTGGGGGTGATGGATTTGCAGCGCCTCCTTTAATCTGTAATTTGATTAATCCAGCAACTTCTTTAGCCATTGTCTTATTATTTTAATCTATTGTTTATTGAAAGCATCGGGTAGGTAACAACTACCTTACAGCTTTTCAACTTGCATAAAGCCAAGTTCTAACGGAGTTTTACGTCCGAAGATCTTGACAGACACTTTCAGTTTCTTCTTCTCGTTATTGACCTCTTCGATGATGGCATCGAATCCGGTGAACGGACCATCGATGACCTTCACACTTTCACCCACCTCGAACGGGATGACAACATCCTCGGGAATCTCCAGCAGCTCGTCGACGGTGCCAAGCATTTGGCTGACCTCGTGGGGCCGCATGGGCATGGGTACGGTGTTGGTCTTGGTATCGCTCAGGAATCCGAGCACATTGGGAACGGCTCTCAGGCGAGGCTGTACCTCTCCGACCAGTTCTGCTTCTACGAAGACATAACCAGCAAAGCGGTTCTTCTCCTTCACGACACGTTTGCCGTTACGGACAGAAACCACCTTCTCGGTAGGAATAAGTACCTGGCTGACATGTTTAGCGAACTCTCCACCTTGGTGAAGCATTGCCTCGATGTATTCCTTGACTTTCGCTTCCTTACCACTGATGGCACGCATTACGTACCAATTCATTCCTGCTGTCTCAGCCATTTTCCCAAATCACCTTTTTAGCGCATCAGGCCATAGACAAGTTCCATGCCGTGCTGAAACGCCTGATCAATAACGAAAACTACCACTGCGATGCATAGGGAAGCTACGAGTACGAGCACCGCACTGTTCATAAGCTCTGAGCGTGTAGGCCAAGTGGTCTTATGCACAAGTTCTTCGTATGATACCTTACAATAATCAAAAATCTTCTTAAACATACTCTTGTTATTTTAGCACGGGAAGAGAGGCTCGAACTCCCGACACCTGGTTTTGGAGACCAGTGCTCTACCAACTGAGCTATTCCCGTAGTAAAGTTGAGAGCGAAGCGGAGCTCCAGCTCTCAACCTGGATTGAAGTCTTATCGATGATTAGTCGAATACCTCGGTAATCTGACCCGAACCTACGGTGCGGCCACCCTCACGGATAGCGAAGCGCAGACCTACGTTCAGAGCCACAGCATAGATGAGCTCAACCTTAATCTCAACGTTATCGCCGGGCATTACCATCTCGATTCCATCGGGCAAGTGGATTTCACCCGTGCAGTCCATCGTGCGGAGATAGAACTGAGGACGATACTTGTTGCCGAAGGGAGTGTGACGGCCACCTTCTTCCTTCTTCAGGACGTAGATGGAAGCCTTGAAGCCCTTGTGAGGAGTGATAGCACCCGGGTGGGTGATAACCATACCACGACGAACCTCATTCTTGTCGATACCACGGAGCAGCAGACCTACGTTGTCACCAGCCTCACCCTGATCGAGCAGCTTGCGGAACATCTCAACGCCAGTGATGACAGACTTCTTGTCTTCACCCAGACCCAGGATCTGTACTTCGTCGCCAACCTTAACGACACCAGTCTCGATACGACCGGTAGCAACGGTACCACGGCCAGTGATAGAGAAGACGTCCTCAACGGGCATCAAGAAGGGCTTATCAACGTCGCGAACGGGCTCCTGAATCCAGTTGTCGACAGCGTCCATCAGCTCCATAACCTTAGCTTCCCATTCGGGTACACCGTTCAGGGCACCCAGGGCAGAGCCACGGATGATGGGAGTGTCCTCCTCGAAGTCGTACTGAGCGAGCAGTTCGCCCATTTCCATCTCAACGAGCTCCAGCATTTCCTCGTCGTCAACCATGTCACACTTGTTCAGGAAGACAACCAGACGGGGAACGTTCACCTGACGAGCGAGCAGGATGTGCTCACGGGTCTGAGGCATAGGACCATCAGTAGCAGCAACTACGATGATAGCACCGTCCATCTGAGCAGCACCCGTTACCATGTTCTTCACATAGTCGGCGTGACCCGGGCAGTCAACGTGAGCGTAGTGACGCTTAGCGGTCTCGTACTCAACGTGAGCGGTGTTGATGGTGATACCACGCTCCTTCTCTTCGGGAGCGTTGTCAATCTGGTCAAAGCTCTTAACCTCAGAGAGACCCTGCTTTGCCAATACGGTGGTAATGGCAGCGGTCAGAGTGGTCTTACCGTGGTCAACATGACCGATAGTACCAATGTTCACATGGGGTTTGGTACGTTCGAATTTTTCTTTTGCCATAGCAGTACTTTATAATATTATAAGTGAAAAATGTGTTCAACTTATTTTGGTTACTAATCTCTAATCTTCTAATCTCTAATCTCCCTCCGAGGAGGAAGAGCTGCTTCCGAGAGTTGAACTCGGGACCTCATCCTTACCAAGGATGCGCTCTACCACTGAGCTAAAGCAGCGTCACTTTTTTCTTGCGAGCGGAAGACGGGGCTCAAACCCGCGACCCCCAGCTTGGAAGGCTAGTGCTCTATCGACTGAGCTACTTCCGCAAATACCGCAGCGACCTGCGTTGTTCAACATTTCAGTGGGTGGTGATGGATTCGAACCACCGAAGGCGTAAGCCAGCAGATTTACAGTCTGCCCCATTTGGCCACTCTGGTAACCACCCTTCCCATAAGGTTGAGCCTCTTGTCGGATTCGAACCAACGACCCCGAGATTACAAATCACGTGCTCTGGCCAACTGAGCTAAAGAGGCGTTTTTGCGAGCCGACGCAAGGGCATTCCTCGCTAATCGGCTGCAAAATTAGGTAATATTTTGGAAACTGCCAAAACTTTTCGCTCTTTTTTAGCGATTTTTCTGTTTTTCCTTATATTTCTCCAGTTGGCGAGTCAATGTATCGGCACATTGGTCGACACCTTCCTCGAATGTATCAGCCACTTTTTGGGCGAAGAGTTCACTTCCGGGCACAGCCAAACGCAGGGATACTTCCTTGTTCATGGCCGTCTCGGGCTTCACTACCTTCAACGACACCTCTGCCTTTTTGATGCCGTCGCAGAATCTTTCGAGTTTCGATACACGCTTCTGGATGTAGTCTTGCAACTTTTCTCCAGCCTCGAAGTGAATGGTCTGAATCTTGATGTCCATGTTCTTCAATTTTTTTTGGCTCGCGGATGAGCCTGGTTATACATTCTTTTTAGTTCCTCGAAGGTCGTATGTGTATATATTTCCGTCGTAGAGAGACTTTCGTGTCCGAGCAGTTCCTTTACACTTTGCAGGTTAGCCTCGTGGTTGAGCATCGCCGTAGCGAACGAGTGGCGGAGCACGTGTGGCGAACGTTTCTTCAGGGTTGTCACATAGGACAAATACTGGTGTACCACCTTGTATATCTGCGCTTTTGTCATCCGAATCCCCTTCTTCAGGTTCACAAGCATTGCCGTTGTTTGCAGAAAGCCCTCTGGGAGTTGCCCCAGTTCATTTCTGTATGCCAGCAGAGCGTCGTGCATTTCCTGTCCGAAGGGCACTATCCGTTGTTTATTGCGCTTACCCGTAACCTTCAATTGCCGCTGCAAGAGGTCAACGTCCGTCCAGTTCAATCCTTCCACCTCGGATAGTCGGATGCCCGTCGAGTAGAGGGTTAGCAGAAGAAGTCTGTCGCGCGTGCCTTCCAGCGTATCGGGGAAATAGTTCCCGTCGAGCAACTGGTCCATCTCCGTCTCGCGGACGAACTGCGGCAGTGTCTTTTCCTTCTTGGGACCTTGCAGGGCGTGTACGGGGTCTGTTGTCACCCGTCCGCAGCGGAGCAGGTATCGGTAGAAGGTTTTCAGCGCGCTCAGTTTCTTGCAGACTGTCCGGGGAGTATTTCCCCTCTCCATCAGGTCCACCATCCAGTCGCGCACCACGTCGGCATCCACTTGCTGCCAGTCCAGACTTTCGTCCCTTCCCTTCAGGTCGCGGTAGAATTCCTCCAGACACGTCTGATAGGTGGTTACCGTCTGCGCTGAGCGATTACACTCGCTATCGAGGTAGGCAAGAAATTCGCCGACCCACACGCGGGTTACTCCTCTACGCGGTTAAGTTGCTGAACGTAGATGGCACGTTCCTTGGCAAGGCGCTTCAGGACAGAGGGCTTGTCAAACTGCTGACGGGCACATTACACCAGTCTTCTCAAACTTTCTCTTGAACTTTTTCAGGGCGCGTTCAATGTTCTCGCCTTCTTTTACAGGTACTACAATCATTTCTTTTTCTTGTTTTTATAGTTGTTATTTAATCAGTTTCTGTACTAGTGTCCACAATTAGCGGCTGCAAAGTTACGGAGTTTTTCGCAAACTGCAAACTTTTTTGCCGCCTTTTTATCTAATTCGCCCTAATATTCCTTTGGATAATCCTTTGAGCCCCTTCCTTCTACCCTCTTTCTGCCTCAAAGAGTTTCCCTATTCGTTATAGAAGTCCCCGGCATTGTAGATTTTCTTCATGTCCACCTCATTCGGCTGCCACGTGCGTATCTTGATTTGCGGTGCATCGTGGTCGGTCATGTCGACGAGCAGAAACAGGTAACCCTTGTCGGCATACGTCGTGGAGTTGTACTCCTGACCAATTTGTATGGCAAAGATTTCCTCGTTCTGGTACTTCTCTAACCATTGAATATCGTTATTTGTGAAGCGGATATTGATGAACTCGTTGCGTTGGAAACAGCGTTTCAGGTTCTCCAGATACTGGTTTTTGTTGTATCGGTTGTAGGTAATGGTCTGTTGCCCTTCAAGGGATATGGCACGTTCCTGATGTGCGTTGGGCGTGGTTCGCCGTCGTGCCACACTGCCGATGATGATGGTGGCGTCGTCGGCAAAGATGTCGCGAATGTAGTCGTAACGTTTCAGGCAGTAGGCCGTCTTGTAGTTCTCCAGAAACTCCATCAGCATCTCCCGTGTTTCGTCTTTCCAGCCAGGAGCCTCCTTACAGAGGATGTCGTTAGCGGCGACTTGGCCCAAGCCGAAGGCAACGTTGTCGATTTTCATATCCTTGTTGAAGGTGAAGACGACATCTTCCACAAACGTCTTCTTCGTGCCAGAAGTGAAACTGAAGGACATTTGCATGCCACGCGACACCACGCAACCGTTGGCACTCTTGAAAAACTTCACGTTGGGTGTTCCCACCAGTCGCGCCCTGCCGTAGGAGATAAGTTGGTTGTACATCCTCAGTCCGTTAGCTGTGAAATACGGAACGGCATTGGAATAGGTGCGCTGTCCGATGGCATCTGCTACCTTAGCCACGATGTCGGCGTACGCCTGAGCATCACTCACCACCTGCGTTTGACTCGGTGTGAGGTTGACACCTGTCTTTGTCCGGATAGCAGCCTCATTATTGCCCGTATTGTCGGTTTCCCTTCTCCCGTCGACCTTGAACTCAGATTTGAATACCTTTTTGGTGAGTACCTCCAGAATACTCTGCATTTCATCATCGCCTCGGGCCTGGTCCTTGAACTCGTATTCTATGTTCACGTGGTAGGTATCCGTCTCGTAGCCGGGAATCATTTCCATCAGTCCGCGCCCATCACGGCCTTCTCCGTTACACTCGGCCCGTCCGTCGGAGTAGGTATATGCGATGCTGGAAACAGGTTGTCCCTGATAGGCAAAGATCAGATTCACTCGGTCACCGTCGCGGTTGTCGAATGTGACGTTTAGGTTGTGCAGTATCTTTTCAATCTGAATCTGTAATAAGCTTATGAGCATCCGTCCTTCGTTGTCCTTGGCATCTTGGGGGTGTTGCAGGGAACGTACCAGCGAGTAGGCCCAATAGTAGTACTGGAGGGCCATATCGATATTCCGGTTTTTTAGCGCATCTTCGGCAACTTCCATCATGCTCATGGCTTTCGCGGTGCGTCCCTCGTAGATACGTTTCAATTCCGACCTTCGCATGTAGCAGCGTGCCATTACGTTGGGAGCCTCCCCCTCAACCCACTTTTCCACGTTCGTCAGCGTGGCCTGTGAATAAGTACGCAGACACATCAACACCTTTTCCCGGTGAGTGACTGTCTTTCCTGCGGTTGTCTCGTCCAGTATCTGCGAGAAGTCGTTCTGAACGTGTGTGGCAATCATGCCCGTCAACTCTGCCATCGCCTGCTGTATGGCTTCCTCGCGAGTTTTTCCCTGTCCTACGCCGTAGTAGTACTCGCCCGATGTTTGGATGTAGTCCCAGTTCTGGGCATTGAGCAGTGTGGGGCACAACATCCCCACCAGCAAAAGACACAATAGAAGTTTCTGTCTCATGTTTGGTTCTGTTAGGTTTCCTTGTCCGAAGCCCGTTTCGAGGTGGTGATTCGACTGGCATGGACGCGATTTGTTGATTGCAACGTCACGAAGACAATTTCCCAATGCGGAGTTCGTCGATAGGGAAATATAAATTCCGATTTCTGCCCCATGCTATGTTTCCCATATCGTCAATATAGAATTTTTTAAATTCTTTTTCGTTGAGATAGCGGTTGTGCTGAGGGTGGGGATGACTAATAATCCATGAACCGAAATTGATGGTCACGACAGCACCATCATTAAATGTTAGCATTACAGTGAGGTTGCCAACATAATCGGCCTTCTTAATTCGCAAATATTTCATTTCAGTCTCTTTTTAATAGTCGTGCATACTACTCTTTTCTTCTTGATGAAGTAGTTGGTCCACTTATCTATTATGTTGTCGGCATATTCTTTAACAAATTGTTCAGCCACCCGCTGGTCTTTTGAAGATAAAGGAGGGACTCCCTTCTTTTCTCGTGTTACGACATCCTTGACTTTTCCATCCTCCATAATTATGTCGAACACCGATTCCTTATGGTCGTGTTGTGCATGAACATGTATGGGGTCGTGTTCATTGGAATGGAAAAAGAATATGAATCCAAAGTATCTGTATATATCAGGCATAGAGGCAGTGTTTTCTTTGATGCAAAGTTAGAGAAAATCAATAGAAAAACAAAATTATTCAATTATTTTCGCTATCTTTGCCTCGTAATTCAACATTTCAGACCTATGACAATCGTTAGTGCAAGAAAATTCCGGGACAATCATTGACATCGCGCATGGGCCGTTTCCGTTTGATTCCCATCGCAGAGGAGAAGGAGGAACCTAAGCGAAATGTTACTGCCGAAGTCTGCCTTGCCATGAAAGACTGGAAAGACTATCTGGACGGGAACGATACTGGTAAGTTTAGACCTGCAGAAGAATTGCTCGATGAGTTACGCAATCTTTAGGCATCCCGATTTTGACGTCTCCATCAAGCGACTGGCCAAGCGCTATCGCAGTATGGCTGACGACTGTGCCGACTTTCTGGAAAGTCTGCAAAGAAGACCCCTTCCAAGGCGTGGAACTGTCTCCGGGTATTCGCAAGATACGGATGGCCATATCATCGAAAGGGCGCGGCAAGTCAGGCAGTGCCCGCGTCATCACAGCCAACGCCATCGTTGCAGAGAACGAAGGTCGCATTGCCCTTCTCACGATTTACGACAAAGCGGACGCATCGTCTGTAAAACTTAACGTCATCAAACAATACGCCCGCGAGTTGGGGTTTGAGGTGTAGGACAACGCAGGGAATTCCGTTGTCGCAGCGTTGGCTGCAACGACCCGACAGAATACCCCTATGTCCATGCGACACTCTTTCAGCCAGCCATGCAGGGAAGCGTTGGAGTTGTTCCCATTATGCCCAAGAAGGGGAGAATCACCATACTACACCGATGTTTATACGGACACCAGAGGTCTTAATTGTTTTGATGTCGTATCTAGCGTAATTACCGTTATCATAGAGGGAAGAGAAGTCATTGTCCCAACCAAAACCGACATTAAAATGTTTGATGTCGAAGTTCACACCCACCTGCATACCCATCTGGAAATGCTTGATGTGGCCGTCGTCCCTTATACCATCGTAATAAGAGATCGTCTGCGTCAAGGCATTTACCTTGAAGTGGATGCCTAGATAGGGAGCCACGCACACTTTGCTGTGGCCGATGGTATAGCGGTAGGTAACACTTATCGGCACCGTAAAATGGAGCCTCAAATAATTAACATTGCCAAAACCACAGAAAGCCATGTGAAGGCCCGTCTCCAAGTAGAGAGGCAGTCGCATTCTCTTGGTGACATTGAAGCCTACCGTCCAACCCACGTCGAAACCGTGCAGTATATTCGGGTCGCTATTGAGTTGATCAAAATCAAATTTTTCGAGGGTAGAGGCATAACCAAAGATTATGCGGTTGTAGTTTTTATTAGTCTTTGTCAAGGGAGGTGTACTGACCTCTATTTTCATATTGGTGTTTTCCGCTTTCTGAGGTTGGGTGGCGACATCCCCCATTTGGGTCAGCACCGCTTTGATTTCCGTCATTTCCCCTTCCTTCACCTCGAAGGATTGCGTCTCGGCATTGTAGTTGTCTTTGGTGAGGGTGACAGTGTGCTGTCCGATGAGCAGGTCGTTGATGATGCGTGGCGTCTGACCATATTCTTGTCCATCTATAGAGATAGCGGCTCCCAGGGGACGGGAAGTTATGGAGAGTTCGCCTGTGATGGGTGTCGGTGGGGTGAGGGCAACAGTCTGGTTCGTGTTTTCCTCTACTGTGATGAAGCGTGTGCTGGGTTGGTGGCCCTCCTGCCTACATGTGATTTCGTAGGTTCCAGCCTTCAATATACCCTTCCATTCTCTCGTACCTCTCTTTTCCTTATTGATATAGATGTCGGCATCAGCATCCACGCTAAGGATGATTTCGGCATGATTGGATTTTAGCAGAACATCCTCGATGTGGGTCTTTGTCTTGTCATCCAGAATGAGGCGACCTTCCGTGAGATGGTAGTTGTCGGCTATCACTCGGTAAGTATAGGTGCCGTATTCCAGGCTTTTGGCCGTCATGCCCGAATCGTCCGTGGTGCCGAACAATTCCTCCTTCGCTCCCTGCTGATTGCCTTTCACCATGATGATGGCATTGGCCGTCGTAGGTTTGAGGCTGAACATCACCATTTGGTAATTCACCACTTTCCCTGCGGAGGACAGTCGCATGTTGTAGGTTTCGCCGGCTTCTATCGTCAGGTTTAGGTCATATTTATTAATCGGGCTATATCCCTCACGGGTGATGGTGACCATCTTGGCGTTGCGTTGCACATAGACCCACAGCTCGCCGTCGTGCTCCTCTACGAGGCTGTTCAGGTTGCCGAAATTGAAACGATAGGCACGCAGGTCGTCATCGGGAGTTGCAGACGTGACCTTGATGATGGCATAGCGCGCGCCGTTGCCATCAACTTTTTCGTACTGTTTGTTTTTGGCCGTGCCGTCGAACTTGTCCTGTTCCAGACTTACGATGGAGAACTTCGGCTTTTGCTGCGCATTAGCAACAGAGACTCCCAGCAGCAAGGGGAGCAGGAGAAGGAGTAGTTTCTGTTTCATATCTTTGCTCATTTTTGTTTGCATCCGGTGTGCTGATTTGCTGGTCGCAGGCAAACGGGAGCGCAGACTTTCGGGCAAAAGAAAAGTGCAGACATTCGCCATACGCCAGTCAGGCTCACCACAAGCCCCAAACACCTATGAGAAGTCTGCACTTAGAAGTGCATACTCCAA
Organism: uncultured Bacteroidaceae bacterium; assembly: GCA_905234735.1. GTDB lineage: Bacteria > Bacteroidota > Bacteroidia > Bacteroidales > Bacteroidaceae > Physcousia. Next base: position 38,939 of record CAJOJA010000020.1, on the reverse strand, counting down.
CGGTGCTTGTATTTTTGCCCGTTAAGCCTTTTCGAGGTGGTGATTCGACTGGCGACTGAGCAAATAAAATATGTTTGCGTGCACCCTTTTCGGAATGCACGCTACAAAGTTACGAATTAGTGGGCAATTATCCAAATCTGTATGGAAATTTTCTAAAACGTCAATATTAATATATGGTATCACGCGTATACGCACATGCGTTGATGGACCGAGGCTCCGACGACGTATGGACGGAGGCTCGACGACGCGTCGTCGGAGCTTGGTCGACGTATCGTCGGAGGCTCGACGTCGTAGGGACAAAAAAAAGGGCCGCAGCGGGGCATTCCCCACTGCGGCTCCATGAGTATTGAATTTAGTTAGTAAAGGTTACAGGTTGGGATTGTCCTTGCCCCAGTCCTCAACGGCAGGAATGATGCCCAGGCCGATGATTTCGTCGCGCATCTTCTGCAGGTGCTCGTAGCTGGCCTGGAGGGCAGCCATTTCCTCGGCAGTTCCCTCGGGAGCAGTGAAGTGAACACCGTCCTTGTCGATAACGCTGGGCATAGCCATCATCACGTTCTTGAAGCCGAAGGCGTTGACATAGCAACCAGCAGGCCAGGTGAAGGGTTCGCCACCCATGGCGCCCTCGATCATCTTGACAGCCTGATAAGCGGGGCTCTGGAACGAAGAGCGGCCACGCAGCTTGATGATGTTGCTGCCACCCTGTGTGGTCATGTGCTTAATCTCGGCCCAACGCTCTGCCGACAGGGGCAGTTCAGCGAGAGGCTTGCCGTCGATGAGTGCCTTGCTGGCGAATACGGCCATCTGCTCGCCGTGGCCACCATAGGTGTATGCCTTGGTCACCTTGTCCTGCTGAACACCGAACTCCTGTGCCAGCTGCTGCTGCAGACGGGTGCTGTCGAGAGCGGCCAGAGAGGTCAGCTGGTTGGGCTTCAGACCAGAGTGGATCAGAGCGGTCAGTGCCGTAACGTCGGCGGGGTTGAAGATAACCACTACGTGCTTCACGTCGGGGCAGTATTTCTTGATATTCTCACCGAAGTCGGCTGCAATCTGGCAGTTGCCCTTCAGCAGGTCCTCGCGGGTCATGCCCTCCTTACGGGGAGCGCCACCAGAGGAGATGATATACTTGGCACCCGTGAAAGCCTCAGCGGCATCCACCGTATAAGAGAGGTTTGCACCAGGGAAGGCGCAATGACACATCTCGTCGTATACACCATGAACACCGGGTTCATAGATGTCATAAAGGCAAATGTTGGGAGTCAGACCCAGCATCAGCACACTCTGTACCATGTTGGAGCCAATCATGCCGCCGGCACCAACAATCACAAGCTTTTCGTCAGTCAGAAATTTCATGATTGAATGATTTAATGATTTAATGGTTTAATGTGTTTTTTAAGTAATGTACGCACAAAGATACGAAATAAATATGAAATACGAATTACGAAATACGAAATAATTGTGCATAGTGCATTGTAAATTGTGCATTATTTACTACCTTTGTGGAAAATTGACAACCCTATATGGCAGAACACTTAGCAATCATCGAGGGCACCCGGGCAGAAAAGTATGCCGCACTGTTGCCACAAATCGAAAGCGTACTCGAGGACGAACCCGACCCCATTGCCCGTATGGCCAACATGGTCGCCATGCTCCACGAGACCTTCCGCTGGTGGTGGACGGGATTCTATCGCGTCATCGGCGACGAACTGGTGCTGGGACCTTTCCAGGGGCCGTTGGCCTGCACCCGCATTCGACGGGGACGCGGCGTGTGTGGAACAGCATGGGACAGGGACGAGACACAGGTTGTCCCCGACGTGGATAAGTTCCCCGGCCACATCGCCTGCTCATCGGCCTCCAGAAGCGAGATTGTCGTCCCCGTACATGACACCCAAGGACGCGTCATCGCCGTCCTCGACATCGACAGCGCAGAACTGGGCGCGTTTGACAAAACGGACCAGGAATGGTTGGAAAAGATAGTAAAAATATTAGGAAACCTAAGGAATTCTTAGGGAAACCGATAAATTCCATTAAGCCCATGAAAGACCTTACCCCCCTGCGCCAATGGCTTCGCGAGCACAAGCTCAGCGCATTCATATTCCCCAGCACCGACCCGCATAACGGCGAATACGTACCCGACTACTGGAAGGCCCGCGAATGGATATCGGGCTTCAACGGTTCGGCCGGAACGGCAGTAGTCACCCTCACCCGCGCCGCCCTATGGACCGACAGCCGCTACTGGCTGGCTGCCGAAGAGCAACTGGCGGGCACACCCTTCGAAGTAGTCCGCTGCCGCAGGAACGTGGCAACGGCCGAGGATTTGATGGAGTGGATTGGCCAAGAACGAAGCGAGGGAGAAACGCTGATGGTGGGCATCGACGGATGGTGTGTAGCGGAGAGCTATGCTGAGAGTCTGCAGAACGCAGCTGCCGCGGCGGACATGATGCTCCGCACCGACCTGGAGCCAACCTCGACGCTGTGGACCGACCGCCCCGCCCTACCCGACCGGCCCATCGAGATTCAGCCGCTGGAGTACGCTGGCGAGACGGCACAAAGCAAACTGCAGCGCATACGCGAGGCGGTGCGTACCCAAAGAGCCAATGCCACCATCATCACCCAACTGGACGAAATAGCCTGGGCGCTCAACCTCCGTGGCAGCGACGTACACTGCACGCCGGTCTTCGTGGCCTACCTGCTGCTACTGCCCGACGAGGCCGTCCTGTTCACCAACCCAGACAAGATAACACCCGAGGTTGCCAGTTATCTGGCTGACCTGCAAGTTCGCACGGCACCTTACGGTGCTATAGTCCAAACACTACGGCAGAGCCGCGAACTGCGAGGTCTCCGTTTTCTCGTCGACCCCGACACGATGAACAATGCCATATTTGAGATGTTGAGCCTCATTGAAACTATAGACCACCGTCCAACATTCCCCGACGACTTCTATGCCAACACGGTCAATATCGCCATCGCCAACCAGACGCCAGTGGTGTCGCCCATCGTCGTGGGCGAATGTCCCATTGCCCGTATGAAGACAATCAAAAACGAGGCAGAGATTCGTGGCTACCGCAGCGCCATGCGCAAGGACGGTGTGGCGCTGGTCCGGTTCCTGCGGTGGCTCAAACCCGCCGTAGAGGCAGGTGGACAGACGGAAATCAGCATCGACCAGAAACTGACCGCCCTGCGTGCCGAGCAACCGCTCTATCGCGACATTTCGTTCGACACCATTGCCGGATACGGAGCCCACGGTGCCATAGTGCATTACGAAGCCACACCAGACACAGACATCCCGCTGGAACCTCATGGACTGCTCCTGCTCGACAGCGGTGCACAGTACCAAGACGGCACGACGGACATCACCCGTACCATCGCCCTTGGACCCCTCACCGAGGAGGAGCGTACCGACTACACACTGGTGCTGAAGGGCCACATCCGGTTGGCTATGGCCAAGTTCCCCAGCGGCAGCAGCGGCACGCAACTCGATGTATTGGCCCGCTACGCCATGTGGCAACACGGACTGAACTTTCTGCACGGCACGGGACACGGTGTGGGTTCGTATCTCAACGTCCACGAAGGGCCTCATCAGATACGCATGAACTACATGCCCGCCCCACTGGTGGCCGGCATGACGGTGACCAACGAGCCGGGCATCTACAAGGCAGGCAAGCACGGCTGCCGAACGGAGAACACCCAACTCATTACCCACTATTGCGACGGTGAGTTCGGAGAGTTCCTGCAGTTCGAGCCCCTCACCCTCTGCCCCATTGACACCACACCTATCCGCATGGACATGATGCTCGACGACGAAATCCAGTGGCTCAACCAATACCACCGCCACGTCTACAACGAACTCGCGCCCCTGCTCGACGAGGAAGACCGCGAGTGGCTACGCGAAACTACACAACCGCTTAACCCATAAGTCATACAAGTCCCATAAAAATCATGGCAATCATAAAGAAACTCAAAGGCATGCCCGCCCCCCGCTTCGGACGGCACTGCTATTTCTCAGAAGGAGCGGTCATCGTAGGCAACGTGGAAATGGGCGACGACTGCACCGTATGGTTCAACGCCGTTGTCCGTGGCGATGTACATTATATTAAGGTTGGCAACCGCACCAATATTCAGGACAATTCGTGCATCCACACCCTCAACGGCAAAGCCCCCTGCATCCTGGGCGACGATGTCACCATCGGTCACTCCGTCACCCTGCACGGCTGTGAGGTCAAGGATGGTGCACTCATCGGTATGGGAGCCACCGTACTGGACCATGCCGTTGTGGGCAAGGGAGCCATCGTGGCTGCCGGTGCCTTGGTACTCTCCAACACGCAGATTGGCGACGGCGAACTCTGGGGCGGCGTGCCTGCCAAGTTCATTAAAAAGGTCGACCCCGAACAGGCACAAGCCCTGAACAAGACCTATGCCCGCCACTACATCGAGTACAGCGACTGGTTCCGCGAGGCCGACAGCGACCCCGCCAACACCCAGGTGATTACTCGCAGCGAAGATTACCGTAACAATGAATAATCCCCAACCGGTGATTAGCACATCGATTGGGGATTATCGGAGTTGTGACGACAAGGGTAGAGTGTGATTAGTTACAGGGAAGGTGGGTCAGCTGGAAGTTACGCCAGAGAACCTTGATGTCATTCCAGGGAATCGACGCGGAAAGGCAGTTCCTTTCTGACACTCGCCTCGAATCTCTGGGCTTCTGATACATCCCCGGTATGACAGCCAGCAAGGAAAGTAAGAAGCAACGCTGCTGCTCCAAACAATAACCTTTCTTCTATTCTTCTATTCATATTGAACTATCGGGAAGCCAGATCATGACAGGATGTACTTGAAGCAAAAGGGGGCTGATGTCGGGAAACATCGGGACGGTCTACGGATATCCGGTGCTGTTAAGGCCTAACGGACCACCTTGCGGCCACGATGGATATAGACATTCTTGCCAGGCGTGTAGCCCTGGGTGCCCTTTAGCGTATAATATGCTGAGGAGTTTTCTGAAGGGTTATCGCTACCGATGCGAGCGACGTTGGTAGCCACATTCTCGTACTCCGTCAGGTCGGCCACGTAGTTGATATCGTAGATTTCACACGAACCGTCGCTGGCAGACGCTGTCAGACCGAAAATGGTCTGTCCCACACACACGCTGGGACGGTCGCCCGAGAAATTCTCGTAGAGTCCGCTCTTTGTCAAATCCCAGGCAATCATAGCCTGGGATTCGTCGTTTACCGTAATATTCTTACTCTTAGTGGGTTTCACCTGTGTTCCGTGGTTCGAACCATTCAACCACCACAGGTAGGAATGGGTGTCGCTCAGACTTAATCCCTTGCCACGCACAACCAAATAGATTTGTGATGGATCGATGTCATAGTCCTGATTCTCGTACTTCATCATCAAGGCAATGTTGTTGTTGCCCCGACTTTTGGCCTTAATCACATTGTTCTCCGTGTCGTACGTGATGGCACTGGCCGGAATGCGGTTGGCATCACCAGTAATCCAGTCGGTGGCACGGAACCTATAGGCGTGGTCCTCAGCACTGTATTCCTTCATCAGGCGCAGACCGTAGAGACCGGGATTCGGCGTTCCGCCAGTAGCCGACAGGCGTACCACGAACTTATCCTTGGCCTTGCCATTTGACTTCGTAGCCAGCGAGGCAGGAATGGGATATTCTATGTTATAGAAGCCATTCTCCGAACCCTTTACGCTGGAGGGGATAGTGATGGTGGCAATTACCTTTCCGTCCACCAACAGTGTGGCCTTACGTCCCTTATCGGCCGTAGTGAAGCGACACATAATGGCCAACCCGTCGATCACACCTTCTTGGTTGTACAATGCATACTGTACATAGCCTCCTGCCTGAGCATCGCGATAGCTCTCGCCATTATAGTTACCTTTGCCGGAATTGCTGGAGTAGTTATATTCGTGTCCGGCCTCGCTCTGCTGTTCACCAGGAACCACGAAGTCCAGCGTACGACCCTGCAGGGCTTCGTTTTCGGCTTCCTTCTTGGCCATATCGCTTTGGGCAAAGGCTTCGGGTGTCTGCTGATACCAGTAACACATGTAGCGCTGGTGATGAATCTGATAGAAGGGAATCAGCTTCAGCGAAGTCCACTTATAGGTCTCCACACCCGGACGCGAGGCATCGATAGTGAAGCTGAGGTCGGCACTGCGCAGACGCTCAACGCGTTTCAGCACGTCGGCACGGTCGCCGATGAGCAACGGAGCCGAAAGCAGGTTCTTCATCGTAGCCATTGAACCAGGGGCATGGTCCATACGTCCGTCCTTGGCGTACTCGTTCTGCAGGGCTTCGTAGACCAGACCCGTAGACTCTGCTTCGCTTTCGCTGGCAGCCGTAGTGGCAGCACCCAGCAGGATGGGACCATACTTGAAAGCAATGTAGTCCGTGTAGTTGGGACATACCTCATAACGCAACTGCATATCGAGGTTGACAACAATCTTGTCGCCCACCTTCCAGTCGCGTGTTTCCTTAACATAATAGGCCTTGCCATGCTCTATTTCGTGACCGACCTTTTCTCCGTTCACCGACCATTCGTAGCCCTGGCCAGCCCACTCCGGATGACGGATGGCAATGGTGTAGCGACCAGCCTTGCCGATAGTGAGTTCGGTGGAGCCAGTGTTGGGGAAGTTCGTTTCCTGAGTTACGACGAAATCGTCACTTTCCAGACGCGAAGCAGTGAACAGGTTGACGTAGAGCGTCTCCTTACCCTCGTGGGTATAGATGAAATGTCCATACTTAGAATGATTCTCCATTCCTGTACCCACGCAGCACCACATGCCCATGTTGGGCTGGGAATAGATGCGGTAGCCCTGGGGGCGCAGCGTGGTGAAATAGACATAGCCGCCCGTCGTAGGATCTTGCGTCGAGAGGATATGGTTCCACATCGCATTCTCGTAGAAGTCGGCATAGCGGGCATTGTGGGTGCGGTCGAACAACATCTCGGAGAACTTCAGCATATTGTTCGTGTTGCACGATTCGGGGCCGTCCAGATGGTCGATGTAGCGGTTGGCATTGGCAGCAGCCAGGAAGTGCTCGCCCACGGAGTTACCACCGATGCACACCGTACGGTTCGTGGCCACATCCTGCCAGAAGTTCTCAGCAGCCTTGCGATACGAAACAGACGTGGCATCCTGTTCGAAGATACGTTCCATACCGATGAACTTTGGCACCTGTGTGTTGGCATGTTTGCCGTCGAGGAAAGTCTTCGACAACGTCTGCATACCATTCAGCATGCTCTTGTGGGTATATTTCTTGGCAGCCTTCAGGTATTTTTGGTCACCAAACAGCTGATAGGCATCCAGCATGCTCTCGTTCATGCCGCCGTGCTCACAGTTCAGGAATCCCTCGAAATCATTATCCGACACCTTGGCTACGAGGTTCACGCTCCAGTCGGCCAACTTGCGGAACATCTCGCGTGCCCGTTCGCTGCCTCCGTAGAGGTAGGCATCGCGCAGTCCGGCCAGTATCTTGTGTTGGCAATAGAAGGGAACCCAGCCCCAGTTCGACTGTATCTTCGACAGGTCGCCGCGATAGAGGGCGCGCCAAGAGTCGTTGATGGGCTGTCCGCCGATGAAGCCGTACAGGCCATCGGTATCCTTGTCGTAGTTCGACTGGCAGTCCCACATTACACCGAGCATGTAGTCGAGCCGGCTTTTCAGCTTCGCCTGCATGTCGGCATCGTGACAGGCAGCATAGCCCAGGGCCAAGGCCGACAGATAGTGACCGCCCACATGACCACTGAGGTCGAAACCGGCATCGCCGCCCCAGTTCTTAAAGTTGGGGTGCTTCGTTTCCCACTTGTAGTAGGGGCTCTTGGTATCAGTGGTTGCCCCCAGTCCCGACTGACGGACGAAGGGTGTCAGCAGGCGGTCCACATCGTACTGCATCAGATGGTTGAGGTTCAGGTCCATCGCTGTCTTCATGGGACCGTCCGTCAGGGTTACCTGGCTGAGGTTGAAGTGTTCGGGATACAGCTCACTTTGTCCTTTCACGGTGAGCGCAAGGCCCAGCACGAGGGCCACAAACATTGTCTTCTTCATAGCGTTGTGTTATATGTTTGGTGCAAAGGTACGAAATAAAAAGCAATTTCTTTTCATCTGTCGTCTCAAATAGTTATACTGATGTAAAATATATGAGGTAGATATAGCGCTGCGACTGATTATCGTTACACAACAGACAATCAGAATCCGTCAAAAATATCCAATGCCCAAACATACGCAATTCCTACCATTTGGTAACTATGACACCAAACGGTGCCCTCTTGCAGGGACGGAAAACTTGCCGTACCTTTGCAGCGTCATTCGAAATAACAATTATAAACAACAAGATTATGAAACAGATTGAAATGATTAAGAGCGGCAAGAACTACGCCGCCGTGAGTGTTGGTAAAATGAATGAAATCATCGAGCACGTACTTCCCATGGGTATGACAAGATGGTGTACTTCTGCCTGCCCATAGCCGAGATGGACTATTACGACCTCTCGCCCACCCCGCCCCTGTTCCTACACTTCGACCTAATGAGTGGCGAGGTTGGGAAAGGCTTTGTGGGCGAACGATTCAGCAACAAATAAACACGAAAGCTTTTAAGGATGCGGGAAGGCGCTGCGCAACTGCTGCGTAGCCTTCTGTATCAAGTCGTGCGTGCCGGAACCGTCGTTGACGTACTGCACCACCATGTCGGCATACTCGATGGCCTCGCGCAGGGCTGTCGATTTGTCGCGTACCTGCTTGGCCTGTGTCAGCAGGGTGAGCAGTTCGTTCAGGTCCTCGGGCTCGGCCAGGTTACTGGGGCGCATCGTGGTCAGCGCCGTCTTCAGGGCAGAAACGTCCTTATCCTGCATTGCCTTCAGCATCCGTTTGTAGCCATACGGAGCCCACGCCTTTGAGTCGGCCTCGCGTTCCCGGGCCTGCTGAATGAGTGTGTTCCATTCTCCCTGACCAGTCTTCGACTTCTGCTTCACCTCACCCTGATTCAAACGGAGATAGTGGGTTGCATGTCCCGTCTGCCAATAGTCTGGCTGGAAAGTTAGATTCTCCAACCGAAGATTAAAGATTGAAGATTGAAGGTTGTCGGCAGCGCCATTGTCTTTTGACGGTATTCGCTCAATTTCACGAAGGTCGGCAGAGAGGCGCAAGTCTGCTTCTTCCCATGTCTTCACATCGGGCGTAGCCATCACCAGCGGGCCCAACATCAGCGCGCCCATCCATTGGGGGGCAAAATGGGTTTGCCCCTGTGCCGTAGCGGCCAGGTCCATCTTGTCGGGCCCATAGCAGATGTGCTTCGCGAAGGGCATCACCACCTCCACGACATCGCCCTTCTGCCATTGGCGGCGAGGAAGAGAGATGTAGGATGATGGCTGGAAGTTTCGGACATTGAACATTGAGGGTGAAAGGGTCTTGCCGTTCAGGCGCACCTTGAAGCCTTCGGTGGCCCAGTAGGGCACACGCAGTTTCAGGACGAATTCGGCGTTGCCTTCAATCGTGATGCATGTCTTCTCGGCAGGCCATTCACACTCCTGGCGCAATGTGACGCCTTTCTCCTTCCAATGGGCTATGGTAGGCAGATAGAGGGCAATCCACAGGCTGGAGTCGTTGACGAAATAGGCCGCCTCCTGATACTTCACATGGTTCTCGGCTCCCGTGCCGCCGCAGCAAGTGGACTGCGGTGTCTCGTTGCCGAAGGGTTTCGTGGCATTCAGCCCCACGGCATACTGGTAGCAGACGCCGTAGTGGGTGGGGTGCACCGAACCCACAATCTGGTTGTACAGGACACGTTCGTAGTAGTCCATCAGCCGGGCATCGTCGGGCGTGTAGCAGTTCAAGTCCTTGGTCAGCTTGGCCAGGTTATAGGCGCAGCACGTCTCGTTGATGTCTGGGTTGGGATGGATGTTTCGATGGTAGTCGCTCATGACGTTGGTGTTCATGCTCAGCATCTGCGTGTAGGGCTGACGGAACATCTCGCCGTTGCCCACGCCCCCCATAGCATACATGTAGCGGCCCTGCACCAGGTTCCAGAAGTTCAGCGCCAGGCGGTAGTAATAGGGATTGCCGTTGCCCCGATACGAACGCAGGGCTCCCGTTATCATGGGAATGTGCTGGTTGGCATGTCGCGTGCGGATGTCGTCGATGTTACGACTCAAGGGCTCGAAGAAGGCTGGAGCATCGAAATAGGAAGCCGCCTCCAGCAGCCGGGCCCGCTCGTCGGCATTGCTTACCATCTCGGACAGGCGGCTCAGGCTCTCCGCCATGCCTCCCACCTCGCCGGCGATGTACATGTTCCACATCTCGTAGCGGTTGCCGGGACGGCTGCGACGCTCCTCCCGTGTGCCTTCGGTATCGACGAAGGTACGGTAGTGCAGACGGTTCCACACCCACAGCCCCATGTCCTTGGCAATGAGCAGGGCCTTCTGGGCAATCTCGCGTTCGTCGATGTTATTGGCAATATCGATGAGTCCTGCCAGTTGCTTGTGGATGCTGTAGTAGGGCGCCCACACCCATTCCTCATTGTTATACGCGCGATACATCTCTATCAGCACGGGATGCTGGGCCGGGATGGCATTCAGGTAGCCATATCCGTAGAGACGATAGTCTTTCTTATATTCAGCGAAGGCTGCCCACGAGCCTTTCAGCCCACGCAGTTCAGCCTCCGGCGCAAGGTCGCGAGCCTCCCAATAGCGGCCCAGCGAGTCGTTCCACACAAAGGTCCGTTCCTGACAAGCGCGCAGCTCGTCCACCATACGGCGGATGCGGCTGCGCAGTTCCGTGCGGGTGGCCTCGTCCTGTGCCGAAGCGAAGGCAAAGGCCAAGGCCGACATGTAATGTCCCGACCCGTGTCCCTTCAGTTTCGTCGTAGGGGAATCCCAGCCGTCGGCCACGGGATAACCCTCGGTCGACAGACCGTAGGTGTCGCGATAGTTATAGAGTTGCTGAGCCACATCCCACGACAGAATCTGACGAATGAGCAGGTCGCGGTTGTTGGTCAGGCGATTCTGCCCAATCAACTGCACATCGCCCAAGGGTAACGGATGAGCTACGGGCTGTGCACTTGGTACAGCTGCATGTCTGGCCACTACACTCACTTGAGCCTTAATTGGGAAACCTTCGTCGGTAGTATTGTCACCTATGATATACCCATCTATCTCATAAGATGAACCTGCAGGCACGCGAGTCTGTGCCTCCTCTGCGGTGCGCAGCGAATTAGTCCATCGCGTCTGTCGCCACTCCCCTCGTCCATTGCCGTAGGTCACCCACACCTGCCAAGGCAGAACGGCCACTGTCCCCTCTGTCGCCTCTACACATACGGGCTCCACACGGCGGATGGTGCGAGACCTGGAGAAAATGAGAGAAGGCGTGAATAAGAAAATGAGAAAGAGGAGAACGTATCTTTTCATCACGGTATTTTTTTAGCCTAGGTATGTCTAGGATTCACGAGGATTTCCTGAGATTAAACGGAATATGGTGTCCGAGGCTCCCGCATTGCTGACAATATACTCACGGCAAAGCGCACCACGTTCTTCGCGCAATGAACTTTCGTTCATCATGCGGTCAACGATAGCATTAAACAACGTCTGACCTGTAATTTCGAAACATCCGCCCAAACGCAACAAATCCTGCGCCTCACGGAAACCCTTGTTATTAGGGCCGAAAAGCACAGGTATGCCATAGACAGCTGCTTCGGGCACGTTGTGTATACCCACACCAAAGCCACCGCCCACGTACGCCACATGACCGTAGCGATAGATGCTAGAAAGCAGTCCGTAACAGTTGATAATGAGGCAGTCGGCTTGAGCAATGGCATTCTCCGTAGCCTCGGTGTAGCGCAACGCCGGACGGTGTAGTTTTTGTTCTATCTGTTGCAAATGGGGTTCATCAATGACGTGCGGCGCCAGAATTAACTTCATGCCCGGATGACTATTGAAATACGGGATGATAATATCCTCGTCGGGAGACCAACTGCTGCCAGCCACAAAGACGAAGGGGGTTCCTTTGCAGAATTGTTCTACAAGCGGAAGCTCCTTTGCCTGACGGGCAATGTCGATAACCCGGTCGAAACGAGTATCACCTACAATGGCAACGTTCTCCGTAATACCCCGACTGGCCAAAAGTTCACGGCTCTGTTCGTCCTGCACAAAGAAGTAGGTCACGTAGCGCAGCACCCGGGCATAGGTGCGTCCGTACCAACGGAAAAACACCTTGTTCGGGCGGAAGATGCTGCTAACGCTATACAGGGGGATGTGGTAGTGCTGGCAGGCCCACATGTAGTTGGCCCAGAACTCGTACTTGATGAAAAAGGCCATTTCGGGCCGCACGTGGTGGAAGAATCGGAACACATTGCTGGGCGTGTCGAAGGGCAAGTAGCAGACGATGTCGGCCCCCTCGTAATTCTTCCGCACCTCGTAGCCTGAAGGCGAAAAGAAGGTAAGCAAAATCTTGTATTCGGGATGCAAGCGACGCATACGTTCCATCAGTGGACGCCCCTGCTCGAACTCGCCAAGCGAGGCTGCATGGAACCATACGTAACGGGCTTGTTTGTCGACTTTCTGCTTCAGAATACGGAATGTATCGCGCTGCCCATTCAACAAGGTACGAGCCTTCTTATGGAAAGGGCTGACCAATATGACCAGCAACTGAGAGATGTATATGACTATCGAGTACATCGTCAGCCCAGCGTTTCGATGGCAAACTGCATACGGCGCAGAGTTTCCTCCTTACCGAGGAAGGCGGCCAGCTCATACATATCGGGGCCCTGTCCGGCACCCACCAGACAGATGCGCCATGCATTCCAGGGACGGATACCCGTCTGTTCGGTCCAGGGGTCAACGATAGCTTTCTGTCCCTCTACTGAGAAGTCTTCAACCGTCTTCAGAACTTCCATGAACTGCTGCATCTCATCCTTTGAGTTTTCCTTCCAATTTTTGCGGATAAACTTGTCCTCACAGTCAAACGTCGTTGGAGCCACGAAGAAGAAGCGCGTTAGGGGCCATAAGTCGCTAACAAAACTTACGTTGCGCTTTTTCTTATTGCCCTCGCCATCGGTGTATTCGATGACCTTCAGCTTCATCATCCTCACCACTTCGGCTTCCTTCTCGGCCGTGCAGGTAATGCCCTGTTCCCTCAGCAACTTGTCGAACTCGGGTACCCAGGCTTCGTCGGGTTGCTGCAAGAGGTACTGATGGTTGAACCACGCGGCCTTCACATAGTCGAACTTGGCACCGTTCTTCGAACACTTCGAAAGGTCGAAGAGACGAATCATCTCGTCCATTGCCATCACCTCCTGGTCGTTGCCCGGATTCCAACCCAGCAGGGCCAGGAAATTCACCACAGCCTGGGGCAAGTAGCCCTTTTCGCGATAACCGCTACTCACCTCGCCCGACTTGGGGTCGTGCCACTCCAACGGAAAGACGGGGAACCCCAGGCGGTCTCCGTCGCGCTTGCTCAGTTTCCCGTTGCCAACAGGTTTCAGCAGAAGAGGCAGATGGGCAAAGCGGGGCATGGTGTCCTGCCAGCCGAAAGCGCGATAGAGCAACACGTGAAGCGGAGCGCTGGGCAACCACTCCTCGCCACGAATCACATGGCTGACCTCCATCAGATGGTCGTCGACGATATTGGCCAAATGGTAGGTAGGCAGTTGGTCGGCACTCTTGAAGAGCACCTTATCGTCAAGAATACTGCTGTTTATCACCACATCGCCACGGATGAGGTCATCAACATGTACATCCTCGCCCGGCTCAATCTTGAAACGCACGACATACTGGTGGCCTTCCCGAATCAGTCTGTCGACCTCCTCCTTGGGCAAGGTCAGCGAATTGCGCATCATGCCGCGCGTACGGGCATCATACTGGAAGTTCTCTATCTCACTACGCTTCTGTTCCAGTTCCTCTGGCGTATCGAAGGCAATGTAGGCCTTGTCGTTGTCCAGAAGTTGCTGAACATATTGCTTGTAGATATCGCGACGCTCGCTTTGGCGGTATGGGCCATAGTCGCCACCATAACTGACACCTTCGTCAAACTGAATACCTAACCATTTGAAAGCCTCGATGATATATTCCTCGGCTCCAGGTACAAAGCGTGTAGAGTCGGTATCTTCGATACGGAAAATCATCTGCCCACCGTGCTGACGGGCAAAAAGATAATTATACAAGGCAGTGCGCACACCACCGATATGCAGAGGCCCTGTGGGGCTCGGGGCGAATCTCACCCTAACTTTCCTTAATTCACTGTTCATAATATAATATTCATAATAGTGAGCACAAAAATACAAAAAAAAAGTGAATTGTGGGTCAAGAATAGGATATGTTTTTGTAACTTTGCATGCAATATCATGCATTATGCATAGTGAACCCATAAGAAAATGAGCCGGTTTAACCATTACAATCAAATTACGACTCGCGGATATATCTACCGCACATTGGCCATCATTGTCGCAACTACAGTACTGGTTTTCTTTATGCCTCGTGGTCGCCAGATGAATCTGGACTTTAAAAAAGGAAGTCCCTGGAACTACGGCACCGTCATCGCCAAGGAAAATTTCCCCATCCTGAAGGCAGAGGAACAATTGCAAGCCGAGCAGGATAGTCTGAGACAGCTTTACCGTCCCATTTACAAGATAAACGCAGAGGTGGAAACGCAGCAGCTAACGGCATTCCGAAACGCATTCGACCGGGAACTACGTGCCAGTACCCCCGCCTCCTATCGGGCTCATATCATCAGCAAGTTGTTACATATCTATCAAACGGGCATTCTATCTTCTGACGACTACCGACGTATGCGTAACGAACAGGTTACGGGCATCATCGTTTCGCTTCAGAACATGGGCAACACGATGGCCTTGGCCGATGTGTTCACGCCACAGACAGCCTACAAGTTTTTGGTAGACGAACAAGACTCGCTGCACTTCCAACGAAGCATTTTGCAGCATTGCAAACTTGACCGTTTCATCGTGTCCAACCTCATTTTTGACAAGGAACGCTCGGATTCGCAACTTGAGAACATCGAGAAGCAACTGGTACGCTATTCAGGCGAGGTTATGGCTGGACAACGCATCATCGACCAGGGCGATATCGTGGATGAAAAGGCATACAACATCCTGCGCTCTATGCAGACCTACATGGAGGGACGCAAACAGTCAGCCAGTGAGAAGTATAGTCAGCTGGCCGGACAGTTCCTCTATGTCCTCATTCTGCTTATCAGCCTGGTGGTCTTCTTCAACCAATTCCGCAGCGACTACATCCAACGCAGTCGCACCTGTCTGCTCATCAGCCTCCTCACCCTGGTCTTCCCTCTGGCCACCTATGCTATAGTGCGCAACAGTTTTCTTTCCGTTTACCTCATCCCCTACTGTCTGACTCCCATCTTCCTACGCGTATTTCTCGATTCCCGGACGGCCTATATCTGCCACGTTATCAGCATTTTGCTTTCAGCCATTGTCGTACCCGCCGTATTCGAGTTTATCGTGTTGCAACTGGTGGCTGGTTTGGTGGCCATCTATAGTCTGCGCCAACTTTCGGAACGCAGCGAGCTCTTCCGTGCGGTCATTATTGTCATCATGGTATCCCTGCTCTGTCATCTCTGTTTCGAGCTCATACGCATGAGCGTGGTGAGCACCGAAAGCGAGAGATACGACTACGGAACCTATATCTATATCACGATGAATGGTTTGTTCCTGCTCATTAGTTACCTGCTGCTTATACCCTTCGAACGACTGTTCCGCTTCACCTCCAGCGTGACGTTGGTGGAACTCTCCAACACAAACAACGAGATACTGCGTCGGCTCTCCGAGGAGGCTCCCGGCACCTTCCAGCATTCACTACAAGTAGCCAACCTCGCTGCCGAGGTGGCCAACAACCTGGGAGCTAAGAGCCAGTTGGTACGTACCGGCGCACTGTATCACGACATCGGCAAGCTCTCGGCACCCGTGTTCTTCACCGAAAATCAGAACGGCAAGAACCCACACGACAACCTCTCGTATGTGAAGAGTGCACAAATCATCATCAACCATGTTAAACAAGGTCTCCAATTGGCCGAGAAATATCAGTTGCCCGACGTCATCCGTCAGTTCATCGCCACACACCACGGCACCAGCAAGGCCAAATACTTCTACGTGAAGTACAAGAACGAGAATCCCCTGCTGGAGATTGACGAGAGTTTCTTTACCTACCCCGGGCCCAACCCATCTACCATCGAACAGGCCATACTCATGATGTCCGACTCTGTGGAGGCCGCCAGCCGCAGTCTGCCCGAATACACCGAGGAGAGCATCGGAACGTTGGTAGACCGCATCATCGACAGCCAGGTCAGCGAAGGCTACTTTGCCCACTGTCCGATAACCTTCCAGGACATTGCCACAGCCAAGCAGGTACTCCGCCAGAAACTCATGACCATCTACCATACCCGCATCAGTTATCCCGAGTTGAAGAATTGAGAATAAACAGGTAAAAACAATAATCATAAATTTACAAAAACAAAAACTTAAAATTATGAAAAAGCTATTCAAAAGCGCATTGCTCGTACTGGCCATGCTGGGCACGGGCTTAGTTACCACCAGTTGCAACAGCGAAACGCTACAGCAAATCATCGACACTGTCATCGGCAACCTTTTCAACACAGGCCAGACCTACACCTACACAGGCACGGCCACCAGCCAATCATTGAACGGCAAGTATAGTACCAGCGAGTGGCGCTACATAAACGAAAACAAAAACACGCAACTCACAAACATGACCGTGCAGTTGAAGAGCAGCACCACCGGCACACTGACCCTGTCCCCCTACACCGACGGAGCCGTGACGGTGAACCAAATCTCCATCTACAACCTGACCATGACAACCGCTGCCGACCAGTCATACACATCAATGAGCATCGGCGAGAATAGCAGCATCGATGGCAACATTGTCTACAACGGCATCACCTACACCGCAGCCAATCTATACATCGAGAAAGCACAGGCTACTTCGGGTAGCATCACCTTGAACATGACACTCTACTTCCAAGGCACAGAAGAAGACGACTATTCGAAGGCCATCAACTTCACCTACACCGGAACAGCCATTACCACGGAATAAATACCTACACGGGGTCTACGTCGTAGACAATCTGTGCTGAGCGATACTGCGGCAGGGAAAGGAGATAATCCTGAATCTGCCGCAGTCTTTGTCGTGCCTCCGACATGGAGGCCGTGACTTCGACCTTCAACATCAGTTTACGGATATAAAGCAATTGTACACGCCCTACAGCGGGAGTGTCCGGCCCCAGCACACGGGAACCGAATATACGACGCAGAAGGGTGGCCATATCACGTGCCAGAGTCTCAACCGTGTGCGGGTCGCGATGCTTGATAATGATGCTGACCAACCGACTGAAGGGCGGATAGTGGAAAGCGTGGCGTTCCTCCGTCTGCTCCTTATAAAGCGAGGGATAGTCGTTGCGGACGACCTGTCGGACGACACTGAGTTCGGGGGACTTTGTCTGCAGAATAACCAGTCCCTGCCGATTGCGACGACCCGCCCGACCAGCAACCTGGCTGAGCATCTGGAAAGACCGTTCATAGCTACGGAAGTCGGGTTGATTGAGCATGGTGTCGGCATTCAGAATGCCCACGACACTGACGCGCTCGAAATCCAGGCCTTTCGTTACCATTTGGGTACCAACAAGAATGTCGGTACGTCCATGCTGGAAGTCACTGATGATACGTTCGTAAGCCAAACGGCTGCGAGTGGTATCGAGGTCCATGCGGCTGATGCGTGCCTGGGGGAAGAGTTGACGGATGTCGTCCTCAATGCGCTCCGTACCATACCCCACTCCGTAAAGTTCGTGCCCCTCGCACTGCGGACAGCGTTCGGGTATGGGATAGGTGGCACCGCAGTAGTGGCAGGTCATGCGCCCCGAAGTCTTGTGCAGGGTGAGGGTGACGTCGCACTGCGTACAACGAGGATTCCAACCACACGTCTGGCACTCCATCTGAGGGGCATAGCCGCGACGGTTCTGGAAAAGGATGACTTGCTCGCGCCGTTCCAACGCCTCGCGCATGGCTCGAATCAGGTCTGTGGAGAAAGGGCCTTTCATCTCCTTGCGACGGCGACGGTCGCGCAAGTCCACAACTTCGATGCGGGGCAGCCGAACCTGACCATAGCGCTCGGAGAGGGTAACCAACCCGTATCGTCCCGTCTGGGCATTATAATACGACTCCAGGGACGGAGTCGCCGTGCCCAGCAATGTCTTAGCTCCGGCCTTCCGGGCGAGCACCAGTGCCACATTGCGTGCATGATAACGCGGCGAAGGGTCTTGCTGTTTGAAAGATGTCTCATGCTCCTCGTCGACAATGACCAGTCCCAACCGCTGGAAGGGCAGGAATATAGAAGAACGTACGCCAACAATGATGTCATAAGGACTGTCGGAAAGTTGTTTCTGCCAAACTTCCACTCGTTCAGCATCAGGATATTTGGAGTGATAAACACCCAGACGACTGCCGAAGACACGCTTCAGGCGCTCGACCAGTTGAGCTGTAAGAACGATTTCGGGCAAGAGGTACAGCACTTGTTGCCCACGGTCTATCTGTTCCTGAATCAGACGAATATAAACCTCGGTCTTACCACTCGATGTCACGCCATGAAGCAGACAGACATCATGCTCGTCAAAGACAGACTGTATCTCAGCATAGGCAAGCTGTTGAGCGGGAGAAAGCGGCAAGGAGATTGCACAGTCCTTTTGCCCCTTGCTCCCAGCCCCTTGCCCCTCCAATCTTGACACTTCGCGTTCGTAGACCTCCAACACGCCACGGTCCTTAAGTCCCTTAAAGGCGGCCTCGCTTTGACCCTCCATCAGGGTTTGCTTCTCCAGTTCCACCAGCAGAGACGCATTTTGCAACGTCAGGGCAGCACTGGCCTTCGAAAGGTCGAGATAGCGGAGCAAGAGGTCTTTCTGTTTCTGCGCCCGATCGAGCTCTTCAAAGAGCAGATTAAGCCGTCCTTCATCGAAGAAGGCCTCAGCGAGTCGCACGCAGTGAACCAATCGGGGGCGATAGTTGCGTCTTAATTCCTCGTGCATCATTAGAGCACCCTTCTCGAGCAGACGCTTCACGATGGGCAGGACATTCGGAGATTTCCCATTTAATCTTTTAGCATCTACCATTTGGGCATCCAACGCCTTCTGCAGATCCTGCACCCGCTGTTCACGCAAGCGTTCCATCAGGTCGAGCACTGTCTGCTCAGTGCGGGAGAGAGGTTCGCCTTCATCGTAGTCTGGGTTGTAGACCACCAGGCTCTCACTTTCCAACTTCAACCCACTGGGCAAGGCGGCCTTGTAGACCTCGCCCAGGGTGCAGAGGTAATAGTCGGCAATCCAACGCCACAGCCACAACTGGGCAGGAAGCATTATCGGAGCCTCATCCATGAGGTCGATGACCTCCTTCAGTGGGTAGTCCTCGGGCGGTACATCCTGGCGAATCTGCACGACGATGGCCGAATACAGTTTCTTTGTTCCAAAAGGTACAACAACGCGACAGCCTACACACACCTTCTCCCGAAACATTTCGGGAATTCGGTACGTGTAGGTTGCAGCCAGCGGCAAAGGTAGGACTACATCTGCTAGAAGATATAGGCTACCCGAGCATTCCATGTTTGCCCCTTCAGTTTAACATTATTCACCTTTCCCATGTCCTTCAAGGGGAAGTTGTAATTGACACCAATCTGAAGATGCTTAAACAATTCGATACCCGCGCCTGCATTCCAGTCGAAATAATAGTCGCGAAGGTCTATCATATCCTTAACATTGGCATCAGACACCTTCTCCTTCATGGTCCAGTTAAACTGTGGGCCTGTGGCAATGTATATGCCCAGAACTTTGCCAAGACTGAAGTCGTAGCGCAAGTTAACGGGCACGGCAAGCATATGGGCCGTGTTCTTGTAATAGTTGTTGTCCGTCGACAGGTATTTCACGTCATTGTAGCGATAAAGCACTGCAGCATCACAGCCAAATCCGAGAACGGGAACCTTAAACTTGATTTTCGGACCCACAAACCATCCGACACGATTGTCGGACGACAGGACCTCACTTTTTGCACTTACCTTGCTCAGGCTTACGCCACCTTCTACTCCAAGTTTCCAAGGCTTGTCGGCAGCTGCATGGAATGAGAAAGCTGCTACTAACAAAATAGTAAATAAACGTTTCATAGGCATATAGATTTAACGTCGCTGTTTGCGTACACTGGCGGCTGGAGCTGAACCGCTCCTCGTCTTCGTCTTCTTCTCCTTGGTCGTCGCACTGGAATTGGAACGTCGCGAGCTACCGCTCTTCACCTGTTTCTCCTTGGCCGAAGTTTTTGAAGTAGCGTCAGAGGTGGTTGGACGACGCCTCACGGTCTTAGCTTTGGGGTCGGCCACGGCCACGCTGTCCAGTGTATCAGTCTTTTCCTTATGATGCCAGATATTCTGCTCGAAGGCCTCCAACTGTTTTTCGATGCGCTCCTGTTCGGCAGTCACCTTGGCGGTGTCGGTCTCGTTTACCAGCACTCGACCCTGCATATTGGCCGTCTTATAGATTTTCCCTTCATAACGGTTCATGGTAAAATAGTCGTCAGCTGTCATGTTTGTCACATTGTTCAGGTTCGATGCCATGATGGGCAGACGGCTCAGATAGGGAGCAATGTCATCGTACTTCAACCAGAAGAGGGGTTTCGGTGTAACGGCACCGCTATCGCCGAAACCGTCGTCCTCGATGAGCACGGGGCACAGGGCTGTCACCTTAGCCTTGTACGTACCGGTGCGCTGGTCGAAGTAGCTGCATTCTTTGATATAGTAGCGCTTCACGTTGGCCGAGGGCACATCGTTATCGGCCACGGTGTACTTGCCGTTGTTCTCCTCGTAGTAGATATAGTAGCGGTCGAGAATCTCCTTCACGTCCGTCACACGGTCTTTCTCGGCAAACGACTCATTTCCGTCCAGTTTGTACGTATAGGCCTGTATGCGTCCTGTCAGAAAAAGTCGGAAGAGGTAGGTGAAGAGGTTCACCTGCTGCTCATTAGGTTCCACAGGATAATACAGGGGTGCATTCTTGTCGGCCATCAGGTCGAGCTGACGATAGATGTCGCGACGCCATACCACGTCCTCCGGCATATCAGCACTGGTGGGGAACATCAGCGATGCTCTGTCCGTAATGGTCTGTGTTCCCTTCTGCGCAGCAGCATTGCTGGTTGTCGTTCGCCGTTTGGCAGGTTGGGCCAACACCGTCTGCGTCGCAATTAAAAATGAAAAACTAAAAATTAAAAATGCTATACGCTTCATAACTTTTATCTTTTATCTCATTTTTATCTTATTCTCTATTCTCTTTTAGTTGACAATCACTTCCATGGCACCGTTCAGCGTACGCTCGATGCCATCAGGACCTACGGCACGAATCTTCGAAATGTAGAATCGCTTGCCACGGTTCAACTGCCTAATCATGTTCTTCTGACGCAGAGTGAACTCGCTGCTTTGGGCAATCTCGGGAACGGCATTACCCATATTGTCGTAGAAGACCATCTCGAAGCCATTTACCGAGAAGGGGATGTTCAGCAGTCCATCGTCGATGGCTGCACCCAGGTTGGTCATGGCCATCAAGTTCTGCTTCGAAATCTTACCTCCCATCACATGGTCGTCGCCCACAGGTATGTATGCTGTCGGGTCGGGCAACTTGCGCACACGGAAGGTGAACTTGCCCATCTCCTGCACACGACCTTCGGTCTGGGCTGCAACGGTCACCACAGCCTCACCACCCACATTGGTGGGACGGGCTATGTACTTGCCGTCGCCCTTCTGGGTAAACGAACCTCCCGTCATGCTCACCTGCAGTCGGCTGCTGGGAACACCTGGCACACTAACGCTCATGGGGTTGTCGTATCCGGCATACAGTACGTTCATGATGTCAGCGCTGACGGTGGCTGAGGGAGGAATGACGGTGTACTTCTGCTGGAAGTCGCGGCGCACTTTTTCGCCACTACCGTTCAGCGTCTCGATCCAACCCGTCAGGGTGAAGTCGCCTGTCGTATTGCAAATGGTCTCATAGATACCATGATCGCTCTTAATCTCCTTTCCGCCTACATAGATGGTGGGGCGGTTAGTGGTATCCACGGCAGCCATGAAAATCTGAGCTGTGAAGCGACCGCCCTGAACCACGGTCTGAGCACTGGGCACGACGTATGCATTCACTTCGTTGACACGAATGTCCTTCACGTCGATGTTGCTGACCAGACCATGCAACACCTCACCCTCGGCATAGCGCACGTCGTTCTGCAGTTTGGTAAGCAGAGTGACAGCGGCCGACGTGGGCATGCTCTCGAACATATACTCTTGCCAGTTCTTGCCTTCCAGTTTTCCCCTCTGAGGCACCTCGGTGTTGAGGTTGCTCTCGATGATGCGACGTTGTCCCTTGTCAGAAACCATCTTGACGATACGGTCGCGATAGCTGTTGATGGCATTAAACAGTTCACGGCCACGACCACGGTTGGGAGCCAGCATGACGCTGCTAGCAGCTTCCAGATCTTCCTGATTTCGGATATTGTGCACATCACCGTTCTTTCCATCGCTCTTCTTCACGATAGCCACCTTCAGTTCCTCTGCCAAGTTGTATAGCGAATCGCTCATCTGACGGACATACTGGGCCTTGTCGTACCACTGTTTAACCTTGGTGGGGTTAGCCTTCATCTGCTCGTCGAAGTTCTTGTAGATGCCTTCGTTGGTCTGGATGGCATTCTGGGTAGCCAGTTCTATGCCGTCAGATACGATAGTGAAACCCTTCAGCACGTCGCTGCTGACATTGAGGGCCAACATGGCCATCAGCACGACATACATCAGATTTATCATCTTCTGACGGGGCGAAACCTTTTTCTTTTTAATTGCTGCCACGATGCTATTATCTTTTATATAGGTCTTATAAGTCCTATGAGTCCTATGAGTCTTACAAACTATTCCTCCTTCAGGGGACCCACAACATTCACCGTCAGGGCTTTAATCATGCGGGCATAGACATTGTTCAGTTCCTCTATCTGCTGAGCCATGCGACGTGTCTGCTCGTCAATTTGCTCGATGGTGCTCACCTGCTTGCTGATGTTGCGCAACTGCAACTCGTAGACAGTGGCAATACCCGTCAGTGTGCGGTTCAGATTCTCCATCTCTTCGCTGTCGGTAGACATTCGTTCGGCCTGAATCTTCACGCGACCCAGCACCTCGCTCAGTTCGTCAAGGCGCTCGGCATAGTTCTTCTGGGCCTCCTCCACCGTAGCGGGATCGATTTGCTCAAGGTTGGCAACACCTCCACCAATAACACCACCGCCTATAACGCCACCACCACCCGGGACGATGGGCTGGCCACCAGCCACTGCTGGTGTAGCATCTCCAGCACCGGGTTCAAGTGCAGACGCGGAATCTCCATCACCTGCGCCAACAGCACCGCCACCAATGATTACAGTACCACCACCGGCAGGGATACCGCCTCCGCCAATGACAACCGGACCGCTGCCACCGATAACACCGCCTCCGATGACGCCACCTCCATTCTGGGCAGCAGCCGTGGCCACAGCGGCCAGTTCCTCGACGGTCTCACTCGACAGACCCGCACCTCCCGTTTCGGGCATGCGTTCTGTAACACGTTCGAAACCGGCAACGATGAACACAAACACCTCCGTGCCCATACCGATGAACAGCATCAGGTTGGCACCCGGCAAGTGGGTCAGCTTGAACAGCGTACCTAAGATGACGACAGCAGCACCCCACGAATAGGCATAGTTCATGAAGGTCTGTCCGGCCATGGTATCCATCCACTTCTGGATGATTTCTATCAAATTCAGTTTCTTTCCCATCTTATTTCTTCTTACTTTGCTGTTTACTATTGTCATTTACCATCGAGCGTACACAGCGGAAACCGATGTACGAACGGGGCTGGTTCTGGTATTCATAAGTGCGCCATGCCGAGCGTATCATACTCTCGGGGTCCTTCCACGAACCGCCACGCACACTCTTCTTCTTCAGTCGGTAGGGGTCTTCCTTCGCTGCGTTGTAGCGCAGTTCGGGGTTCATGTCACTCATGCTCTCCACGCCGGCCTCAGTGTAGACTGTCGAAGTCCACTCAGCCACGTTGCCGGCCATGTCGTACAGTCCGTTCGAGTTGGCGCTGAACCCGCCGCACTTCGAGGTTATCAGACTACCGTCTTCGGTGTAGTTTCCTCGGTCGGGCTTGAAGTTGGCATAGAAGCAGTTCTTGTCGCTCTTCACCTCGCCGGTCTCCCAGGGGAAGGCACCACCCGACTTACCACGGGCAGCATACTCCCACTCGATTTCGGTCGGCAGGCGGTAACGCTGTATCTGTTTGGCCATGCCGCCCAGTCCCTTCAGCAGGAAGTTGGTACGCCAAGCACAGAAGGCATTGGCCTGTTCCCATGTCACACCGACGACGGGGTAGTCGTCATAGGCTGGATTGTTGAAATAGAGCTTCATATAGCGCTCGTTGTCGGCATTCTGGAAGTCGTTCACCCAGCACGTCGTGTCGGGGAAGATGTTCACGATATACGTATTCAGGAAATCCCACGGACCGCTTAAGGGGCGGGTTATGGTCTGGCGTACGATTTTTCCGTCGTCGTCAATCCATGCCGTATCCTTGCTGATGATGACCTCGCGATTGCGGACGGCATCGTGCGAAGCATCGGTGTTCAGGTCGCGTTCCTCGGGATTCAGACGGTAGCGACGCTGTGCGGCAGCCACATAGTCATAGATTTCGTAGCGATAGTTCATTTGGCTGGCATCCAACATCTTCGTACCGTCAATGGGATGGATGACGTACACGCTCTCGATGGCTCGCTGTTCGTCCTCGTTGGCCTTGCGCCAGGGGATGACCTTGTTCCAGTTCAGATAGGGAGTGATGGGGTTGCCCTCCTTGTCTTCCTCTATTTTGTACGTCTCGTCGCCACCGTATGCAGGGTCGGCCAGGCGCTCGCGGATGATGCTGTCGCGCACCCAGTTCACGAACTGGCGGTACTTGGCATTGGAAACCTCCGTCTCGTCCATCCAGAAACCGTCCACCGAAATCTCACGCTTCGGAAAACCAGCCCCCCACAGGGTGTCGTCCTCTTCCATACCTATGCGCAGGGAACCCTTCCTGACGGGCACCATGCCAAACGGCACGGGCTCGGAGAACCCCATGCCCTTGACGCCCGTGACTTCACCGCCCGTGGCCATTGCCGATTTGCCGCTACCCATACAGGATATCAACAAAATGAAAAAAGAAAAATTAAAAATTAAAAATGCAAAGTTTCTCATTTTTATCTTTTATCTTTTATTTATCTATCTTTCCTAGTGTCAGACTCATCACTCTTCCTCTACAGCAACCTCACGCTCTTATGCAGATTCTTGCCCTTCTTGAACCTGTCCAGGTCTATCTGATAACCCAGTATCAGTTCGTGCGTGCCATGCAGTATACCGATGCCGCCCGTGAATATGTCGTAGGCATAGCCTATCTGCACGCCGTGGAAGTTGGTTCCCACCTGCACGCCCACGCTCACCGTGGGACTGTACGAGAGGCCGGCATAGATCCGGAATTTCTCGCTGTCGTAGGCCAGACGGGCGGTGACGTCGCCACGCCAGCCTTGGAAGTCGGTACGCAGGATGGCCGAGGTGTAGAGCACATATTCCGGCTTACGGAAGTGTAGGTTGTATCCACCCGTCAGGTAGTAGAGACGTCCCACCTCGACTTCGTTCACCTTGTCGTCGCCCAGTTTTATGGTGGGCCCCGTCACGTGCATCGTGCTGAATCCCACGTACCACAGATTCTTGTACGAGAACCTCACCCCAGCGTCCACATCCAGTGCCTTACCATCCACTTGGCTCGTTGCAAATACCGGGTCCCCGGTGTCATTGACGACGAGTTTCGATCCGTCGAACGTTTCGTCCAGGAAACCCACTCGGGCCCCGACGCTCAACCGTCCGCCCCATAGGGGGTGGTGATAGGCATATTGCAGGTACATCTTTTTATTGGAGAAGAGACCTATCTTGTCGTTCATGAACCCTACGCCAGCGCCATGGTTCGGATTCAGGAAGAAGAGTGGCAGGTCGGCAGTAACGAGTACCGTCTGCGGTGCTTGCTCGAATCCCGTCATCTGCATACTGTAGACCCCTTGCACGTTGAGCAGTCCGTCCAGACCGCTCGCAGCGGGGTTGAAGTAGGACCGCAGCGCCCAATAGTTGGCGAACGCCGCATCGTACTGTGCACAGACCGGGCTCGCCATCAGTACGCCCACAACCAACCACAACAGTCTTTTCATCCTCTCTAATAAACGCACGGATACACCATATTATTGTATCCGTGCGTTAAAATCTTTTAAAGGTTAAGTCTTTACACTCGAAATTACGCTTCACTCCTCCAGTTCGTCTCCCGAATCGTCCCAGACGAGATCCCAACCGTCCGATTGCTCCTTTGCGTAACCACTTTCGACTTCAGTATCCTGAATCTTCATATTAGAACATTCCAGAATGCCACCATCCAGGGATGTGACCTCTACGTTCAACTGCGGTGTTATATATATGGCTTTCATAGTTTCCCTAAATTTAATGGTTATTTAACAACAATCTTCTTCCCATTCACGATATATATGCCACGCTGGGGCTTCTGCACACGCTGTCCTGCAAGGTTATAAATGACATTATCCATTTTCAATTCTCCATTTACAATTGAATAGATGCCGTCCACATCGCCCCAGTTCAGCAGGATGCCCTTCACGCCGCTGCTGTCTGCTAATGCAGGCAGGTAGGCACGGTTAGCCGCCAAGGTTCCTGTATCACTCAGTTTATAGAAGCCAATCTCGTCTTCTATACTGTTCAATACATAACCGTCAACATGGCCCTTGACGAGGGTTCCCTCCAGGCAATTTTCATCCGTCAAAGGTGACAAACCACTGGTCGAACTTAATGTGGTACTCGTAGCCGCCTCGCTGTTTACCAGCAATACGGCGGTAAATGCGGGAATCTCCGTACCTTCGTTGCCAGTGGCTTTCAACATAGCATAACCACCCTCCACATTCTCGATGTAGTACGCCTTCGTCGTCCCGTCCGTTGTCACATCCACCGGGAGATAGAGAGTTGCATAAGAAGCATCGCCAACGGGATTGAGGGGGAAGGGCTTAGTAAGGGTTACGGTGAAGTTGGTAATGGCGAACCAGTTATTCTGTGAAGCACCATAGAACGTGAAGGTCGTTGAGGAGGCGTTCACATCGTTGACCACTATATTAGTAGGCTCCGTGGTGGAAGTAATGTCACCGGTCGTGGTTCCGTCTGCTGCGGTGATACGATATGTGCCTCCAGCATATACTGCACCGCCTATGGTGTAGCTTGAAATGAGATAACCAGCAGGTGCGGTGATAGTATAAGTGTCAGTTGCACCATTGGCACTGGGTTTCAAAGGCATTACGCGAGTACCAAGTACGGTTGCCTTGTCGAAACCATAGCCACTTTCTGTAGAAACCGTCAGCCCTGCTACACCAGACGAGGCGTTAGAAGTCCAAGTGCGTGCCCAGTGTCCAGAACCAGTGCCAGAGAGGGTACCGTAAGAGTCACAACCTGTGCTAGTTTGATATACGGTGTTCTTTACAACAGGCATCTCCAAATACTCAGGAATAGCGTACTCGTTCAGTGCAGGAATGAGAGCCACGAGCTGGTCACGAGTAATCTCGATGAAGTTCAATGGATAGTGATTGTAGTCAGTGTAGTCACCGGCACTATTGAGAGACTGATCCTCAAAGAAGAGGTAGAGACTACCATTAGCCGGGTTCTTGTCCATCGTCACGTAGCGTGTGCCCTTGGTCTGCACGGTCAGGAACTCTGTCCAATTCGCTCCCTGGTCGGTACTATAGTAGAGTTTGAAGTTGGCATGCTGTCCCGTTGTCATTGAGTGGAAAATAAAGTCTTTCTTACCCGTTTCCGACGCACGCTGATAGTAGAATACGTCTTGATTATTTGGATTTCCAGCAGCGTTGAGTTGAGAGTTATTCCACTGTTTTTCCTTGGTAAAGGTCAACGTACCATCACCGTTGACAGTATAGGTGATACGACAAAAACCACGATTATTGCTTTGGCGTACAGAGCCAAGCAACTGTCCTTCACCTGTTTGGATAACCTTCGCCTCGTCGCCACCCGTGAACATCGGTGTGGGACTGAAGTACCACGTGGCACCGTCGTCGGTAGAATAGAAGATGTAGTCGTCGGACGAAGCGAGCCAGCGAGTGCCCTCAGTGAGCGTAGAGTAGTTCTCAGAGGTCAACGTCTGTGCCGGGATGAGGTACATGAGTATGCCATCGGAAGTGTAAAGACCACGACCAGAGGTGACGAAGTAGTCATATAGGCCATAGCCTCCTGCTGCGCCTTCGCCTGAGACATTCTTTATGGCACCTGTCAGATAGAGGTCAGTGGGAGACGTCTCCGTGCTGCTGCTCCATGTAACGCCATTGTCGTCACTGGTGGACATGCAAAGTCCCTTCTGCCCGTAGATATAACCAAGGTTGCCTGCAGCGAAGAGGCAGTAGATTTTACCATCCTTACCCTTGACAAGGCTGGGGTCGCCGTAACCGCAACGGTTATCATCGCCTCCCTTTGCGGTTGAGCCGAGGCCCTTGGCAATGGTGACGGGTTCGCCCCATGTCTTACCACCATCCGTACTGCGACGGATAACGATGTCAATAACGTGTCCGCCGTTACCGATATCCGTGTGACTGTCATAGCGTTTGTCGGCAGCCACAACAATGCTGCCATCGTCTGCTACAATCATGGCCGGTATGCGATATACACGGCTGTCATTGTCACGTGGCAGGAAGGGATAGCTGCGTGTATTGAAGACCATCGCGCCACGATCAGATGGATTGCCGACAGCGGCGAGGTCAAGATCCATCACATTGTCATTGCATGTATAAGTGATGCCTGTCACGGATGCATCGATAATAGCACCAATGGTAGCATCGTCCTTCACGGTAGCACCAATCCAATAATAATGCGTGCCAACTGCAAAGTTGCCGATTTCAAACGTAGCGGTAGAACCAGAAATTGCAACCGTAGCAATTGGTGTCAGCGTGGGTGCGCCTTCTCCAGTGCCCAGGACCTCGGGAGAGGCGGAGTCTGCCTCATAAAGCGTCAGGGCTGAAATATTATCTTCCGAACCATCCATAAGGCTGACGGTCAGAGTTACATTCGTTGCATCCTTGAACGGCTTTGCTGTAACACGCAGCAATTTCACCTCTTCGCCGCAACCTGCCGTCTGCCATCCCTGTGCCACAGTGATGTTACCCTCCAAGATTGCCAGATTGGGATCGTATGCAAAAGTAACCGTATGGGCATCAACATCAATAGTCACATCCGATGCACCTTCCAATGCAAATTCTGTATTTTCGGGTATCACGCCAGTGGGCAAGAAGATGTAACCACCCTTATACACATTCGTCAAACCACGAACATCGTTGCGAGAACAAGAAATTTGCGTTTCGTCGGGAGCCTTGTCACAAACCATCTGCCAAGCGGTGAGACCAGCAGCAGAGAGATCGACGGGATAAACATTGTATGTTGTACGGAAATTACTTGTTTCTCCAACAAAGTAGTTAGCACCACTATTATAGGGGTCTGCAAACCAATTGCCCGCCGACTTGAAGAAGTTTCCGTTTTCATAACCCGTAATTACAGCTGAGGGTGTAGTTGACGCGGTGGGGAACTTATTGTTTTCATTCTTCACAAGGTAGCGTCCGTCGGGCAGTTGCCAATTGTTTTCTTCCCAACTGGTATAGTCGATGTGCGTGAGGAATGTGACATCTGTGATTGCCGGCTGAACATCGATGGCACCCGTGAAGGTGAGAGGATAGAGGCCGTTGTATAAAGTCGAGGCAACCTGCAAGTAGCGTCCTGCATAAGCTGCAGCACCTGACTTACTCTTGATTTGGATGGCATACCATCCCGATGCCTGCGGATAGCTGGTGAGAGCTGTCTGGCTGCCTACCAACTTGGCAACGGCAGCGTTGGCTGCTGTGCTCTGGTCTTGACCGTCTACTTTGGTTATTGTGAAGTAACTGCCTTCATCTAAATAATTGATGATGGGATTTGTCTTTTTATTGCTCACAGAAACATAAGCATTATTTGTCCCACTAACGGGGTTGGTAGCCATCTTTATTGTCCACGTCCCACCTGAACGCATTTCAAACACAACAGCCACGGCGTTTTCGCTGAATCTCCATGCAAATCCGTTGTCAATACCCGTAGGAATGGCAAACTTACCAGCACCTACATTATATAAGTAATATTGCTTTGCGGTTGCAGCAGGTATGATTACCCATTGGCTATTCGCTTGCGTTCCATCAAAAGTACCACTCTTGCCGCTACTCCATACATGCGTAGTGGAAGCATCAGGGTTGTAGATAAGGGCACCACGGTCGGTATTGGTATTGTTGATGGTATAGACCTCATTAACAGCAGGTACCCAAGAGTCAACCAACGTGACAGGGAAGAACTGCCAGGCGCCATTGCTGTTGGTTACGGTTGGAGCATCAGTGCCCCATCCTACGACAGGATAACCGGGATTCTGACAATCAAGGATTCGGTCGTCGGTGGTTCCTCTGAGATAGAAATAGCCGGCATTGTCGCCAATCTGGGTGATGCTAATTGGTTCTTCGGGCAAAGCGGTTGTCGGAACAGCAGTATTTTCGGGTATCGCTCCAAAATAGTTTCCTAAACCATTCTGTATATAGTATTTGCCGTCACTGCCACTGACAAGACGGAAAAGGAACTTTGCATTTTCCGTGGCCAAGCCACCAGGAACTGCAGATTGATTGTATAGTGCGTGAACGTCTGTTTTCTCGTATGCATAAACATTGCGCCCCACGTTCTTCATCACGTACCAGGTTCCTGTCGTAAGGCTCGTGGCTGCCGTGGATTCTACATTGATATCCTTGTCTATGAACTCATCAAAAACCGGAACCGTGGACAGTGCCACCTCATAGATTTTCATCTGAGTGACGGTACCGCTGCCTGAATTCCAACCAACCAGATAGGGTGTGTTGCGATTCAGACGATAGCCATTGCAGGTGGGAGCGGCCACGCCATTTGTTAGATTCAAAGCCCAATTACCGGCATTGGCGGCATCCGTACCCACCAAATTGGCGTTTCCCGTGGGCATGGGCCAGAACTTACCGGTGTATGCGTTCTTTATTTTCCAAGTGCCGTCTCCATTATCCAGCAGATACCATACAGAGGCCGTGTTGCAATTGCCTGCTGAGTTCGGGCAATTATAGAATGTGCCTTTGTCTTCTATCCAAGGAGCATTCGTGCCATTGCCTTGATGTTGAAGGAGATAGGCTTTTCCGCTGACGATGTCATTCACATCCGTCACCTGGCTGCCCACAGTCACTGCATTCTGAGCACTCACACTTGCCATCGCTCCCACCAGTAGCAGGATGAACGACAGCCAAAAAGTCTTCACGATTTTCATAGATATTGAGTTTTTATGTTTGTTTCGTTCGGTCTCTATACCTTATATATAATATAGGTTATCGTTGGCAAAGTTACACAAAAACACGGAATATGCAAACTTTCGGAGTAGAAAAAAAGACGGAACTTGTGCAAAACCTCCTCCACCGCACCATGGCTCTTCCCGCAACGTCGCAAGGATAACTCCATTCACCGTCGACGGACGGACATTCACCGACGATGAATGACCATCCGTCGACGATGAATCTCCGTACATCGGTCGGTGTACGGAAATCGCCTCGTAAGGATAAGGATTTAGGCCTTGTAGGCGCTTACTTTTTCTGCTTGTTGTAGTAGCTGATGCCTCGGCGGACGTTCTCTATCACGGCATCCGACGAGAAGGTGGCTCCCGTGAGCGCGTCGACCTTCTGATCGGCCGCTTTCTTCACGACCAGGCCGTTCCACTTGTCCAGCAGTTCGCGCTTGATGCGAACGAAGTACTTGGGCGTCTCCATGTTAGGCAGGGCCTCCACGCGCTCTATCTTGTTCTTACGGATATAAATCTTCACGGGGGTGGGGCCGGCATAGCCCTCCACGTCCGCAGCCAGCGTGGTGGTGTTCACCACGGTCACGTCCTTTTCCTTCGTAATCACTTGGTCGGCAGGTGCCTGACTCATAAACAGCGTGCCTAATGCCAGCACGGAAAGCGTATGCAATACAGTTCTCTTTTTCATTTTCTCATTCTCCCATTTTCCCATTCTCCGAGTCAAGTTGACTATCGTCGACTTACTTTGCGACTCAGCTGAGCTTAAATAAGTTTATCTCCGTACTCGCTGCCTCGTAAGTTCAACTAACCGACTCATCTGGTTGGGGATACGAATCTGCTGCGGGCACTTGCTCAGACATTCGCCACAGTCCTGACAGCGGTTGGCACGCGCTTCCTGGGGGATGGCCTTTTGATAGGCCTCGGTGTAGGCGCGCTGACGCTCGCCGTAGTCGGCCGACGTGGTCTCGGGCAGCGGCAACATCTTGTCCGTAACGGCCGAGTTGTAGAAGGCGAAATTGCCTGGTATGTCCACCCCGTAAGGACAAGGCATACAGTAGGCGCAGGTGGTACAGCCAATGGTGGGGAAGCCCGCCATCTGGTCGGCCACGCGAGCCAGCAGTTCGTTCTCGGAGGCGGTACAGGGCTCCAGGGGGGAGTAGGCTGCAAGGTTGTCCTGCAAGTGGTCCATGCGATTCATGCCACTGAGGACGGTGAGCACGTTATCGAACGAACCCACCCAGCGGAAGCCCCAGCGGGCAGGTGAGTCATCGGGACGCACGGCGCGCAACTGGTCGCGGATGTCCTCTGCCACATTGGCCAGGCCGCCGCCTCGTATGGGTTCCATGATGACGCACTGGATACCCAGTTTGTCGAGCCTATTATATAGGTACTCGGCATCAGCATCGCCTCCACGCCGCCGTCCGCCACGGGCATGACGCCAGTCGAGGTAGTTCATCTGTATCTGCACGAAGTCCCAATGGTACATGTCGTTGTGGTCGAGCAGGTAGTCGAAGACGGAGACGTCACCATGGTACGAAAATCCAAGATGACGTATGCGTCCGGCCTCACGTTCCTTCAGTAGGAAGTCGAGCATACCGTTATCCAGAAAACGACGGCGCAGATTGTCCAACCCGCCTCCGCCGATGGAATGCAGGAGGTAGTAGTCGATATAGTCCACCCGCAGCTTGCGGAACGAGTTCTCGTACATCTCCTTCGACTTCTCGAACGACCACGTCTGCGGGTTCTGATTCGATAGTTTCGTGGCCACGAAATACTTGTCGCGCGGGTAACGACTGAGGGTGCGCCCCGTAACATCTTCGTTATGTCCACCGCCGTACATGGGTGCCGTGTCGAAGTAGTTCACGCCGTGGGCTATGGCATAGTCCACCAGCCGGTCCACTTCCTCCTGTTCGCGAGGCAGGCGCATCATGCCGAAGCCCAGCAGCGAGACACTCTCGCCCGAACCTCGCTGGGTGCGATAAGTCATCTTGCCCGTAACGGGAGTCTCCCGCTGTTCGTCAGCGGCAAAAGGCGTCCCCATGGCACGGAACGGCTGTGCCAACATCAAGGCCGCAGCCGAAAGCGAACCCTGCCCCACCCTTTTCAAGAAGGACCTCCGGTTCATGTCCTGTGAATGGTTATCTGTCATATTCTGCTTATATTTATCACAATACTATGACACTAACATCATGTAATAGTTTATCGCAAAACGAAAATAATTATATAAATAGCTATTTAACCACCTTCTTACCACCAACGATGTAGACATTCTTCTTTGAGGTACTGCTCACCTTCCGTCCCTGCAGGTCGAATATGGGTTCACGATGTAACGATTGGCCATTCCCGATTTCCACTTCATAGATTCCGTCGGTGAGGTTATAGCCTATGAGTGTGACCTTAGATGCACGGAACTCCTGCTGCGAAGCACCCGAAGCAAGATCGGCTTGGAAGCCCAACAACACTTGTTGCGGATGATCCAGTTCAAAATAGATACCACGGAAGGTGCTGTTGTCCTTGCCTGCATCAGAAATGGCATCATAGGCAATGGACTGGGCAGGAATGTCGGCAGTCAGAGGAATGATGTCGGATGCAGCGAAGATATAGGCCTGCGACAACTGGTAGTTGGCCTCGTAGGCAGCACCGAAGTAATATGAGCCGGCATCGAGGTCTACCCTATGGTAGATACGGGCCTGGGAGAGGTCACCCTCCGTATTGTTCTGACGGTCGTCCCAAACGCCCAACGACAGACAATCGTAACCTGGATAGCGGTCCAGACCATTGCGCGTGCCGTTGCCACCAGCGGGTATCTTATAGTTCTCCACCACCCAGTCCTTTGGTGTGCCATAGCGTGTGGTTGCAGACTGTCCGCTGATGCGTGAGAAACGATTGGCCTGTATCAGTTTGTCCGTGGTGATGTCGGTCTGCAACATAGCCTCGGCATCAGCACTGTAGAACAATTTCACCTCGTCCACACGGAACTCCTGATTGGCATTGCCGCCCTGCATGTTGGTCTGAAAGGCAAACACTACATTCTGTTCCTCAGTGAGGTCGAAAGTGACGCCGTAGAACGCACCGTCAGCGGCACACTTGCTCATGGGTATACTGGCAATGGACTGCTTGACTATCGTCGCCGTAGTCAGGGGCTCGGATGCCACGTAAACTACGCTCAATCAAATAGTCGAGCGTGACATCAGTCTTGCCCACCTCGTCGGGTGTGCCGGCAGGATTGAACCCGTTCTGTTTCAATATGGTGTAGGCACTATGCAGGCGGGCGATGGTGGCAGCCTGTTCTTCTTCAGAACCGGCGAGCAGACTCTTGGCATCGTTGATTTGTTGCAGGAAGGCAGCAACCTTCATGGCATTGGGTTTTCCGGTATTGTTCGAGGCCTGTTCTGCCAGTTCGTTGACTTTCTGTTCGTAAAACTCAATCACCTCACCCAGCGACAGGCTGTTGGCGGCATCGGGGTCGAAGGCAATTGCAAAGACAGGGGCTATCTCGTTGGGCTTTGTACTAGGCAATATGACCTGCAGACCGTCAACGCTCTGTTCGAAACCGACCTCACCATAGCCTAACAACCGTACACTCTTCACCTGCCCAGCGTAATAGGGCGAAATCTTACCCAGACTTTCGAAGGTGAAGTCAGAACGCGAAGGCCAGCACATGATGGTGGCAAAGACGGTGTCATGCCGCACCACATAGCGCACATCCTCTGCCGAGTAGTTAATGCCTTCGTTGAAACCCTGCGCATTGAGCGGATTGGCACTATCGAACAGGGGACCTTCACCATAGACCTTCCACGGGCGGGTGCCGTAGATGCTCTCTCCGTTGATGTCCATCCATGCCTTGATGCCTGCCACGATACGTTTCTCGTTATTGTCGATGCTGCCATTGCCTCGAACAGGGATACTGAGCAGCAGGTTACCGTTCTTGGAAACAATATCAACCAGCATACGGATGACCTGCTCGGCAGGCTTGTATTGGTTGTTGTCGCCTTCGCTCTTGCTATAGTGCCATCCACCTATGCAGGTGCATGTCTGCCATGGCAACTCCTGACAGCGGTCGGGGATACCGCGTTCCACATCCCACAACATGGCTTGTTTGTGACGCTCCTCCAAAATCTTACCCGTTACCACTACCTGGGGCACACCATCGTGTTGGGAAGCACTATGGTTGTAGTAATGCTGCAAGATGTTCAGGCTATACTGGTCGTTGGGATTCGTAGTGGCACCATAGAAGGGCAGAACGGTGTCGTCGAAGTAAATCATGTCGGGGTTATACTTGTTGATGCACTGCAACACGCGGTTCTGGAACTTTTGCATATAGGCAACAGATGGCGGACATACACCATTGCCCCAACCCCACTGTCTGTGGATGGTACCCCAGTCACTCCAGTTCTGGCTGTGTGCGTGGTTCTGGGCATAGAGTTCCTGGGGGTCGTAGCTTTTGCTTTTTTCTGGAAATCTCTCATCTTTCTATTCTCGATTTTGCCGACAAAATTACACAAAAATAGGGAAAACACTCAATTCTGTAATGAATGTATGTCGTTTCAGCAATTATCTAAGGAATTTTAAGTAATTTTGTAGCTGATTTATAATAAAGACGAAAGACAGCATAGAGACCGCAAGCGGTTTCAGGAAGATATAATATATGCAGTTGAACAATTAGAAAAAATGCTATAATGGAACAATTTGAAAATATCGTCCTAATCTACATCGCTGTCATCAACGCAGTCACTTTCTTCATGTATGGTGTTGACAAGTGGAAAGCCCGAAAGTCTAAATGGCGTATCAGAGAGACAGTACTACTTGGACTGGCTGTACTTGGTGGCAGCATCGGGGCATGGTTAGGAATGAAAGTCTGGCATCACAAAACCCAGCACAAGAAGTTCAAATATGGTGTACCTGCTATCATCATTGTTCAACTCGCATTAATAGGCTGGCTGAAGGCGAACATTACAATCATTTAGAAAAAACAACAAAGAACTATATGAAGATAATAGACGAACAACTGATTAACAGCGTGGTGGCAGAGGCTAAGAAATCCCCACGACTGAGAATGAACTACAACTTTCACGAGAGCCTTCAGGATAAGTGCCACCGCTTCATCAATGCCTTGGAGCCTGGTACTTTTATCCCCGTACATCACCATCCAGACAAGGACGAAACCTTTGTAATACTAAAAGGTAAGGTAAGAGTGACAACCTACAATGATAATGGCGAGGTTCTGGCATCCTGTGTTATCAGCCAAGAGAGCGGTACATACGGCGTGGATATTCCAAAGAACGTCTGGCACGGAGTGGAATGTCTGGCCCCCAGCGTTTTGTTAGAATGTAAAGCTGGCCCCTTTGTTGAGCATGAGATAGACGGAATCTTGGAGATAAAGAAAGGTAAGGACATCTTTCTTGCTGGGGGGTGTTTCTGGGGAACAGAGCACTACTTCAAGCAGATTGAGGGGGTGATGGAAACGTCGGTAGGATTCGCCAACGGATTTACAGCAAACCCGACGTACAAGGAAGTCTATACTGATACCACTGGCTATGCTGAGACTGTGCATATTAAGTACAACCCTGATGTGGTGAGTCTTGAATTCCTATTGCAGATGTTCTTCAAAGCCATCGACCCTACCAGTCTCAACAAGCAGGGACATGATGAAGGGACTCGTTACCGTACCGGCATCTACTATACCATTGACGAGGATTTGCCCGTCATTGAGAAGGTATTTGCCGAGGAACAGAAGATGTATCAGCAGCCACTGGCCGTTGAGAAACTGCCATTAGAGAACTACTATTCAGCCGAAGAGTATCATCAGGACTATCTTGACAAGAATCCTGACGGCTATTGTCATCTGCCAAAGTCACTATTTGAATTTGCAAGGCAAGCTAAAGAAAAGAAATGAACATCGAACAAGAAAAGGAAGATTGACCATGCAGATTATACTTGCTTCCGCAAAGATAATGAACGACAAGCTAAAGTCTATTCCCTATGTTAGTCTGTCAAGGCCTCGTTTCCAAAATGAGGCAGAGGCTTTTGCCAGGGATATGGCCCAATACTCTACTGACACTATTGCCGAAATGCTGGGCTGTAGTCAGCAGATAGCAGCACAGAACAGGCTCAGGTTCATGCAGTTCTTTGAAGAGAAGCTCAAACTACCTGCCATCTTAGCGTATCATGGCCAGGCTTACAAGCATCTGAAGGCTGAGACTCTGGCAACTGATGACCTCAATTATTCCCAAGGAAAGCTGTGGATTACCTCTTTTCTCTATGGCTTGCTACGTCCATTAGATGGTATCCTACCTTATCGAATGGAGGGTCTTGTTGAACTTCCGAGTGGAGGGGGACAGAATATGTTTGGGTTTTGGAAGAGCCGCCTGACTGATATGTTGATTGATAGTGTGAAAGCAGATGACGGAATCCTGATCCACCTTGCCACCGAGGAATACCAGCACCTCTTCGACTGGCAGCGAGTCCGTCGAGAAGTCCATATTATTCAGCCGTTGTTCTATGTCCGTAAGGGAAACGACTTGAAGATCCAGGCAGTATGGGCTAAGACATGCCGGGGAGCAATGACACGATTCATCATTGAGAATCGAATCACTAACCCTGAAGACCTCACCGCTTTCTATTACGAAGGATTTGCATACGAACCAGCTTTAGGAGCACTCGGCCCTATGGGACGTTTGCCAGAGCAAGAACCGGATTATCCACATTTCATCAAACAAGGAGAGCAATAAGGAAAGCAGAATTGAATCCAAACATCCGCATCGACACCCACAGAGACAATCATATCATGCAGCATAACATACTGAAGCATGATTTTACCTATTGTGGCATTATCTATCTAGCCTCTGGTGATGAACGGTTAGCATATCAAAAGCTAAAAGGATGAAGAAGATACTCTTTTTACATGGTTTCTTTGCAAGCGGTCAGTGCGTACCGGCACTTGCATTGCGGGAAGCATTTAAAGGACGTGCGGAATTGATTACATCGGACTTACCGACACACCCAAGAATGGCTTTGAAGCAGATAGAGGAGATATGCGACAAGCAGAAGCCCGACTTGCTGGTCGGCAACAGCTGCGGTTCCTTCTACGCTCAGATGCCTGCTCCCATCATTGGAGTTCCTGCTTTGTTAGGAAACCCCCATTTCAAGATGACGGTATTTCTGAAGCAGCGCATTTGTGGTGGTATTGTATTACAAATTTGGCACTAAAATGAGCCAAAAGGCACATAAAAACGAGGTGTGAAATAATCAGTATTTCCATACCTCGTTAATTATCAGCGTATTACGCTTGAATCTGCTGTCTAATACTCATCCTCGTTGAAGTTTAAAGCCCACACTGATTTACAGTAAGTTACGGTGCTCTGTGCCATTATTGTGCCAGTAATTTGGCACTGAAATGCGGTGAAAGACCACTCTATTCCA
>CAJOJA010000019.1 GCA_905234735.1 uncultured Bacteroidaceae bacterium | reverse complement strand
GCCAGGTCGAGCAGGTTGTTCTCCGACTTCTTCCCATCGGCAAACTCCTGTACGCACTTCGTGATGGCCTCCAGGTCCTTCTTCACCTGTTCGTTGTCGCGGTTGGCACGGAGCTTCTTCAATCCCTCCTCCTGCTCCAGGCGAACGGCGGTGTTGTCGATTTCCAGGATGTCGATGGGGTCCTCGTGGTCGAGGCGATACTTGTTGACACCCACGATGGTCTGTACGCCAGAGTCGATGCGAGCCTGAGTGCGAGCAGCAGCCTCTTCGATGCGCATCTTGGGCAGACCCGTCTCGATGGCCTTGGCCATACCACCCAGTTTCTCGATTTCCTGGATGTGCTCCCATGCCTTGTGCACGAGTTCGTCGGTCAGTTTCTCCACGTAGTACGAACCAGCCCACGGGTCGATGTGCTTGCACACCTGCGTTTCGTTCTGGATGTATATCTGCGTGTTACGGGCGATACGGGCACTGAAGTCGGTGGGCAGGGCGATGGCCTCGTCGAGGGCGTTGGTGTGCAGCGACTGGGTGTGACCCAGTACGGCAGCCATAGCCTCGATACAGGTACGGCCCACGTTGTTGAAGGGATCCTGCTCGGTGAGCGACCAACCCGAGGTCTGCGAGTGGGTACGCAGGGCCATGGACTTGGGGTTCTTGGCACCGAAGCTCTTCACAATCTTCGCCCACAACAGACGACCGGCACGCATCTTGGCAATCTCCATGAAGTGGTTCACACCGATAGCCCAGAAGAAGCTGAGGCGGGGTGCGAAGGCATCCACGTCGATGCCGGCATTGATACCTGCACGCAGGTAGTCCATACCGTCGGCCAGCGTGTAGGCCAGCTCGATGTCGGCGGTGGCACCAGCCTCCTGCATGTGGTAGCCGGAGATGGAGATGCTGTTGAACTTAGGCATCTTCTGCGAGGTGAACTCGAAGATGTCGGCAATAATCTTCATCGAGAATGCAGGGGGATAGATATAGGTGTTGCGCACCATGAACTCCTTCAGGATGTCGTTCTGGATGGTACCAGCCATTTCCTCGAGCTGAGCGCCCTGCTCCAGACCGGCATTGATGTAGAAGGCCAGCACGGGCAGCACGGCACCGTTCATGGTCATGGAGACGGACATCTTGTTCAAGGGAATGCCGTCGAACAGCACCTTCATGTTCTCCAATGAGCAGATGCTCACACCGGCCTTACCTACGTCGCCAACCACACGGGCATTGTCGGGGTCGTAACCGCGATGCGTGGGCAGGTCGAAGGCTACGGACAGACCCTTCTGACCAGCGGCCAGGTTGCGGCGGTAGAAAGCGTTCGACTCCTCAGCCGTAGAGAAACCGGCATACTGACGGATGGTCCACGGGCGGAAGGGGTACATCATACTATACGGGCCACGGAGGAAGGGAGGAATGCCGGCGGCAAAGTCCAGATGCTCCATGCCTTCGAGGTCTTCTTTCGTGTAAACGGGCTGAATGTCAATCTGCTCAGGAGTCTTCCAGTTGGCAGAGATTCCATTCTCTTTTTGCCAGTCGTGGCCATTCTTGGCTTCAATCCCGGCAAAGATATCGATGTCTTTGAAATTCTTTTTCATGATTAAATACCAAGTTTAGCGTTATACTCTTGCAGTGTCTTCAACTGGTCAACACGTACGTGGATGAAGTTCTCGATGCCAGCGGCCTTCAGGTCCTCGGAGCAAGCGGGAGCACCAGCTACGACGAACATGGCGCGACCGTTGAGGTACTGGAAGGCGGGGATGGCATACTCGGCATACTCGTCGTCGCTCGAGCAGATGACTACGATGTCGGCACCTGCGGCGAGGGCGGCATCAACGCCTTCCTCTACGGTCTTGAAGCCCAGGTTGTCGATAACCTGATAGCCTGCAGCGGCGAGGAAGTTGCACGAGAACTGGGCACGAGCCTGACGCATGGCCAGGTTACCGATGGTGAGCATGAAGGCTACGGGCACCTTCTTGGCCTTCTCGGTAGTGAGGCGCAGGGTCTCGAAGTCGCTTGCCAGA
Source organism: uncultured Bacteroidaceae bacterium (assembly GCA_905234735.1). Taxonomy (GTDB): domain Bacteria; phylum Bacteroidota; class Bacteroidia; order Bacteroidales; family Bacteroidaceae; genus Physcousia. Next base: position 81,874 of record CAJOJA010000019.1, on the reverse strand, counting down.
CGGCTGGCCTTGAGGGCAGGCACGTCGGCATCGCCAGAGTGCTTGCAAGTGCAGTCGCAGCTGAGTGGCTCCTTGCCTTCGCTCTTCTCGGTGAAGTTGGGGAACTGGTTGGTACCCAGGAGGAACTCCTTGCGCTTGCCCACGTTGGCGTGGCGTGTCTTGTCGGTCTCGTTCAGGGTATTCTGGATGGTGCCAGCCTTCACGGCAGCCAGGAAACCACCTTCTTCCTCAACGGCGAGGAACAACTTCCAGCCTTCCTTGGCGATGGCCGTGGTCAGTTCCTCTACGAAATAAGAACCGCCGGAGACATCGACGATCTTGTCGAAGTGGCACTCTTCCTTCAGCAGCAGTTGCTGGTTGCGGGCGATGCGCTCGGCAAAGTCGGTGGGCACCTCGTAAGGTGTGTCGAACGGCGTAACCACCATCGAGTGGATGCCAGCCAGGGCAGCGCTCATGGCCTCGGTCTGCGAGCGGAGCATGTTCACGTAAGAGTCGAACACGGTCTGGTTGTAGGTCGTAGTGCTTGCGTTGATGACCATCTTGCAAGCGCAGTCGCACTTGGGCTCGTACTGCTTCACAATCTGTGCCCACAGCATGCGTGCAGCGCGGAATTTGGCAATCTCCATGAAATAGTTGCCACCGACGCCCATGTAGAACTTAATCTTCTTGGCAGCGAGGTCAACGGGCACGCCGGCCTCCACCATTTCGTCGAGGTACTCCTTACCCCAAGCCAGGGCATAGCCCAGTTCCTGATAAACGTAGGCACCCGAGTTGCAGAGCAGGTCGCTGTGAACCATCACGCAACGCAGGTTGGGGAAGTCCTTCAGCTTCTCCACCAGCTTGGGCATGTCGGGCAGGAGCATGGTGGTGTCCTTGCCCTTCATGAGCATACGCTCGATGGGGTCGAAACCGATGCCGCCGACAATCTTCTCCTTGTCGTAGCCTTTCTTCTCGTAGTAAGCTACTACGATGTCGGCCAGCTCCAGGGCGTGGCGCTGACAGGTGCGGAAGCTAACTTCCACGCAGTCGCACAGGATGCCGTCGAGCAGGGTTTCGATGAACTCCTTGCTCACCTTCTCGCCAGGAATGCGGAAGCCCAGCGAGTCGATGCCGCGGTTCAGTATGTCCAGAGCCTTTGCATTGGCCTCCTTGGCATCCTCGGCCTTGATGTTCTGACGGACATACCACTGGTTGTCGGCCTTCTTGTTACCTCTCACGAATGGGAACTCGCCAGGCAGGGCATTGACGAGGGGCAATTTGTCCACGTCCTCTTTCCTGTAGAACGGTTCCATGGAGAAACCTTCGTTGGTTCTCCACACCATCTTCTTCTGATAATCAGCACCTTTGAGGTCCACCTCAATCTTCTCACGCCATTCTTCGCGTGAGGGCGCAGTAAAGTCAGAGAAGAGTTTCTCTTTCTGTTCTTTCATTTTCTCTCTATCTAAATATGTAATAAAAAATGTGTGTCTTTCTGAAACGCATTGCAAAGATAGTGCAAACCGAGCGAAAATGCAAATTTATTTGCTCTTTTCCGAAAGTCGAGTTAATTATTCTTAAAAACAATCCACGAGGCTACACGCCTCGGAGATTATTTCGTACATTTGCGACGAACATCAATAACGATAACCTTAACTTAAAACGAAGATGAAAACTCTAAAAGACTTTCAGTTGCCCATTGCCGCCATCATCATGGCCCTGGCTCTGTGCCAGTTGGGCAGTAGCATCCGCAGTGGCATCATGCGTTTCCGTACGCAAGACCGCAAAGTGACTGTGAAGGGACTCTCCGAACGCGAGGTTCCTGCCAATAAAGTCACCTGGCCCCTCATCTACAAGGAGTTGGGCAACGACCCCTCTGCCATGTACGAACTCATTGAGCAGAAGAACAAGAAAGTGGTGGCCTTCCTGAAGACTGCAGGACTGCAGGACAGCGAGATCAGCGTCAATCCGCCTACCATCCGCGACCGTCAGGCCGACAACTATGGCAACGAAATCATGAACTATCGCTACAAGGCCGAGTGCGTCGTCACCGTCACTTCTACGGACGTGGAAAAGGTGCGCCGACTGATGAGCCGCCAGTCGGAAATCATGAAGCAGGGCATCGCCCTCGTCAGCGAGGAGTACGGCAACAACATTGTCAACTACGAGTTTACGGGTCTAACGGAAATAAAGTCGGAGATGGTGGAGGAGGCCATGAAGAACGCCCGCACCACGGCCGAGCAATTTGCCCGCGACGCCGATGCCCAGTTGGATGGTGTCATCACGGCCCAGCAGGGGCAGTTCAGTATCGAGGACCGCGACCAGAACACTCCCTACATCAAGCGCGTCCGCGTGGTGAACACCGTGGAGTACGCCATCAAGTAATCCCCTGCAGACCTACAGAAACTATCGGAGCCGCATCCCTTTCGCAGGGGTGCGGCTCCGTTTTTTTTTGTGTCCTCAACGGGCGCGTGGTCTACTTAGAGCATGTTGTCCATTTCGAGGGATTCCCAGATACTGTCATCACGGACCAGGACATCGTCGGTGCCCAACTGAATGGAGCCTTCGGCATCAAAGGGCAGCGATGCAGCAATGATGTCCGTCATATCCATGTTCTCTACTACCGCCAGGGGAATGATATATTGCTTTTTCATTACTTTACCATAATCTTCTTTCCATTCACGATATAGATACCCTTCTGGGCCTTCTGTACGCGCTGACCGCTCAGGCTGTAGATGTTCTCGCCCTTTAAGAGAGAGTCAGAGAGGGTCTGTATGCCGTCCGTTTCGCCCTCAGCGAAGGCCAGGAACTCGCGAACGCCCTGTGTGGGATCAGCGGCAGCCACCTTCAGGTAAGCCTTGCCGGCGGGAACGGCTTCGTCCTTCTTCATCAGGTAGAAGCCAACCTGCTCGTTCTGATAACCCAGCGCATAGATGGTGCCGTCGCCCTTCACGTTGCCGTCAGAAGCGAGAAGCTCGTTGCCTTCGATGGCCTCAACTTCGGATGTCTTGGTGATCTGGTAAGTACCAGCATCGGCCTTCAAGATAACAGCCGTACCCGCAGGCACTTCGTTCACCTCGGTCAGTGTCACATACGCGCCGTTCACCTTAGCCGTGTAGGCAGAAACACCAGAGGCGTTGAAGCTGACATCCACTGTGGGAACGTATGTAGCATAGCCAGCAGCGGGAAGTTCCACGTTGATGCTACCCTCCGATACGCTCAGCGAGATGGGAGCAATTTCCAAATCCTCGTTGTAAACAATAACAATACCCTTCACAACAACTTCATCACCTTCTGCCAAGTCGGCCATCAAACCGTTCTTAAAGTTGTCGTAGAGTTTCACCTTCGTACCAATCTCATCGGCAACGTACGTTGTAATCTTTGTATCTACAGTTTCTACAACAATTGTACCCTTAACCTCCACAAGGATGCTGGCCTTCGAAGCATCTACGTCAGCAACATTCATCACAACGGAAGTAGGCTCACCAGCAGTTACCACCAGATTATTCTCGGAAACAGCTGTTACTTCAGGAAGATTCTTGTAGACAGTGTATTTTACCTTAAGTATACCATTCAGGCGCTGGCCAGCGGTATATTCCAGACTCGTGTTATAGAAGCAGAGGGCTGCCTCTCCGTCGCCAATGTACATATTTTTACCATTTACATAGTAAACCTGTGCATTGGTCAGCTTCAGATAGGCCTCAGCGGGAGCCGCCTTTATCAGTTCTGCAATGCTCTGATAAACCTCGGGGAAGGTCAGCGTAACGCTGGCAACCTTGGAAGCTTCCTCGCCCACGTAGGCAATAGCTTTGATGGTGGTGGTCTCTCTTACGGGGATGGGCCTCTGGTATCTCATACTCTCCTTGCTGGGCTCAGTGCCGTCGATGGTGTAGTAGATTTCGGCACCTTCGGTCTCGCAAGCGATTGCAACAGTCTGGGGCTCCAGATAACTGCCCTCTGCTACGCTAAACGTAGGCTTGGCAATAACGACGGCAGGACCTTCGCCTGATTCAGCAGTGATGGCTATTGACTTAATATAAAGTGCTTTTGAAGACGTTTGAGTAATTTTGATAACAATTTCACCGCTTCCACTACCTTCAAACGTGTATTCGGTAGCAGTACTGGTCAAAGTCATTTCTTCACCAAAAGCTTCTCCACCTACAGTAACGGCAAGCGTAGCTGCAATACTATTGGCACCCGATGCATTAATCTTAATTTCGCTGATTGTGCCTACAATGCCGGAGGTCGTGAGCGTTAATTCAGTATAGGGCTTAGAACCAGAACCAAACTGCTCTCCTTTGTCTGCATTATATCCCCAATAACCACCATCACCATCCAATGTCCATTCTACGCCATTCAGTTCCTGCGTACCATTTTCACTAAAGACAGATGATTCGAAAGTATAGGAATAATCTCCCTCCACAGGCTCAACAGGCTGTTCACCAGCCTTGATGGTATAGGCTGCAGTAGCAACCGCGCTATTTGTCATACCCTCCTTTACGGCAATGGCCTTGATGGTCATGGCCTCGGTGATGGCTATGGGAGCAGAGTATACAGCACTTTCCTCTGTGGGGGTTGTTCCGTCAGTGGTGTAGTAGATAGTTGCACCCTCAGTAGTAGCGATAGTTACCTCTGTGCCAGCCTCAACCTCGCCAGCTTCGGGAGTGAACGTCGGAGTTGCAACCGTCTCAAGAGGCGCAGGGTCTTCGCCTTCTGCTTCATAGGTATAATTGATACTATAGCACTTTACACCCTTGTCAATGTCCGTAACTGTGACTGTCAAAACAGTACCCTCTGCAGACTCTGTAGATTCTACCAAAACATCAGTAGTTCCGCTCAGTTCACCTGTACCGACAGTTGTATCACCTACTTTCAATGTAACAATTCCCGCTGTTCCACTAAAGCCACCAAACTTTGCTTTCAGAGAAGTAATTGTTTGACGCTCGGATAATGTCGTCGTAAAGGTAATACTCGTAGCTGGTGAATTCTTTGAACCAATCTGATGATATGCAGCATTAGCTGTGAATGAAGTGGTTCCTTCAGTCGTAATAGTCCATTCATTTCCTTGGCTGTCATTTCCTGTTACAGAAGCTGAACTAATCTTTACGCCATTAGTTCCAAACACAATTGCGCCAGTTTTCGTTCCAGCCCACGCACTTGCGCTCCCTACCAGCAATGCGCATAGCAGGAGCATGAGTTTAGAAAGTAGTTTTTTTCTCATAGTTTTTTGTTTATTAAATGATTAATTAAAAGATTGCTTTCGATTTAGTACATACTCGTTGCAAAGTTAATAAATAAAGTAATACGGAGCAAGGGAATGGAGAGAAAAAACGCACATGGGCTGCGCCGGTGTTGGCACAGCCCATGCAGTTGCAGAGTATCTGACGTGTTTCAATTACTCGTCCCAGAAGTCACCGTAAGAGGGAGCGAGAATCTCATCGCTACTCTCGATTTCTTCCTCAGTAGCAGCTTTATGCAAGGAGAGCGACGTGGCGATAATCTCCGTCATGTCCGCGTTCTCGATTTCCATCAGGGGAATGATATATTGCTTTACTTTACCATAATCTTCTTTCCATTCACGATATAGATACCCTTCTGGGCCTTCTGTACGCGCTGACCGCTCAGGCTGTAGATGTTCTCGCCCTTTAAGGGAGAGTCAGAGAGGGTCTGTATGCCGTCCGTCTCGCCCTCCGTGAAGGCCAGGAACTCGCGAACATCATTACTCGTGGCAACTTCCAGATAGGCCTTGCCAGCGGGAACGGTTATATCCTCTTTCACCCTATAGAAGCCTACACCGTCTGTCTTATTGGCCAATGCATAGATGGTGCCATCGCCCTTAACTGTACCGTCGGATACCTTCAGCTGATTGCCATTTACATCCGCTGTGGAAGCGGCAGGAGCCAGTTGGTGAGTGCCTTCACCCTTGAGGATTACAGGTGTTCCCTTAGGAGCAGATGCCACTTCCTCCATTTGCACATAAGTCGATTCTATGGACGTAACAATATAAGCGGTCACACCTTCGGGGAAGCTTACATTGTGCTTCGTAACGTAGGTTGCGTAGCCAGCTTCGCCTACGGTAGCGACCTCATTGTCCTTCTCAATCGTGATGCCACCGACACCCACGTTGCTGCCCTTTGTGAAGTATAAGCGAACATAACGTGTATCTGCATCGAAGGCGTTGGCCGTCTGGAGATAGAGGAAAGTGTTCTGCTTACCTTCAATAGTCAACACTTCAACGTCTGTAAATGTCTCACCATCTGTAGATTCCTGTATAGTGATTTTAGATGTGTCTCCACCACCTATCATCTTCACGTCCACAGAAACCAGAACGGGCTGGCAATCTGTCTTAACCTGGATGTAATCGCCGTCTGAATCCAACTTGATGCGATAGGGTGCATTGCTTGCAGCATAGTCTGTTCCCAAGCCATTAGCAGTAACACCATTCAAATCAAGGAAGTCAGACTTTGTACCACCTGCCCAATAGAACGGCAGCATAGCATAGTCAATAACGTAAGCAGCCTGAGTGATGGTAACAAGATTAGAATAAATCTCAGTTCCTTGTGCACGAACCTTGAAGTATGCCGTACGAGCTTCGCCATCGTTAGCTTCTACAGAAAGGTTTACTTTATTATCTTCGATAGTAGCAGAAGTTACCCAGTCATAGGTAGCAGTTGTTTCACCGTCCTGTTCGAAGAAGACAACCTCGAAGGTCGGATTGTTACCCAGACTCTCATATTCGAAGCTCAGCTTTCTGTCACTTTCGCCACCAAAAGCAAAATCAATAGAAGCAGTTTCAAAAGTAATATTGGGTTCTGCAGGAGCTGCCTGATTGATGGTAACGAGTGCAGAATAAACTGTATTGTTGTTAGTATCAACACCAGAAACCTTGAAGTATGCCGTGCGGTCGTCACTCGTGTTGGCGTCAATATGACCGGCGATGTTGCCAGAGTTGTTGATAGAAGCTGTAATCCAGTCATATGTGTCATCAGCAACAGCATCACCATTAGCATCGCAGAATACTACTGCCAGCTGCGGGTCATCAGGCATATTTTCGCAAGTAACTGTAAGCTCTGCGTCACCACCATTGGCATTCAAATTGTATTCATATTGTTCAAGAGTAATGGTGGGAGTAGCAACTACAATTTCTACAGGAGCTTCTGTCGGGCAGATTTCATAGAAGCTGTTATAGGGAACCATGATACCTACGATGTCATAGGTCTTACCTTCCTCAATGGAATAGTTAAGTTTAAACTTGTCATAAACCTGTACATCATCCACATAGAACTTATTATTGCTTGATGACACAGTCACACCAGAAAGCCTCACAAGATTGCAAGCATTGTCAGCGGCATCGCTTGTTGTAATCTCCGTAGGAGTTACAGCAGAACCGGCAGTAGCCACCAGGGTATTGTTGGATATCGGCGTTGTCAGCTCATGCATACCGCTATAAAGCGTATACTTAGCGTTTATCTTACCATTGAGTATGTTGCCAGCCTCGTAAGTAAGTCCAGTATTGTAGAAGTCAATAGCACCCGTGTTATCACGCACGAACATATCATTTCCGTTTACATAAAGCACAACAGCATCGGTCAACTTAAGTGTCCCGGATGCACCGCTTGTCAGGTTGCAGAACTCTGCAATGCCATTCAGCGGCTGATATATAGTAATGGTGAAAGTACATTCACTGGGACGATAATCGGGATTCAACTGGAAATGGTTATACACAGCCTTTACAGTTGCCGTACCAGTCACATTATTAAGAACGACGTTTCCGTGGCTGTCAAAAGAGCCGAATATACCATTTTCATCAGATACTGTTTCAAAATAGACCTCAGGCAATCCCTCAGCAGTTGGGCTATTTGTGTATGCCACAACATTTTCATTTGCATCCTTCACGACGGGAGTCAGCTGCGTTAATGTTGCGACTTCTGTAAGGTCAATAGTGATGTTCTCCTGACTGATTGTCGTAGCAACACGATTATCTGTAACCGTCAACGTGTAGGAAGCAGAGCCTTTCTTATAAGTATCATTGCCAGCGAATGTAGCGGTGATGACAGTCGTGCCACCGCCAACAATTCTCAGCTCACCTGTCTCGATATCCATCACCTGAGCAACAGTCTCTACAGAAGAAGTATATTCCACAGTTCCGTCGAAACCAGAGGCAGTGTTCAGTGTGGGAGCAGTGAAGTCCTGACCAAAGGTTGCTTCTGCAGTTTCAGAGGAGAATGACAATTCGGGATCAGCTTTTTGAGGAGTTGTTCCATCTACATATTTGTAGAAGGCAAAGGTCTGATTAGCAATGTTACCTGTTGTATTAGTGTAGCATCTCCAGTCCTGAGAGTTATAAATGCCGACATAACGGGATGTTTCGCTATGCTTTAAATAATCAGAATCGATTACGAATGTTTTTGCATTATTGGTTCCAACACGCACACCGTTGTTTGAGTTGGTGCAGTAGAGCCACGTCTGGTCGTCACCATCAGGATAGAAAGTGTAGCCGTCGGTAGCATTGCCACTGATATTCCACTTGATGTTATCGTCAACATCGCTGGTGATTTCGTCATCCTCAATGTCAACAGATACTGCAGCAGGAGCACTGCCTGTTCCTTTATTATTGGACATCGCATAAGTCTTGCCATTATTGCCTACAATAACAAAGACATCGCCCTCTGCGAGATCAGCAAGATCGGTGAGCACCCATGCACCTGTCTTCGGAGTACTGTCGGTGACAGTTACAGTGAATGTTACAGAGCCAGCCTTGTAATCGTCATCGGCAGCCTGATTGACTGTAATTTCCACAGCATCATTGGTCTTCTTCTTCGGGATAACAGTGATGGTACCATTGCCAACCTCTGCATCGATATATTCGCTCTCGCTAACAGTTACAGCACCTGTGCTGGAGGTGGTATAGTTGATAACCTTAGCATTCGCATCATCATAGAGGTCAAACTCCAGTTCTACAGGAGCACCTGTCAAAGTAAGGTCGCAGTCTTCCTTCTCACTTTCACCGCCACTAGAAGTGGAATAAGTAATTGTTATCTTATCCCATTTGTTAGTACCAGCGCCTGTAAATGTTACTTCGCTTGCTGAACCAGTCCATGTTTTCTTAGAAGCATCTAAACCATCCAAACTACTAAGAGAAAAATTCGAACCATTTGGTGTCACAACAATCTTTGTAATTGTAATGCCATCAGCAGCTGAAAGTTTGAATGTATCACTACTGTAAAATCTGAAATAACCGCTACTTGTATAGAAACCTGGTTGGTTACTAGAGTTTCGTGTTAGCAAGATTGAAAAGTTTTTGTCCTTATCTGTAAAAGAAAGGGTTCCGCCGCTAGTTGAGATAATGGTCTTTTCTGTTACCTTTGTTCCATTCTGATAAAGGTCATTAAGGCTCCATTCAAGGTCATCTGCCCACGCACTCATGCTCCCGACCAGCAATGCGCATAGCAGGAGCATCAATTTAGAAAGTAGTTTTTTTCTCATAATTGTTTGTTTATTAAATGATTAATTAAAAGATTGCTTTCGATTTAGTACATACTCGTTGCAAAGTTACTAAATAAAGTGATACGGAGCAAGGGATGGAGGAAAGAAAATTAACGTTCAGGGAACGTAAAAGTACCCCTATTGATATGATTATCATTCCAAATGTGTAAATCGCCTCGTCCTATAACATCCATCCCAATGATAACAGCCTCCGATTTGGGATTTGGCACCCCATAAACCTCCAACATCATGAAATGCTCCGGACAGAGGGACAGCAAAAGCTGGTATACACCCACCTCCTCATTGCCCTTTGTCACTGTATCGATATTTTCAGTCCGAACAGGTTGTAGGCCCAATTTAGATACAACATCCAAACCGATACATGTCTTTGTGGCACCAGTGTCTATCAAGGCGTTAGCAATGTCGGCAAGGGCCGTCATTTCAGGGTTAAAAAGAAATGGGTCAACCACCATCTCGAAAGAGTCACCCAAATCACGCTTACGCAGTTCTACTCTGAAATTCCGCATACAACTTTCGGGCTCGTTCCAACAAACGACTTTCCTCTTCTGGCGAATGCCATCTGATGTGTGATCGTACACCACGTCCGACGGTGGATATAGGACTACCGCCCAAACGATTTTGTGATTGTTTTATCTTATCTACAGTCTCCATGCTGCAAAGTTACTAAATAAAGTGATACGGAACAAGAGATTCTTTGAATCTTTTCAGTACATTTGGCGTTTGCTTTTAGCCCTTTGCCATCATCCTTATGAGACCTTGTTCGTACATCGACCGATGTACGGACATTCATCGTCGACGAACGGGCGTCCATCGTCGGTGGATGTACGTTCATCGGCGGTGGACGGAGTTATCCTTGCGGGGGTAGAAATTTCTACAGGGCAGGGTAGTGGGAATTGTACGTTTTGCGCACGGCAACACACTCCATTTCTATCAGCCACGTGGGGCGGCAGACGGGGGCCAGGGTGATAACCGTGGGAATCTGGGGAAAGCGTTTGCGGAACATTTCGCTCACCACCTCGTAGTCGCCCGTATCGCGCAGGTAGACCACCAGGTGCATGACGTCGCTGTAGTCCATGCCACCCTCGCGGAGCAGCATCTCCACGTTCTCCCACATGCGCAGGGTCTGCTGGCGTATGTCGCCGACGTGGACGACCTCGCCCCGGTTGTTGATGCTGGCCGTGCCAGAGATGAAGATGTGCGAGCGGTCGCCGTACTCCATGCGTGTGCCGCGCTCGAAGGTGACACCGTACTCATAGGTCGGGTTCAGGTGGGTCTTGGCATAGAGATAGCGCTGCTGCTCGGGTTGGAAGCCGGTGAGAGCGTAGGTGCCCAGCTGGATGAGGGCTTTGGTGTCGGCCGGACAGCCGCCGATGCCGGTGGAGGCAATGTAGTGGGTCTCGGGGGTCAGTCCCTCGCGGACGAAGTTCTCGCGACGGGCGCGCACCATGCCGGCATACTGCGTGTCGACGTCGCGAACGAAGAACCAGGTGCGTATGCAGTTGTCGGCCAGCGTGGCACCAAACTGGCGGAGCATCTGTTCGTAGTCCTCCAGGACGGTCTTCGTCTGTCGGGCGCTGTCGCCCTCGGTGGCGGTCATGCCCATGCGCCAGATGTGGCGGTAGCCGTTGTGCTCGCCCACCACGGCCCCATGCTCGACGGAGAGTTGGGTGTCGCTGACCATATAGAGCCATGCGGCCACCTTGGAGCCGTCGAGCGGCTGTTGCTGTATGGTGGAAATGGCCAGGTTGGGTTCCTGGCGCATGAGGGGTTGCTGGTTGGTGCTGTCGGAGAGGAAGTAGCGCTTCAGCACGTACTGTGCTCCCTGGAAGTCGGGCAGCGAGGGCAGTCGGTCCTCGGTCTGGTAGATGCGGTCGAGTTGTTGCTGGAACGTCTCGCTACGCGGCTCCACGTGCAGCATAACGTGCCACTCTCCCACGCCCTCTTCGGGGCGGAACGAGGCACATTCTGCCGTCACGCCAAGGTCCTCAAAATGTATGTTTTTATAATTCATGGGCACAAAGGTACAACAATAAATTAGAAATTAAAAATTAAAAATTAAAAATTAATACCATTTATCCAGTCGTCGATGAGCTGGCGCACCTCGGACAGGTTCTCGCGGAACTGGTTGGAAAGTATCTCGGTGTGGTTGACGTGGAGCAGGTTCTCGCCCCCCTCGGCCAGCAGCTGGTGGAGTAGCGAGGCCTGGGCATCGCCAGGCTCGACACGCTTCATGCCCTCGCGCCGGGTGCTGGCAACGTCCACGAGCTGTGCGTAGGCGCGCTCCTGAGTCAGGTTCAGGCTGGCAGCACCGGCGCCGCCGTTGCCCCCGTGACACTGAATACAGGCCTGGTTGAAGAGTCCCAGCTGCAGGGCACCGAAGCGGCCGACATCCAGCTGCCCCAGGTCCATGCGTATGGTGTCGCGCGTGTCGGCATAGTCCTCCATGTTCACCCGTGCCAGCGTGATGATGCGCTCGCGCAGACGGTTCGTGATGGCCAGTTCCACGGTGTTGATGTCGTCACCGATGTTCGACAGCACCAGCTCCACCCGTGTGCCGTCGGGCGTGGTATTGGGCAGTGTGCGCACCACCTGGGCGTAGTTGTCGCCCGTGGTGAAGCCCGCCAGCGACACGGTGTAGCGGCTCTCCCAGGAGTCGATGCCCGAGAGGATGGCCGTCAGCCGAACCGTATGACCTCGGTCGTCGGTGGCGTAAGTCTGCTCCTGGATATCGCCCGAATCGCAAGCAGTGAGCAAAAAGATGAAGGATGAAAGACGAAGAATGAAGGATAATCTATGCATCATGAACAACTATAAACTATGAACTAAAAACTAAATTGAAGTTGGAGGGATGCGTGGTGGGTGGAAATGCCCAGGTCGTCGTTGTCGCGGTCGAGCTGTGTCTTATGGCCGTAGCGGCCCGTGAACTGATACATGGCCGAGAGCTTCAGGTGTACCTTCGGGATGTAGTAGTTGCAGACCACGGCGGGCATGTTCAGGAAGCCGTCCTTCGTCGATCCGTTGCGATCCATGAAGTCGTAGCGCACACCCAGTTGCACGGTGGGAATCACGAAGTAGCCCACCTGGGCATAGGCACCCCAGTAGTTGAACTTGTCGCTGATTTTCTGCCGCCGGGTGAATCCCACATGCATCCAGTAGGCCTCGGCACCCACATACCAGCGGTTGTAGAGCATGGAGAACTCGGCACCCAGGCGGGCGTCGTTGGTACTTTCGCTCTCACTCTCCACGTTCAGTCCGCCCGACACACCGAAGAGCATGTGACGCCCATGGAGCATACGGGCGTTACCCTGTGTGGCAGGCATCCGTCCCCAGGGCATGAAGGTGAGCCGTCCGGCATAGAGCAGCGAGGGGATGTGCCAGTCGTCGGAGATGGTAATCGTGGCACCATTCACCACCGAACCGCTGCCATTCCATAGGCCCACCTCGTAACCGATAAGCCAGCTGTTGGGCTTCTTGTTTAGCCGTCCTATGCCGTGAAACTCGACGCCGACGTCGAAACCCGTACCGATGTTGGGGGTGACGGCATTCAGTACATGGGGCATGATGGTGGAGGCCGTAAGCGACGTGGGCAGGGTGGGGAAGAGGGTTTCGCCCAGCGTGGTCAGATAGGCATGGGTGAAGGGTGTCTTGAACTTACCCACGCGGAAGCGGGCAGCAGGCGAGATGGCATAGTCCACCCAGGCCTGCTGCAGGATTTCGGCCCCCTTGGCAGCAGCGTTCACCGAGAGGTTATAGTCGAGCCGCCCGAACGTCTTACCCGTGAAACCCAGTATGGCGTAGGGCAGGGCAAAGCCCGAGTTAGCCACGTTGTCCTGGTTGTAGGCCTTGTCCAGGCCCTCGTCGTCGTAGTAGTTGAGCTGTCCGCGCGTCTGCAGCATCAGGTAAGGTTTGAAGACAAACTTGCCGTTCTTCGACTGCAGGGTGAAGCCTCGGTCGTCGGCAATGCCCAGCACACCGTTTTCCATGTCAATCTGCAGCGAGTCCTGCGACATAAGATAAAAAATGAGAGAATGAGAAAATGAGAAAATGAGAAAAAGTAATATTCGTTTCATTGTATTTATTAATTATCAATTTATCAAAGACTTTCCAGGAACTTGATAAGTGCCGAGCGGTCGTCCTTCTGCATGTGCATGAACAAGTTTTTCGAGGCTTCGCCCTCGCCGCCGTGCCAGAGGATGGCCTCCTGCAGGTTACGCGCGCGCCCGTCGTGTAGGAAATAGGTATGTGCGTTCACCTTCTCCTGCAGGCCGATGCCCCAGAGCGGGGTGGTGCGCCACTCGTTGCCACGAGCCAGTCCGCTGACATAGTTGTCGTTCAGGCCAACGCCCATCAGCTCCGAACCCATGTCGTGCAGGAGGTAATCGCTGTAGGGGTGGATGGTCTGCCCACCCAGCCAGGGCAGTTCCGTGCCGTTGAGCAGGGTGGCGCCGCGCGGGCGGGTGTGCAGGGTGGTGACGTGGCAGAGGTGGCACCGTGCCTCGTAGAACATCCGCTCGCCGATGGCTATCAGTTCGCGCTCCGAGAGGCGGCTGCCCTTGTAGTTGACCTGTGTGGTGGTGCTGCCCAGCCGGCGGGCCGGGACGCCCAGTCCGTGCAGGTAGTAATCCACGTCCTCCATGTCCTCGGTGGAGATTTCCAACCGGTCGTACAGCAGACCCATCATCGAACCCTGCTGCATCTGGCTCTGTCCCTCACAAATCTCCTCGGGGTAGCGGCTGTTGGTGACGCCCATGTCGCTGGAGAAACCCAGTTCTACGGTCAGGTCGGCATGTTGGGCCTTATTGCCACTGAGTCCCAACTGCAGGCGGCCGCGCTCGGTGATATAGTTGCAACGGCCCGAGATGCCATACTCCGGATAGTTCGACTTCCGGGCCAAGGCCTCAATCTCGTCGCGGTCGAGGGCCATCATCTGACCCATACCCACGTGGCGCAGCGGTATGCGCACGGTGCAGAAGAGGTCCTCGGGGCGGATGGGCTCGCCGGTATCGCGATAGGTGGATTTGTACCAGTCGGTAATGGTGTATTCGGGATAGACCAGTTCGTAGGGTTCGCCGTCGGGGAACTGGAACTGTTCGCTGTGCCAGCGGCACTCCAGCTTGCCCTCGGCCGTCACGCCCATGATGCTCTGGTCGTGAATGACACGCCCGTAGTCCTGGAAGAAGGAACCGTTTTTGCGGGTCACATATACCAGCATGGAGGAAAAACCATACTGTCCCGAACCGTAGACGGGAGTGCCGTCGGCATCCTGTCCCGTCTGTGTCCACAGGGAGGGTTTCGTGCGCCCGGCATTGCGGTGACACGAGCCACAGGAGTAGCCCGCATAGACAGGGCCCAGTCCGTTGCCCGTGTTCATGGGGTTGTCGTAGAGACGGTCGCCATGGGTGAAGCGACGGGAGTTGGCCGGGATGTCGGCTACCCAGTCAGCATCGGTGTCGTAGGCATAGCTGGAGTTCTTGAACACCGTGCTGGTGCCGGCCGAAAGGGCAAAACCTTCGGGCACCTCCATGTCGCGGATGTCGCGAACCTCCAGAATACCATCGTTCCCACAGCCCCAAAGGACCGTGAGAACGAAACACCAAAATGTATTTTTAAGCATACTAATATGTTCTTGCCTTTCCGTCCTTGAACAACAGGAACTCCAGAGTGTGGAAACCACGCACGTTCTGCACGGCCTCGATGTCCTCACTATCTTCGTCGTACTCGCCATCCCATTTGATCAGTTCCTCTATCTTACCACTCTCCATGACACCCCGGATGGCATCCACGTCCAGAGGCCAGGAGTCCATGTTGGGGTCCAGTCCCAGGTCGGCCACAGGGCCGAAGAGGAAGGCCTCGCTGGTCTCCCAAGGTTCGCGAGCCTCAATCCATAGGTCGGCTGCCGTCTTGAAGTTGGCCGTAGAGGGGTGGTTGCGTAGCATCACGATGGACTGACGCAGATTCTCGGTGAGCGTTACCAGATCGGCATAGGTAGGCAGTACAACCTGGTCTACGTAGGTGGACACGATGAGATTGAGTTCATCATCATCGGCGTGCTGGTTGACGAAACTGGTAAGGTCGTTCTCCAGCACGTCCACCAGTGCAGCACAGGCACTCTGGGCCACGGTGACGGAACTGCTGCCGATGTGGCTGCGGAAGGGGGAGGCCATGCTCTTGATGGCGTTGTAGGCCGCATTAATCTTACCCTTCACGTTGTCGTAGAGATCGGCATTCTGGGCTCGTGTAAAGGCGGCCAGGGAGTGCTGGGCCTCCTGGTTGTTGCGCGTGCCGTTGAAGGCGTTGCGGATGCTGAGGATGTTGTTCGAATAGTCGTCGATGGAGTGCCAGCTGTACCAAGACTCCACGGCATAGACAGCCTCGGTGTACTTGCCGCTCTCCCACAGGTCGCGGGGTTCGCCTATCTTGGCAGTTCCCACCTCGCTGGCTATGTCGATACAGCCGTCCACAATCTGCTGCACGCAGGCGGCAGCACTCTGGTATTCGGCACCAAACGACTTGAACGTCCGGGCGTAGGCCTCGCCACCGTTGTAGCTGACGGACCAAGCCTCGTTCAGGTCACTGGCATCCCTGGCCAGCAAATTGGCCACGGCCGTGGCATACTGCATCCAGGTGGAGATGTTCTCGCCTGTCACCTCGATGTTGTTCTCGCTGATGGTCACCTCGGAGGTTCCCTCGGGAATCGTCTTCTGGTTCTCGCCGTTGTTGTTGTCGTCGTTGCAGGCAATGAAGCCCAGGCTCATGGCCAAAAGGCCAGAAAGAAACAATTGCTTTTTCATCTTCTTATTAATCATTTATTATTTACTTCTTTTCCTTATCTTTGCAAACTTATTATCCTGAAGGAACCAGCCCACAAAGGCCACACCCAGGGCAAACTCGTTCTCCGACTTGTACTGTCCATTGCCGATGCGGCGCTTGGTGTAGTCGGCCTTGACGATGAGGTTGGGCAGTGGACGGTAGTTCAGACCGGCCACCCACATGGAAGTCTTCAGGCGCTGATCGGCATCCTTCAGATTGTTGGCATCCACGATGACCTTCTCCTGCGGGTTGTAATATTCGAAGCGGACAAAGGGGATGAGGTCGGGCATCTTGGCTTTGCCGACCATACCCTTCATTTGCAGACCTGCCTCAGCACCGTAACTGACAGCCCGTTCGGCTATGGGGGTCAGACGCGAGTAGGGCGACTTGCTGCTCAAGCGGTTGTTCTTGGCAGTCAGCAGACTGCTGTTGCCCACGTATCCGCCCAGGATGTTACCACGGACGGTGAAGTAGCGATGACGATACTGGGCATCAACCGACCAGATGCGTACGGGAACGCTGAACGAGTAGGTTTGGGGCTTGTCGCTATTGGCAGCAGCATTGTGCAGATAGTAGAACGAGGCACCCAGGCGCAGACCGGGAATGCCCCTGTAGTTCAGACGAGCCACATAGGCGGGCGACGTGAAGTTGTCGACCTCAAAGAAGCCCTGCTTGCCGTTGGCCACCCAGGTATTGCGGTCGAAGCCGTTGGCATTGAGTCCGGCTATGACCATAGCCTGATAGTCGAACGAGGCCCAGCGACGTCCAAACTCACCCATGACGGAGATACCTGTCTCGTGCCACGTGCTGGGCAACAGGGTGGTCTCACCTTCGGGGCGCACTGTGCCGTAGAAGTTGACGGGCTCGTGGTGGGTATTGGTCAGACCCACGGGCACTATCTGATGGCCTACCCTGACCATGAAGCTATTGTTCAGGCGGTAGGTCAGGTGGAACTGCTCCAGAGCCACTTCGCCACCCTTCTCCACCTCGGTCTCGTATTCACCGTTCTCGGTGTTTTCGATTTCGTAGGCCGTACCCGTACCACCAGCCTCGAATTCCACTTCCACACCCAGGTTCCAGTGGCGGTTGAACTTATAGTCACCGGCCACGACAAAGCGGGGAATCGAGATGGTGTTGCGCTTGAAGTCGCTGTTGCCCATAGAGGTGCCGTTGAAACGGTTGATACCGTAGTTCTTGAACGCAGCCACAATCTCACCGTAGCCGCCCAAACGATAGCGGTCATAGGAATCCATCTCTGTGGAGTCACAATTCCACTGGGCGTGGGCTTCGCCAAGTTGAAAGTTAAAAGTTGAAAGTTGAAAGTTGACTGTGCCAATCAGCAACAGTAGTGTCAAATATATCCTTTTCATTGTCGTCCGTAATAGTTTTTGTACATAATTTTGGTTATCCGGCTGCAAAAGTACTACCTTTTACCAGACTGTGCAATACCCAAAATTCGTGATTTTATGGGTCATCGAGACTTTTCCCTTAATCAAAATTGGTGAAACAAGACGTTTTTTTGTACCTTTGCAGTATAAAATTATACACTCTTGAATTAAGAATTTAACCATGACAGGACGATACCACGAAACAGACCCTATGAGCGACGTCATCAGTGATGACTACCGCATGTTACAGATGATAAGCCGCTTCGGCATCACCCTGGGCTTCGGCGACAAGACAGTGGCTGAAACCTGCAAAAGCGTTGGAGTAGATGCTCCGACGTTTCTGACGGTCGTGAACTTCCTGACCGACACCAATCACGCTCACATCAGCGAGATGGTGGAGCATATCGACCTGCCCACCATGCTGCGCTACCTGAAAAATTCGCATACCTACTTCATCGACTACCGGCTGCCGGCCATACGGCGCAAACTGATTCAGGCCATCGATATGCGCTCGCAGATTGCCATGCTCATCCTGAAGTTCTACGACGAATACATGGCCGAGGTCACACGCCACATGCAGTACGAGAACATCCACGTACATCCCTACGTGGAACAACTGCTCGAAGGACACCGCGGCGAACAGAGCCTCTCCGACATCACCATTCAGCACGAGGGCAGCCACTCCAGCATCGACCGCAGTCTGACGGAACTGAAAAACATCATCATCAAATACTACCCCTCGGACCAGAATGCCGCCCTGCTGAGCGATGCACTGATGGACATATACATGATGGAGGAGGACTTCCTGAACCACTGCCACATGGAGGACATGCTGTTCAGTCAGTGCGTGCGATTGCTGGAAAAGACGGCCCCCCTGAATCCACCCATTAGGGGAGAAGAGCCCACCACCACCAATGAAGAACCGGAGGGAATGCTCAGCGAACGCGAACGCGAAGTCATCCGACTGGTAGCCATGGGCCTATCCAACAAAGAGATTGCTGAGCGTATGTTCATCGCCGTGAACACCGTCATGACCCACCGTCGCAACATCTCCCGCAAACTGGACATCCACGCCACGGCTGGACTCACCATTTACGCCATCGTGAACGGCATCATCAGTGTCGAGGACGTACAACTCTGAATGTCATAAAATGCAGAAAAGTTTGCATTTTAGCTTGGATTGAATTACCTTTGCAAGCAGAATGAGTACGATTATCTATCCTTCGCCCATATTCGGCCCCGTACATAGCCGGAGACTGGGTGTTTCGCTGGGCATAAACCTGTTGCCAAGCGACGGTAAGTGTTGTTCGTTCGACTGCCTGTACTGCGAGTGTGGGCTGAATGCCGAACGCAGACCTTCGTCGCCACTGCCCACTCGGCAGGAGGTGACCGAAGTCCTGGAACGCCAATTGCTGAAAATGCACACCGAAGGGCCTAAACCGGACGTGCTGACCTTTGCTGGAAATGGTGAACCGACGCTGCACCCGGAGTTTCCTGAGATTGTGGACGACGTGATAGCCCTGCGCGACCGCTACTGCTCCGAGGCCAAGATTTCGGTGCTGAGCAATTCCACACAGGTACACCGTCCCAAGGTGCGTCAGGCACTAATGCGGACGGACAACCCCATCATGAAACTGGACACCGCCAACGAAGCCTACATCCGATTCCTGGATCGTCCCCAGGGGCACTACGAAGTGGAGAGTATCATTGAACATCTGGCCGAGATGAGCCCGAAAGTGATTATCCAAACCATGTTCCTGCAGGGAGCCCCCCTGAATTCCCCCATAATGGGGAACCTTGACAACACGGGCGACGAATATGTCCGCCCATGGCTGGAAGCCCTAAGACGGATACGCCCCCGGCAGGTGATGGTGTACACGCTGGACCGCGAGACACCCGTCCAGGGACTGGAGAAGGCCAAGCCCGAGGTGCTTGACGCGATTGCCGACCACGTGCGCCAATTGGGTATAGCGTGCAGTGTGTCGTACTAGGAGGGGGTATAGGACCTATGGGACTTATAAGACCTGTATAAGATGAAGAAGAGTATATTTGGCATGTTGCTGACGATGGAGAGCCTGTTCATTGCTCTCGTTGCTGTCGTGGCCTTCTACTACCACTACACCGAAGGCGAACAGGACTGGAAAGCCTTTGCCGTGACGGCAGGCATCACCTTTGTCTCCGGAATCCTGCTCACAGCCTATGGTCACACCGAACTCGGACGCAGCCAGAAGCAGCTCTCGCGCGGCGGTTCGTTCATCATCGTTGGACTGACGTGGGTAGTATTCTCGGCCTTCGGCATGTTGCCCTTCATCCTTTACAAAGGTCTGGATGTCGACGTCGCCAGTGCCTACTTCGAGACCATGAGCGGATTCAGCACCATGGGAGCCACCATCATTCCCGACATCGAGGCCATGCCTCACGGCATCCTGCTATGGCGCAGCCTGATGCAGTGGATGGGTGGATTGGGGATCGTGGTTTTCTCGTTTGCCATGCTTCCGGTCAGGGACATGAAGAATTCCACCATGTTCATCGCCGAGATGTCGGGCCTAACGATTAACCGGCTTCAGCCCAAGATTGGAGCCACCTCGCGCCGACTGCTGCTCATCTATCTTTTCCTTACCATCGTCTGTACCCTGATGTTCTGGGCTGGTCCCATGAATTTGTTCGACTCCGTTTGCTTCTCGCTCTCCACCGTTGCTACGGGCGGATTTGGTACCCACACGGCCAGCATCGGTTATTTCCATTCGGCTTATGTCGAGTACGTGTGTGCCATATTCATGCTCATTTCCAGCATCAACTTTGGAATATACTATTATCTCTCCATACGACGCGGCAAGCTATGTCTGAAGAACGAGGAGGTGAAAGGATTCCTGCTTACGGTGATGGGACTGGTGGCCATATTCTGCCTCATGTTCCGCTTCACGGTGTTCGACGGCAGTGTGGCTGTTCCACAAACGGGCGAGGACATCTTCCGCACCAGTCTGTTCCACGTGGCCACCATCATCAGTTCCAGTGGATTCCAGGCCCAATCCTTCGACTATGTGGGATGGGGAATACCCTTCTGGATGCCCACCATCCTTATGATGATTCTGGGAGGATGCACCGTCAGCACAGCAGGTGGAATGAAGATGATGCGTGTGCTCATCTACCTGAAATACGCCCTGCGCGAATTTCGTGTCCATCTCCATCCCCATGCCGTCATCAGCATCAAGTTCAACGGCCAAATCATAGCCGAACACCACATCCGGCGCGTGATGTCCTATCTGGTCATCTACGTCTTCATCCTCATTATCAGTTGTCTCCTGATGACCATGTTCATGGATTTCGACCTGACGACAGCCTTTGGTGCCGTCGTCTCCAGTTTCGGCAACACAGGACCTGCGCTGGGCGAACTGGGACCTGCCGGTAACTTCGTCTCTGTTCCGGCCGCAGGCAAGTGGTTGCTCAGTTTCCTGATGCTCATCGGACGTCTCGAAATATTCACCGTCCTCTTCCTCTTCATGCCGAAGGCGTGGCGATTGTAGAAACAAAAAAACGCCTCCCCGAATCGAAATCGGGGAGGCGTTTTTTTTTATTTCTGGTCGTAGGCGTGCTTGGGATAGTCCACGGTGTAGTGCAGGCCACGGCTTTCCTTGCGTTCCAGGGCTTGGCGCGTGATGAGGTAACCCACGTTTATCATGTTGCGCAGTTCGCAGATGTCTTTCGTCGGCTTCACGCGCTTGAAGAGTTCCTCCGTCTCCTCGTACAGCAGGTCGAGGCGTGTCCAGGCACGGTGCAGGCGTAGGTCGCTGCGCACGATGCCCACGTAGTTCGACATGATTTGTCCCACCTCTCTCATATCCTGGGCAATCAACACCTTCTCCTCGTTCGACATCGTTCCTTCGTCGTTCCACTCGGGCACCTGGTCGTTGAAAGCGTAGTCGTCGATGTGCTCCACAGAGTGCTTGGCTGCTGCGTCGGCATAGACAACGGCCTCGATGAGTGAATTCGAAGCCAGACGGTTGCCACCGTGCAACCCCGTACACGAACATTCGCCCACGGCATACAGGCGATGGATGGTCGATTCACCATTCAGATCCACCTTGATGCCGCCGCACATATAGTGAGCAGAGGGACAGACTGGAATCATCTGCTTCGTGATGTCGATACCGATGCTGAGGCACTTGGCGTAGATGTTGGGGAAGTGATGCTTGGTCTCCTCAGGGTCTTTATGTGTGACGTCGAGACAGACGTGGTCGATGCCGTGAATCTTCATCTCGCGGTCGATGGCCCGTGCCACGATGTCACGCGGAGCCAGCGAGAGTCGCTTGTCATACTTCTGCATGAACTCCTCGCCATTGGGTAACTTCAATATACCGCCATAGCCGCGCATGGCCTCGGTGATGAGGTAGGCGGGATGTGTCTCAGCCGGATTGAAGAGCACCGTCGGGTGGAACTGTACAAACTCCATGTCCTTCACGATACCCTTGGCGCGATACACCATCGCTATGCCGTCGCCCGTAGCAATGTTGGGATTCGACGTGGTGGCATATACGGCTCCCGTGCCGCCCGTGGCCATCAACGTCACACGGCTCAGGAAGGTATCCACCTTCTGCGTGTCGGGATCCAGAATGTAGGCCCCGTAGCACTCGATGTCCGTCATGTGGCGGTTCACCTCGCGTCCCAGGTGGTGCTGCGTGATGATTTCCACGGCGTAGTGGTTCTCCAGGACGGTTATCTTCTTGTTCCGTCTGACGGCCTCCATCAGCCCGCGCTGAATCTCAAAGCCCGTGTCATCGGCATGGTGCAGGATGCGAAACTCGGAATGCCCACCCTCGCGGTGCAGGTCGAACTCGCCATCCTCCTTCTTGTCGAAGTTCACACCCCATTTCACCAAGTCATTGATGCCCTGCGGAGCATTGCGCACTACTTGTTCCACAGCAGCCGGGTCACTGATGTAGTCACCCGCCACCATCGTATCCTGAATGTGCTTCTCAAAGTTGTCCAACTCCAAATTCGTCACCGAGGCAATACCGCCTTGGGCCTTTGCCGTATTGGCTTCATCCAGCGTAGTTTTACATACCAAGGCTATCTTTCCCTTGCCTGACTTTGCTACCTTCAGGGCATAGCTCATACCGGCCACACCACCGCCAATAATAAGAAAATCGAATTTACGTATCATGGTACTTTTACAATTTACGGCACAAAATTACATAAAAAAGGTTAAATCATTGCATCTCGTACCCAAATAATTTGTAACTTTACGGCAAAACATATCAAAATTTATGCGACAATACATCCTTATTCTATATTTATTAGTATACATAATAGTTCCCGTCCAGGCCGATGTGACTGCATCATTTCCCGTCCGATACAATGAAAATACCATTCTGCTGGACGATACGACGACATGGACGGGCCGCATGCAGCGACAACTGGATTCGCTCATTAATCTGCCCCTATTCGAAACCACGCAATTGGGACTCATAGTTCACGACCTGACGCTCGGACGCGACCTTTTCTGTGTAAACCACCACCACCGTATGCGTCCGGCCAGTTGCCAGAAAGTGATAACAGCCATTACGGCCCTGCACCATTTGGGAAGCAACTACCGACTGAAGACACAAGTGATGCTGAGGGGCGAAATCCGCGACAGTGTACTTTGGGGCGATGTCTACGTCGTGGGCGGTATGGATCCAATGCTTTCGCAAGGCGAGGTGTATGGTATAGCAAAGGCTCTGAACGAGGCAGGCATCGACAGCATTTCCGGCATCCTCGGACTGGATCTCTCGTTCAAGAATCAGAACGAACGCGGATGGGGATGGTGCTGGGACGACGACGTAACCCCCTTGAAGCCTTTGCTCGTGGACAAACACGACAAATTCGAAAGCGAATTTATGGACGCACTGAACCAAGCAGGCATCCGAGGCATCAGCCCAGATCGTGTGGTACAGGAAACTTGTCCCATAGGCATTCAGCCCTTCTGCGAAGCCACACACACCGTGAACGACGTGCTGCAGCGTATGATGAAGAAGAGTGATAACTACTATGCCGAGAGTCTCTTCTACCAACTGGGAGCCATCGGAGGCCGACGCAACGTGGGACGCAAGGAATCCTCGTCGTATGTCGACGTACTCATCCGCCAC
Source organism: uncultured Bacteroidaceae bacterium (assembly GCA_905234735.1). Taxonomy (GTDB): domain Bacteria; phylum Bacteroidota; class Bacteroidia; order Bacteroidales; family Bacteroidaceae; genus Physcousia. The sequence goes on along the minus strand of CAJOJA010000019.1, from coordinate 58,068 downwards.
ATTGGTCTCTCGCCTGCCCTTTACCAGATAGCAGACGGCAGTGGGCTGTCGCTCTATAACTATGTGACACCCGAATTACTCGTACGAATGCTCGCCTATGCCTGGGGAAACGAGCAAATTCGTGAAAGCCTCTATCAATCACTGCCCATAGCCGGAGTAGACGGAACGCTGGAAAAACGCATGCGCCGCACAGCAGCTCAAAACAACGTACATGCCAAGACGGGGACCGTGGACGGCATCAGCAGTCTGTCCGGCTACGCCACTTCACCAGAAGGTCACGTGCTGGTCTTCAGCATTATCAACCAAGGCGTGCAGAAGACCTCGCAAGGTCGTGACTGGCAGGATAAGGTGTGCGAGGTATTGTGTGCTCCATAAGCCCTATAAGACTCATAAGCCCTATAAGACTCATAAATAAAAAGCTATACTATGAAGTACAAACTCATTGTTCTTGACGTTGACGGCACCCTGCTGAACAGCAACCGCGAGATTTCAAAGCGCACGGTGCAAACCCTGCGCAAGGTTCAACAAATGGGTATCCGAGTGGCACTGGCTTCGGGCCGACCCACCTACGGCATACTCCCATTGGCCAAAGCTATTGATTTGGGCGTGTACGAGGGTTACATCATCTCGTACAATGGTGCACAGGTGATGGAAGCCAAGACGGGACAAATCATCTTCGAGCGCCGCATTGACCCGCAGATGGTTCCCTATTTGGAGAAGAAAGCTACAAAGATGGGCTTCACCATGGCCTACTACGATGGCAATGAAGTAGTGTCAACCGACATCGCGAATCCCCACGTTGTGGACGAAGCCCAGATGAATGGTATGACCCTGCGCCAAGACGATATATTGTCGTTGTCGATGGACGACTGGCCTGCCGAGGTTATGCTCGTCAGCGACGACGAACAGGCACTGGCCAGTCTGGAACAGCACATGCAGCGCCATTTGGCCGGTGTTATGGACACCATTCACTCCAATCCCTACTATTTGGAAATCGTGGGCTATCAGGTAGGTAAGAGCTACGCCATGAGTGCCTTGGTGCAGAAGATGGGCATCGGCATGGACGAAGTGCTGGCCATCGGTGATGGTGAAGCCGACGTTAACATGATTCAGATGGCCGGAACGGGTGTAGCCATGGCCAACGCAACAGCCGCCGTGCGCCGCTGTGCCGACTTCACCACCCTCTCCAACGACGAAGACGGTGCAGCCCTGGCCATAGAGAAAGCCATCATGCAGGAAGTTCGCGTAGCCGACATTCCCATCGATGCCATGAATGCTCAAAGCGGTTCTACGCTGATGGGCAATCTGGGCATACAATACACCTTTGCCAGCAAGGAGCGCGTGGAAGCCACCATGCCCGTTGACCATCGTACGCGTCAACCCTTCGGCATCCTGCACGGCGGAGCCACACTGGCTCTGGCCGAAACAGTAGCCGGACTGGGTTCGATGATTGCCTGCCAGCCCGATGAGGCTGTGGTAGGAATGCAGGTCAGCGGCAACCACGTCTCAAGTGCTCTTGAGGGCGACACCGTACGTGCCGTCTGCACACCCGTCCATCTCGGACGTTCCAGCCATGTTTGGAATGTGGATGTATTCACCTCGACCGACAAACTCGTCTCCAGTATCCGTGTTGTAAATGCAGTCATGAAGAAAAGGGGCTGACAAATATCGCTTTTGTTTCCTTTTTATACTATTTTCGTTGCATACAATAAATTAGGCACGCGCATTACTTGAATAATGTGCGTGCCTGTTGTATATTTGCAGCGAGAAAACAACCATAACTATAAAAGCTATTAATTATGAAAACAATTTTCCGAACTCTACTATTGGTCATGCTGATAGCACAACCTTTAGCATCCGCAACGGCCCAAAACAGGACTGAAAATAAGAAAGGTCCCGATCAGAACTTCTACATCTTTCTCTGTTTGGGACAGTCCAACATGGAAGGCAATGCCAAGATTGAGCCACAAGACCTGGAGGGCGTGAACGAACGCTTCCTGATGATGGCTGCCGTGAACGACGAAGGACGTGGTCGTAAGATGGGCGAGTGGTACAAGGCCGTACCGCCTCTGTGCCGCGAGAATACTGGTCTGACGCCTGCCGACTACTTCGGTCGCACCTTGAGTGAAGACCTTCCTCACTATCTTCGCTTTGGTGTCATCAACGTGGCCATCGGTGGCATTCACATCGATGCTTTTATCCGCGACTCCGTTGAGAACTATGTAAACAATCGTGCTCCGCATTGGATGAAAGGTGCATTGAAGGCATACGATAACAATCCCTACGAACGACTCGTGACGCTGGCTAAGAAGGCTCAGCAACAGGGTGTCATTCGCGGTATATTGCTGCATCAGGGCGAATCGAATACCGGCGACCAGGAATGGGCTAATAAAGTAAAGAAGGTTTATCAGCAGTTGCTCACTGACCTGAATCTAAAAGCCAACGAGGTACCCCTTTTGGCCGGCGAGGTGGTACAGGCTGACGGCAAGGGACAATGCATCGCCATGAATAAACAGATAGATGCCCTGCCGCAAACCATCCCGACAGCCCACATCATTTCCTCAAATGGATGTACGAACGGACCTGACAACCTGCACTTCGATGCTGCCGGCTATCGTCTGCTGGGTCGTCGTTATGCCCAAAAGATGATGGCCCTGCTGGGTTTCCAGACCGATACATCCCTGGGTGGACTGAAGGATGCCTACAAGGACGACTTCATGATTGGCGTAGCTGTGAACCAGCGCAACGTAACCAATCCCGAACAGATGGCCATGCTCATGCGCGACTTCAACAGCCTGACAGCCGAAAACGACATGAAACCCGAACCCACCGAACCCCACGAAGGTCAATTCAACTGGACACGTGCCGACCGCATTGCGAACTTCTGCCGACAGACGGGTATCAAACTACGTGGCCACTGTCTGGTTTGGCACAATCAGGTTGGTCAGTGGATGTTTGTCGACAAGGATGGAAAGGAAGTGTCGAAACAAGTATTGCTCGAACGTATGCGCAACCACATCCAAGCCATCGTCAGCCGATACAAGGACGTAGTCTACTGCTGGGACGTGGTGAACGAAGCCATCACCGACGATAAAAAAGCCGAGAATCCCTACCGTCAGTCAAGGTTGTATAAGATTGCCGGTGAGGACTTTATTCGCGAAGCCTTCCGTGCTGCCCGCAAGGCCGACCCGAAGGCACTGCTCTTCTATAATGACTACAACGAGTGCGACCCCGTGAAGAGTCAGCGCATCTACGAAATGGTTAAGCGCATGAAGGCCGAAGGAGTGCCCATCGACGGCATCGGCTTACAGGGTCACTATAATATCTATGGTCCATCAGAAGACGAACTGGACAAGGCCATTTCCCTTTATAAGCAGGTTGTCAAGCACATCCACATGACAGAACTGGACATTCGCGTCAATCAGGAAATGGGCGGACAACTGCAGTTTAGTCGCGAAGGAGTGAAGGTAAGCGAACGCGTACGCAACCTGCAGGAGCGCCAGTATGCCAGTGTCTTTCGTGCCCTTCGCCGCCATGCCGATGTGGTGGATTGTGTCACCTTCTGGAATCTCTCCGACCGCGACTCGTGGCTTGGTGTACAGAATTATCCGTTACCCTTCGATGCTCAGTACAAGCCTAAGCAGGTGTATAACGTAATTAAGGAAAAGATGGAACCCGAAAGCATTGTCATTGCTCCCGAGGAAAAGAAACCAGAGATAAAGGAAGATTTCAAACCTTCCACAAAGAACCAGCCCGGACAACAATATCCGATGGTGAACTCCGAGGGTTATGCCCGCTTCCGCATTAATGCTCCCGAAGCACAAAGTGTGGTGGTAAGTCTGGGGTTAGGTGGACGAGGGGGTACCCGTTTGCACAAAACACGTGACGGTATGTGGGAAGGAACCACCGAAGGTCCCATGGACGAAGGTTTCCATTACTATCACCTTACCATCGACGGGGCTACTGTCAACGACCCAGGAGCCATGAACTACTATGGTTCGTGCCGTTGGGAGAGCGGTATCGAGATACCCGCCCACGACCGCGACTTCTATGAACTGCGCGATGTACCCCACGGAAACGTTCAGCAGGTACTGTTCCCATCACCCAGCACAAACAGCGTGCGCCGCGCCTTTGTCTACACGCCTCCTACCTACGACAAGGATAAGAAGACAAAGTATCCCGTACTGTATCTGCAGCACGGCTGGGGCGAGGACGAGACAGCCTGGAGCAACCAGGGACACGCCAATCTCATCATGGACAACCTGATTGCCGAAGGCAAGATTGAGCCGTTCATCATCGTCATGACCTATGGTATGACCAACGAAGTACGCTTTGGACGCATCCGTGAGTTCGATGCCAAGGACTTCGAGAAAGTGCTCGTGGACGAGCTCGTTCCCTATGTCGACAACCATTTCCGCACGCGTGCCGACAAGTGGAACCGTGCTATGGCCGGCCTCTCGATGGGTGGTTTTGAGACACGCCTCATCACCCTGCGCCGTCCCGAAGTGTTCGGCTACTACGGCCTGCTCAGCGGTGGTATGTACCAGCCCGAGGACATCAAGGACAAAAAACAAGTGCGCCTCATCTTCCAAAGCTGTGGCAGCAAGGAGAATCCCGATGGTATCAACAAGTCCACCGAGGCCTTGAAGGCTGCCGGCTTCAATGCTGTTGGTTATGTGTCCGAAGGCACAGCCCACGAATTCCTTTCGTGGCGTCGCAGCCTCTATCAGATGGCTCCGCTACTATTCAAATAAAAGGTAAACAGGTTGTATTTTTCCCCTGAGCCGGACTGGAGATTAGTGTGTAAACTCTTTCTTCAGCCGGCTCAATTCTTCATAGCTACCAGCCACCCAGAGCTTATTGCCGCACGTAATCCGATGGTCGGCACCTACCGCGCGCATATTGCCCTTACGGTCTTCTACACCCACCACCATGCAGCGATACTGATTGCGGATGCCACTATCCTTGACAAACACACCTTCGAAAATCGTGTCCGGTCCCACTTCTATACAGATAAGTTGCATCATATCGGCATTCGTATCGCCCATTTTCTTCACCTCACTGCTCATGCGCTGATTAAATTGTTCGATGCTCTGGTCGTCGCCTACCACTTCCAGTACATCGTGAGGAAACAGCATACTGTTGCCACCGGGTACATTGATACGGTGATGATCACGAACGATGGCCGCTACATGTACACCGTCGCGACCACCTATGTGCAGCTGAGCCAATGTCTTTCCACTCCACGTACTTCCCTCGGGCAGCGACAGACGGGCTATGTGTAGGTCGCGTCCACGCAATTGTCGGGCATAGGCTGGTCCACTGGCATTCTCGCGCCGCATCAAGTTTTCCATGAATGTAGATTCCATTTTCATGCTTATGCGCCGTACCAGCCTACTGCGTATGATGCACAGCACAATGAATACAGCCAAAAGAACATGCCAATACCAACGGAAAGGCGAAAGATAGTTAATTACATAGTAAACTATACCTACGGCAAAGAAAAAACGAATCACAATGCTGACTTTGACAAACAGAGCTGAGAGGCCTCCCCGATTGCACAATGCCCGTGCCTCGGCCGATGTGTTGTTTTTCATCACAATGGGACGAAGCAGCGGTGCTAACAACAGCAGTAGCAGAATGCCGCAAACGGCATTACCCCCCCAGTGACCAAATGCATGGCGGCAGGCTAATAATAATGATACGAACAACAGCGAGACGACAGCAATAGTCAGTACACCGTAGATGACCGTCTGTAGGATTATTTTCCTTATAAAACCTGCAAGTGGGCTAACCGTCTTCTTTTCCTTCTTTACCTCGCGCTGCACATTTTCATTGGCCTCCTTCTTTGTTCCGCTTATTTTCCCCGCCAACTTTATCATATACGGCGTCAAGAATGTGGTGATGATACTGGTGGCTACGACAATAGGCATCAGGAATCCTTCTGTCACGCCCAATGACTCGCCCAGGGCAGCTATGATGAAGGCAAACTCACCAATTTGGGCCATCGAGAAACCGCTCATCAGGGCATCGCTGCGCGACGAACCCGACAACAGATAACCCATCGTACCAAACAGAGCCTGTCCAACCAAAATGGTGGCAACCAGCACCACGATGGACAACCAGTGGGCAACCAAATCTGCAGGCGAAACCATCATACCCACCGATACGAAGAAAATGGCACCAAAAAGGTCTTTTATAGACGAAATGGCACTGTCTATACGTTCGGCCTCTATCGTTTCGGCCAAAATGCTTCCCATCATGAAAGCACCTAACGCCGTACTGTAACCTACGGAATCGGCTACTACCACCATCAGGAAACAAAGCCCAATGCTTACGATAACCAGTGTTTCCTTATTGATAAACGAACGGTTCCTATGCAAGAAAGTGGGCACAATCCACATGCCCACCAAAAACCAAAGCAGCAGGAAGAAACCCAGCTTCAGCAGCGACAGTATGAGCGCCGTTCCCTCCAACTTGTTGCTCACCGCCATAGCCGACAGCAATACCATGACCACAATGCCAAGAATGTCCTCCAAAATGAGTACCGACATCACCTTTCCGGCAAACCGTCGGCTCATGAGTCCCATGTCATCGAAAGCCTTGTAGATGATGGTCGTACTGGACATGGCCAACATACCGCCTACAAACATACAGTTTATCGGCGACCAACCCATCAGATAGCCTGCGCCACACCCTAATCCCCACATACACATCATGATGAAGCAGGCCGCAATGATAGGCGAAGCACCACCCTTAAGAATCTTCTTGAACGAAAATTCAAGACCCAGCGAAAACATCAGGAAGATGACACCTATCTGACTCCATACTTCTATCGATTCGTTTTCCTCAATGCTCGGTGTGTAGGGCATATGAGGACTAGCCAGGAAACCAGCCAGGATATAACCCAATACCAAGGGTTGCTTCAGTCGCTTGAATACTATGGTGGTTATGCCGGCAACAATAAGAATGAGTGCCAAATCACTGATGAGTTGGGGCAGTTCTTCCATGATTTTATGTTAGTGTATTATAATCCCAGACGGGCGGAAATCTCCAGCATACGGTTGATGGGACGGATGGCCCGTTCGGCTATTTCAGGATCTACCTCCACAACGGGCCACTCATAACGAAGACAGTTATAAAGTTTTTCCATTGTCACGAGTTTCATATAGTTGCACTCGTTGCAGGCACAGGTGCTGTCGTTAGGCGGAGCAGGAATGAACGTCTTCTCCGGACAGCGTTTCTGCATCTCGTGCAGGATGCCGCTTTCAGTAGCAACGATGAACTCGGTGGCGTCATCTGAGATAGCAAATTTCAGCAGGGCTGCCGTGCTTCCCACCTTGTCGGCAACACGCACCACGGGACCTTTACACTCCGGATGTACCAGTATCTTGGCCTGCGGATGTTCTTGTTTCAAGGCTAAAATCTTCTCTAATGAGAACTTCTCATGCACGTGGCACGCACCGTTCCACAATAGCATAGATCGACCCGTTATACTATTAATGTATCCACCCAAGTTCTGGTCGGGACCGAATATTATCTTCTCATCCTTGGGCAACGACTCCACAATCTGTCGGGCATTTCCGCTGGTCACCACCACATCGGTCACAGCCTTCGTGGCAGCTGTTGTATTTACGTAACTGATAACCGTATAATCGGGATGTGCCTTGACAAACTTTTCAAATTCACCGGCCTCACAGCTTTCGGCCAGCGAACAGGTAGCATTCAGGTCGGGCACCAGCACTGTCTTGTCAGGACAGAGTATCTTGTTGGTTTCACCCATGAAGTGAACACCACACATGACAATGATGTCGGCATCCGTCTTTGCTGCCTGCTGGGCCAAGGCCAGCGAGTCACCCACGAAATCGGCAAGGTCCTGAATCTCGCCGCTCACATAGTAGTGAGCCATGATGACGGCGTTCTTCTCCTTAGCCATACGACGAATCTCTGCCTTGAGGTCTATGCCCTCGGGAATAGGTTCGTCAACGAAACCTTTCTCCTTCCACGAACTTTTTAACATCATATTATTATCTTATTTTTATTTTTTTATAAAGAATTACTTATGTTAATGATAATAGGGTATTGATAATGTAGATAAATATTTTACTTTTTTCTTGCTTATTAAGTTATTGTACGTAGATCACAAGTTAGCATGTTAGTTATTTACATTGCTATTTATTTTCTATCTTTTTGTAAATTAAATACGTATTAAATATTTAGTCCATGTTATCAACACCTGATGATAAGTGCAAAGTTAAGAATTATTTTCGGTTTAGGTGATGATAAGTAGGAAAAATCCTGTTTATTACTATTAATAATTATGAATCTGAGTTAATAATTTTCAATTTTCAATTCTCAATTCTCAATTTATTTGTATTTTTGCACATATTTGTTAACATCTATTGTGAATAAGATGAGAAAACTCAGAATAACGGAGATGGAGCGCCTGTCGGTAGAGGAATATCGGGAGAGTGAGAAGACACCGCTGGTGGTGGTTTTAGATCATGTGCGTTCGTTGTATAATGTGGGCAGTGTGTTTCGCACGGCTGATGCTTTTCGATTGGCGGGAGTATGTTTGTGCGGCATTACGGCCCGTCCACCCCATCCTGAGATTCATAAGACAGCCTTGGGTGCAGAAGATAGTGTAGACTGGAAGTATTTCGAACGAACCGAAGATTGTGTGAAGTGGTTGAAAGAACAGGGATATATTGTGTTGGCCATAGAACAATGCGAAGGCAGTACTTTATTAGATGAAAAATTAAAAATTAAAAATGAAAAAGTGGCGGTAGTGCTGGGTAATGAGGTAAAGGGCGTTCAGCAACAGGTTATCGACCTATGTGACGGTTGTTTGGAGATTCCCCAGTTTGGCACCAAACACTCCATGAACGTCTCCGTAACGGCTGGCATCGTCATCTGGGAACTTTTCAAATTATTTAAGCAACAGAATAATTATGATTAGTAAGACGTTCTAATGGCTGACTAAGTAAGTAAAAAGATTTTTTATGAAGAAACGAGCGATTGTGATTGGAGCGTCGTCGGGCATTGGACGGGAAGTGGCTCGACTGCTGATAAAGGAGGGTTGGAAGCTGGGCGTTGCTGCTCGCAGGGTTGAGCTGTTGCATGAACTTGGTGATGTGGAAGTGGAGCAGATTGATGTAACGCAGCAGGATGCCACGATGAGGCTCAGAAACCTGATAGAGCGATTGGGGGGAATGGACCTCTTTTTCTATGCCTCTGGTATTGGGAAGCAGAATCGTGAACTTCAGGAGGACATAGAACTGGCGACGATGCAGACGAATGCTGTTGGTTTCACCAGAATGATAGGTGAGGCTTATCGCTATTTTGCAGAACGGGGCGAAGGACACATAGCAGCCATTACGTCGATAGCCGGTACCAAGGGCTTAGGACCTGCACCAGCCTATTCTGCCACAAAGGCAATGCAGAACGTTTATCTTCAATCATTAGAGCAGCAAGCCAACGCAAGAGGCTTGCGTATTTGTTTCACAGACATTCGTCCAGGTTTTGTGGATACGGCTCTGCTGAGTGGTGATTTTCACTATCCCATGATGCTGAGGCCAGAACAGGTGGCAAAGGAAATAGTAAGCGCCATAAATTCCAACAAGCACATTCGCGTCATCGACTGGCGCTATCGCCTCCTGACAGCCCTCTGGCATCTCATCCCCAATTTCCTTTGGCGCAGAATGAAATTATAGTAGATTATGGCATACACAGGGAATCAGGAAAACATTACAAAACCCAAACTAATATATTATGACATGGGGAAGGAGGTGACGGCCTTCACAACCACAAGACAGGGAGGAACGGGTAGGGGAAACTATGCCGGGTTCAATATTACGCACTACTGTGGTGATGACCCAGAGGTCGTGAAACAAAACCGCATGGCACTTTGTAAATTGTTGGACATAGAAGACAATCGGCTTATACTTCCCCGTCAGACACACAATACAGAAATCTGCTGTGTGGATGAAAACTTCCTGAACCTGACAGCGGAAGAACGCTGCGAAGCGCTGGAAGGCGTTGATGCCGTAGTGACGAATCTTCCAGGCATCTGTATTGGTGTTTCCACGGCTGACTGCATTCCCGTGCTCATTTACGATACAGTAGGGCATGTGGTTTGTGCTGTTCATGCCGGATGGCGAGGTACCGTGGCCCGCATTGTAGAAAAAGCTATTGCTACAATGTCAGCCTTTTATGGTTCGCGTCCAGAAAACATAGTGGCTCAGATAGGTCCCGGAATCCATATCGACAATTTTGAAGTGGGTGACGAAGTTTATGAGGCTTTTCTTGATGCAGGCTTTGATATGCTGCTCATCAGTCGCCATGAAAAAAAATGGCACATCGACCTTCCTCAGTGTAATAGTTTGCAAATTCTTTCCTGCGGTGTTTCCGATAAGGCTGTCTTTCTATCTCCCATTTGCACCTACGAACATCCCGATACTCATTTCTCTGCCCGCCGATTGGGCATTCAATCCGGCCGTCTATTCAGTGGAATCATGATGAATGCGGTTGGTGGGTGAAGAGAAGAATCAATTAGAGCAATCCAGCTTCCACCTGGCGCACCACACGCTCGGTGAGGCGATCATCGCCTTCGGGGTCGTATTCTTTCTTCAGGCTGGCCTTGAAGGTCCAGGCGAATATCTGGTAAAAGGTGGCACGGGTGGGTCCCATGAAGGCCTTGATGACCTCGTATCCCGACTGGTTGCACTCGCGGTCGACCAATTTGATGAGCAGTTTGCCTTGTGAATAGGTCAACTTTTTCATCTCGGGCTTGTAGGTATTCATGATTTCCTTCTCTATTTTCTTGATGTGTTCCTGCTTGCTCTTCTTATCGGGCAGCGATTCCAGCTCCTTATAGGTCTCCTGAATCATTTCGTTGCACTGCTGGGCCAGAGGGAGCACTTTCTTTACGTTGTATACTAGTCGGTTGTAGCGTTTCCTTTCCTTTTGGCTACGAAATACGAGAGGTTTGTAAACGGGCATTTCGGGCATCAGTATGGTCCAGATGGTGTCGCCCTCGTAGATATAGTTCTTGCCGGCCCAATACCACGTCTGTTTGCGGGCACTCTTGAATTCTGTGGTGTTCATATCATCAACATCCATACCCAGGTCTTCTTCCTGAGCATGGATGTTGCCTATTGTAAGCAGCAGGGTTAACAATATGCCAAACCATCGTTTCATGGTGGCAAAGGTACGCATTATTTGCTTTACTTGTATCGCTGCAATATGTATTTTAAGAAAGATTATGAATTTGCAACACTTCTATACCAAGTGCCGGATGATATCCTCGCGGTCGCCGGGCAGATAGTCGATGACGGGAATCTCTATCATCGTGTAGCAACCGGGCTGCTGGCGCATGGAGGCGCGGGCTACATTTACGAGCACCTGGGCGGTCAGAGCGGGGTTGTTTATCTTCATGTTAAATTCAAACAATTGGTTGTGGGTCTGGCCGCTGACACCCTTACGAACGAGATTCACACCGTGACCTACGTCGTTCAGCGCATCCACACTATCCACCTGGAAGACGTGGGTCTCGTCCGAGGAAAAGTAGGGGTCGGCTTTGATGGCAGCGGTCACCTCGTCCAGGTTGGCACCGTCTTCCAGTTCCACATACACCATGCGGCGATGGATGCCCTGACCCACGGGAATGGTCATGGAGAGCGCATCTTTAACGCCTGCCTTCGAGCGTACACAAACGCTGTGACCCATCGAACGGCCTGGCCCGAAGTTGGTGTAGCTGATGCCCTTGGGGGCCAGACTTTCCATAAGCGTGCGTACGACACTATCCGATCCGGGATCCCATCCGGCAGAAATGATGCTGACGGCACCTCCCTGCTTGGCTGCTGCATCCAGTGAGCGGCGCAGGTCGACAATCTTGGCGTGGATGTCGAACGAGTCGACCGTGTTGATTCCCTTGGCCAGATACTGCTTGGCATACTCTTCAACACTGCGGGTGGGAGTGGCCAGAATGGCTACGTCCACCTTGCCCAGTTCGTCGATGTCCTTCACTACCTTATAGCCTTCGAGTTCCTTGGGCAGATTTTCAGCACCTTTGCGACGCACCACACCTGCCACTTCCATATCGGGGGCTTCAATCAATGCCTGTAGGGCATACTTTCCAATGTTGCCATAACCTACGATGGCCACGCTGATTTTTTCCATATTAATTATCAATTATCAATTATTAATTATCAATTCTCGTCAGAGAACATCGGGTCCCATGCAGGTAGTCGGATGGGCTTCTGCTTCAGCAGGGAAAGAATGTTTTCGGGAATATATTTCTTATTTACCACCACGCGGAACATGTATTCGCGGAACCACTCGTCGGTCATGATGAGGTGGCCGCTATAGCCATACGTCGGTCCCCAGGAGTTTTCCACTTTCCACTTCGTGGGACGGCCGTCCTTGTTGAGGTCTACGGCTACGAGGGTCATGGCGTGGCTGCTGCCCGAGTCGTGTGTCTGTATGCGCTGTTTCTTGGTCATGCCAAAGGTAGTGCCCAGGAGGTCGGCATAGTCGTAGTTGTTCAGGTCGAGCAGTCCGTTCGCGCGGTTCAGCTGCTTGCCCACGTCGCACGAGAAGTACATGGGCACACTGTCCTGCAGCGAAGCAATGGCCAGCGGGGCCAAATCGTCGATATCAAGGTTCAGATAGAGCCAGTTGTGGCCGTCGTACACGTGGCGGTCCATATCTATTTCGTACACCTTATTATAGGGACGGCTGGGGTCGTTCATCAGCATTACATAGTCGGCATTCAAGTCTTCCTCGGGGGCGCAGACTTCCTTGTAGAACGACTGCGGAGTATAGCGTTTAGGTTCGGAGAGCAGTTTGCCGTTCTTGTCTTTTGGTGCCCAGGTAAATTCCTTTACAGGTTCGCCGTAGGCCATGACCAGCATCTTATAGACGACCTTCAGCTGTTCCAGCTTGTAGGCTTCCAGCTGCTTCACGCTCTGTCCGCCCTCACTCCGTTCGCGCAGATTGATGGCTATCTCGCGCAATTTGCGCTTCAGATGACTGTTGAATTCGCTGGTACTGTTCGACACGTAAGTTTCGGCCATCACGTCCTTCGGCACCAGTCCGTATTTCATGACTAGGTCGGCCACACCCGTATAGGTGCCACCGTCGCTGACGGGATTCTGCATCAGCCACTGCACCTGTTGCGAGTCGATGTCCAACTTGCGGGTGTCGATGATGCTCTGCAGGAAGAGGTTCGACTTCTCCAACTGGTCGTAGAAAAAGGTGTAGACGTGGCTAAACATGAAACCCTCGATGCCCAGATTCTTCATGGCCCGCTGGCGCAGCACGTTCGTGCCCGTAAACAGCCAGCAACGACCGCTGCTCTCCTGATTCGAGATGCCCGTGTTTTTCACTTCCACGGAAAACCACGTGTCCAGTGCCTGCTGGTTGTTGCCCACCAGTGCCATCTTGTTGATACCGTTCGACTGGATAGCGTTCTGCAAGGCCCGTTCGGCAGGTGTAGCCTCACCCTGGTTGCTCAGTTGGTTCAATACTTCGGGTGTAATCGCTTGTTGTGCGTACATCGTTCCGCAGCATAAGAGTCCGAAAAAGAATGTTTTTACTTGCATAATGTCATTATTTGGATGCAAAGTTAATACAAATTGGCGAAACAACTAACAATATGTTGTAAAAAAAGTAAAAATATCTCTATTTACATGTTTTTTATAAAACATGGAGGCGAATTACGGATTATTGTGTATCTTTGCAAATATATAGCAATAAAAATGCATACTATCCTTCCCTAGAAAAAGTTGAATGGATTTTACCATATCCCATATTGACAAGGATGGAATACCTCAATCTAATGAGGAACATCAGCAAGGAGTTGCGCTAAGAGCAGAAGCCTTTGCCGCAGAATTTGGTATGGGTGATTGTGGGCGAATCATGGGATTACTTCATGATAAAGGGAAAGAGCAAACTGATTGGCAAAAGTACATTCAGGGAGTGACAGGCTATAATAAGGAATATGCGCACGTTAAAAGTGGGCCGCATCACGCATACGTTGGGGCAATAATCACCAAGAAACAATATCCCCAGATAGCACGATTTATAGCTCAACCTATTGCTGGTCATCATCGTGGGCTTTACGACTATTGTGATTATGAAGAGGTAATAAAGAGTGGTGTTCCTGATGATGTAACAATAAGTGAAAAAATTCCTTTCGACTTTCCGAAGCTTCCAAAAATGAAGCAGTACGATTATCATCATCTTGTGCGAATGTTGTTTTCTTGCCTTGTGGATGCTGATAGTCTTGATACTGAGTCCTTCATGACTCCAGAGCAAGCAAAGCTTCGAGGCAGCCACACATCTATAGAAGAGTTGTTGGATAAACTGGAAAAGTATTTGCATGACCTAAAAGCCAATGCTTCAGATACAGAGGTTAATCGTATCAGAAACTATGTTCAGGAGCAATGTGTCAAGGAGAGTCAAGGCGAAAAGGGATTCTATAGCCTTACTGTGCCCACAGGAGGCGGTAAAACCTTGTCCTCTGTTCTCTGGGCGTTGCACCATGCTGTAAAGAATCACCAACAACGTATCATTATTGCCATTCCCTATACCAGCATCATTGTACAAACGGCATCAACGCTGAAAAAGATCTTTGGTGAAGAGAATGTGCTGGAACACCACTCGAATATCAATTCTGAGGATATCAAAGACAATGAACAGAGAGAACGGTTGCAATTAGCTACAGAAAACTGGGATTGTCCCATAATCGTTACAACCAACGTACAGCTCTTTGAATCTCTCTTCAGTAATAAGCGCTCTGACTGTCGTAAGTTGCATCATATCGTGAATAGTGTCATTATTCTTGATGAGGTGCAGATGCTACCTTTAGGTTTCTATACGCCCGTTATACATACTCTTGATACGCTGCATCGCCTCTTTGATACTTCCGTTCTCTTCACAACTGCCAGCCAACCGATTCTTACTGGACGAATAGAAGGTACAAATCCTTTAGATAGTTTCGATGCGCTGACCTATGTACGCGAAATAATACCCAGAGAAGCTCAACTCTACGACAAAATTCGCAGAGTTGATTTGAAGTTTATGGAAGGAAGTAGGACGTATGATGAAATTGCGGATGAATTAGCAAAACACCAGAAAGTGTTGTGCATCGTTAATACCAGAAAGGATGCGAAAGAAATATATGACCGCTTACCCAAAAAGGGTATTTGCCTGCACCTTTCCCGTATGATGTGCCCAGCTCATGTTTTAGCTACTATTCAGCAAGTCAAAGATGCCCTGAAAGACGATAGTGAAATATCCATTAGAGTAATCGCCACACAACTCATAGAAGCAGGGGTTGACATTGATTTCCCTGTTGTTTATCGACAGGAAACAGGTCTTGATTCAATACTCCAAGCGGCAGGCCGTTGCAATCGAGAAGGGAAAATGGAACTTTGTACGACTTATGTCTTCAGTTTAGGTAAAGAACATCCGCTTCCTTCTGGTTTCATTTCCCAAACCAACAATGCCCGTCTTAATATGGGACAACATTACGACTGGTTTGCACCTGAAGCAATGACAAGCTACTTCCAACAACTTTATTCGCGCATAGATAATTTTGACAGCAAACAGATTCAAAAACTACTCTATAAGCCTGAATGTGAGTTTGAAGAAGCTGCTCGTCAGTTTCATATGATAGACGACCATACAATATCTGTGATCATCAACTGGAATGGAAGCATAAATTTATACCAGCAACTCCTGTCCCAAGGTCCTTCCTATTCTCTGATGAAGAAGATTGCGCAGTATAGTGTCAATATCCGTGAAAGGGATTTCCGTAAACTGCTAAGCATTGGAGCAATTGAGGAACCCTATGAGAATATATATGTGATTACCAATCCTAATTTCTATAAATCGGATACGGGATTGTCACTTGATAATCAATGGTTAGAAGAAACGTATATTATTTAATATGACAACAGATAAATTCATAGCACTAACACGCAAGGGCGAGGATACTCGGATTGAATACAAGACCTGCACGGAGGAGATTTCGGAATCCCTCTATGAGTCGGTGTGTTCTTTGCTGAACCACAGCGGCGGGCAGATTCTCGTAGGTGTGAAGAACGACGGCACCATCCTTGGCGTTAATCCTGACAAGATAGAGCAACTGAGAACCGACATCGTCAATTGCATCAACAACCCCGAGTTGTTCCTGCCCTGTCCCTATTTCACGCCTCGCATCATGGAGGTGGAGGGCAAAAAGGTAATACAACTCGATATTCCTTGCGGACAGTATGTATATCGTTTCAAGGGTCGCTATTGGGACCGCAACGATGATGCAGACATCGACGTGACCGATCAGCCCGAACTGCTGTTGTCGATTTTCGAAAGGAAGAATCCCCATCTCTTTGAGGAACGTATTGTGGAGGGGCTGACGATGGAACACTTGGATGCCAAAACTTTCCAGTATTGCCGCAATATCCTGGCAACCATTCAACCCTCACACTCATGGCTTCAGATGACGAATGAAGAGCTCCTGCTTAGCGCCCATCTGGCCAGGAAAGATGGAGTAAAGCTGCAGTTAAAGTATGCTGCTCTGATTCTTTTCGGTACCGAGGATGCCATTACCGAGCTGATACCCCGCTACCGCTTTGAAGCCATGTTCCACATGTGTACATACGCTCAGTACAACGATATGACCCAATTTCCCAGCCGCTATGATGACCGCCGCACCATTCGCCAGAATCTGATTCAGGTTTATGACCAGTTAGGTGCTTTCGTAGAACGATACCTGCCCGATAAGTTCTACCTGCCTGCTAACACCATGCAGCGGCAGAACTTGCGTTGGGATTTGTTCCGCGAGATTGTGGGCAACATTTGCGTGCATACCGATTTCAGCAGCGGCTACGCCTGCTTCTTCCACGTGTTCAAAGACCGTGTGGTGACGAAGAACCCCACGCGTCTGCTGCCTGAGATTCCCGAGGGTAAACTGACCATCCAGCAATTGAGCAACTACACCAAAAATCCCCTGCTGGTGCGTGTGTTTCATGAGCTGAACTGGGCAGAGGATTTGGGTTCCGGAACCCGCAACATTCTGCGCTATGCACCGCTCTATTATCCTGGCTACAAGATTGAGATCAACAGCGGTTCGCAGTTCATTTTCTCTATTACCTATCAGGATGAAAATGTCCATGAAAATGTCCCCAACAAGGGCAAAATGTCCCCAACAGAAACTGAAAAAGTCCCCAACAAGAACAAAAAGTCCCCAACAGATGCCCCAGAGTTGACGGATGAGGAACTTTCATTAAAGCCTTTTGAAAGGAAAATCATCATTAGTAAGCGTAAAAGTCGTCAACAAGCCATCGTTGGTATGATATCCATTGATTCCCATGTCACTGTAGAAACGATGGCAGAAGAACTGGATGTTGATAAAAAGACCATCAAACGTGACTTAAAGGAACTAAAGGACAATCATGTGATAGAACGATTAGGTGGAACGTTTGGTGGCGAGTGGAGAATTCTAAGAAAAAAACAATAACAATATGGAATATTACGACAAAGAATTTTGTTTGGAGGTGTGGGGGCCAATAGCCTGCTTCACTCGCCCAGAACTAAAGGTCGAGCGAGTAAGCTATGATGTCATTACCCCATCCGCAGCACGCGCCATCTTTGAGGCTATTTTCTGGAAACCTGCCATTCACTGGCAAGTGACCAAGATAGAGGTACTGAATACCATTAAGTGGACTTCGGTAAGAAGGAACGAAGTAGGGGCTGTGGCCTCAAAGAACCCCATTTTTATTGAAGACAAACGCCAGCAAAAGAACACCTTATTACTAAAAGATGTTCGCTATCGTATATGGGCAAAGTTAGAGTTTATACCCAAGAGGAAACGAGCTGTACAGTCCGATTTGTTC
Source organism: uncultured Bacteroidaceae bacterium (assembly GCA_905234735.1). Classification (GTDB taxonomy): domain Bacteria; phylum Bacteroidota; class Bacteroidia; order Bacteroidales; family Bacteroidaceae; genus Physcousia. The sequence goes on along the minus strand of CAJOJA010000019.1, from coordinate 40,168 downwards.
GACAATGAAGAACACAACGATGAGAATCCTGCCAAATACAATGCGATGTTTGAGCGTCGTGCCAGCAAAGGTCAGTGTTTCAACCAGCCCTATTTAGGTACCCGTGAGAGTTCGGCATCTTTCAGATTGGTAAATCCAGAGACTGACGTGCTTGATAATCCTATTGCTGAGAGCCGAGACCTGGGTATCATGCTTTATGATATGGACTTCGAAAGTAACCTGAAGAATCCTCCCGCTATGTTCTATCGGGCAAAGATGGAGAATGGAGTCATTATTGTTCCACATAAAGACAGTGAGGAGATACTACGATGATATTGCAAGCTTTATATGACTACTACCATCGCTGTGGAAACTTGCCACGAATGGGAATGGAACTGAAGGAAATAGGATTTCTTATTGTTATTGACAAGGAAGGACATTTCCTTAGGTTTGAAGATCGTCGCATTGACAAGAAAAAAGCGCATAGGTTTCTTGTAAAGAAACATGTAAACCGTACAAGCGCCCTGTCTGCAAACTATCTATACGACAACAGTGGTTACGTTTTTGGCTATTCTGACAAAGGTGATGTTATGGCTCAATATCAGACTTTTAAGAATAAGGTGAAATGCATCTATGAGTCTCACCCCAACAATCAGGATATTATTGCCGTTCATAAGTTCTACCAGCAAGAACAGTTAGTGGTTCTCGAACAGATGAAAACCGACCAGCTTTGGTCTGATATAGAGAAGAATCTAAATAAGAAATACTCAACTTTCTCATTCCTTATTCAAGGCGATACGAAAATAGTGGCTGAGAAAAAAGAACTGATAGATGATGAGACTGAGGAAAAGGCTGGTGGTAATCAAGTTTGTATTGTTTCAGGAAAGAAAGGCGTCATTGTTGAGACTACGACATCAACTATGATACCTGGAAGTCAGGCTACCGCCAAATTAGTGGCCTTTCAGGTTAGTTCCGGTTACGACTCCTACGGCAAGTCCAAAGGGGGTAATGCGCCTATAAGCGAAGAGGCGGAATTCGCATATACAACAGCTCTTAACCATTTGTTAGAGTCTGACTCTCGGAATAAGTTCATGATCGGTTCCCGCACCTTCCTCTTCTGGGCATCCAAAGACGATGAGGCAGGACAACAAGTGGAAGATAGTTTCTTCAGCCTTTTCGGTTTCGATGAGCAGAAAGATGATCCTAACAAGAACATCGAACAAGTGCGCAAGGTGTTTGAGTCCATCTACAAGGGCACATTAAAGACTACTTCGGAAGACATCTTCTATATTTTAGGGCTAGCACCTAATGCGGCACGTATTGCCGTAACTTATTGGGCAGAGATTCCACTTCGCAAGTTCGCAGAAACCATCTGTAAGCATTTTGACGACATGGAAGTCTCAGATACCCGTATTGATAAGAAACCATACATGGCTTTGCGAAATATTATTAGCACAGTCACCCTCGGTGGGAAAATCTTAGATGCAACACCTAACCTTGCCGATTCTGTGGTTAAAAGCATTTTTGAAGGATTGCCCTATCCTCAGACACTTTTTGCTTCCTGCATCAGACGAATACGTGCAGAATCTGGTGAAAAAGACAAAAATGCCATACATATTACTCGTGCTGCCATCATCAAGGCATCTCTCAATCGATTAAATGATAATGAACAAAAGATAAATGTTATGTTAGACAAAGACAACACCAATCAAGGTTACCTATGTGGCCGACTATTTGCCGTGCTTGACAAGATTCAGGAGGAAGCAAACAACCAGCACTCTATTCGTGAGCGTTACATGAACTCTGCAAGTTCAACACCTGCGGCCGTGTTCTCAACCATTCTTAACCTCTCTAATCATCACATTGAGAACCTGAAGAGCGAGGGGCGGAAGATATATTTTGAGAAATTGAAACAGGAGATTATAAGCAAGATTGATGCTGATGGCTTCAAGGCTCAACTGGACCTCCAAGACCAGGGCCGTTTCTTCATTGGTTACTATCATCAGCGTCAGGATTTCTTTACGAAGAACGAAGAGAATAATAATGAACAATAACAATTAAAATACTCACAACTATGTCAGAATTAAAGAACAGAATCGATTTTGTTTACATCTTTGATGTACAAGATGGTAATCCCAATGGAGACCCAGATGCAGGCAATCTGCCCCGTGTGGATGCTGAAACAGGTATGGGTCTCGTTACAGACGTTTGTTTGAAGCGCAAGGTGCGCAATTATGTGCAAGTAGCTAAAAACTGTGCAGATGGCTATGATATATTTATCAAAGAAAAGGCTGTATTGAATACTCTAATTGATGCTGCTCACGAAGAAGAGCATGTAAAAAGTGCTCCTGATAAAACCTCTGCAGCAAGGGATGTGATGTGCAAGAAATACTATGATATACGAACTTTTGGAGCAGTTATGTCAACAGGCAAAAATGCAGGTCAGGTTCGCGGCCCCATTCAATTTACTTTCGCACGTTCTGTTAATCCCATTGCTGCAACGGAACACTCCATCACCCGTATGGCTGTAGCAACAGAAAAGGAAGCTGAGAAACAAGGTGGCGATAATCGCACTATGGGTCGCAAAGCCACTGTTCCTTATGGTCTTTATGTTTGCCACGGTTTCATTTCTGCCAACCTTGCCAATCAGACGGGCTTTTCCGAGGAAGACCTTATACTCTTTTGGGATGCACTGAAGAATATGTTCGACGTTGACCGCTCTGCTGCTCGTGGACTAATGAGTGCTCAAAAACTCATTGTGTTCAAGCACGATTCGATGCTTGGCAATGCACCCGCCAACAAACTCTTTGACCTTGTGAAAGTGAAGAAACAATGTGAAGGTGCGCCTCGAAAGTTCGATGACTATCATGTAACCATCGACAAGGATAATCTTCCAGCCGGTGTGACCATTGAAGAAATGATTTGATGTACTACAATGATGATCAGATGCTCATGTTGTCGGGGATACAACACTATATGTTCTGTCCCCGGCAATGGGCGTTGATACATATCGAACAGCAATGGAACGACAATCGGTTAACCGCTGAAGGCGAGTTGCTGCATAAGAACGTGGATGACCCCGCCTATCGTCAGAAAAACGGAGATACAATTACCCTAAGGGCTGTGCATATAGCCTCACATACCTTAGGTTTATACGGTATCTGCGATGCCATCGAACTGATTCCATCTGAAACACAAGTAGATTCCATTACGCATCCACGCTATCCTGGCTTTTGGAAGCCTTACCCTGTTGAGTACAAACGTGGTCATCGCAAACCTGACGAACGGGATGAGGTACAATTGGCAGCACAGGTCATCTGCTTGGAAGAGATGTACGGCATTAATATCCCAGAAGCGGCACTTTTCTATCATGAGACCCGACACCGGGAAGTGGTACAAATAGACGTGCCTCTCCGCCAACTTACTTGTGAATTGAGCGAAGCCATGCACAGGACGTTTGAGGGTGGTTTTACGCCAAGAGCAGAAGAAAAACGGAGTTGCAGGAGCTGCTCGCTTATTGATATTTGTGAGCCAGAACTGACCAAGAAGACGTCTGTCGCGTATTACTTAAAGAAATCATTCGATGAGGAAACTGCTTAACACTCTCTATATTACCACTCCCGAAGCTTACCTTTCTAAAGATGGGCTGAATGTGGTAGTTTCCGTTGATAAGGAGGAATTGTTCCGCATTCCTATCATGAACATCGAGGGTATTGTAACCTTTGGCTATATGGGGGCAAGTCCTGGACTGATGAAACTCTGTATGGATAACAATGTGTCTCTATCCTTTATGACTCCGCAAGGCCGTTTCATTTGCAGGGTTCAAGGAGCAACAAAAGGTAACGTCCTATTGAGAAAGAAGCAATATACACTCTCGGAAGATGAGGATGTGGCATTACATCTGAGCAAACTATTTATCGGAGGAAAAGTTCTTAACTCTCGGAGTATCCTTCAACGCTTTCTCCGTGACAATGGAGCTAACGAAGAAGTAGAGTGTGCTGTCAAACAATTGGATTGGAGTAAGAAGTGTATTCTGCAAACTGACAGCATGGAGACTCTTCGCGGTGAAGAAGGACGTGCTGCCAATGTCTATTTCGGAGTGTTCGACCATCTCATCCTTCATCAAAAAACAGATTTCACGTTTAACGGAAGGAATCGCAGACCACCTAAAGATGAGGTGAACGCAATGCTTTCATTTGTCTATACGCTTATCGCCAATGATGTGGCAGCTGCACTTGAGTCTGTTGGCTTAGACCCATACGTTGGATTCATGCACACATTAAGACCGGGGCGAACATCATTAGCCTTAGACATGATGGAGGAATTGAGAGCCTATCTTGGCGACAGGCTTGTGCTGTCTATAATAAACCGAAAGCAAGTAACAAAGAAGGATTTCATCCGACAAGGTGACGAGAGTTTTGTGATGACGGATGATTGCCGTAAGGAACTTCTTACTACTTGGCAGAAGCGGAAAAAAGAAATGATAGAACACCCCTACCTGAAAGAGAAAATCCCCATCGGCTTACTGCCATACGCGCAAGCAATGCTTTTGGCCAGATTCCTACGTGAAGACTTAGATGATTACCCTGTATTCCTAATGAGATAAACATTATGTTAGTACTTATTACATACGACGTAGATACTACTACTAAGGAAGGAGAGAAACGCCTACGAAAGGTTGCCAAGGAGTGTGTCAACTACGGTCAACGTGTACAGAACTCAGTCTTTGAGTGCCTAATTACAGAAGCACAGTTGGTGGGATTGAAAGCAACATTGGCCTCTATCATCGACGATACAACGGACAGCATCCGCTTTTATTTCCTCGGAAGTAACTGGAAACGACGCGTTGAAAAAATTGGGATAGAGACCTCATACGACCCTACGGACACTCTAATTATATGAACGCGAAACATAAGTGTTGCAATAATGCGCGATTATTCGCGCTACCTATATATCAAAGAGTTACATGTGACATGACTCTTTTTCCACGCGAGGCCCTCTTCATCATAAAGGGTTTCGCGGGAAGTACTATAAACAAACTTGTATATCAATAATATACAACTTGACGGTCGCCCCCATGCGGGGGCGTGGATTGAAACGTAGGTAGGCGATGCTGTCGAGGTGGAAGAGCGGTGTCGCCCCCATGCGGGGGCGTGGATTGAAACGTAGATGTCCTCGGTGGCTTGGACGAAGGCACGGGGTCGCCCCCATGCGGGGGCGTGGATTGAAACACACTCAACAAAGACAGCCTCGTAATGAAACCTAAGTCGCCCCCATGCGGGGGCGTGGATTGAAACATGTCGGCCAACCTTGGTGTCGACCCCGTCTACAGTCGCCCCCATGCGGGGGCGTGGATTGAAACACCGCTGCTCAGTGGTCCGCCATTAATTCTGGGTCGCCCCCATGCGGGGGCGTGGATTGAAACACTCTCAGAAGGACAGCGACAACCCGGAGGTGAACGTCGCCCCCATGCGGGGGCGTGGATTGAAACTGACAGCTATGGTAGAGTATCTTGACAAAAGAGGGTCGCCCCCATGCGGGGGCGTGGATTGAAACTCCAGTATGGCAAAGGTGATACGGCTGTCTATGGTCGCCCCCATGCGGGGGCGTGGATTGAAACTATCTCTTTGTTGGTTATTGCCCGTGTGTCGTCAGAGCGTCGCCCCCATGCGGGGGCGTGGATTGAAACATTCACAGCCTGCATAATCTTGGCCACCATGATGCCCGTCGCCCCCATGCGGGGGCGTGGATTGAAACATCACCGCCAATGAAAGACGATGGTGTACCCCTGTCGCCCCCATGCGGGGGCGTGGATTGAAACCTTAAGTGTGGGCGCGTTACCATGGTGACAACGTGGTCGCCCCCATGCGGGGGCGTGGATTGAAACTTCGCGAGTCCCGAAAGTCGACGCATCAAATTTAGTCGCCCCCATGTGGGGGCGTGGATTGAAACTGCGTCTCCATAGCGTAACGGCTGGCAGCTACGGTCGCCCCCCTTGCATTGAAACAAGATACACAAGATACATTTAATCGCATGGCAAGTCGTCCCGATCTCAAAAGGCTGGTGGGAGTAAGGTTAGGAGCAGCCTGAGAGTATGATTGGAGTAAGGCTAAAGACAATGAAACAAAGATGCTGGTGAAATATATGCCGGAGATAGATAAATGGGTAAGTCGGGATTTTGCTTGCCAATATGGGCCTTTTCCGTTACCTATGGCAGATATTCTTCGTTCATCGTCGGTGTCCGGACATTTGCCGACGATGAATGATCGTCCGTCGGCGATGAATATCCGTACATCGGCCGATGTACATAGTATGTCGCGGGAGGCAGAGATAAATGTGCTGCGAGCGTGTGGAAAACTTAACCGAAAAGCGTGTTGAAGTTTTCGTGCATCTGCGCGATGAGGTCTTCGAGGGAAATGTTGCGCATACGGGCTACTTCGGCATAAAGGTCAGCGATAGGGTGGTGGGTGTCGTCGTCAGTTTCCAGAAGTAGGCGGTCGAGCGGACAGGCCATCAGGGCTTCGCTATTGAAGCGGTAGCCGAAGCTGAAGTAGAAGCCGTGGGGAAGTAACTGTTCAATTATCTGGGCGCCACCACGATATCCGTGCCAAATCCAGGGTTGCCGGGCACGGAGTTCGCGACGGATTCGCAGGGCGTCGTCGATGGCGTGAACGCAGTGGAGGAAAAGGGGGAGTTGCAATTGCTCGCTGAGCAGGACTTCCTCGCGAAACACCTGTAGCTGCAGGTCGTAGGGCGTCTGGCAGAGGCGGTCGAGTCCGCTTTCGCCGATGGCGAGGAGAGGGGTAGGGGGCAAGGGCCAAGGGCCAAGGGGCAAGAGCTGCCAGGGGTGGCGGCCGCGTGTGTCCGTGCCGTCCTGAACGACGCGTTCACCATTCAACGAAGGATGATGTGTATGAAAATCAATATATTCTTCAGTCTTCACTCTTCACTTTATTAATCCGGCACAGGGTCGTAGCCGCTGCCTCCCCAGGGATGACAGCGCAGGATGCGGCGTATGGCCAGATAGAGTCCGCGGATGGGGCCATGCTTCTCAAGGGCTTCAATGGCGTACTGGCTGCACGTGGGGGTGAAGCGGCAGGATGGGGGCGTCATGGGCGAGATGAAGCGCTGGTAGAAGCGAATGGGGGCAATCAGTAGTTTTCTCATTCTCTCAATTTCTCATTCTCTCCAATTCGTTGTAGCAGATTCTTCACCTTTGCCTCTACGATGGGGAAGGTGCTCAGCTGGTCGCTGATCCAGAGGAAGGCGATGTCGAGATGCTTGTCATCCAGGTTGTCGAGCAGGAGGTGTTTGTTCAGTCGGTAGGCCTCGCGGATGAGTCGTTTGGTGCGGTTGCGGTCGACGGCGTGCTTGAAGCGGCGCTTCGATACGGAAATGAGCAGTTGCAGGGGCTGTTCGGATGTGGTCTCCCTATAAACAGCTCGCAGGGGATAGGCCGACAATGAGCGGCTATCCCCGGCAAAAAGTTGTTCTATGCGTTTCTTGCTACAAAGCCTTTCGGCCTTTCGAAAACCAAGTTCACCCTTCATTCACTTCCTTGATGTAGTCTGCCAGAGCTGTAGTGATGCTGGCATACTGGGGTGTGGGAGCTTCCAGCTGTACGGACAGACCTGCCTCCTTGGCTGCCTTGGCGGTGTGTACGCCGAAGGTTCCGACGGCAATCTTGCCTTGCTGGAACTTGGGGAAGTTCTTCAGCAGTGCGCTGATGCCACTGGGGCTGAAGAAGATGAGCATATCGTAGTCGAAGGGTTCGTCCTCGCCAAAGTCGTTGCTGACGGTGCGGTACATCACTCCCTGGGTGAACTGCAGTTTCTTGCTCTCCATCAGCGTCTCGATTTCGTTGCTGTGCACGTCGCTCGTGGGGATGAAGTAGCGCTCGTTCTTGTGCTTCACCATCGTGGGCACCAGGTCGTTGATTTTGCCTGTCGAGCCGAAGAAAACCTTGCGCTTACGGTACTGGACGTATTTCTGGATATACAGGGCCACGGTCTCCGTGATGCAGAAGTATTTCATCTCCTCGGGAATGGTGATGCGCATCTCCTTGCACAGGCCGAAGAAGTGGTCTATGGCATGGCGCGAGGTGAAGATGACAGCCGTGTGTTCCAGGATGTCTATCTTCTGAGCCCTGAATTCACGAGATGAGAGACTCTCCACCTTTATGAAAGGGCGGAAGTCAATTTCTACACCGTATTTCTTCTCGATATCAAAATACGGCGACTTATCAGAGGAAGGTTTTGGTTGTGAGACCAGTATCTTCTTTATCATGATTTTTGTCTTAATATTTTACTATCCAGTATTCCGTTAGAAGTGCCAGCGTCTTCCAGAGAGTGAGCAATGGCATGATTTCCAAGCCGCAAAGGTACACAAAAAGATGGAAAAGGCAATAACTTTTCGGGAAAAAGATTTTGAAAGTCTTAAAAGTAAGTAGAAATTTAATAATTAACAGAATAAAAAGGAAAATCCAGACGAATTTGTCGAATGAAATTTGGAAATAAACCAGTGTCAAGACGAGCGGAAAAAACACAATCGATTCGACGGAAATGAGGAAAGAATAATTTTCTTTCCATTCTTTTTGTTGAGATTTCGGAAAAAATATCCAGTTGATGAATTCTATCATCATTCGCTTCAGCAGATAGTAAATCAGGAAGGCGAGAATGTAGAATCCGAGCAGCCAGCGGGGCGGCTGTTGGCAGAGGGAAATGTCGAAATGATGTTCCGCATAGGTAAACGTGATGAGGGCTGCCAGCAGGCACAGCTGGGCAACCATAATCAGGTGGGAACTCTTCTCGATGCCGGTCTTCGCGGAATGGAGGTCGTTGTGCGACCGTTGGATGAAGAAGTTCTTGGTTTGCTTCAGCAGTTGCTTTCGTGTCTTGTTCAGGGCATAGACCAGCAGCAGCAGACACAGGAGCAGGGTGGCCGCGACCCAGTCGTCGCGCCAGAGCGTGTAGGGCAGCCTGACGGCCTCCTCCCCCCAGCTGCGATAGGGCAGTTCGGGATGCAGGAAGGCATTGTCGCGGAAGAATCCCGCATACTGTTCGGGGCAGAACTCCGTGTGGAAGGCCGCGAACAGACTGTCGTTTGCCGTACTCGTGGTCAGGGTGTCGGCTTGCAGCGGCATACAGTCAGATTTTTGCGAATCGGCGTACGCTTTCGTCGATGAGCGGGGTGGTGAAGACTAATTCAATGGCCTCCTCGGCAGTGGTGGCCACCTTCCAGATGTCGCGATGAGCGGGACGCATGAAGTTTTCCTCCATCGAGCGTTCCAGGTGCCGGAGCAGGTAGTCGTAGTAGCCGTCGACGTTCAGGATGACGATGGGTTTCAGGTACACGCCCAGCTGCTTCAGGGTGATTATCTCGAACATTTCGTCTAGCGTGCCACATCCGCCGGGCAACACGATGGCAGCGTCCGTCATGTTGTTGATGGTCTGTTTGCGGATTTCCATGTTCTCGGTCTCTATGATTTCGCTGAGGCCCGTGTGGTGCCAGTTTTGCTCAACCATGAACGAGGGGATGACGCCCACGACGCGCCCACCGGCTTCGAGGGCAGCATCGCTGGCGGCCTGCATCAGTCCTATGTTGCCAGCTCCGTTCACCTGGGTCACACCTCGCAGGGCCAGTCCACGGCCTAACTGGCGGGCCACCTCGTAGTATATGGGTTTTATCTTAGTGCTCGAGGCACAGTATATGGCTACGCTATGAATGGGATTCATGTGTAATATGTTAAATGTGGAAGGCTTCACGTATGCGGTCTACGTAGTCCAGCTTCTCCCAGGTGAAGAGTTCCACCTCCACGGTTTTCGTTTCGTGGTAGAGCGAGGTGTAGGTCTTCTTCACCACCTGCGGTTCGCGGCCCATGTGACCGTAGGCAGCTGTCTCCTCGTAGATGGGGTTGCGCAGTTTCAGTCGCTGCTCGATGGCGTATGGGCGCAGGTCGAAGAGTTCCGCTATCTTCTGGGCTATCTCACCGTCGCTCAGCGCCACGTGGCTGCGGCCGTAGGTGTCCACGAAGATGCTCACGGGTTCTGCCACACCGATGGCATACGATATCTGCACCAGCATCTCATCGGCCACACCGGCTGCCACCATGTTCTTGGCAATATGGCGGGCGGCGTAGGCTGCCGAACGGTCCACCTTCGAGGGGTCCTTGCCCGAGAAGGCACCGCCGCCGTGGGCTCCCTTGCCGCCGTAGGTGTCGACGATGATTTTGCGTCCTGTCAGTCCCGTGTCGCCGTGCGGACCACCGATGACGAACTTGCCCGTGGGGTTCACGTGGTACGTAATCTGGTTGTTGAACAGGGCCAGCACCTTCTCGTTGTGTATCGTCTGCTTCACGCGGGGGATGAGGATGTTGATGACATCCTGCCGAATCTGTTGCTGCATGGCCTCGTCGCTGGCAAACTCGTCGTGCTGGGTCGATACCACGATGGTGTCTATGCGCACGGGCTCGCCCTGATCCGTGTATTCGATGGTCACCTGGCTCTTGGCATCGGGGCGCAGGTAGGTCATCACCACGCCTTCGCGACGGATGTCGGCCAGCACCCTGAGCAACCGGTGGGCCAGGTCCAGCGAGAGCGGCATGTAGTTTTCCGTCTCGTTCGTAGCATAGCCGAACATCATGCCCTGGTCGCCCGCACCCTGGTTCTCGCGGTCCTGCCGGTCCACGCCTCGGTTGATGTCGTCGCTCTGTTCGTGGATGGCGGAGAGCACGCCGCACGAATTGCCCTCGAACATGTACTCGCTCTTCGTGTATCCGATGCGGTTTATCACTTCTCGGGCAATGCGTTGCAAGTCAACGTAGGCACTCGATTTAACTTCACCCGCCAGCACCACCTGTCCGGTAGTAACCAGCGTTTCGCAGGCTACTTTCGATTCGGGGTCGAAGGCCAGCAGTTTGTCCAGCACAGCATCCGAAATTTGGTCAGCCACCTTGTCGGGATGTCCTTCCGACACAGATTCAGAGGTAAATAGATAGTTCACAGTTCATAATTTAATTATGCGGTGCGAATCGGGCTGGAGGGTAAACACGTAGGGAATGCAGGGGACGCCGCGCGTCCGTTTTAGCATTTTTTATTGTGGTTGCAAGCAGCCCAAATCTGTCCACATTCGTTTTCTGGGGTACAAAGGTACGAATAAGTGAGCGAAATGCCAAATAAATTTGAGCATTTCTGAACGAAAAAAGCTCCGACTCGTCGTGAGCCGGAGCTTAATTATCAATTATCAATTTTCAATTGCCTTTGGCATCAGGGCTGCTTGCCGATGTAGGCCAGGATGCCACCGTCGACGTAGAGGACGTGACCGTTCACGGCATCCGAGGCGTGAGAGGCCAGGAAGACTGCGGGTCCGCCCAGTTCCTCAGGTTCGAGCCAGCGGCCTGCGGGGGTCTTGGCACAGATGGCTGCCGTCCGGCTGACGCTCGCGCAGGGGAGCGGTCTGGGGCGTAGCGATGTAGCCCGGGCCGATGCCGTTGCACTGGATGTTGTATTCGCCGTACTCGGAGCAGATGTTGCGGGTGAGCATCTTCAGTCCGCCCTTGGCAGCAGCGTAGGCGCTTACGGTCTCGCGACCCAGTTCACTCATCATGGAGCAGATGTTAATGATTTTGCCTTCGCGGCGCTCCATCATCTCGGGCACTACGGCAGCCGAGCAGATGAAGGGAGCCACGAGGTCCACGTCGATGACCTGCTGGAACTCCGAGCGCTTCATCTCGTGCATGGGAATGCGCTTGATGATGCCGGCGTTGTTCACGAGGATGTCAATCTGACCCACCTCCTGGTGAATCTTCTCCACGAGAGCCTTCACGGCCACTTCGTCTGTCACGTCGCAGACGTAACCCTTCACGTTCGTGATGCCAGCTTCCTTGTAGTTGGCCAGGCCGCGCTCCAGGGCTGCCTCGTTGATGTCGTTGAAGATGATGGTTTTGATACCTGCCCCGACGAATGCCTTGGCGATGTTGAACCCGATGCCGTAAGATGCGCCGGTAATCCAGGCATTCTTACCTTCCAATGAAAATGGATTGTTCATGGTAAATTGTCAATTATCAATTATCAATTGTCAATTAAAAAAAGAGTTGGGCTATCCGGTTTCGAACCAGAACTAAGACGACCAAAATGTCTTGTGCTACCATTACACCATAGCCCAATCCGGCAGCTGCCTGTGACCCGCAGCGAGGTTTGCGAGTGCAAAGGTAAACAAATAAATTAGAAATTAAAAATTAAAAATTAAAAAAATGTATTAAAGGCGATAAAAAAACGTTATCTTTGCAGTCGGTAAACGATTATTTGACAAAAAGAACTACGATTATGGAACACATGATTCCGGCTTGGATGCTCATTCCCTTTGCTGCCCAATTGTTGATTATCGCCGTGCTGCCCCTGACGAAATGGGGCGAGTGGTGGGAGCACAACCTGCACAAACTGTATGTGTCGCTCCTCCTGGGTGTGCCCGTTGGTGCCTGGTTGTGCCTGCATGGGATGACACACGAGCTGGAGCATCAGATGATTTACGACTACGTGCCCTTCATCCTCCTGCTGATGGCACTGTTTGTGACCACGGGCGGCATCTGCATCCGAGGCGACCTGCGTGCCACGCCCACCACGAACACTTTGATTATGGCTCTGGGTTGGGTGTTGGCCTCGTTCATGGGCACCACGGGAGCCGCCATGCTGCTCGTCCGTCTGCTCCTGCAGACCATCAGTCAGCGCCAATACAAGGCTCATACGGTGATGTTCTTCATCGCCATCGTGGCCAACTGCGGCGGATTGTTGACACCGTTGGGCGATCCCCCATTGTTCCTGTTGTTCCAAAAGGGAGCCCCTTTCGGTTGGTTCATGAACATGCTGCCCGAATGGGCTGCTACGGGTGCCCTGCTGCTGGGCATCTATTGGCTGACAGACAATTATTATTATAAGAAGGAACCCTGGCACCTGCTGTCGGCCGATGTCCGCGAACAGGTGAAGGTGACAGCCACGGGACTCATCAACATCGTGTGGGTGCTCTGTGTCGTTGCCAGCACGATGTTCATCAATTCCACCTACATCCCACAGATGGGAGCCGAGGATGCTCCCTGGTACCTCAAGTTGTTGCGTGAGTGGGCCTTCATCCTGATTATTATTCTCTCCATTGTCACCACAAAGAAACAGGTGCGCACGGACAACAGTTTCTCGTGGACACCCATCCTGGAGGTGGCCTGTGTCTTCCTGGGCATCTTTGCCACCATGACGCCCGCCCTGATGTTCCTCGAACAGCACCCGCTGCCTGTTCAGCATCCCTGGGAGTTTGTCTATGCCACAGGCTCGCTGTCGGCCTTCCTCGACAATGCTCCCACGGCAATGGTGTTCCATGCTACAGCCACGTCGCTGCCCATTGTGGGCCAGGCAGTTGCCGGCATCAGCGAGGTGTATCTGAAAGCCATCTGCATGGGTGCCGTCTTCTTCGGAGCGATGACCTACATCGGCAACGGGCCCAACTTCATGGTCAAGAGTATAGCCGAGGAAAGCGGCATTAAGATGCCATCCTTCTTTGGCTACATGCTGAAGTTCTCCCTCATCGTCCTGCTGCCCGTTTACATCATCGTGCAGCTGCTGTTCCTCTGAGGCTCAGAACCATGACTTGCGCTTGAAATACCAGAAGAAGAGCACGGTGGTCACCACGCAGAGCACCAGTGCGATGGGGAATCCCAGCGTCCACGACTCCATGCCGTTGATGAGGTTCATGCCGAACAGGCTGGCTATCAGCGTCGGGAACATGAGGATAATGGAGATGCTGGTCAGCATCTTCATCACCTTCGACATATTATTATTAATGATGTTGGCGTAAGTATCCATCGTCGACTGCAGGATGTTGGAGTAGATGTTCGTCGTCTCGCGCGCCTGGCTCATCTCGATGTTGACGTCCTCAATCATGTCGGCGTCCAGTTCGTCGACGGGCAGCTTGAACTTCAGTTTCGACAGCAGGTTCTCGTTGCCGCGAATCGAGGTGATGAAGTACGTCAGGCTGTCCTGCAGGCGGCTCAGGGCTACGAGGTCCACGTTGTCCACGTTGCGGTCCAGATTCAGTTTGGCCTGCTCAATGCGGGCACTGATTTGCTTCAGCCGCTTCAGGTACCACACCGCCGAGGAGAGAAACAGGCGGAACACCATGTCCACCGAGTCCGTGAAGCCCAGTCCGCGGCGTTGCTGATAGGTGACGAAGTCTATCATCATGTTCGTCTCGAAGTTGCACAGCGTGATGCACACGTTGCCCTTCAGGATGATACCCAGTGGGATGGTGGTGTACGGGGTGCGCGACTTCACCTCCTTCACGTAGGGTATGCGCAGGATGATGAGCACCCAGCCCTCGTCGATGTCGTAGCGGGCGCGCTCGTCGGTATCTGCGATGTCCGAGATGTAGTAGTCGGGTACGTGCAGCGTGTTCTGCAGAAAATTCACGTCGTCCTGCGTGGGACAGGTCACCTGTACCCAGCAGTTGGGCTCCCATTGCTCGATGGTGCGCAGCCCACGGTTTGTGTTCCAGAATGTAAGCATTGGCCTTTCCTCCTTGAGTGTGTGTGAGAGAAATAAACTGTCAAGGGGAGAGCGGCCTTCTCTGTGTGTTTGCCACCCTACCCTAAGCGTTTGTCATTCTCCGCCGGATAGTCGTCCATAGTGGTTTTTATTTGTTTTTTGGTTAAACTGTCCGCAAAGATACGATAAATAAATTAAAAATTAAAAAGTAAAAAGTAAAAAATGTGGTGAAGAGACGAAAAAATGCTATCTTTGCAAACAAATACTGAGACAGAATGACCGATAAACACTTTTGCCTCGACGACTCGCCCTGGTTTCGCATGGTGGAACTGGGGGAGGTGACGAGCACGAACGACTTCCTGAAGGCGTACCGTCCCCTTGAGGAGCGTCGCATCACGCTGGTGACGGCTGAGCACCAGACAGCGGGACGTGGGGCGGGGCAGAACCGCTGGGAGTCACAGCCCGGCCAGAACCTGCTCTTCAGCCTGCTCGTCCATCCGCGTCACATCCCTGCCCACCGTATGTTCGTCCTCAGCGAAGTGCTGGCGCTGGCCATCCGCGAGGCCCTTAACTATCAAATTTCAATTTTCAACTTTCAATTAAAAATAAAGTGGCCCAACGACATCTACTACGGCGACCGTAAACTTTGCGGCATGCTCATCGAGAACGAACTGCGAGGCCAGACGGTGGAGTGCAGCATACTCGGCGTCGGTATCAACATCAACCAAACCGAATTCAAGTCCCCCATCATGGGGGGATTTAGGGGGGCTCCTATTTCTCTGGCCCAAATCCTGGGCTGCGAGGTGGAGCGGCGCTTCGTGCTGGAGGCCATCATGGAGCACTTCACACGCTACTACGAATGGACGGAACAGGGGCGATTCGACGAACTGCACGAGATGTACCTCGCCAACCTCTATCGCAGGGACGAACTTCATCGCTTCTGCGACGCTGGAGGAGAGTTCCTGGGCACCATCGTCGACGTGGAACCCACAGGCCACTTGATAATCGTCGATGAAGCGAGCGACCGCCGTCGCTATGCTTTCAAGGAGGTGGAATATATAATAAAGGAAAAGTGAAAAATTAAAAAGTAAATACCAAACAACCAAACGACCAAATATGAACAAGTTCAAAAGGATTCTGCTGAAGCTCTCAGGTGAGAGCCTGCAGGGAGAACAGGGCTACGGCATCGACGTGAACCGTCTGAACGACTATGCCCGTCAGATCAAGGAAGTAGTGGACATGGGTGTCCAAGTGGGCATCGTCATCGGCGGCGGTAACATCTTCCGCGGACTGACCGGAGCCGGCAAGGGCTTCGACCGCGTACGTGGCGACCAGATGGGCATGCTGGCCACGGTCATCAACTCACTTGGCCTGTGCAGCGCACTGCAGGCCATCGGCCAGAAGACCACCGTCCTGACGGCCATACGCATGGAACCCATCGGCGAGCTCTACACCAAGTGGAAGGCCATCGAGGCCATGGAGCGCGGCGAGGTGGTCATCATGAGCGGCGGCACGGGCAACCCTTACTTCACCACCGACACGGGTTCCTCGCTGCGCGGCATCGAGATTGAGGCCGACGTCATGCTCAAGGGCACCCGCGTGGACGGTGTCTACACCGCCGACCCCGAGAAGGACCCCACAGCCACAAAGTTCCAGGAAATTACTTACGACGAAATCTACAACCGTGGCCTGAAGGTGATGGACCTGACCGCCACCACCATGTGCAAGATGAACAACCTGCCCATCTACGTCTTCAACATGGACATCTACGGTAACCTGAAGAAGGTGATGGCCGGAGAGGACATCGGTACCTTGGTGCACAACTAATAGGTGAGTCCGAAGAGCCACATTGGGATTTTATTGCCAAAGCCGATTTCTATATTGTCGGCCACGACGTAACTGTCGGGCAGGTCGGCAATCTGGGAGAAGCCCTTCTTTTTGCCTCCAACCTCAAAGAGGTACTTCTCGTCAACCTGCAGGTCGCCTTGCTTGGCATACTGGATGGTGTGGTTAAAGGACATCATGGCTGAGAAGAATGATTCGCGAAGTGTTCCTGCATCGGCTGTTGAACCGAGGGCATACATGAGGTTGGTGTTGTTGAAGAGTATTTTATCGGGTTTGCCCAATGCCTTGAGGCCTTTGTTGTCGGCATGGAGCTGACGGATGAGTGCTGCCCGCTCAAGCAGTGAGAGCAGGTGAATGAGCTGGTTGCGGGTGGTGGACAACAAGGCGCACAGGTTGGCGATGTTGGGTGTATAAGGTGCTGACTGGGCGAGTGTCATGAGCAGCCGCTTGGCTTTCTGGAGGGTTTCGTATTCAATCTTCTCGACTGCGGGGATGTCGTTCTCGATGACGGTTGAGACGACTTTCTGTAATCGCTCGTAGTAGCTTTCTGGAGAGCTGGTTTCGAGGAAGAAGGGATAGTAGCCTGTCTTGGTGTACTGCTCGAAGTGGGGCAGCACTTTGAAGTCGCGAGTGATGGATGAGGCGTGCTGCATGTGGTTCGAGAGGATGTCCTGCAGGGAGAGAACGGGCAGATGGGCTGTGCCTGTGATGTCGAGATACTCGCGGAAGGATAGGCCGTGGAGCGTGTACATGCGGAGGCGACGGGAGAGGTCGCCCTCGGCATTGTCAATCTCGAGGAGGGAGGAACCGGTGAAGACGATGTGGAGCTTGGGATAGTCGTCGTAGAGGTTCTTGATGGCACGTACCCAACCGGTGTATTTGTGAACCTCATCAAGGAAGAGGTGGGTGACACCGTGAGTATAGAGGTATTCGACCAGTTCGGAGACGGTATGGCTGCTGAACCAGATATTGTCGAGCGAGGCATAGAAGGCTTTGATGCGGTCGGGGAAGGTGAGGCGGATGTGCTGAAGCATCATGGTTGTCTTACCCACGCCTTTGGCTCCCTTGATGCCAATAAGGCGTTCGTTCCACTCGATAGTGCTGTAGAGATAGCGGACATAGTTGGTCTGGGTCTCTTCCAGGCGACGGTTGTAGGCGCGAAATAATGATTCCATATCTTGTATCAATATATTCTTAGTAATTGTGCAGCCTGATTTCGTTGCATTTACGCGACAAAGATACGAAATATTTCTTTGTAGAGAAAGAAAATGATAGAAAAAGTTTCTTTTGAGAGAAATAATTAATAACAATAGTGTTCTTTTAAAAACAACTGATTCAAAGAAAAAACGAGTTTTCCTTTTGCATTTCCCTCGTTTTTTCGTAACTTTGCGGCGATTTTGCGTGCAAATTGCGCAGAAAGGGGCATTTTGGGGAGCACGAACGAAGGCCAGCGGGCACCGTTTCCCTACACAGGGGGCAGAGTCGCTGCTTACAAAAAACAGACGGTAGGCACAGTCTTACGCTTTTTTTGTGCGCATACAGACGAAGTACAAACTAAAATTAATTAACAACAAACAAACTAACTAACATGAAAAGAAAACTACTTTTCGCTATCGTAGCACTATTGTGCTCAATTGGGGCGTGGGCTGTGACAGGTTCGCAGATTACAGCGACCATGACAGATGTGTTTCTCTACAACGTTGAAAGCGCTCAATATTTGACTGCAGGTGACTGGTGGGGAACACATGCTACTATCGGTACTGCCGGTATGGATTTAGATTTGACTAAGATAAGTGATGGCGTATATACAATTCAAACACGTCAGAACAATGGAGGAGATACTTCAAAGGGTCGATATATGAGTGGTGTGTGGATGGACTCCAACAGCAGTATGAACTTTACGTTCACTGAGGTAGATACAGAGAACCACTATTATACCATCAGTTATGACGATAGCGGCACGAAATACCTTTATTCTACAGACGACTCTACTGTTGAGGGCGGAACATCAGTAGATGGTAGTGCCTATTATTGGCAGGTAGTCACTCGTGCGGATTTTATCAGTAGCCTCAGCGGAGCCACTAACGCCAATCCCAAAGATGCTACAGGAGCTATTTATAACGCTGGATTCTTTGTATTTGATTATGCAACAGTTAAAAATGCAGATTTCCCAACTACCCGTTCATGGCAAGGAACAAAATTGACTGATACTTGGGGATATCGTGCGAATCAAATTGGGAATGATGGTTCAAACTATTGTGTAGAGCAATTTGGCAAGGAGTTTGATAATTATCAGGCACTAACAGGTATGCCCAATGGAAAATACGTAGTGAAGAATCAAGGCTTTTATAAAGGAGATAACATTGGTTATCTTTATGCCAACGACCAACAGGTTGCGTTGACCAAAATCACAGATAATCCCGATGCACCTGAAGGCTATGATGGCAATGCTTTACAAAAGGCATCTTACGCATTTGGAAAGGAAGACCTTTATCATAATACTACACCTGCAGTTATAGTGACTGATGGAAACCTCCGTATAGGAACTAAAGCTACTAATAATACTGACACATGGTATTGCTTCGATAACTTTACTCTTGAATACTATGGTAATGCCGTTGAGGTATATTCTCCAACAGCCTTTGATGGCGATGAAACGGTCACAGCCAGCGCATGGTATGCCTTTACCGTAGCCTCTGCTGGTGTATACAAGATAACCTCTACAGCAGCTGCAACAATTTCCTATACACAAGATGCCAGTGATGATGCAGATGAAGTTTCCACAATGAATATAGCTGCCAGTGGTCTAGTCCTGAAGAACTTCTCTGCTGGCACATTCTATTTCAAGAGTAGTGCTGGCAGTACTATTACTATAACAGCAGCTACTGACGGAACGGACATTACAAGTATGATGAGCAATGCAGCAGTGGCATCAACAACAGGTTGGACAAACGGAGCTACCGCTTCAGGGCAAAAATACACTGATGCACCTGATAATTTCTATTTAGACAGCAATTCTGGCGAGAAGAATATGTCTCAAGATGTCAACCTGCCTGCAGGTTATTATCTTATGAAATGTGCCACCCGAGCCTCAACTACTGCAAATGCCAATGTTTACGTTTATAGTTATGAAACCAGTGATAATGTAGGTATTGCAAATAACCATAAAGAAGGTAATAGTGGGAACTTGCTTGAAAACGGCTGGGCTTGGACGTATGTTCCTTTCACCTTGGCTGCTGATTGTAAAGTAGGAATCGGTTTCTATTCCAATTGTTCAAGTACATGGGCAGGCGCCGATGATTTCCACTTGACCTACTACACTTCAGAGCTTGCGATGAAGCAAGGTCACTTGGCACAAGTGGTTGCCGATGCCAATGCTTGGGGAGACAAGGTTACGACTACAATCGCCCTTGAAACAGCACTTGCAGCTTCTGCACCCTCCTGCTCAACAGTTAGCGAATGTAATACTGCTATCAGCAACCTGACCACAACGATTGCAAATGCTCGTGCCTCAGAAGTAGCGTATGCAGACTTTGTCAGAGTGAAGGCTGGCGCAGACGCAATGGCTTTGGTCGCTAATACAAACCCAACTGCAACAACTACACTGACGAGTGCTTCATCTGCCCAGAGTAGTGCAGCCGAGGCAGCAACAACATTGGCAGGTGTTAACACTGCTATTAGCACGCTGAGAACGGCGATTAAGACATTTATCTCCAGTGCTGAGCCTTCCAACGATGGTGAATATTTTGACATCACTTGTCTGATGGCAAATCCAGACTTCGCAACAGGTGATGCCTCTGGGTGGACATACGATTCAGCACCGGGTGTAAATGGGTCGAACTGTGAATATTATCAGACAGAATTCGATATTAACCAGACAGTGACAGGTCTGCCTACTGGCAGCTATAGTCTGAATGTACAGGCATTCCAACGTCCAGGAGAAGCGAGCACTGTCTATACAGCCTATACGGGCGGTACGGACAATGCCACGAGCGTGCTCTACATCAACAGCATTACCTCAAAGGTGAAGAACATTGCAGCAGACGCTCAGACATCTTATAAACTTGGTGACGGTATCAGCTTTGATTGGCCTAACGACAGCCGAGTTGGTAGCGAGGGAAGCTACAAATACGTGCCCAACTCACAGCAAGGTGCCAAACTCTACTTCGATGCAGGCTTATATGATGCCACTTGTGCAGCCGTTGTTACAGATGCAGATGAAGGTAGCCTTAAGTTGGGCTTTAAAAGCACAACGGATCACGTATCACTAGATTGGACAATTTTTGATAATTTCCGCTTGCGTTACTATGGAAGTAGCCTTTTTATCTATTATAAGCAGTATTTACCGCAATTGGAGGAAGAGGTGGATAATGACTATTTGTCCAACGGCGCATATAGTGTATTACAAGAAGGACAAACAGAACGCGAAGAACTTGAGAATGCCAATGCTACAGATGTTGACGAGCTCAATACAGAGGAAGAACTTCAGGGTGCTATTAATGATATTACGACAGCTCGCGACAACTTTATTGCAGCCAAAGATGCTTATGATGGTTTAAATACAAGTTTGGCAGCTGCTAAAGCCATCACAGAGAATGAAGATAATATAGGCGAAGGCGTATTCCAACGCAATAGTAGCAGCATTGACGCCCTTGGCACAGCCTATACCAGCGCAAAAGGTATGTATGACACTGGTACCGAGAGCAAGTCAGAGGTCCTTTCTGCCACATCAACCCTCAACACTGCTATTACCGCAGCAGAAACACTGAACGCGCCAGATGCCGGAAAACGCTATGTGCTAACAATCGTTGAGGCTGGTAAGGCTTGGAATGGTAATGCAGTGACCTTCCGTGAGGGTGCTGCAAACTCAGATGAAGGAAACTTCGGTATTAAGTATCAAACCACCACAAACACAGACTATAATCAGGCCATTAAGTTTACATCGGTGAGCGGTAATAAGTATAAACTTAGCGTAATTCGTGCTGATGGTACAGAGATGTATATGACAACTGAGAAACTAGGTTATAATAAAGATGGTGGATCATACGGCGATGAGAGAATCCGTATGACCAGTGATGCTTCTAAGGCATTAGAGGTTGAGATTCGTGCGACATCTACTGACAACCAATTCCAATTGTATAATAGTACAGCTCCCGGTTATATTGCAAACAACAACAATGATGATATGTACACGGCAAATAGCTGTAATTTCACTATCGCTGAGGCTTCTCAGGCAAGTGTGACAGTTTCCGCTAAGGCTGGTAAGTACGGTACTGTTATCTTCCCCTTCAAGCCGGACGTATCAGGCTCTGCATTTGACAATATCATATTCTATAGTTGTTCGGGTGTCAATGACGTGACAAATAACGTGCAATTGGAAGAGGTTAGTGAGCCGGTGGCCAATGTCCCTTACCTGATTAAGAATGCTGGATCGGATCTCAGTGAGACTCTGACAGGATGGGGTGCTGCATACCAGGATTCATATACTGATACTGAAGGTCTGCTGACAGGTGTCTATACAGATGCGTCTGTAACATGTAATGCCAATAATTATATCCTTCAGACTCAGGAAGGCAATCAGGCTTTCTATCTTGTACAAGACGAAGATTTCACAGCAACAGCCTACAAGTGCTACCTCACCTACAGCAGTGGTGGAAGTGTCAAGTCCTTTGGCTTTGAGTTCAACGGCGAAACAAGCATAAATGCAATTGACAATGGACAATCGACAATTGACAATACGGCTATTTACAACCTGGCTGGACAGAAGGTGAAGAAAGCCGCGAAGGGCATCTACATCGTGAACGGCAAGAAGGTCGTGATAAAGTAACTCTTCTCTCCTAATTATTAATTCTTAATTGATAAGACAATGAAAAAGACATATAACAGCCCTGCAATTCGAATCGTCAAGCTGAATACTGCCCGCCATATCCTGCTGACAAGTGGCCCTCAGGTGACAACTACTTCTGCCAATCAGAAGTATGATATGGATGCCCGCTCCGACAATGCCTGGGACATCTGGGGCTCGGAGAACGAGTAAAGAGTATTTTATTTTAGTTTAGTTGGCGCTCCCCAACCTTCGTGGTTCGGGGGCGCTTTTGTTTTGGCGTCATACCCCCCATGTATGGCCGAGGTTCGGACGATACTATGGTCGGGGCTCGGACCATAGTAATGTCGGGGCTCGGATGATAGTATCGTCGGAGTTTGTGTCACGCGTGACACAAACCTATGATTCGTGGAGCAGTTTGTGAAAGATATTATTTAATCAAGTTTTTCTGTGCTTTTTGTTCATTATAAGAGATAAAAATGTTATCTTTGCAGGCGCAAATCGATAAAATCATAAAATAGCATCATGAGTTTCAACAAAATGACAGCTGCCGAAGCAGCAGCGTTGGTAAAGAACGGCCAGACCATTGGCCTCAGTGGATTCACACCTGCCGGAACGGCAAAGATGACGACGGCCGAGATAGCAAAGATAGCCGAAGCCGAACACGCTGCCGGACGTCCCTACAAAATCAGCATCTTCACGGGTGCCTCGACGGGACAGAGCTGCGACGGCGACCTGTCGAACCAGCAGGCCATCGACTTCCGCGCTCCCTATACTACGAACCCTGACTTCCGCAAACACGTGAACCTGAACGAGGTGAACTACAGCGACCTGAACCTCTCGAACATGGCCACGCAGATTCGTCAGGGCTATCTGGGACAGGTCAACTGGGCCATCATCGAGGCTTGTGCCGTGGAGAAAGTGGGCGACAAGGCTCACATCTACCTGACCGCCGCCGGTGGCATCGCTCCCACCGTGTGCCGCCTGGCCACGGAGGGCATCATCATCGAACTGAACGCCTTCCACGAGCGTAGCGGCATGGGGCTGCACGATGTGTATGAAATCGAGGACCATCCCTACCGCAAGCCCGTTATGATTTGCCATCCGGGCGACCGCATCGGTAAACCTTATATTGAGGTCGATGCCAGCCGAATCATTGGTGTAATAGAAGGTAATGTACCTGACGAGGCCCGCTCGTTCAAGGATCCCGACCCCATCACCACACAGATTGGCCAGAACGTGGCCGACTTCCTGGTGGCCAACATGAAGGCCGGCAAGATTCCCCCCACGTTCCTGAATCTGCAATCGGGCGTGGGCAGCGGTGCCAACGCTGTGCTGGGCGCACTGGGCCACTCGAGCGACGTGCCCAACTTCAACATCTACACCGAGGTGCTGCAGGACGCTCCCGTACAGCTGATGCGCGAGGGCCGCGTGCTCTCGGCTTCTGCCTGCTCGCTGACCGTGACCAACGAGTGCATGAAGGGCATCTATCGCGACATGGACTTCTTCAAGGACAAACTGGTGCTGCGCCCCTCCGAGATTTCGAACAACCCCGAGGTCATCGCCCGCATCGGCGTCTGCTCGCTGAATACCGCCATAGAAGTTGACCTGTACGGGCACGTCAACTCCACGAAGATCTGCGGCACGAAGATGATGAACGGCATCGGCGGCTCGGCCGACTTCACCAACAATGCCTACCTTAGCATCTTCACCTGTGGCTCCACGACCAAGGGCGGTGCCATTAGCAGCATCGTGCCCTTTGCCAGCCACATCGACCACACGAACCACTTCGTGGATGCCGTCATCACCGAGTACGGCGTGGCCGACCTGCGCCACAAGAGCGACATGCAGAAGTCGGAGGAACTCATCCGGGTGGCCCATCCCGACTACCAGCCCATGCTGCGCGACTACCTGAAGTATGCCCAGAAGAACGGCGGTCACACCCACCACTGCCTCTCGGCTGCCTTTGCTATGCACGACACCTTCCTGCGCAAGGGCGACATGCGCCTGACCGACTGGGCAGAATACGTCAAGTAGCCTCGCACTGGAAAGGTTGCGAATATCGTTAGCGGTTCGTGCAACTGCTGCAGTCGTCGCTGCAGCAGTTGCACGAACTGCAATTGGGGTGTCGCTGCTGACGACGGATGTAGCGGAACAGGACGATGCCAAACGTAGCAAGTACGATGGTCAGCAGAATGATGCTTTGTATATTCATAAGAGATTTCCGATAAGGATGGTGACGTAGGCGCAGAGCCAGGCCACTATGCACTGCAGCACAACGACGAACGTGGCCCAGCGGCTGCCCAGCTCGCGGCGGATGGTGGCAATGGCAGCCACGCAGGGCGTGTAGAGCAGACAGAAGACGAGGAGGCCGAAGATGACTGTCGGGGAGAAGATGGCCGTTAGGCTGGCAGTGCCGAACAGAGCTCCCAGGGTGCTGACCACGGTCTCCTTGGCCATGAAGCCGCTGACCAGTGCCGTCACGATGCGCCAGTCGCCTAGGCCGAGAGGCTGGAACAGCGGTGTCACCATGCCTGCCACCTGTGCCAATATGGACTCGTGGGCATTGTCGACCATCTGCAACTGGAAGTTGAAGGTCTGGAGGAACCACACGATGATGGAGGCCAGGAAGATGACGGTGAAGGCACGGTGCAGGAAGTCGCGCGCCTTGTCCCATAGCAGTCGGGCTACGTTCTTGAGCAGCGGCATGCGATAGTTGGGCAGTTCCATGACGAAGGGCACAGGCTCGCCGCGGAAGAGAGTCCGCTTGAGCACGAGGGCCACGAGAATGCCCACAAGGATGCCGATGACGTAGAGCGAGGCCATGACCAGTCCGGCCTGCTGGGGGAAAAAGGCAGCGGCGAAGAAGGCGTAGATGGGAATCTTGGCCGTGCAGGACATGAAGGGCGTGAGCAGTATGGTCATGCGGCGGTCGCGCTCACTGGGCAGGGTTCGGCTGGCCATGACGCTGGGTACGGAACAGCCGAAACCGATGAGCAGCGGCACGATGCTGCGCCCCGACAGTCCCAGTCGGCGCAGCACTTTATCGGTGACAAAGGCGATGCGGGCCATGTAGCCCGTGTCCTCGAGCATACTGAGGAAGAAGAAGAGGCAGACGATGAGGGGCAGGAAGACGAGTACCGTGCCCACACCGTTGTAGACGCCGTCGATGATGAGCGAATGGACGGCCGGTGCAATGTTCCAGCGGGTGAGTGCGGCGTCCGAGACTTCGGTAAACCAGTCAATGCCCAGCTGAAAGAGGTCTTGCAGCCAGACGCCCACGGTGTTGAATGTCAGGTAGAAGACCAGTCCCATGATGAGGACGAAGGAGGGTATGCCCGTCCAGCGGCCTGTGAGTATGCTGTCGATGCGCCGGCTGCGTCGGTGTTCGCGGCTCTCGTGGGGTTTCACGATGGTCTGTCCGCTTACTTCTTTGATGAAGTGGAAGCGCATATCGGCTATGGCAGCCTGGCGGTCCAGTCCGCGTTCCTCCTCCATCTGTAGGATGATGTGTTCCAGCGTCTCGCGTTCGTTCTGGTCCAGGCCCAGGCGTTCGAGCACCATCGGGTCGCCCTCCACCAGTTTGCAGGCCGCAAATCGGGCGGGGATGTTGGCCCGCTGGCAGTGGTCCTCGGTGAGGTGCATGATGGCGTGCAGACAGCGGTGGACGGCACCTCCGTGGTCGTCGGGGTGGCAGAAGTCCTGCCGCTGGGGCCGTTCCTGGTAGCGTGCGATGTGCAGGGCGTGTTGGACGAGCTCGTCCACGCCCTCGTTCTTCATTGCAGAAATGGGCACGACGGGGATGCCCAGCAGGTGCTCCATCTGGTTGATGCGTATGCTGCCTCCGTTAGCCTCCAGTTCGTCCATCATGTTCAGGGCCAGTACCATGGGCACGCCCAGCTCCATCAGCTGGAGGGTCAGGTAGAGGTTGCGCTCGATGTTGGTGGCATCAGCGATGTTGATGATGGCCGTCGGGTGTTCGTCGAGGATGTAGCGTCGGCTCACCACCTCCTCGCTGGTGTAGGGCGAGAGGCTGTAGATGCCGGGCAGGTCGATGACTTGTGCCTCAGGGTGTCCCTTGACGGTGCCGTATTTGTGCTCGACGGTCACTCCGGGGAAGTTGCCCACGTGCTGGTTGGCACCGGTAAGTTGGTTGAAGAGTGTCGTCTTGCCGCAGTTTTGGTTGCCGGCCAGGGCGAAGGTGAGGACTTGTCCTGCCGGCAGGGGGTTATTGTGTGCTTCGGGCGACTCGTCGTGATAGCGGCCCCCCTCGCCAAGTCCAGGATGGGGGAGGGAAGATCCACCCCGACCCTCCCTTGAAGGAAGGGAGATTTCCTCCTCCTCTCCAAGGGGAGGCTGGGAGGGGGCTATCTCTATCTCCCTGGCATCTGCCTTGCGCAGGGTCAGTTCGTAGCCGTGGATGCACAGTTCCAGGGGGTCGCCCATGGGGGCATACTTCATCAGCGTCACCTCGGCACCGGGTATCATGCCCATGTCCAGGAAGTGTTGGCGCAGGGTGCCCTCTCCGCCCACTGCGAGGATGCAGGCCGACTGGCCTATATTCAGTTCGTCAAGTGTCATTTTTCTTTGCGTGTTTTCCTGATTACAGCAGTTTCACGATTTCCTCTTCCAGGTTGCCCATCATCTCCATGCGTCCGGCCAGTGTGGAGGTGCGGTCGATGAGGAACCACGTGGGCAATTGCTGCAGGTTGTAGATGCTGACAATGTCGTTCTGGAGACCTTCCTGGTCCCAGACGCACACCCAGGGCAGCTGTTCCGACATCGTCTTCCAGTAGTGCTCGTCGGCGTCCAGCGACACCTGGTAAATCTCCAGTCCGCGGCTGTGGTATTTGTTGTAGAGCTGTCGCAGGACCAGGATGCGCTCCTGCGAGCCCTGCATGCCGTAGGCCATGAAGTCCAGCATCACCACCTTGCCCTTCAGTTGCGACAGTCGTCGCTCCGTGCCTTGAGCGTCGGGGAAGCCCATGTCGATGATGCCCGTCTCCGACACTTTTTCGTTGTCCATGTCAATCTGCACCACGTGCTGGCGCGTGTTCTTTCGCCCTTGTACGGCAATGTTGCAAAGATTCTCTGTGCGGGGACAGCCGGGATAGAGCATCTCCCACGAATTGGCCAGGGCGCTGAACCAGGTCACGTCCGAGGGGTCGCTGACAGGGTCAAACACCATCTGTCCGCCCAGCATCTGCATCATGGCATAGTAGCTGGAGGCCTGTCCGTAGCGGTTCTGGATGTAGTTTATCTTCACGTCGGTCTTGTAGTCCCGTAGCATTTGCTGCATCTGCCGACTGCGTTCGTCCAGTGTGAGCGAACGGTCGTCGGCCACGTGGCGCAGTGTGCGGGTCAGGCTGTCGAGTTTCAGGGTCAGCAGGCGTATGGTGTCACAGTTGCCGCTGCCCTCTACGGTGTAGCCCAATGTCATGCGTGGCAGCGAAGCGCGTATGGTGACCGTCTCCGTGCTGTCAATGCTCAGGTTCACCACTTGGTTGCCGATGCGCAGGCGGTAGAATTCCGGATTCCCCGGCCGTGGGCCGTGCAGTTCGAAATCGCCCTTCTCGTCGAGTTTTGCCGAATCCAGTCGGACTGCGCCCTGGGCCAGCGTCAGGTGTTCCAGATAGAGCATGGTGTCCTCGGCCTCGGTGATTTGTCCGTCGACGGTGAAGTGCGGTCCGCGCTGCTGGCAGGCCATGATGATGAGTAATAATGGAAGGAAGAATAGTAGTGTAAATGGTCTTTTCATTGTCTTTTTGTTAATTCCGTGTGCAAAGATAGTCAATTTTTTCGTAACATTGTCGAACAATAATACAGAAATCAATGCAAGGCATGACGAAAAGACGATTTCTCTGTATCGCCCTGTTGGCGTACGCAGCCCTGATGCTGAATGCACAGCGCGAGAGGCTCAGTTTCAATGCTGGCTGGCGAGCTGGACTTGTACAAAACACCTGGAAGCGACAAGGTGAACAGCGAACGGCACGTCGTGGAGACAGATTTCCTATGGAAAAAGTGACGTTGCACGGCCCGTTTCCCCCTAATTTGACGAGAAATGGGCCTGTCGGAAGCATTTTTATAGAAAAATATTAGGTTATTACGAGTTTTTTGCATTATTTTGCATCTTGTATGTGAAAAAATGTTATTCGTAACTTGTAACTCGTAACTCGTAATTTTAAAATTATGGACTCTTTAGATCAGACCAAAGTGAACGAGGCTGCCGAGGAGGTAGTTCCTGTGGAAGCCGTTGAACCCGTGAATGAAACAACAGAAGAAACTCCCGTAGAAGAAGTTCCTGCAGAAGAAATGTCTGCGGAGGACGCCGAACGCCTGCCCCTGATGAAGACAAAGGAGGAGGTGCTGGCCCGTGCCCAGGAAGTTGCCGAACAAGGCGACGGAGGCAACAAGCAGGAACTGGAACTACTGAAACAACTATACTATAAATACCACCGTGCTGACTTGGTGGCTGCCCAGCAAGCCTTTGTTGAGGCTGGGGGCGACCCCGAAGCCTTCCAGCCTGAGGTGGACCCCACAGAGGAACCCTTCAAGCAGGCCATGCAGCAGATTCGCCTGCGCCGTGCCCAAATGCAAGCCGAGCAAGAGCAGCTGCGCATCGAGAACCTGGCCCGTAAGCAGGCCGTGATAGAGAAGATAAAGCTTCTGGCCACTACACCCGAAGAGGCCGGCAAGTCGTACGATGCCTTCAAGGAACTGCAGGCCGAGTGGAAGGAGATAGGCCCCGTACCCGCTGAGAATGTGTCGGAGGTGTGGAAGTCGTACCAGCTCTACGTAGAGCAGTTCTATGATATGCTGAAGCTGAACATCCAGTTCCGCGAATACGATTTCCGCAAGAACCTGGAAGCCAAGACCCTGCTATGTGAGCAGGCCGAGCGTCTGGCCGAAGAGAACGACGTGGTGAAAGCCATTAACCAACTGCAGACGCTGCACCAGGAGTGGAAGGAGATAGGCCCTGTGGCCAAAGACCTGCGCGAGGACATCTGGAATCGTTTCAAAGAAGCCAGCACCATCGTCCGCAAGCGTCATCAGGACTTCTTCGAGGCTCGCAAGGCCCAGGAGGAGGAGAACCTGGCCCGGAAGACCGAACTCTGCGAACAGGTGGAGGCCGTAAGCACTGAGGGACTGAAGACCTTTGCCGACTGGGATGCCAAGACGAAGGAAATCATCGACCTGCAAGCCGCCTGGAAGACCATCGGCTTTGCGCCGCAGAAGGTAAATACACAGATCTTCGAGCGCTTCCGTGCTGCCTGCGATAAGTTCTTTACCGAGAAGGCCACCTTCTTCAAGACCGTGAAGGAGGAACTGAACCAGAACTTACAGAAGAAAAAAGCTCTTGTGGAACAGGCCGAGGCTCTGAAGGACAGTACCGAGTGGAAGCAGACCTCCGATGCCCTCATTGACCTGCAGAAGCAGTGGAAGACCATCGGTGCCGTGCCTCGCAAGGTGAGCGACGAGCTGTGGAAGCGCTTCGTGGGTGCCTGTGACCACTTCTTCGAGGCCAAGAATGCTGCCACCGCCGGAGAGCGCAGCGAACAGCAGGAGAACCTGGCTCGCAAGCAGGACATCATCGAGCGCCTGAAGACTCTGCTCGAAGATACTGCCGAGAACAGCGCCCAGAAGGTGCGCGACCTGCAGGCCGAATGGAACTCCATCGGCTTCGTGCCCATCCGCGAAAAGGACAAGCTCTACAAGCAGTATCGCGAAGTCGTGGACAAACTCTACAAGCAGTTCAACCTGCACCACGCCGAACAGCGTCTCAACAGCTTTAAGACCACCCTGCGCGTTACCGCAGAAGCCGGTGCCAACTCCCTCAACCGCGAGCGTGACCGCCTGGCCCGTGCCTACGAAATCATGAAGTCCGAGCTGCAGACCTACGAGAACAACATCGGGTTCCTCTCGGCCAGCAGCAAGAAGGGCAACAGCCTGGTGGCTGAAATTCAGAAGAAGGCCGATAAGCTGAAGGACGAACTGAACCTGCTGCGCCAGAAAATCAAGGCCGTAGAGGCCGAGATGCGCCGCGAGGCCCAGGAGGAGAAAAAGGCAGAATAATTAGCATAAAAAAAGCGTCCCGACTTGCATAGAGTTGGGACGCTTTATTTATTTCTATCGAATCAGCCGCCAGTGCTTGAGTAGAGGCAGGACATGGGAGGCCGCCTCGCGCTTTTTCTGCTTCTTGACGGACATGTAGTCGGCATAGAACTCGGGGCTGTTCTTCTCGTAGCGTTGCATGTATTTGTCGTCTATTATCCGTACCTCCTTGCGCCCTCCTTCGTACTCTCGTTTCACAAGGAAGCAATAGTACCCTTCAGAGGATGCGGCATAGGCACCTGCAATAAGACCACCAAAGGCTCCGAACATCGCTCCTGTAGAAGGCCTCGAACCGTCTATTTCCCGCGGCAGACGACTGACAAAGCATATTTGCCCATTACCATAGATATATGCTGGAGCATAACCCTTACCGAATCGTTCGCCCTGGTAGTACATGTGGGCCTTGTTCACCAAGAGGGTGTCGTGGTAGAGCACAGCAAAGGCTTCCTCCTTAAGAACTTTGTTCAACGAGTCGTTGTCGGTCTTTATCCAGTGGTCTTGCGTCCGTCCTTTCAGCTTCAGCGTGTCCAGTTCCGTCCAGTTGTCTTCCTGATAATCAGCATAGGACATGCAATAACGGATTTGTGCAGTCAGCCCCGAAAAGGACAGACTGCACAACATAATCAGGAGAAAAACCTTCTTTACCATATATTTACTTCACGATGAGCAGGTAGTACTTCTTCTTACCCTGCTGAACCAGCAGATACTTGTCGTCGAGCAGGTCGGCAGGGGTGACCATCTGGTCGAAGGCAGCGAGTTTCTCCTTGTTCAGGGACACGCCACCGCCCTGGGTGAGCTTGCGCATTTCGCCCTTCGAGGCGAAGCAGGGTGTGTGCTCTGCAAAGAGGTCAACGGCGCGGCATCCCTCGCCATCGAGCAGCGAGCGGCTGACCTCGAAGTGGGGCACACCGCTGAAGACATCGAGTAGGGTCTGTTCGTCCAGTTTCACCAGACTCTCTTTCGTGGCCTTGCCGAAGAGGATGTTCGAGGCTTCGAGGGCCAGTTCGTAGTCCTCGCGGCCGTGAACCAGTACGGTGACTTCCTCGGCCAGGCGCTTCTGCAGTACACGGCGGCCGGGGTCCTGACGGTGCTCCTCGATGAGGGCATCAATCGTGGGCTTGTCCAGCGAAGTGAATATCTTAATGTAGCGCTCAGCCTCCTCGTCGCCCACGTTCAGCCAGAACTGGTAGAAGACATAGGGACTGGTGCGGTTGCGGTCGAGCCATACGTTGCCCTGCTCCGTCTTGCCGAACTTCTTGCCGTCGGCCTTGGTGATGAGCGGGCAAGTCAGTGCGAAAGCCTCGTTCTCGACACCCAGTTTGCGACGGATGAGCTCCGTGCCCGTGGTGATGTTGCCCCACTGGTCAGAGCCGCCCATCTGCAGTCGGCAGTTCTTGGTCTCGTAGAGATGCAGGAAGTCGTAGCCCTGCAGGAGCTGGTAGGTGAACTCGGTGAACGACATGCCCTCCTGGAACTCGCCGTTCAGGCGGCGCTTCACGCTGTCCTTGGCCATCATGTAGTTGACGGTGATGCACTTACCGATGTCGCGAGCGAAGGAGAGGAAGGTGAAGTCCTTCATCCAGTCGTAGTTGTTCACGAGTTCGGCGGCATTGGGTGCATCCGAGTCGAAGTCGAGGAATCGCGACAACTGTTCGCGTATACACTCCACATTGTGGCGCAGGGTGGCCTCGTCCAGCAGGTTGCGCTCCTGGCTCTTTCCGCTGGGGTCGCCAATCATGCCTGTGGCACCACCCAGCAGTGCGATGGGCTTGTGGCCGCAGCGCTGGAAGTGGCGCAGCATCATGACGCCACACAGGTGACCGATGTGCAGACTGTCGGCCGTGGGGTCGATGCCCACATAGGCCGTCTGCATACCTTTACTCAACATTTCTTCTGTTCCGGGCATCATAGTGTGAATCATGCCCCTCCATGTCAGTTCTTCTACAAAATTCATATTGTCAATTCTTAATTCTTAACTCTTAACTCTTAATTTTTAATTTCCAAACAGGTCCGGCTGCTGGGGTGTGCCGAAGCGCGAGCCATAGGTACGTCCCAGGTGCTCGTAGGCCAGTTCGGTCACCTCGCGACCTCGCGGCGTCCGCTTGATGAATCCCTCCTTGATGAGGAACGGTTCGTAGACCTCCTCCACGGTGCCTCCGTCCTCGCCGACGGCTGTGGCAATGGTGTTGATGCCCACGGGGCCGCCCTTGAACTTGTCGATGATGGTCAGCAGTATCTTGTTGTCTATCTCGTCCAGTCCGTGCTTGTCGATGTTCAGGGCTTCGAGGGCGATGCGGGCAATCCGGAGGTCAATCTCACCGTTGCCTCGGACCTGTGCAAAGTCGCGGACGCGGCGCAGCAGTGCGTTGGCTATTCGTGGCGTACCGCGGCTGCGGCTGGCTATCTCGCCTGCGGCTTCCGAGGAGATGGGCACGCCCAGGATGGAGGCCGAGCGGGTGATGATGCGCTTCAGTGTCGCAGCATCGTAGTATTCCAGATGCAGGTTGATGCCGAAGCGGGCGCGCAGGGGGGCCGTCAGCAGGCCGCTGCGGGTGGTTGCTCCCACGAGGGTGAAGGGGTTGAGGTCTATCTGTATCGAGCGAGCCGAGGGACCCTTGTCAATCATGATGTCGATGCGGTAGTCCTCCATAGCGGAGTACAGATATTCCTCCACGACGGGCGACAGACGGTGGATCTCGTCGATGAACAGCACATCGTTCGGCTCCAGCGAGGTGAGCAGTCCGGCCAGGTCGCCCGGTTTGTCCAGCACGGGTCCGCTGGTCACCTTGAACCCCACGCCCAGTTCGTTGGCGATGATATTGGAGAGCGTGGTCTTTCCCAGTCCTGGGGGGCCGTGCAGCAGTGTATGGTCGAGCGGCTCGCCACGATAGCGTGCAGCCTCAACGAACACGCTCAGGTTGTCCACCACCTTCTGCTGTCCGCTGAAGTCCTCGAAGCGGAGGGGACGGAGTGCATTCTCGAACTCCTTCTCGCGCTGGTTTCGCTGTTCTCTGATGTCGAAATCTTCCATATCAGATTATTTCGTGCCACCGCCGAGGGCAATGTAGAGGGCAATGACGGCCTGGGTACCCTTGTACATATTAGAGGCTTCGTTGAGTTGGGCGCTGAGCAGGTCCTCCTGGGCGGTGAGCACCTCAATGTAGCTGGCCTTGCCGTTGTCCATCAGTTCATGGGTGCCGGTATAGGCATCGTGGAGCACCTCCACCTGACGGCGATAGTAGCCATACTTGTCACGGGCGGCCTGACAGTCAGCCATGGCCTCGTTCACCTGGTTGCCGGCATCGATGACCATCTGCACGTATTTCTTCTTCAGGTCTTCCTGTGTCAGCTTATTGATTTTCAGGTTAGCCTTCAGTTGGCCTCGGGCAAAGATGGGCTGCGTGAGTTGTCCAACGGCATTGAGCAGCAAGGCACCAGGATTAATAACTACAGCGCCGCTGTTAGTCCAGCCGAGTGTTCCAGACAGGGTGATGTTAGGGAAGAAAGCAGCTCGAGCAACCTGAGTGTTGTAGAATGCTTCTTCCATCGCATAGTTTGCCATACGTATATCGGGGCGAGACTCCAGCATTTTGGCAGGTACGCCAAACTTCAGGAACTGTGTGTCGAACATGCGCTGCCCAACATCGCCTTGTGCATCAGGGTGATGCAGGGCAATGCTGCCCCACTTCTTACGCTCGATGTGCTGAGGTGTATCGGCCATCAGTCGGCTCAGGGCATTCTCTGTGGCGCGGATGTTGCGGCGCGTGTCGACAATCTGCGTCTTGACATTCAGATACGACGACTCCATCTGGTTGACGGCGGTCGAGTATGCCTTACCGTTCTCGTAGAGCGATTTCTGCGTCTCTAACGAGGCGTTCCACAGGCTGTCGGTCAAGGTGAGAATCTCCAACTGACGGTCGAGCAGCTGGAGCATATAATACTGTTGGGCGACAGCACTGATGAGGTTGGTGCGCACGGCCTCCTCGCCCATTTGTGCCTGCAGGAGCACAGCCTGCGAGGCGCGCTTCTTGTTGGTGATAGAGCCGAACACATCGACATCTACCGACAGTTGCAACGGCAGGCTATATGTCCTTGTGGTTATATTGTCGAAACGGCCAATCTGACCCTGCGGCGAAAAGTAGAGCGACGGCAGATAAGCCATCTTGGCTGCCTTCAGAGAGGCCTGGCTTTTCTCCACAGCGATACGGGCGGAGTTCAGGTCGGTGTTGTTGGCCAACACCTTTTCGATGAGTTGCTGGAGTAGTGGGTCGGTGAAGAACTCGCGCCACGACATTTCGGCTATGGAAGCACCACCGGCGGCATCCTTTGTCATGCCGAACACATTGGCGGGCGTTTCTGTCTTCTGCTCATACTTATTGTACAGGCCGCAACTCGTGAGCGTGAAGCTCACAACTATAGCGATGATATGCTTATATTTCATAATTGTCAATTTTCAATTGTTTACCCTTGGAACCGCTCGTGCAACTTCTGGAACACGATGAAGAAGGCGGGAACGACGAAGAGCAGGGCGATGGTGCCCACTGTCATACCGCCGATGACACCCAGCGCGAGGGCACGGTTACCATTGGCACCTGCACCGCCTGCGATGACGAGAGGTATCATACCGATGATCATGGTGAGGACTGTCATCAGAATCGGGCGCAGACGCTCTTTGCAGGCCTCGAAGGCGGCATCCATGATGCTCATGCCCTGGGCGCGACGTTCACTGGCAAACTCGGTAATCAAGATGGCGGTCTTGGCCAAAAGACCAATCAACATAATCACACCCGTTTGCAGATAGATGTTATTATCCATACCCGGTATCTGGTTCTTATAGCCAATGTATGCAAAAACAAAGGCACCCATCAGTCCGAATGGTACGCTCAGAAGCACAGCCCACGGCGTGAACCACGAGTTGTAGAGCGATGCCAGGATGAGGTATATCAGAATGGCGCAGATGACGTAGATGAGGGCGGTGGCATTGGAGCCTGCAGTCTCCTCTAGCTCACGCGACATACCGCTGTACTCGTAGGTGGCTGTGTTGGGCATCTCTTCCTTGAACACCTCGGCAATGACTTTATGTGCGTCACCCTCAGCGTAACCGCCACCAGGGGTCACGTAGCAACTGATGCTCTGGAACAGGTTGAAGTGCTCGATATTGGCCGGGCCCACAATCTGTTTCAGACTGACGAACTCGGAGATGGGAGCCATACTGCCGTTACCCACCTGCACGAAGATGTTTTGCAATGCCTGCGGATCGAGACGGTATTCGGGTGATGATGCGGCCATGATGCGATAGACCTTACCAAACTGGTTGAAGTTGCCAACATACGCACCGCCACAGTATGTGCCAAGCGTATTAAGTACGTCAGCGGGCGACACACCGGCTCGGTCGCACTGGGCAGGATCCACGTCTACCTGATACTTTGGGAAGCGCTCAGAGTAGGTGGAGATGGCAGAGGCTATCTCCGGTCGCTCCGACAGTTTGGCCAGGAAGTGCTCCGTCTGCTTGGCAAACTCCGACATATTTCCATCGGTGGGATCCTGTACAATCAGGGCGATGTCGTTATTCGTACCATAACCGGGAATCTGTGGCATCTCGGAGGGAATTACCTGCACGTCCTTGATGTCCTGGCAATCGAAGTAGAAACGCCACATGGCAAGGCTCAGCAGGTGGTTCATGCCCGGACGCTCGTCCCAGTTCTTCAGGCGCACAACCAGCGTGGCAAAGTTAGAACTGGCGGCACCCGAAAACATGCCGTAGCCGCAACATACAGCGAAACTCTCCAACTCGGGAATCTTCTTCACCTTCTCCTCCACCTGTTTCACCATCTCACGGGTTTGCTTCAGCGTGCTGCCTTCCGGCGTACGCAGTTCTGCCAGGAATACGCCCTGGTCCTCCTGTGGCACGAGGCCCGAAGGAAGGCTCTTCATGAAGAACACCAGCAGCATGGCGGTGACAGCCAGCAGACCCCATGCTATGACAGGGTACTTGATGAACTTCTGCACGGCCTTGCTATACTTATTGTATATAGCGTTGTAACTGACTTCGTATGCTTTCTTGGTGTAGTAGGTGAGGCTCTTGCCTTCCTTGCCCTCGGTCATGCGCATCATGATGGCGCAGAGGGCGGGACACAGCGTCAGAGCCGAGATACACGACAGACCGACGGACGAGGCGATGGTCACACCAAATTGGGTGAAGAACGTTCCCGACGTACCCGGCATGAACATCACGGGGACGAACACCGCCATGAACACCAGCGTACACGAGACAACGGCCACCGACACCTCGTTCATGGCCTGGCGCGTGGCTTCGCGGGCATCGCTGATGCCACCTTCCATCTTCGCCATGACAGCCTCGACCACCACGATGGCATCGTCGACCACTGTACCGATGGCCAGCACCAGTGCGAATAGTGTCAGGATGTTCAGCGAGAAGCCTGCCATCTTGACAATGGCAAAGGTGCCCAACAGCGACACGATAATAGAAATAGAGGGGATGATGGTGGCCTTGAAGTTCTGCAGGAAGAAGAACACCACGAGCACCACGAGGATGATAGCGATGACAAGTGTCTCCACCACGTTGTGGATGGCCGCGAAGAGGAAGTCGTCGCTGGTCATCAGGGTTACGAATTCCAGTCCGGCAGGCATGGATGACTTCAATTCCTCAAACGTCTTATTGATACGGGCGTTCACCTCGGTGGCGTTGGCACCAGGCGCCTGGAACACCATGAACATGGCACCCGGACGGTCTTGGATATTCGATGTGAAGTTGTAACTCATGGCACCGATCTTCACATCGGCCACCTCGCTTAGGCGCAGCATGCCGCCGCCACTGGTGCGAAGCACGATGTCGTTGAACTCCTCGACGCTCTTCAGCGTACCCTTGTACTGCATGGAGTACTGGTATGAGTTCTCCGACAGTTCACCCAAGGTTCCCACAGCCGCTACGAAGCTCTGGCCGCCGATGGCTGCGAAGACATCGTTAGGTGTCAACCCGTACTGGGCCAATACGTCGGGCTTCAGCCAGATGCGCAGTGCGTAGGTGTTACCCAGACTCTGTACGTTACCCACACCGGTGATACGCATCAGACGCGGCCGGATGTTGATGTCTACATAGTTCGACACGAAGTCCTCGTCGTACTTCCCGTCGGCACTCTTCACGGCGAAAATCTGCAGGATGTTGTTCTGGCGCTTCTCCACTTTCACACCGACCTTGGTCACGTCGGCGGGCAGCAGAGCCTGGGCGCGTGTCACGCGGTTCTGCAC
Organism: uncultured Bacteroidaceae bacterium; assembly: GCA_905234735.1. Taxonomy (GTDB): domain Bacteria; phylum Bacteroidota; class Bacteroidia; order Bacteroidales; family Bacteroidaceae; genus Physcousia. The sequence continues at coordinate 2,614 of CAJOJA010000019.1, read as the reverse complement.
GTTCACGGCTGCCATGTCGGGGTCTGTGCCCTGCTTGAAATAGACGTTAATCTCCACCTCACCGTTCGACGAGGCTTTCGAGGTCATGTAAATCATGTCGGGCACACCGTTGATAGCTTCTTCGAGTGGTTGGATGACCGACTTCATCACGGTGTTCTCGTCAGCTCCGGTATAGCTCGTGCTGATATTTACCGTAGGCGGCGCAATGTCCGGGTATTGCTCAACCGGCAGGGTGCTCATCGAGATGTAGCCCACCAGTGCTATCACAATAGAGATGGCGCACGCCATCACGTATTTGTTAATGAATATATTGTTTTTCATATCTTCAAAGCGGTAGCAAATTTTTCACCTTTCATTTTTCACTTAGAAGATTACCTGCTGTCCCTCCGTCACGTTGTTGGCGCCAGTGGTCACAATCCTGTCGCCCACATTCAAACCACTGGTAATGATGAAGTCCTGACCGTTGCCTGTATCTTGTGTTGTCACGTCGATAGCGGTGGCTGTACTGTCGGCCAGTACCTTATAGACGAGTGCCTTGTCCTGGAGGCGTACCACGGCCTTCTGGGGAATGACTATCACATCCTTCTCCGCGAAGTTCATCACCACCGAACCCTGTATGCCAGAGTACAGATGACCGTCGGGGTTGGGGAACGATACCTTACTGGTCAGCGAGCCTGTGGCGGCATTCACGATACCCGTCAGACTGATGATACGACCTTTGTGGGGATACTCTGTACCATTCTTCATGACGAATGTAGCTTCGGGCATTTCGGCAAGAAGTTTCTCTCTCTCGGCCGCCTTAATACCTTCCTGTACCATATTCTCAATAATAGCCTCCGTCACGGAGAACTCGGCATACATCGTCGTATTGCCACTCAGCATGGTCAGCTGCGTCATGGGCGACACCTGGTCACCAACACGCACGGGAATCTCACCGATAATGCCGGATACGGAAGCTGTGATGGAACAGAAGCCGAGGTTCACCTTCGCACGGTTGACCGATGCACGCGCCTGAGCCACTGCGGCTTGGGCCTGCTTGTAGGAGTTCTCGGAGTTGTTCAGCATATAGCTGCTCACGATTTTCTTATCAAACAGGTTCTTGTTCGACTCATACTCCAGCTTTGCAGAGTTCTCCTGAGCCAGTGCTGCCTGCAGGTTAGCCTCAGCAGCCTCCAATTCTAACTGTGCGTTGCGCTGGTCGATGACGAAAAGCGTCTGCCCTTTCCTCACCTGCTGACCCTCGGCCACGCAAATCTCCATCAACTGGCCACTGACCTGTGGCGTTATCGTTACGTCGTTCTGACCTTTCATTCTGGCACTGAACTTATAGGGCAGTTCAATGTCCGATGTCTCCACTGTCATTGTTTCAAACGACGATTGTGTCTCCTTGGGCATGTCAATGCTGCACGCTGTCAGTCCAACGACTGACATGCCAATCATTACTGTCCAATTTGCTTTTCTCTGATTCATATTGATATTTGTTTTGATTGTTATTAGCTTTGTGTTGTCATGCCGGATGCTATCAATTGCAGAATGCTCAGATATATCTAACGACGGTTAATTTATGCACATTAAGTTAATAATGGTTGTAAAGGTAGTAATATTTTCCCAATTAAGCTTTATTTTATTCCGAAATATTTCTTGTCCTGTGCAAATTCATAGAACGAACGCCACAAATAACCGAACAAAAGTTTCACAAATAACCGAACGTAATCGCCTGACAGGCTTCTTGAACGTAAGGTGCTCGGAAAAGGTGCCGTTCTTATTGAAGGGCCTAAGTGGTGTGGCAAGACAACTACAGCAAAACAATTGGCCAAAAGTATGCTAGACCTGGGGGATGCATCGGTACTGAAACAAAGCACACAAATGATAGAGATAAGTCCCAAGTCTCTTTTGGAAGGAAAGATGGAGTATATATCATCCCCATAGGCAGCTTAAAGGATTAAAGCAGAATAGGCGGGATCCTGCGTGCGTGGGATTCCGCCTATTCCGTATATCTAAGGTTCTCTTGTTTAGAACCTGAAAGCCAGGGGAACGATATTATTTCATCATAACCTTCCTTGTTGTGCCGTCCGAATAGCGGAAGATGTTGATGCCTCTCCTTCCTGTCGTCTGTTGACGGCCGCTGAGGTCGTAGACATCTTGAATCTTTCGCTTTGAATCTTGGATGGATTCCACGGGCAGTTCTTCGTCCGTCAGGGCCACGATATTATCGAAGTTACTCCAAGGTTCTTTCGTCATATATGCTTCGAGTGAAGCTGCTGGCACGTGGAGTGTAGCCTTGGAATAATTTGATTCGTCAAATGTCTTATATCCTTCTGTATTTGGGACATTCTCCGCATAACAATATACATCTGTAAGGCCATCGGAATCCTGGAACGCATCACCGCCAATCGAAGTCACGCTGTTAGGGATGGTGATGGAGGTCAGGCCACTGCAATCACTGTATTTGTAAATTGTTTTATATCCGATACTTACATATTAAACGGTAGAAAAGTGTTGACGCAGATTCTCTTATAGATTGAAAAAGTTGTAGATTTAACGTTTTTAACTTTCTATAACGAAGTGCGGATCCAACAAGCAAGTGCATATTTCAACAAGTTAATAAAGACGA
>CAJOJA010000018.1:49380-77856 GCA_905234735.1 uncultured Bacteroidaceae bacterium | reverse complement strand
CTATCTGCGCGGCAGGCTGGAAGAACTGTTCGCGACGAGCGAGATAGTCTATCAGAACGTTGGTGTCAAGGAATACTTTCTTCATCACCCGTGCTTCTTTAAAAGGTATTCCAGCCGTGCCTTATCGTAGTCGAAATCTTTGGGCAGCGGCTCAATGTCTTCGACGAGTTTCATCACTTCAGGAGAAATGTGCAAGTCCTCTCGGCGGATTTTCGGCCATCCGCTGGTAGTTGTGGCGGCGGCCTTTCTCTCGGCTTTCACTTCCTCATATAGGTGGTCGGCAAGCCACTGCTTGTTACTCGTCGAGAGCGCCATCGAGTGCAGGAAATTCAGCACCGTGTTCATTGAAATTGTCAAGTTCATAAGCGTCTTGTTTTATATTTCTCATTGCAAAGGTACGAACTTTCCATGAAAAGTGGTCACACCTTTCCCACTTTTTTAGTGTTTTTGAAAATTATGTGGCTAATCCTTGCCGAAAGTGATATCCTTTCGGATTTTGCTGATGGTTCGCTGGTTTGAATTAGTCTTCGTCCAAATCGTTCAGGTCGAAGTAGAGCAATCGTGTAGGCATTATTTAGTTTCCTTTACACTTTCCAAGTCGAAATAGAGCAGACGGGTGTCGGCTCCTTCGTCTGTCTTGGAGAGCGGCAAGAAGCCTTGCTTGTAGTAGAAAGACAGCGCATCTGCATAGGCATCGACAGTGATGAAGCGACAGCCAGCCTTGTTGTCTTTACGGTAGGAAGCAATAATTGTTTTAATAATCATTGTACCGATTCCCTCACCGCGACAAGATTTACTCGTGGCCAGACGACAAATCTTTAGGGCAGGATAGCTCTTGAACATCTTGCCCTGTGCGAAGAACTGCTTGCGGAAACGGTTGTAGGCGGAGTTGCTGGGAAAGTCAGTCAGCGAGATGCGGTCGTGGGCGAGGCTGAAATAGCCAAACACCTCGCCTGTGACACTGTCCTCCAAGAGATAGCTGGTGGCAAGGCGCACGCGGAAATAGAGCGGCGCATCCGTGAGGATGAAGTCGTTCAGGTCTTCATCACCACAGTCGAAAGCTGTCACCTTGTCATTCTCGCCCAGCCGGCGCAGCTGTAGGTTTTCCTTGTTCATGTCTTAGAACGTGCAGTTTACGCATCGTGAACTCATAAATTCATAGTCGCGCTTCATGCTTTCCATCCATTCACGCGAAACGGGTTCTGGATTCAGCATGCGCGTCTCGAACTTACGCGCCTCCTCACCATAAAGGATGGGGGTTTCTTTAATCGGTCTTGCCATGATAAATACGTATTTATGTGAAATTCCACTGCAAAGGTACGAACTTTCCATGAAAAGTGGCACACCTTTCCCACTTTTTTAGTGTTTTTGCTAAATATGTGGCTAATCCTTGCCGAAAGTGATATCCTTTCGGATTTTGCTGATGGTCTTGGGAGTGACGTTAAGGAACGAGGCTATGTTCTGCAAGGCAAGGTGCTCCACGATGCCAGGACAACGCTGCAGCAGCAACTCATAGCGCTCGCGGGCCGTGGCGCAGTGGAGGTCGAGATAGCGCGAACGGAACTGGAAGAGAATGTGCTCGTCGTTTACCCGTCCATCGACTTCACGGTCATGGGCTTCCCTCGCGAAAAGAGGCTTGACGGGTTCTCGTGTTTGCAAAGATAATGTAAATATTTGGATTATGCAATAAAATCTTGTTTTTACATTATCATTATTCAACTTTATCAGCCACTTATCCATGTTTTCGTTAAGAGGGGGCTTGGAAGCGGACACCAATAAAATAGTATGGCATTCCACCTTGAGTATCGATTCTTCCACGTGGGAGCTGTCAATATTCGGGTTAAAAAACAAGAGGCTGTGTCGTTCATCTGACACAGCCTCTCTTGTTTGCTTACGAAATATCTCTTACTTGATAAGTTCGTTACGTGTCTCTGCAACTCTTTCCTTGGTCTCTTCGAGCTGCTGCTTCAGCTGGTCGACTGTGATGGCATCCAGAGGTGCCAGGGTTTCTGTCACCTTGGCCACAGTGTCGAATTCAGGATCGTAGGAAGCGAGGCGAGTGGTGGCCTCGTTCAGGAGAATGATACGGAAGGTGGTAGCTGTGGCTGATTCGTCGTCGAAGGCGGTGATGAATTTGTCAGTGTTCTGCGACATCACGTAGAACTCCTCGATGAGTGCGCCTGCAACCATCTGCCAGAAGTAGTTGACGCGGCCGTTGGCGTTCATGGCATCGTAGAGCTTCTGACTGGTCTCATGGATATTGGACACATCGTCAATCTCCTTGAAGGAGGGGTCGTCGATGTCGGCTGCCAACTTGGAGATAGCGGCCTGATACTCGTCGGTGGGCATGTCGTATATGGCGGCCACCTGTTTGTCGACACAGAGGGCGCTCAGTGCACGGTATTTCTCTGCCAGAGTGGTTGCGTTCTCGGCTACGGCCGGGGAGAGCAGATAGTCGGGCTTGACCTGCTTTTCCTCTTCGGTCAGCTGCAGGCCGTTCTCACCAACCTGTAGGATGGGGAGTTTCTTCATGCGGGCAATTTCAGCCGAAAGGCTGTCAATCTCCAACTTGATTTTAGCCTCTACCTGTTCCTGCTCAAAGCTTTTCTCGGGGCCGGCCTGTTCAGCGCTGTTTGCACTCTTGTTGCCTCCACAAGCGGTGAAGGCCATGGCTGCCAATACGACAGCGAAATAAGAAATCTTTTTCATTTGGTGTGTTTGTTTAAGTTGTTATTGAGTTAATTGTATTTGTTCTTATCATTATTCCTCATCATGTCTGCCGCGCCCTTAGGTATCGGCCCGGAATATCGGTCAGGAGCAACACTATGGCTACCATCGACATGCACAGGAGCACGCACAGATTGTACCAGAGCGTTTTGATGTGCCAAGAGCCCAGCACCTTTTCGCTGCTGTAGAACGGAGCCCTGCCCACCCTGCTACGAGGGGTCAGGAAGACCGAGGCACTACGTGGCACGATGTGGTCGTCAATGATGTCAAGCAGGCGCGGCTGGTCGCTTCCTGTCACGAACTGCTCCAGTTGTATGTTATAGTTATTCCTCTTCAACTGCAGGAAGGCCTCCTTGCCGTTTTGCCTGATGAAGTTGGTTACCAATACGTCTTTCTTCAGCGTGGCCTCGTTCTCCTGTTTGGACAGGAGTGCCTCGACTTCCTTCAGATAAGCGTAAAGCGACTGGAAAGAACCGTCGCCCGTGTATGGTGCCACACCGCAGCACGCTGTCAGCACGGGCAGGTTGAGCTCGATGACACGTCGGTGCATGGGATTGACCGGCTTGCCATGCTGCTCCTCGTCGCGCAGAGTCTCCAACTGCGACTGCAGCTCATAGAGGAATCCCTTGTTGTAGAACTGAAGTTCCTGACGACGTTTGTCGAGCGGGAAGAAGGGAAGTTCATACGCATTGTCCGTGTAGGACGTTACGGCCAGGGCCTCATAGCTCCAACGCGAGGGGATGAGGTCGCCAATAAGCGGCACATTGCCCGTGGTGGTCCTGGGGGTAAGGTCCGAAAAGCTCACTACCAGTCCGCACAGCAGAATCTGCGGGATGAGCAGAATGGGGATGCTGATATAGATGGCTACGACGGAGTTGAGGCACTGTGAGAGCAGAAGTCCCGTGAGATTGGCCAGGAAGGCGGTTGCAAAGAGGACTATCCACCACACCAGGAACAGTCCGTGCAAGCCCATAATCGTGTTGCCGACCAAGATGAAGAGCAGGGTTTGCAGAAGCGAGAGGCCGGCCATGAAGACAATTTTCGACCAGATGTAACTGCCGTATGACAGTCGCAGGAATTTCTCGCGCTTCAGCAAGGCACGGTCCTTGATAATCTCCTCGGCACTACCACTCATACCGACGAACGTGGCCACGATGACCGACATGAAGAAGTAACTCACCAGGTTCTTGTTGTCCATCACAGTGTATCCGCTGGGTGGGGCATAGCGGGTGAGCACGGCGCAGACGATTGCCAGCAAGGGTGTCTGGAGTAAGGCAATAGAGAGGTACTGCACATTGGTGATCTTTGTCCTGACAGTACGTTGAAGGAAAATGACGAACTGCTGGAAACGGTTGGGCCTATGCTGGTCGGAGGGGGGTACGCTGCTGACTCGTGGTGCCGGCATCTCAGGGCGTTTCTCCAAGTAGAGTTCGTGCCATTCCTGGGGTTCCATCTTTCGTTGGTCGGAGGTCTCGCCACTGCTGCTGATGCTCTTTTCGTCAATGATGTTGAGCACGATTTCCGGGTTCACATTACCGCAGGTAGGGCAAGCACTGGTTTCGGCATCGGCATAGTTGGCCGCCTTCTTGAAGTAGGTGATGGCATCGATGGGGTTTCCGTCGAATACGGGATAGCCGCCACGGTCGAGTAGGAGAAGACGGTCAAAAAGTTTATAAACGCCACTCGACGGCTGGTGTATATTTACGACGACGAGTTTTCCCTTGTAGCTCTGTTCCTTCAGCAGATTGATGACCTTCTCGGTGTCGGCAGAGGACAGACCCGATGTAGGTTCGTCGAGGAACAGGACAGCCGGTTCGCGTATGAGTTCCAGGGCGATATTCAGGCGTTTACGCTGACCGCCGGATATGAATTTGTTGATGGGAGAGCCTACTTTAAGGTCCCTTATGGCATCGAGCCCCAAGTCCTTCAGGGTCTTGAGCACGCGCTGGTCAATCTCGATCTCAGGGAGTGTGGAGAAACAGAGCCGTGCTGTGTAGTAGAGATTCTGATAGACGGTCAGTTCCTCGATGAGCAGGTCGTCCTGGGGAACGAAGCCTATGAGGTCGCGGGTTGCAGGTTCGTCGATGTCGTGCCCGTTGATGGTGATGCTACCCTCGTGAGGCCTCATACTACCGTTCAGCAGGGAGAGCAACGTAGACTTACCCGTGCCGGAACCGCCCATGATGGCCATCAGTTCACCGCCACGGAGCGTAATACTCAGATTGTGCATGCCGTTGTCGCTGTTGGGGAAGCGGAAGTTGATGTTGCGTCCGCAGAGTTCCACCTGGCTGCTCTTTTCTTCGGCATGGCCTTGCTGCTTATTATAGGCGGAGATGATGGTCGAATAGTAGACGGGATGCCCACTGACGCCCTTCAGCACGCTGCTCTGCATCCATACCTGGAAAGCGCCTGACAATACGGGGACATCGTTGAGCAGCACCGTGTCGGCACCCGTATAGGTGAAGACGAGCAGTCCCAATGAAGGACATAGCAGGGTTTTCAGTTCTCCGTCCGTATCGTCCAGCTGGTGCACCATCACACGAGGATTCGTCCTATGCTCCACGAAGTCCGAGAAGTCCTTGTAGAGGTCATCAGGGATGTTGAATATCTTGGCCACCGTCCGGAACATACCGATAGCCTGGAGCAAGACACCGTCGTCGGAACAGAACTCCATAAGACGCAAGAGCAACAGGGCCTTGTCCTTGACACTGATTTTCCCGTGGAGATTAGAGCAGATGACCTCCACCGCCTTTGTCGTGTCCAGGTTGTCGTTCATGTCATAGACCCCTCGCATGTCGGTATACAGACCGAGGTAGAGATCTATGTTCCGGATACCGAAATGACGTCGCAAATAGTTTGCAAGCATGTTTTTCGCCCATGCCTCATCTACCTTTTCCTCCTTGCCAAACAAAGCGAACAAGCTCAGGAAACTGGAAAGTACGATATCCGTCATTTTATCTCTGTATGTATGAATTGCACGCAAAGATACGAATAAAAAAGCAAAACTTTACTATCATTTTTAATTTTTAATTTTTAATTCTTAATTTTATGTTGTACCTTTGCACCGAATTTACAAATAAATACTATTCAAACTGTTTATATGAACACTATTATCCAACAAAAAGGGAATGAATTGTGGGCTATTTTCGAAGGGCGTCTGGACACGGCCGCCAGTGCAGCAACCGAGCAGGATATGCAGCCCCTGTTTAATTACGGAGATGGCGACATCATACTTGACTGTTCCGGCCTGGAATATGTTTCTTCCAGTGGTCTGCGACTGTTTCTGAGTCTGCTGAAAACCACGAACCCGAAAGGCATTCACCTGTACATTACAGGCGCCAGCGAGGACCTTCGCGAGATTTTTGACATGACGGGATTCTCCAGCATCTTTGAGTTCAAATAATCTCTTTTTTTACTATTCCCCATACCTTATATATATATTGCATGGAATTAGCAACAAAATACAGTCCGGCTGAAGTAGAAAGCAAGTGGTATCAGTATTGGTTAGACAACAAACTGTTCCGTTCGAAACCCGACGGACGCGAACCGTACACCATCGTCATTCCGCCCCCCAACGTGACGGGCGTGCTGCACATGGGACACATGCTCAACAATACGATTCAGGACATTCTGATTCGCAAGGCACGTCTGGACGGGAAGAACGCCTGCTGGGTGCCGGGTACCGACCACGCCTCCATTGCTACCGAAGCCAAGGTAGTGAACCGCCTGGCCGAACAGGGCATCAAGAAGCGCGACCTGACTCGCGAAGAGTTCCTGAAGCACGCCTGGGCATGGACTGACGAACACGGAGGTATCATCCTGAAGCAGCTGCGACGCCTGGGTGCCTCGTGCGACTGGGACCGTACAGCCTTCACCATGGACGAACTGCGCTCGGAGAGCGTGCTGAAGGTGTTTGTCGACCTCTACAATAAGGGACTCATCTACCGCGGTCTGCGTATGGTGAACTGGGATCCCAAGGCACAGACCGTGCTCTCGACCGAGGAAGTCATCTATCGCGACGAGAAGAGTAAACTCTACTACCTGAGATACTATCTGGCAGATGATATAAGTCCCATAAGTCCTATAAGTCCTATAGAAGGCAACATCATCCACAAGGATGAGAAGGGCTACTACGCCGTCGTGGCTACCACCCGCCCCGAGACCATCATGGGCGACACGGCCATGTGTATTAATCCCAAGGACCCGAAGAACCAATGGCTGCGCGGCCAGCGGGTCATCGTCCCCCTGGTGAACCGCGTAATTCCTGTCATTGAGGACCGTTACGTCGACATCGAGTTCGGTACGGGCTGTCTGAAAGTTACTCCCGCCCACGATGTCAACGACTATGCGCTGGGCAAGACGCACAACCTGGAAACCATCGACATCTTCAACCCTGACGGCACCATATCGGAGGAGAGTCCGCTGTATGTCGGTATGGATCGCATGGACGTGCGCAAACAGATTGTCGTAGACCTGAAGGCTGCCGGCCTGATAGAGAAGATAGAAGACTACGAGAACAAGGTGGGCTACAGCGAGCGCAATCAGGACACAGCCGTCGAGCCGCGTCTCTGCAAGCAGTGGTTCCTCTCGATGAAGCACTTTGCCGACATCGCCCTGCCCCCCGTGCTCGAAGGTAAAATCAAGTTCTATCCCACGAAATACGTCAACACCTACCGTAACTGGATGGAGAACATTCAGGACTGGTGCATCAGCCGTCAGCTGTGGTGGGGACATCGCATTCCAGCTTATTTCCTGCCGACTGCAGAAGAAGAGGAAGAAAAGTTCGTGGTCGCACTGACCAAGGAAGAGGCGTTGGAGAAAGCCCACCAAATCAAGGGATACGAAAACATCACCATCGACCAACTTCGTCACGACGAGGATGCCCTCGACACATGGTTCTCCTCATGGCTTTGGCCCGTATCGCTGTTCGACGGCATCAACCGCCCCGGCAACGAGGAAATCAGCTACTACTACCCCACCTGCGACCTTGTGACTGCTCCTGACATCATTTTCTTCTGGGTGGCACGCATGATTATGGCAGGCGAGGAGTACATGAAGGACGTTCCTTTCCGCAATGTTTACTTCACCGGTGTGGTACGTGACGAACTGGGACGTAAGATGTCTAAGTCGCTGGGTAACAGCCCCGACCCCATCGGGCTGATTGAGAAATACGGAGCCGACGGCGTGCGCATGGGCATGCTGCTGGCCGCCCCCGCAGGCAACGACATTCTATTCAAGGAAGACCTCTGCCAGCAGGGTGCCGCCTTCTGCAACAAGATATGGAATGCCTTCCGACTGGTTAAGGGCTGGGAGGTTGCAGACATCGAGCAGCCCGAGAGCAACAAGAGTGCCATCAACTGGATGAAGGCCACGCTGCGCACCGAGGTGGCCGAAATCAACCGTCAATACAGCCAATACCGACTGAACGAGGCCCTGATGTCCATCTTCAAACTCTTCACCGACGAGTTCTCGGGCTGGTACCTGGAGATGATAAAGCCTGCCTACCAGACCCCCATCGACAAGGAGACGTTGCGCGAGACCCTCGATATCTTCGAGTCGCTGATGAAGATTATCCACCCCTTCATGCCGTTCATCACCGAAGAACTCTACCAGCACATCGCCGAGCGTAAGCAGGGCGAGAGCATCATGGTCAGTCCCCTCACGATGGATGCCCCCACGGAGGCCGACCGTCAATTGCTGGAGCAGTTTGAGCAAGCCAAGCAAATCGTCAGCGGTGTGCGTGCCGTACGTCAGAGCAAGAACATTGCCCAGCGCGAACCGCTCACCCTGGAGGTTGTGAAGGGCCAGGAACTGGCTCTAACCACCATCATCCAGAAGATGGCCGGACTGAACGACATCCAGTATGTGGACCGAAAGGGCGAAGGCTCGCAGTCGTTCCTCGTCGGCACGCAGGAGTATGCCGTACCCCTGGGCAACCTCATCGACGCCGAAGCCGAATGCGCAAAGGCCGAGGCCGAAATCAAGCGTCTACAAGGCTTCATGGCCGGCATCGAGAAGAAACTCTCGAACGAGCGTTTCGTACAGAACGCACCTGCCCAGGTGGTTGAACTGGAACGCAAGAAGGTGGCCGACGCACAGAGCAAGATAGCCGCCCTCGAGGAGACACTCCGCTCGCTGAGGGGCTAAAGCCCGTATAACTTATAATTAAGGATAGCGCGCATACGCGCGAGAGAATAGTACCACGCAGGGACATCCCCCATGCGTGGTACCATTCTTTTTGTGTAAAAATGATATGAAATTGTAACTAAAATTATGGTTTTTTAATGAAAAAGGTAATTTTATGGGTGTAAAATGTGAATAAATCAAAAAAAATGCGTACCTTTGCATCTTGAAATGTCGTATCCGCACACGGACACGGCGTAAAAGCATGAGGTAAAAAGAGAGAAAAAGTATACCTATATTATGTTTAACTAAAAAGTAAAAGAGTATTCTATGAAAAAAAGAATCGCGCTTTTCCTGACTTGCTTCCTTATGGCAAGTCTGGCCATCGCCCAGACCAAAGTCACGGGTACCGTGATTAGTGTCGAGGACGGTGAGCCTATTCCCGGCGCCACCGTACTTATCGAAGGTACGAAGACGGGTGTGATGACGGACGCGAACGGTAACTTCGCGATCACGGTTCCCGCCAGTGCCAAGCGCCTGGAGGTGTCTTGCACCGGTATGATTAAGCAGCTGGTGCGCATCAAGCCCGTAATCAATGTGGAACTGCAGGTCGACAACAAGGCCCTGGACGAGGTGCTGGTTGTTGCCTACGGTACGGCTACACGTTCCAGTTTCACAGGTTCAGCATCCGTAGTAGGTGCCGAACAGATTGAGAATCAGGTAGCCACCAACGTTACTGCCGCCCTGGCCGGTACGACCCCCGGTGTGCAGTACATCGCCAGCAATGGTGACCCCGCCAGCAACGGTCCTACCATCCGCATCCGCGGTATCAGCAGTATCAATGCCGGCAACGCTCCCCTGTATGTGCTCGATGGTGTGCCCTACGACGGTGCCATCAATGCCATCAACCCCCAGGACGTGGAGAGCATGACTGTGCTGAAGGACGCCTCTGCCGCAGCCATCTACGGTGCGCGCGGTGCCAACGGTGTCATCCTCATCAACACCAAGAAGGGTAAGCGGGCCTCTCGTCCCGAGGTGAAGTTCGACGCCAAGTGGGGTTCGAACAGCCGTCTGGTGCCCAACTACGACGTAGTGACCAACCCCGGCCAGTACTACGAAGAGGTCTTCAAGCACCTGTACAACACGAACATCACCAGCGGCTACGATGCAGCATACGCCTATCAGAATGCCAGCGCCCGTCTGTACGACCGTCTGAACGGTGGTGTGGGCTATCAGGTGTTCACCCTGCCCGAAGGCCAGAACCTCATTGGTACGAACCTGAAGCTGAACCCCAATGCAACCCTGGGCTACAGCGACGGCACCTATACCTACTACCCCGACAACTGGTACGACGAGGCCTTCTTCAACAGCTTCCGTCAGGAGTACAACTTCTCGGTTAGTGGTACGTCTGACCGCATCAGCGTCTATGCTGGTGGTGGTTTCCTGCAGGATGGCGGTATCGTCAAGAACTCTGGTTTCAAGCGCTACAACGGCCGTCTGAATGCCGACTACCGCGCTACCGACTGGCTGACGCTGAACGCCAACATGAACTACACCCACACCGACAGCGACCAGCCCTCTTACGGTTCGACCTGGGGCAGCTCGGGCAACATGTTCTACCTGTGCAACACCATCGCCCCCATCTATCCGCTGTACGTGCGCGACGCTAACGGCAACATCATGTACAACTCGGGCCGCATCGTCTACGATGCCAACCAGACAAACTTCCAGCGTGCCAGCGGCACGGGTAATGCCGTTCGCGACAACGAGTTCAACAAAGACAAGACCTACCGCGACCAGTTCACGGGCGACTGGGGTTTGACCATCAACCCCTTCAAGGGCATGACCATCAAGGGTGACTTGGGTGTGACGGCCAGCAACAGCCGCAACAACTACCTGGGCAGCGTATTCGGCGGCGGTTCGTCCAGCGATGGTTACACGTCCGTAAGCCACGGTCGCACGTTCTCCATCAATACGCAGTTGATTGGCGAGTACAAGACCAACTTCAACAACTCCCAGCACAACCTGGACATCATGGTAGGTTACGAGCAGTACAAGTACAAGTATCAGTACCTGTATGGCTACAACACCCACCTCTACGACCCCTACATCGGTGAGTTGAACAACGCCAAGCACACCACCGACCGTGAGAATAGTTCCTACACCGACCGCCACATGCTGGAGGGCATCCTGAGCCGTCTGCAGTACGACTACGCTGGGAAGTACTTCATCAGCGGTAGCTATCGTCGCGAGGCCAGCAGCCGTTTCGCTCCCGGCCATCGTTGGGGTAACTTCGGCAGCGCCGGTTTCGCATGGCTCATCAATAAGGAGAAGTTCATGCAGAACGTCAAGTGGATTGATATGTTGAAGTTCAAGGCCAGCTACGGTCTGCAGGGTAACGAAGACCTGGGCAACTACTATGTCTATGCCGACATGTACAGCACCAGCTACAACGAGAGCACGGGCGAATACGCCAACCAGATAGCCCAGAAGGGTAACAACGAACTGACCTGGGAGAAGAACCACGCCATGAACGTCGGCTTCGACTTCGGCTTCTTCGGCAACCGCCTGAACGGTACCATCGAGTACTTTACCCGCAAGACCACCGACATGCTCTTCTACAAGGACTTCCCCCTGTCTGCCGGTTTCGGTACCAGCGTACAACTGCCCATCAACGTAGGTTCGGTCATCAACCACGGTATCGAAATTGACCTGGACGGCGTGCTCGTACGCACCAAGGACATCGAATGGAGCCTGAACGCCAACCTGACCCACTACAAGAACAAGATTCTGTCGCTCGACCCCCAGTACAAGGAGGAGGGCATCAAGTACTCTACCCGCATCCTGAAGGAGGGAGGCTCCATCTACGAGAGCTACATGCTCAAGTATGCCGGTGTTGACTCCGAGACGGGTTCGGCTCTCTACTACAAGGATGTTATTGACAAGAAGGACGACCTGAGCAAACCCCTGTACAACGAAGACGGCACGCCTCAGGTGGACACCGAGGGCAAGCAGCTCTATGAGCAGATGGAGTATGTGAAGGAGGTTACAACTACCACCGACGCTACCAGCGCCACCAAGTACGATTGCGGCACCACCCTGCCCAAGCTCTATGGCGGCTTTGGCACCAGCTTCCGCTACAAGGGTCTCGACCTCTCTGTCAGCTTCTCTTATCAGCTGGGCGGCAAGATCTACGACGGTCAGTACCAGAACCTGATGTGGACCCAGAACAACACGGGTAACACCATGCACAAGGACATTCTGAACGCCTGGACCACCACCAACACCAACACCAGCATCCCCCGTTGGGACGAGACTGGTTGGGGCAACCTGGCCCAGTCGGGCTGCGACTTTTTCCTGACCAGCAGCAACTATCTGAGTCTGAACAACGTGCAGTTGGGCTACACCCTGCCCAAGGAGGCCGTGAAGAAGATTCACCTCTCAAACCTGCGCATCTACGTTGCCGGCGAGAACCTGGCTCTCATCAGCGCCCGCAAGGGTCTCGACCCCCGTATCACCACGGGCACGGGCAGCATGACAACGGGTGCCGGTCTCATCAGTTCCGGCTACTACAGCGCAATGCGTACCATCACAGCAGGTGTAACGGTTAATTTCTAAACCCCTAAAAAGATATTCAACATTATGAAATACGCAAAATATGCACTTATAGCCCTGTCTGCCCTGACGTTCGCCGCCTGCAACGACGTCAACGAGCAAGAGCCGCAGGGCGGCACGCTGACTGCAGAACAGCTGCAGCAGACCAACGAAGCCATCGAGAGCCGTATCGAAGCTACCTTTGCGGGTATGTTCACCATGATGGGCGAACCTCAGAACAGCCTGGGCCAAGACCGTCCCGACGACTATGGATTCGTCATGATGGCATTGTCCAACGACCTTGAGGCTTCCGATGCCTGGATTGGCGACAACGGTTACAACTGGTTCTCCGTTTGCGGTAAGTGGAGCAGCCGTAACCCCAACTACGCTAACCCCTACATCCGCTACATCGCTCCCTACAAGCAAATCAAGATTGCCAACGATGTGATTGGCAGCTACGAGGAGGGAATCACTGACCCGACGGCCATGAACCGTATCGCCCAGGCTAAGGCCTGCCGCGCCTACGACTACATGAATCTGGCTCCCTACTTCCAGTTCAACTATGCCGACCACAAGGACGACCCCTGCGTGCCCCTGGTGACGGAGAAGACGCTGGACGCTGCTACGAACCCCCGCGCAACGGTTGAGGAGGTCTACAAGCAAATCATCGAGGACCTCGACTACGCCTGTGAAGTGCTGAAGGACTACAAGCCCACCAACAAGAACATGATTAGCGGTGCTGTAGCCTACGGTCTGCGCGCACGTGCCAACCTGAACATGGAGAAGTGGGCCGAGGCTGCTGCTGACGCCCAGAAGGCCATCGAGCTCTCCGGAGCCCAGCCCGCCAGCATCGCCGAGGTCAGCACTCCCTCGTTCTGCAACATCGAGGATCACAACTGGCTCTGGGGCTACGACATGACCGTTGCCACGCAGCAGATCTTCCCCTACGCCACGGTTTGCGCCTGGACGTGCTCCTTCTCCGGCGACTCCTACTCGGCTGCAGTGGCTTGCTACGTACATATCAACAAGCTGCTCTACGACCAGATCTCCGACACCGACGTCCGCAAGGGTTGGTGGCTGAACGCGGAGAAGACCTCTCCCCTGCTGGAGGGCCTGAACTGGGACGGCACCACGGGTCAGGACATCGTAGACCTGGCCATCGAGGACGTGAAGATGGAGATGGACCCCTACACGAACGTCAAGTTCGGTATGTACAGCGGCATCGGTTCGACGACCAACGACAACGACTTCCCCTTCATGCGCGTCGAGGAAATGTATCTCATCAAGGCTGAAGGTCTGGCCAAGAGCGGTAAGGAGGCCGAGGCCAAGACCGTGCTGAGCGACTTCGTGAAGACCTATCGCGACCCCAGCTACGACATAGAGGCACAAATCGCCAAGCGCAGACTGGCCGACGAAATCTGGTTCCAGCGTCGTGTCGAACTCTGGGGCGAAGGCTTCGGCATGCAGGACATCATGCGCCTGAAGAAGCCCGTAGTACGCTTCCACTCGGCCAGCGACAGCAGCAACCCCTACCCCGATGCCTTCCGCTTCAACGTAGCCTACGGCGACCCCTATACGCTGCTGCGCTTCCCCCAGACCGAGACCGACAACAACTCGGCCATCGTGAACAACGAGGGTGGTGTGATTCCCCAGATGGATCAGAATCCTGACCTCCGCGACGGTGTGACAGACTAATAACCATTAATAAAATAGAATTTATATGAAACTCTATAGCAAATTAGCACTTTTCATCGCCTGCGCACTGGCATTTGCAGCCTGCTCCAGCGACGATGATTTCAAGGCTGGCGAATGGGACGGAAGAGCAAATGATGCACAAGTGTATTTCGCTGCCGACTCCATTTCCTTCAGCGAAATCCTTGACCCCTCCGCCCCGACGACCAAGGTCTTCACCATTCATCGTAAGGACTCCGTTGGTGCCCTGACCGTGAAGCTCACCGCCGTGGAGAACACCGACAGCCTGTTCAAGGTATCTGACGCGGTGTTTGCCGATGGCAAGAAGGACGCTACCTTCACCGTTAACTTTGACGGTGCCGAGCCCGACAAGAACTACAAGCTACTGCTGAAGGCCGAAGGCTACAACTCCAGCTACTCCAGCGAAAGCGTACTCTTCGCCTACAGCATGCTCATCGAAAAGTGGAACGAACTGGGCGTAGGTCTCTACACCGATGACACCGTGGCCAGTATCTTCACCTCTGTCACCCCGGTTGACTTCGAAGTTACCATCCTCGAAAAGGCCAGCAAACCCGGTATGTACCGCATAGTTTATCCCTACGGCGAGAGCTACCCCTACAACGAACCGGGCGACTGGGACGATTCGAAGGACTACAACATCGATATTGATGCATCCGACCCCAAGGCCGTTGTCATTCCTGCACAGCCTCTGGGCATTGACTGTGGCTATGGCATGATCTGGATGCGCTCCTATGAGAAGGGTACGCTGGAGGACGGCATCATTACCTTCCCGCAGAATGGTATGGATGGAGCCATGGCTGACTACAGAGGTGGCGATTGGGTATTCTACGGCAATTCCAACGGTGCCTTCCGCGTAGTACTGCCCGAGAAGTATGCAACTATGCAGGAAGAGGAATAATCCCCTCCCCTACTACACATAAGGAAACGGAGACCCCCAATTGGAGGGCCTCCGTTTCTGTTTCCTGACCTCGGCGATTTTAACATTTTCAAGAACATAGCAAGGGGGGTGCTTTTTACCCTCACTGCCCTCACACCCTCACGATGCCCCAGTTTATCAGGGTTCGGCGGAGTGAGGGCAAAGTGAGGGCGTGAGGGCAAAATGGTGAAAAGTGCGGATTGAGACGAAATTTTAGTCCGTTTCTCATCGTAAGGATTCTCGGGATGCAGCGGTCGTTACCATACGTGAACAAACGTTTTACCTCACGCGGTAAACGGATTGCCCCACTTGGGTAAACGGATTACCTGGGCATGGTAAAGGCTGGTAATACAGGAAGGAAATGAAAGAAGAATGTATCTCAAACCCCTGTTTCGCCCATTTGCCCTCACGCCCTCACGCTACCCTCACGGTCTGCATGGCCGATAAACAGAGGGATCGTGAGGGCGTGAGGGCAGTGAGGGCAATATTCAGCTCCTGTAGCAGTAACTTTGGCTTACGGGACCAGTATCTTCCTATTGTTGCGGATGTAGATGCCGCGGCTGGGGTTGCCGACCTTGCGACCGGAGAGGTCGTAGAGGGCATCGCCGGTAACGGGGTCGTCGGCCTTCAGGAGTTGCAGGGCCGTGACCAGGTCGATGACGACGGGGGTGCTCCAGGGCGAAGCCTTGCCGTCGGCAGTGTAGGCGCGCACCTTGCAGGCATACTGTCCGGGCTCCAGCTCGTCCAGCGTGAGGCTGTTCTCAGGGGTTCTATACTGAACCTTTCGGGGCTGGTTTTCGGGTGTCATGTCGTCGGGGATATTCCAGCGTACGTCGGCACTCTTGCAACTCTGTTCGAAGTCTTCGGGCGTGTACTCGCCGTCGTAGAGGGCCAAGTGGGACATATAGACGCCAGGCACGGTGGGATAGACGGCCAGGCGGTAGGGTCCGTAGTTCCAGTCGAGGTTGACGAGGTGCAGGGTGGTTGCGGGCGAGGAGGATGCGGGCAGGTTGCTGAGCGTGGTGGAGGCATACTGGTCGGTGCCGTCCTTGTAGACGCGTAGCTGCAGTTCGCCCTTGTTGTTGGATATGCCCACGGCGTTGACAGCTATGGTCAGCGCGCCCTCGGTCGGCTGCTGGTAGGCTGGCGACAGGAGGTAGCCCTGAGCCGTATTGTTGCCGATGCGCAGGAGCAGTGGCGAGCGGAAGAGTTTCTCGCCCGTCCAGCCGGTCGTGCCCATATAGGTGTCGAGTTTGCTGGCGAGGTCGGTCTGCAGGCTATAGACGGAGTTCTTGAACTTGGCAAAGTCCTCGCTGAACAGCTGGTGCTGGTCGGGAGCGGCGGAGTTGCCGATGCGGGAGAGCTGCAGCAGGTACTCGACGGCGCCCTCGACGGCACTCCAGCGGGCCGTGAAACTGTTGGCGGCCGTCTGCACGGGTGTCTCCATGACGGGTGATTCCACGCCCGATCCGCCTCCCATGAACTTAAAGGAGATGAGCTCGCCCCGCTCGACGATGTCGGTGATGGGTTTGCCCATGAACATCTGTCCGTCGGCGTTCGGGTAGTAGAGCGTGGCGGCAGGTGTACTGTCGTCGGTGAGCATGGTCTTATTCTTGGAGCCGGGGAAGGGGTCTCCGGCCAGGTTCGCAGCGCCCGAGGCGTAGGAGTTGTCGGCAGCGATGATGGTCATACCCTGGAGGTCGGGGTCGTTGTTGACCTTGTTGGTGGCCCAGGTTTCATCGTCCAAGTTTGCGTGAATCACGAGCATACCATGTCCGCAAGCCTTGGCATCAAAGCCCTTCTGCTGGTGGTTGGCCAGCATATAGAACTCCTGGGGGTGGTTATCGTTGCAGATGATGTATGCGACGGGTTCGTCCTCGATGGCAGGCATGTCCTCGATGTCGGCGCCCTCGTTCAGCTCAATGGGTTCGAGCCACCCGGAGAACCAGCGTTCGAAGGCCGTGTAGCCGCAGGGTGTGCAGCCGTTGTCGAGGTAGCATCCGGCATCCATGAGATCCCAGTAGCTCATACCGAAGTTCTTCGTGCTCTCATTCCGGGTATCGTAGAAGTCGGGCAGCCCCAGACAGTGGCTAAACTCGTGGCAGGAGGTACCGATGCCGTCGATGCGTCCCGTTCCGCGCACACCGTCGCCCTGGAGTTCGCAGGAGATGCCGTAGGTCTCGATAATCGGTCCCTCGGCCGTACGGTAGGGGTTGTTGACGCCGCCGCGCACCGACCATTCGTGGGGCCAGATGGTGTGGTCGGCGCCCTGTGCAGCTCCGTAGCCGGCATAGATGACGTAGACCTGGTCAACGTAGCCGTTCTGATCCCAGTCGTACTGCGAGTAGTCGACCTGGCTGTCGACCGTCTTGCAGAGGTTGTTGACCATGGCGGCCACGCGGTCGTTGTGCGAGGTCTTCGAGGCCAGGTCGTAGCCGTAGTATTCGGCTGTCTGGCTGAGGGTAACGGGACCGACGATGTCAAACTCCAGGTCGAACTGTCCATAGCTCTGTGCCAGGAAATAGTCGTGGACGGAGCCAGCCATCTTGAAGGAGTTGTAGCCGGGTTTGTTGAAGTAGTCGTTGTAGGTGGCCTTGTCGAAGGTGAACTTGACGTCGCTGAACTCGACCATGATGACGAGTCCCTTGCGCTTGCCCTTGTAGGAGACCTTCTGCATCATCGAGCGTCGGCGGGCGCTGCGCACCTGGTTGCGTTTGCGCAGTATCTCGTCGTGCTGACTGATGAGCGCATCGCGGTTGACATACTGGTAGTGTCCGTCCACCAGCTGTATGGCACGCTGGTCCTCCGTGAGGAAGTAGTTCACGTGCTCGTCGCCCGTCAGTGTGGCCTCCACGCGGGTGCCGTCCTTCAGGGTCAGTAGTTTCTTCACTCCGGGTTTGGCCGGAACCGCCAAGGCCGTAGCTACAGCAACGGCTGCAGCCGAAAGTGTCAATAGTATTTTCTTCATTGTTATCGTGGTGTTTCAAGTATCTTACGTCTTCAGCAAATCCTTCAAGAAGCGGTCGAGGTCATCCTCCAGCCCTTCGAGGAGGGTGTGGCTGAGTATGACGGTGTCCTCGTCGACGAGATACAAGTCGCGCAGCGTCTCACCGTCCTCGCTGACGAGGGTGAAGGTGAAGGGATGCATGAGCGACATCTTGTCGACAATCGTCTGTCGCACCTCGTCCAGGCAGTGACAGATCTGGGCGGCGGCCTCTTCGTAGAAGTCGTCGTCGGGGGCTTCAATCCACTGTTCGACAACGACGCGCGTCAGTTCCTCGTCGTTGTCGTCGAAGGCCAGCAGTTCGCCCGACGTAGGTTTCACTTGCAGGTGGATGTCGGTCATCACGGCATCCTTATCTGCCGGGAAGTTGGAAGCCATCCGGCGGATGGCCCGCTCAATTTGCTGATAAGTTTGTGGAGTTGGAATCATTTATATGATAATTGAAAATTGAAAATTGACTATAGTCCTCGTCCGTGACAGTTCTTGAACTTCTTGCCCGAGCCGCAGGGACAGGGGTCGTTGCGCCCAGGCAGTTTATCGGCCACGATGGGCTGCACGGGACCCTGCTGCTCGCGGGTGTCGCGGGCTGCAGCAGCACGCTGTGCGGGATCGGTCAGGTCGGTGCGACTCTCGGTATACTGCGGACGCTGGCGGGGAGCCTGCTGTGCAGGAGCCTGCTGCATCTCCACCTCCACGTCGGGCACCTGTCCGCGCATGAGGATGCTGATGGTCTTGTTGTTGATGCGGTTCACCATGTCGTCGAAGAGTTTCACACTCTCGAGCTTGAAGATGAGCAGTGGGTCCTTCTGTTCGTACGAGGCGTTCTGCACGGAGTGCTTCAGCTCGTCCAGCAGGCGCAGGTTCTCCTTCCAAGCCTCGTCGATGGTATGCAGCAGGATGGCCTTCTCAAAGGCCTTCACCAGTGCCTGCGACTTTGTCTCGTAGGCCTCCTTCATGCCCACCATGATCTGGTAGACGTGGCGTCCGTCCATCACTGGCACGCGGATGTTCTCGTACTGCTGTCCCTGCGGACTCTCGTAGATGCGGGAGATGACCTTGTGGGCATTGGCAGCCATCAGGTTGGTCTTCTCCTTGAAGCGGTCCATCACCTGCTGGTAGACCTCCTCGGCCAGGGCGTTGATGTCGCCGCCCTCCAGTCGGTTCTGCGGTATGGGGAATTCCATCGCAAACACCTCCAGGAAACGCTCGCGGCAGCCTGAGAAGTCATTGTTCTCCAGTATGTTGCAGACGCGGTCCCATATCATGTTGGCAATGTCCATGCCGATGCGCTCGCCCATCAGGGCATGACGGCGCTTCTCGTAGATGACGGTGCGCTGCTTGTTCATTACATCGTCGTACTCCAGCAGGCGCTTACGCACGCCGAAGTGGTTCTCCTCCACCTTCTTCTGGGCGCGCTCGATGCTGTTGTTAATCATCGGGTGCTCAATCATCTCGCCCTCTTCGAAGCCCAGACGGTCCATGACCTTGGATATACGTTCCGAGGCAAACAGGCGCATCAGTTTGTCCTCCAGCGAAACGAAGAAGACACTCGAACCCGGGTCGCCCTGACGGCCGCTTCGGCCGCGCAACTGGCGGTCTACGCGACGGCTCTCGTGGCGCTCCGTACCGATGATGGCCAGTCCGCCGGCCTCCTTCACGGCCGACGAGAGCTTGATGTCGGTACCACGACCGGCCATGTTCGTGGCGATGGTCACAGCGCCCAGCATACGCTCTTCCTCCCGTTTTGAGCCGTCTGGCATGTCCACCATCACCTTGCCCAGGGTCGACTGACCGGCCTGGGCCACGATGTCGGCCTCCTTCTGGTGCAACTTAGCGTTCAGCACCTGGTGGGGAATCTTGCGCATCTGCAGCATCTTCGACAGCATTTCACTGATTTCCACACTCGTTGTGCCCACCAGCGTCGGGCGTCCGCTGTTGCGCATACGCTCAATCTCCTGGATGACGGCCTTGTACTTCTCGCGCTGCGTCTTGTAGACGCGGTCGTTCATGTCGTTACGGGCAATGGGGCGGTTGGTGGGAATCTCCACCACGTCCAGCTTGTAGATGTCCCAGAACTCGCCAGCCTCGGTGATGGCCGTACCGGTCATGCCCGCCAGCTTGTGGTACATGCGGAAGTAGTTCTGCAGGGTGATGGTGGCAAAGGTCTGCGTGGCAGCCTGAATCTGCACGTGCTCCTTGGCCTCCACGGCCTGGTGCAGTCCGTCGCTCCAGCGGCGGCCCTCCATGATGCGGCCCGTCTGCTCGTCGACAATCTTCACCTCTCCGTCGATGATGACGTACTCCTCGTTGAGGTTGAACATGGCGTAGGCCTTCAGCAGTTGCTGCAGGGTGTGCATACGCTCGCTCTTGACGGCGTATTCGGTGTAGAGCTGGTCCTTCTTCTCCAGACGCTCCTGCTCGGGCAGGTTGTCTATCTCGCTCATCTGCATGGCCAGGTCGGGCATGACGAATAGGTCCTTGTCGTTGACCTGACTGGCCAGCCAGGCATGGCCCTTGTCGGTGAGGTCGGCACTGTTCTGCTTCTCGTCGACGACGAAGTAGAGCGGCTCCACGCACTCGGGCATGCGGCGGTTGTTGTTCTCCATATAGATTTCCTCGGTGGCCAGCATACCGGACTTGATGCCGGGCTCGGAGAGGAACTTGATGAGGGGCTTGTTCTTGGGCAGGGCCTTGTGACTGCGATAGAGGGCCAGGAAGCCCTGCTCCAGCAACTCCTTGTCGTTCGTCTCCTGACCCTTGGCAATGAGCTGCTTGGCCTCGGCCAGATACTGCGTGGCCAGCTGGCGCTGCACGCCTACGAGGCGCTCCACCAGGGGCTGGTACTCCTCAAACATCTGGTCGTCGCCCTTGGGCACGGGGCCGGAGATGATAAGGGGCGTACGGGCATCGTCGATGAGCACAGAGTCGACCTCGTCGACGATGGCATAGTTGTGGGCGCGCTGTACGAGGTCACGCGGGTCGGTGGCCATGTTATCGCGCAGGTAGTCAAAGCCGAACTCGTTGTTCGTACCGAAGGTGATGTCGGCCAGGTAGGCACGCCGACGCGCCTCGCTGTTGGGCTGGTGCTTGTCGATGCAGTCCACCGACAGGCCGTGGAACATATAGAGCGGCCCCATCCACTCGGAGTCGCGCTTGGCCAGATAGTCGTTCACCGTCACCACGTGTACACCGTTGCCCGTCAGGGCGTTGAGGAACACGGGCAGCGTGGCCACCAGGGTCTTACCCTCACCCGTGGCCATCTCGGCTATCTTGCCCTGGTGCAGTACGGTGCCACCGAAGAGCTGCACGTCGTAGTGAATCATGTTCCACTCCGTCTCATTGCCGCCGGCCACCCAGTGGTTGTGGTAGATGGCCTTGTCGCCCTCGATGTCCACAAAGTCGTGACGGGCAGCCAGTTCGCGGTCGAAGTCGGTAGCCGTCACCTCGATATGCTCGTTGTTGGTGAAGCGCTCGGCCGTGCTCTTCACGATGGCGAATGCCACGGGCCGCACCTCCTCCAATGCCTTCTCCAGCACGTCCAGCACGTCCTTTTCCAGTTTGTCTATCTGGGCAAAGATGGGCGCACGATCCTGGATTTCGGTCTCCTCGATTTTGGCTTTCAGCTCGGCTATCTGCTGGCGCAGTTCGGCCGGAGCCTGCTGAACTTGGTTCTTAATCTCTTGCGAACGGGCACGCAGTTCGTCGTTCGTCAGTTTCTGTATCTCGGGATAGAT
This sequence comes from uncultured Bacteroidaceae bacterium, assembly GCA_905234735.1. Lineage (GTDB taxonomy): Bacteria > Bacteroidota > Bacteroidia > Bacteroidales > Bacteroidaceae > Physcousia. The sequence continues at coordinate 56,045 of CAJOJA010000018.1, read as the reverse complement.
GGCCTTCACCTGTTCCACCAGGGGCTGTATGGCCTTCATGTCGCGCTGGGCCTTGTTGCCGAAGATACTACTCAGAAAATCTATAAACTTCATATTATTGTATTATTCAAATTATTCAGATTACTCAGAAATTATCTCATTGAATGTTTGTCAGTGGCGCAGCCGAACAAGCGTTCGGAGCACGTATGCGCATGTAGCGGGCCAACGTGGGAGCCACGCGGTCCACGGTTACAGGTTCTTCCAGCTGCCGGGGCTCGATGTTCATACCGCAGAACATGAGGGGGAATTCGACGTACGACTCGCGCTGCAGGCGCTTCTCGCCCGTTTGTTCGTTAACCAGCGTCCATCCGGGTGTTACCTGCACCATGATGTCGCCCGAGTGTCGGGGGCTGTAGGCGTTGCGCAGGGCCGAGATGGCTGGCGTCCATGCCTGCTGGTTCAGGCGTGCCGAGCTGTAGACATCGCGCACGCCGGACAGCTGCATCAGGAATTCGGAACTGCGCTCGAGCAGTTCGCCAAACTTCAGGCTGCGCTGTTCTATCCCTTTTATGTCGAAGTAGAGCTGGTTGCCTATGCTGCCCTCGATGTACTGCGCCTGGCCATACAGGGCCGAGAGATACATGTTCAGCAGACCCTGGGCTCGTGTGATGTTGAACTCGCCCGTGGGGATGCGGTAGCGCTTGAGGTCGAGGTCGCTACGTTCGGGGTCGCAGTGTCCGCTGCTGGTAAGCACGAAGAGCACGCGCCCCTGCCCCACCTTCTGTTCCACACGCTGCATCATACGCCCGATCTGGTCGTCCAGCCGCACATAGGTGTCCTGCAGCTCCATGGGGTAGTCGGTGACCGGCTGATGGTCGAAGTTCCCGGCATAGTAGCTCACGGCCAGGAAGTCAGTCACGTCATCGCTGCCCAACTGCGTGTTCTGCATGCAGAAGTCCACGAAGTCGGAAACCTCCTCGTTCACGAGGCCGCTGGCCTTGAACTGGCGGAAGTTGCGGTCGCCTCGGAAGCGGTGCTGGAAGAAGCGTTTCTTCTCGTCGACCGTGAAGTAGCTGAAGTCCGTGAAGCGGTTGTCGACGGGCGTCCACGAGAGTTTGCCGATGCGCTCGGCCGCATGGTCACCCCGATTGTACGTGGCGAGCCACAGCGGCCGCGTGTAGTAGTCCGAAGTGCTCCACTGCCCGCTCTCGTTGTCCATCCAGAAGGCGCCGTCGGCAGCATGTCCGCCAGCCAGCACGGCAGCATCCACATCGGGGGCCACGCTGAAGACCAGCGCACGCCCGTCGGTGGACAGCTTCAGTTCGTCGCCCAGCGTGCTCACGGCCATCAGGGCCGGGGTGCCCTCGCCCACACAGAACTGGGGCTGCAGCGTCTGCCTACTGAGCCATCGCTGCCCCACGATGCCGTTCTCGTAAGGCGTTGTCCCCGTAGCCAGACAGGCCATCGCCGAGGCACGGTCGGGATGGGCAAAGGGATACTCGGCATGGCGGTAGACACGGCCTTCGCGCATGATACGTCGGAAGCCTTCCTCGCCATACAGCGGCATGAAGGCATGAAGATAGTCGCTACGCAACTGGTCGACGACCACGCTCACCACCAGGCGCGGCACCTCGGGGGCTGTCTGCGCCTCGGTGCCCAGCAGGCTCACCAGCAGGGCCAGCGAACAGAGCAGTCGGTATTGCGGGGTCGGCTTCATTTCTTTTTCAGTCTATTTATATTCATCTGATAACTAACCGTACGGCTCCACAAAGCTAATGCCAAAGGCAACATCGGGGCCGAGAATATTTGTGGCATCCAGGGCATGCTCACCATGAAGAACAGCAGCACCACAACGGCCACATAGTGGTAGGCACAACGGCGCCGATGCCAAGCACAGCGCACCACCCAGGGCATGCACACCAGCGGCAGGGGGTTCAGCACCAGCACCTGCCAGTTGCTGTCCAGCGTGGGATGCTGGGAGAAGAGGAACATGAAACACAGCAACGTGCCTACTACGCCCTGCGCCGTCAGCAGCAGGACATCCAGTCCCCACCACATTCGCCGCCAGCGCCATTCGGCCGCCATCGTCAGCAGGCAAACGGCCAGCAGGGCCAGAGCGCAGGCACGCGGAGTCGCCCGCTGCAGAAGCACGTCCTGCCAGTCCTCTACAGGCACCGGCTTCGGACATGCCGGCAGTATGACACGCGTCGCACCTACCAGCGGACGGCGGTTCGACTGGGCATCATAGATTTGTGCCGTTGCCAGGCTGTTCATCAGCTGCTCGGGCAGGAACTGACTGGCGCGTCCCGAAAGCACCGTATCGCAGGCCGCCCCCAGGAGCATATCGTTGCCCACCTCGGCCCAGGGATGGCCGTGGGTGTAGTGGTGCAAGAGCGTGCGGTAGGTCGCAGGCTGCTCCACCTCGGCATAGACGACATAGCCGTCCACCGCCTGCTCCACCATGTCGCGAGCCCGCGTGGTACAATTGTTCGACAGGAAGTTATAGCGGTACGTGCGGTTCTGGGGCTGTGCGTTCGTGAACAGATTGCGGCAGAGACGCAGCGTCTCGTCGGGCATAAGCGCCAGCTGCTGCTCCATCACCTGCGAGCCGCGCACGCGATATTCCTCCAGAAAAGCCTCAAACGGATAGGCCATCACCTGATAGTCGCACTCGCCCAGGACGAAACGCCACACGAAGTGCGGAGCACGGAAATCAAAGACGCCGTAGTTGAACACAACATCCAGCCCCTGCTCCCGGTCCACCACGCGCAAGGCCGTGTGGCCATAGAGCTGGTACACCTCGTCGCCCGGCGAACAGGTGAGCAGACTCACCCGCAGGCTATCGCTCACCGACTGGGCCCGCAGGCCAACGGCAGCGACCACCATCACAAGCATCAAAACGCACCTTCTCACGCGCATACTATTCATATACTAACAACAAATTGCGCGCAAAGATAGCGTTTTTTTTCCAAATATCCTAAGAAATCCGCTCGAAATACGAGATTGCAGGCCTACTTAAAGTCACCCGGACCGTAAAGACCGAAGTTCGGATTCTTCTCCGGCTGCCACGTGCGCACCTTGATAAGGGGGCGCTGTGGGTCGTTGACATCCACAATCAGGAGCAGGTAGCCCTTGTCGCCATACGTCGACGAATAGTAGTCCTGCGATATCTGTATGGAATACGTCTCGCCGCCCTTGCTCATTTTGGCCACATCGTTGTCCTCGAAGCGGATGTTGATATACTCGTTACTCGCAAAACAGCGGGCCAGGTTCTTCAGGTACTGGTCCTTGGTATAACGGTTGGTACGGATAATCTTGTCGTTCACGAACGTGGCTCCGCGGTCACCCGGAAGGGCCTGCGAACGCTTGGCCACATTGGCTACGATGATGACGGCATCGTCGTCGAAGATGGTGCGTATGTAGTCCGTCCGCTTCAGGGCGTAGGCCGTCTTGTAGTTCTCCAGGAAGTTCATCAGCACCTTGCGGGCCGTCTCGCTCCACACGCCCTTCATCAGGATGTCGTCCTCGGCCAGTTTGCCCAGTCCGAAGGCCACGTTGTCAATCCGGCCCTGGGGGTTGAACGTGAACACGATGTCCTCCACGAACGACCTGCGCACTCCCGTCTTGAACGTGAAGGCCATCCTGACGCCACGGGCCGTCACGCCCCCGTCGGCCGACGGATAGAACACGGGCTGCGGCGTGTCCAGTATGCGCGCTGTCCCATATTTCAGTATCAGTCGCTGGAAGATGTCCAATCCATTCTCCGTGAAGTGTTTGGCCACAGCGGCTACATCCTTTGTGCGAACGGCCTTCAGCACTTCGTCAAGCGTGCGGGCGTATGCCTCGGGGCTTTGCACCTCCTGGGGGGCCGATAGGATGGAGGTCTCGGTCTGGGAGAAACTTTGCCGACTGTCAAACACCTGTTGCGGCTCCGTTTGCTTGGCATCCACATCGATGTACGACTTCCGCATCACGCGGCTGCTCACTACGCCGAGCACCGACTCCACCTCCTTGTCGATGTGGGCCTCGCTCAGGTATTCGTATTCCACCTTCAACTGATACTTTGCACTCTGGTTGCCAGCGGCCAGTTCCAGCGTACCGCATCCGTCCTTGGCACTGATGATGGGGCTCCAGTCGCGCCCGTCGAAAAAGGTGTAGTCCACGCTGGTCACGGGTCGGCCCCTGTACGAGACGGCCAGGTCCACATCATCACCCTCGCGCTTCACGACAGCCACCTTCAGACCACTGAATATCATGTTCATGCGTTCCGGAATCCATGTCATCAGCGGGTGCCGCTGTCCGTCTTCGTCGGTGTAGGCCACCTCGTTGGGATGTTGCAGGGAGCGCACGAGGGCGTGCGCCCAGTAGAGGTTGCGCAGGGCATCGTCCACGCGCCCCTCAGTCTCGGCCCTCTGCGCGGTCTCCACCATGTCCTTGGCCTTCGCCACACGACTCTGGAAGATACGTTCCACCTCGGTCTTGCGTATGGCCCGGCCCACGATGGCCCCTGGTTCGTTCTTCAGCACAAAGCGCTCGGTGTTGGTCAGCGTGGCCTGGGAGTAGGTGTTCAGCCGGTTGGTGACATACGATTTTGTGTCCACCCGTCCGCCTGCCGTCTTTTCCTCGTCCAACTGGTCGAAGTCCGAAATCACATGCACCGCAATGCGGCTCGTCAGGTCGGCCAGTGCCTGCCGGTCAGCCTCGGCCACCGTGGCGCCCTGTCCCTCGCCCCAGAGATAGTCACCACTCGTCTTCACCTCCGTCCATGTCTGGGCGTTAAGGACGGTTGCAAGTGCCAAAAGCAAGCACGTAAATAAGGTTCTCATCTTCGGATTATCTTTTTATCGGAAACCCATTATACACCAAGCACAATGGCAGGGTCGATGTTCAACTGTCGACTCAGTTCACGGCCAATTTTCAGGGATGGCTCACTTTTCCCATTCAAAATTTCACTGACACGTGCATTGCTCAGACCGAGCATCTCGGCCAATCGCATCTGCGTGAGTCCCATCTCGAACAAACGCAATTTTATTGTTTCCACTAGCGTAGGTGCAACTATGGGATAGTGTTCTTCCTCATAATCGGCCACCAAGTCGGAGAGCAAGTCCAACTCCACCATGTCCTTGTTGTCGGCAGGTGTGTCATTGCTGACAACCTTCAGCAGTTCATTTATACGTTCACAGGCTGCCTGATATTGTTTTTCGTTTTTTATCGTTGCCATAGCCTTATATATTTTGAATGTCCTTTATCCGTTCGTATTCTGCATGAGTTCCAACAAAACGCATATACACCTTCTTGTTCACAAAGAGGACAACAGCCACTATACGATAAGTATTGCCCTTAATGTCGAACACGTATCGGTCGTTTCCCACATAATCCACGCTGTTGAACGTGGCCTTTATGTCGGCAAACGTCGTCCAGTCTGCTTTCGACACTCGCTTATACCAGTCCCGCAATGCGACATCGGCATCGGCATGGCGGGCAATGAAATCGCGAATGATAGCAAAGGATATAACCCTCATACATTTTCCATTTACGGGGCAAAATTACAACTTATTTTCCGATTTACCAAAACTCTTTCGCTTTTTCTAAACGGACGTAGCATCACCTATCGCACCCTGGAGGGGTGCCCCATCCACCACCACAAGCTTAGATATACCTCTCATCGTACTCCACCCCCATCTCATCGAGCAGCGACCGCAGCTCGTCACGGGCAGAGATACGTTTGTGATGCTCCTTCTGGTTGATGATGTACTGGATGACGCGGCCCTTTTCTGCCTCGGAATACGTCAGGGCGCAGTAGCCCTGCTCCCAGCTGACAAAGTCCGGGGGGTGCTCGCTACGCTGTCACCCTGTCCGGGGGTGCTCGCTACGCTCGTACCCTCGGTTATCGAGCGATGACGCTTCCAGCGTCGAGTTTGGGGAAGGATGCACTATTCTGAAGCGCGAACGGGGCGAACACTCCGACCTTTGAAGCGGTTGCTGCTGATCACAATGATGCTGCTCGAATAGAAGCTCAGGTTGTACGCGCTGTTCGGGAAGCCGCCCGTGCTGAGCGTGCGCGACCAGTAGTAGCCGTAGGAACCTGCGTTGTAGAGCGACGTGTCGTCGCGCTCCCCCGCCGCAGGCAGGAAAATACTGTTCCCATTTGTCCCTTTTACCTCGTAGCCGTACACCTCGTAGCCGTACACTCCGTTCCTTGTCGTCCATGTCCAAGTGCATTCTGTGCGGAGTTCGGTCTGCTGCTCATCGCTCGGCATGCGCCACTGGCTGCCCCAATTCACGTAGGCAGCATCGTCCGCGAGTTCCAGTTCCGTCTTGTTGTCAACGGTTCCATAGGTTCCATAGCTGCTATCGGTACAGTACTTCGTCATCGAGAATGATGAGCCGTTGCAATACTTATAGGTACTCCAGCTGAAATCCGTCTTACCAGAGTTGTACCCCGTGGTCTCGCCCCAGGCAAAATAGTCGCCGTACTCCCCGGGTTTAGAAGCTCCTAAGTTGCAAGTGGCCCAGAGCGTGCCCGAAGGCAGACCAAGATCTACATAGGCCCTTCCATTGATACTTCCTGAATTATCAACGTTATCAACGGTCACCGAACAGGTTGCCTTCACGCCACTGCCATCCTGAGCCGTGCAGGTGATGGTACACGAACCGGCAGCAATGGCGGTAACAAGACCTGCGGC
>CAJOJA010000018.1:48528-49341 GCA_905234735.1 uncultured Bacteroidaceae bacterium | reverse complement strand
GGCATTAGAAGGCTCAACCGTGGCCGAGATCGTCTGATTGCCTCCCATTGAGAGCGAGAGCGAGGTCTGACTAAGCGTGATGCCCGTGACCAAAATATTTTCTGAAGCGCGAACGGGGCGAACACTTTGACCGAAGTAGCGGGTGTCGGAGTCCACATTTAAGTCGTACAAAGAGAAGAACAGGCTGCACGCGCCGCTCGGGTCGCTCGTTTCGAGCGTGCGCGACCAGTAGTCGCCGTAGGAACCTGGGTGGTAGAGCCACGTGTCCTCGCGCCGCCCCGCCGCAGGCAGGAAAATACTGTTCCCATTTGTCCCTTTTACCTCGTAGCCGTACACTCCGTTCCTTGTCGTCCATGTCCAAGTGCATTCTGTGCGGAGTTCGGTCAGCTGCTCATAGCTCGGCATGCGCCACTGGCTGCCCCAATTCACGTAGGCGGCATCATCTGCGAGTTCCAGTTCCGTCTTGTTGTCAACGGTTCCATAACTGCTACTCGTGCAGTACTTCGTCATCGAGTGTAATGAGCCGTTGCAATACTTATAGGTATCCACGTCGAAATCCGTCTTGCCAGAGTTGTACCCCGTGGTCTCACCCCAGGCAAAGTAATCACCATAGTCTTCGGGTTTAGAGGCACCAATGTTGCACGTAGCCCATAGCGTGCCCGAAGGCAAGCCAAGATCGACGTACGCATGGGTGTCCGAATCTGAGCCAGACGTAACGGTCACCGAACAGGTTGCCTTCACGCCACTGCCATCCTGAGCCGTGCAGGTGATGGTACACGAACCGGCAGCAATGGCGGTAACAAGACCTGCGGC
>CAJOJA010000018.1:0-48504 GCA_905234735.1 uncultured Bacteroidaceae bacterium | reverse complement strand
GGCATTAGAAGGCTCAACCGTGGCCGAGATCGTCTGATTGCCTCCCATTGAGAGCGAGAGCGAGGTCTGACTAAGCGTGATGCCCGTGACCAAAATATTACCGTTAGCAGAGAGTGACAATGCCGGCGAATAGTCGTCACTGAAGTCATTGCCGTCCTTACAGGAAGCCATAAGCAATAGGGCTGCCAATATGTATATAAATAAGGTATAGCGTTTCATGTTACAAACCATTTAGAAGGAATAACGAATGCCGATGCGCAGGTTGAAGCCCGTACCCCAGTGTTTGATTTTGGAGGATACATCGGTGAGTTGCGAGAATACGTCGGACTTCTTGACGGCAAAGTCCATCTCGGGTGCCAAATAGGCACCGAAATGCTTCGAAAAAGCATAGTCGGTACGGAGGCCAACGGCAAGGGACAGGGCATGGCCGTTGGACTTGTCCGCACTTATGCTGACGAGCGTGGCACCCAATTGCGGGGTGAGGCGCAGCCGTTTGGTCTGAAGTACGTCGATTCCGTATCCCACCTTGCCTCCGTAGGCCATTGTCTTGTAGCGGCACGTGTAATAGTCAGATGACGATTTCCGCCAATAGATGTCCTCGCTGTGACCTAAGCCATACAGGTAGAATGCCTCTAAGTTGACGTGTTTGATATAGCCGCCTACCGTTGCACCCACACCCATCAGCTGGCCCACCTGCGCCCCAGCCATCAAGTGGAACGACGAAGGTTTCTGGTAAGCGGTTGAAGGCCTTTTTTTCTTATCCTTTTGGGGCTCAGTCTCGGAAGCCGTCGTCGATTCCTTATATTTGCTTTTCGACAGGGTTGCACTCTTCTCCACCGGCTTCCCTTCGCTAACAGTCAGCTGGTCTTCATAGTCGTCATAGCCTTTCTTTGAAATTTTTATGGTATGCTGCCCAATAAGCAAATCTGAGAGGACGAGGGGCGTCTTCCCCACTGGTTTGCCATCAATCGCGACGTCGGCCATCGCAGGCGAACTGACGATGCTGGCCTCGCCAAGGATGGGCGTGGGCGCATCGAGACGGATGGTCTGCGGCTCCTGGGTTACGGAGATGGTAGCTTCGCGCTGCGTGGGGCGATGACCAGCTAGACGCGCCTCCAGCATATACACGCCAGCACCCAGATTGCCCGTCCACGAGCCATTACCGCGCTTTTCTCCGTTCACCCATATCTCGGCGTTGTTATCGACGGTGAGGGTGACCTGACTGAAGTTGGGCTTCAACTTTACGTCGACAACGTGTTTGTTTTGGGGGTCGTTGACCGTCACCTTGCCGGCTTCGGACTGATAGTCGGGGGCCTCCACCATGTAGTCATAGGTGCCGAAGGGCATGTACTTCATGGCTGTGCCGTCCGTCGTGGAGAGCAGCGAACCGTCGAGCCGTACGACAGCATTGGCCGGCGTGAGCTGGAACACGACATATTGCGAGGTACGCGCCTGTTTTATGGTGGTCTGCACCTCGCCCGTCGTCAGTTTCAAGATGTAGGTCTTGGCCCGCTTCACGGTCAGTCCCAGGTCGTGGTCGCGCAGGATGCCCAGTTGCGGATGGCTGATGGTGATGCGCTTCACACCCTCGGGAACATAGACCCAGACCTCGCCCACGCGTTGCTCCACCTTCTGTGGCTGCAGTAGTCCCGTATCAAACGAAAATCCCGTCTGCGTGGTCTCCACCTTAATGAGGGCACACTTCTGCCCGTTCTGGTCCATGACTATCGTTCCTGCCGTGTTGGCCGTAAGGTCAGTCTCGTCGAGCCGGAAGCTCTGCACCACGATGTTTTGGGCACAGAGTCCCAGTGACAACACCAGGGCCACTATCGTAAGTATGGTTTTCTTCATTGTTTTCTCAACTATTGCGCCACAAAGATAGTGTAAATCCGACAAAGGACAAAATGTTTAGGCACATTTTTGCAAATCCCGCTTTTTCGGTTACATTTTTGCCAAACATACAACGTCTTCTCCACATACCTATATGACATTCTTCGTACATCGACCGACGAACGGACGGACGCCGACGACGGACGGATGTTCATCGACGATGGATGTGCGTTCACCGACGGTGTACGGAGTTTGTCTCGCGTGGCTGTGAAAAAAGCGTAAGAAAGAAGGAGGAATGTGCACGTGACTCAACTTTTTTTTTGTACCTTTGCAGACTGAATATGAATCTGATTATAGACATAGGTAACACGCGGGCGAAGGTACTGGCCTTCGAGGACGACCGCATGGTGAGACACTTCACCACAAACCACCAGTTGGACGGCGTGGAGGAATTCTCGCGCGAAACGGGGTGCCAGAAGGGTATCTTTGCCACGACGGCAAGGATGACGGAGCAGGGCAAACGGGTGCTGGAGGCATTGGGATTCCCCATGCTGCAACTGACCGGACAAACGCCCGTGCCCGTAGAAATCATGTACCACACGAAGGAGACGCTGGGGGCCGACCGCATCGCAGCCATCGTCGGAGCCCGCCACCTACAGGCGGAGGGCGAACTGCTGGTCATCGACAGCGGCACGTGCATCACCTACGAATTTCTGGATGCCGAAAACCACTACCGAGGCGGAAATATATCGCCGGGACTGGGAATGCGCCTGCGCGCCATGCACGAGGGCACGGCACTGCTGCCCCTGATAGACCGCGAAGGGGATGCGCCCGAACTGGGATTCGACACAGCGACGGCCATGCGCAGCGGTGTGATATGGGGCATGAAATACGAAATTGAAGGGTATATTCGCCGATTCAGGGAGAAATATCCCCATCTTTCCGTTTTTTTAACGGGTGGAGACGCAAAGGTATTGGGTATCTCAAAAGAATTCACCATCTTTACAGACGAATTACTCGTCCCACGTGGACTGAACACCATTTTAGCCCATATAACAAAGGCTTGACGCACAATCGTGCGTCAAGCGAAACCTAACAGGGTCCTAAGCAAAGCTTAGGCAGAAGAAAAGGAAGGGGACGTTAGCTATTTCAGCCCACGACCGCGGAGGAAGGCGGTGTTGTCGGGCTGACGGCCGGCGAACTGCTCGAACAGCACCATGGGTTCTTCGGAGCCGCCCTTCTCGAGGAAGGTCTGCTTGAACTTGGTGGCCAGTTCCTGGTTCCACACGTTGCCCGATGCCTCGAAGACGGAGAAGAGGTCCTTGTCCAACACCTCGGCCCACAGATAGCCGTAGTAACCGGCGCTGTAGCCGCTGGAGAAGATGTGGTTGAAGTAGGTGGTGCGGTAGCGGGGACCTATCTCAGGTATCAGGCCCATCTGCCGGCATACCTTCTGTTCGAAGTCGTCGATGTCTATACCCTCGACGCTCTCCAGCTCGTGCCACTTCATGTCCAGGATGGAGGCGGCGCAGAGTTCCGTGGTCATGAAGCCCTGGTTGAACTTCAGGGAGTTGTTTATCTTCTCCACCAGTTCGGCAGGGATGACCTCGCCCTTCTCGTTGACGGCATACTGGGCCAAGAGTTCGGGCTGGAAGGCCCAGTTCTCGTTGAACTGCGAGAAGGTCTCCACAAAGTCGCGTGTCACGTTGGTTCCGCTGACTGTGGGATAGTGGCACTGGGTGAGCAACCCGTGCAGGGCGTGTCCGAACTCGTGGAAGACGGTCTGCACCTCGTCGATGGTAAGGTATTCCTCCAGATTACCCACATTCACGATGATGGGACGAACCATGTTGCCCTGGGCATCGGCGTACTGCTCGCGGATGTTGTTCATCCACGCACCGCCGCGCTTACTGCTGCGGGGCAGATAGTCGGTGGTGAAGATGCCCAGCAGATTGCCGTCGGCATCCGAGACCTTATACGTGGTGACCACATCGGGATTGTACGAGGGGACGTCTTTCAGTTCTTCCATGTTCACGCCATATAGGGTGTTGGCTGCCAGGAAGATGCCCTTCACGACGTTTTCAAATTTGAAATAGGGTTTGGTGAGTTCCTCGTCCAGGTCGTACTTCTGCTTGCGAACCTTCTCGGCATAGTACCACCAGTCCCAGGGCTCTATCTTGCTGCCAGCGGGAAGAACGCCTGCGGCAATGTCCTCGTCCATCAGTTTCTGCATGTCGTACACCTCCTCCTTGGCCTTGGCCACGGCAGCCACCATAATGTCGGCAAGGAAGGCATCCACGGTCTCGGGGTCGTGGGCCATCTTGGGTTCCAGGATATAGGCGGCAGGATTCTTGTAGCCCATAATCTGGGCCTTCTCGATGCGGAGGCGCATGATGTCGAGAACAAGCTGACGATTGTCGAACTCGTTGCCGTTGTGACCTCGCATGGTGTAGGCCTGGAGCATCTGCTGACGGAGGGCACGGTCCTCGGTGGTGGTCATGGCATTGGGGTAGTCGGAGACACTGATGCCGAACTTCTCCTTGAAGGCATTGCTCTCGGAGAGGATGTTGTTGCCCAGTTTCTGCGTCTTGGAAGCCATCTCCGTATTGATCTCACGCAGGCGGGCCTGCTTCTCTTCGGGCAGACCAATGCCGTTGCGCTCAAATGCCTCGAAGCGCTTCTTCAGCACCATCTGCTGCTCGCGGGTGAGTTGGCTCTGGTCGGCCTTGAAGAGCTTGGCAATACGCTCGTAAAGCCCCTTGTTGAAGGAGATGTTGTCGCCGTGCTCCGTGAGCATGGGAATGGCCAGTTCCATGACGGAGTCGAGTTCATCGGTGCGGTCGGTCTCGTGCACATTGTACAACACGCCGGACACCTTGGACAGGATGCGACCGGAGAGCTCCAAGGGAAGAATGGTGTTCTCGAACGTGGGTTCATCGGGGTTATTGACGATGTCCTCAATCTCTTTGTTCTGCTGCTCTATGCCAGCCTGAATGGCAGGAATATAGTCATCCACCTGAATGTTGGCGAAGGGAGGAATGCCATAAGGCGTGTCCCACTCGGTGAGGAAAGGGTTCTGGCGGCTGGTGCACGCCACGAGCGACAATGCTGCTGTCATGCTTAAAAGAATCTTTTTCATAATATTACGTTTTTTACAAAATATAGTCAGGAGAACTATTGCTTATGGGTCAGGATGTTGGCACTCAGGCGGAGCCGGATATGCTGGGGCCGTTCGCCCAGCAGTTCCGTAGCGCGGGCCACACACAGCGCCACCGCCATCGGCTCCGTACACCCGATGGCCGGCACCACTTCGCGGTGAATCAAACGCAGTATTTCCTCTCTTTCTTGGTCAGTCAGCATAGTATTTCTCTTTTGATGCTACAAAGATACGATTAAGTGAGTATAATGCCAAATAAATGTGCGCATTTCGCTCGCTTAACCATATCTTATCTTTCAGTTTTAGACACTCATGTTCGATAATGCTCAAATAAATTTGGCATTTCGCTCGCTTAATCGTATCTTTGTCCCCGATTTATCATGAATCTGATTATTGACATCGGAAATACGAGGGCCAAGGTGGTTGTCTTCGACGGCAACGAGCCTGTGGCAGAGATGGTGACCGACCATAAGTTGGTCGGCCTAAGTCGTTTTGTCAGACAGCATAAGCCGGAGCGGGCCATTGTGTCGAACACGGCAAGGCTGGGGCGCATGGCTATGCACCGACTGACAGGCCGACTGCCGCAGGTGGAACTGCAAGGAGAGACCTCCGAAGTGGAATTTAACACGCCGACGGCCATGCGCAGTGGTGTGATATGGGGCTTGCGACGTGAAATCGAGGAACAAATCGACCACTTCAGACAAAAATATCCGCATCTTTCAGTTTTTTTAACGGGTGGAGACGCAAAGGAATTGGGTATCTCAAAAGAATTCACTATCTTTGCAGACGAATTACTCGTCCCACGTGGACTGAACACCATTTTAGCACATATAATAAATGAGTAGAATAAGGAGAATCTTCGTCCTGGCACTGACGGCGCTGACCGCGACATACGCTACGGCACAGAGCAACGGCAGCAACTCGTCGTACTCGCGATTCGGACTGGGCACGCTGTGCGACCAGTCGCAGGGCATGAACCGCGGCATGGGCGGCGTGGCACAGGGACTGCGCTGTGCCACACAGGTGAACTTTCAGAACCCGGCCTCGTACTCGGCCATCGACTCGATGACCTTCATCCTCGATGCCGGTATGGCCCTGCAAGTGGGCCGGCTGAGCGACGGAAGCACCAGCATCAGGGCCCTGAATGCCATGCTGGACTACGTGAACGCGGGCTTCCGTCTGCGGCGCGGCATGGGCATGTCCGTCGGCTTTGTACCCTTCACCACCATCGGATACAACTTTAGCGAAAGCCGACGCGTGGGCAGTGACTACACCACGGGGCAAGCCATCACCTCCAAGACCACCTACTACGGCAACGGCGGCCTGCACCAGGTGTACGTAGGCATTGGCATCAACCCCGTAGCCGGCCTGAGCATAGGTGCCAACATCGGCTACCTGTGGGGCTCGTACAACAACAGCCTGGCACAGCAGTTCTACGAGGGCAGCGCCACCACCAGCAGCACCGACTTCAGCACGCAGAACGAGGAGTGGACGGCCGACATCAGTACGTACAAACTGGACATCGGCGTACAGTACCCCATTCCCCTGGACCAGCACAATACCCTGACCGTGGGTGCCAGCGTGGGCATCGGCCACAAGATAGGCAGCAGCGTCAGCCTGCTCCGCTACACCAGTCAGGGTGACAGCATCGAACGGCAGGCCGACAAGGCATTCGAACTGCCCTACACCTTCGGAGCCGGACTGGCATGGCAGAAGGACAACAAACTGACCGTGGCCGCCGACTACACGCTGCAACGGTGGGATGGGTGCCGAGTGCCCGTCTCGCAGACCACAGCCACGGATGCCCGCATCAGCCTGGCCACCGACCAGTATCACAATCAGCACCACATAGCCGTGGGTGTTGACTACATCGACAAACCCAACGGCAACTACCTCCAGCGCATGCACTTCCGCGCTGGAGCGTCGTACACCACGCCCTACGTCAAGGTAAACGGCGAGGACGGCCCAAGCGAGGTGCGGCTAACAGCCGGTGTGGCCCTGCCGCTGAAAACGGGCACGCGCTCGCTCATCAACATTTCGCTGGAGTGGCTGCGACGCAACCCCAGCGTGGTGTACCAGATACGCGAAAACTATTTCGTGGCACACTTGGGCGTCACCATCAATGAGGCGTGGTTTATGAAACGGAAGTTCCAGTAAGAAAAGACCTACCCCGCCCCTCCCCTGAAGCGAGGGAGAACAAACCAATGGATATGCCTGATACGAATAAGACCCGGAGTCCCTTCCCTCCCACCAAGGGAGGGCCAGGGTGGGTCTTCATTTTGTTGCTTCTCATTTTCGCCTGCTCCGAAGAACAGGAACACGCCACGGCCAACATCGACGTCAACGACTCCACCGCCTTCATGCGCTCCCGTGGCATCAGCACACTCATCTCGGACTCCGGCGTCCTGCGCTACAAACTCGTGGCCGAGGAGTGGGACATCTACACCCACACCAACCCGCCAACCTGGAAGTTCATGAAGGGATTGCTCATGGAACGCTTCGACGAACAGTTCCACATCGACCTGCACGTCGAAGCCGACACAGCCTATCTGCACGAACAACGACTGTGGGAACTGCGCGGACGCGTGGTCATACACAACGTCGAGGGTACCCTGTTCCGAACCGAAGAACTCTACTGGGACATGAACGAGCACAAGATGTGGAGCACGCAGTATATGCGCATCAAGACCACCGACCAGGAACTGGAGGGGACGGACTTCCGCTCGAACGAACAGATGACGGACTACTACGTCTCGAACTCGAAGGGCGCCTTCCCCAAGAGCGACGTTGACGGCTCGAAGAAGGAAGAGGCCCCCACCGACACGGCCGCTGCGGTGGCTGCCACCACTCCGACTGGCGAAAAGGCGGGACGCATCATGCCCACGGCACCTGGCAAGTCCGCCAAGAAGGACGATGGACACTGGAGATACTGAGGGGTGAAGAGCGAAAAGTGAAAAGTGAAAGATTAAGAAGCTTGTCTCGATGTTAATAATTAGTTGTATTATAGTACTTTTGACCTCCGCCTTCTTTTCAGGCATGGAGATTGCTTTCGTCTCGTCCAATAAACTGCGCGTAGAGATGGACAAGGCCTCGAACGAGGGCATTACCTCGCGCATCCTGGGCATCTTCTACGCCCATCCCAACAACTTCATCTCCACCCTGCTCGTGGGCAACAATATCGCACTCGTCATCTACGGCATACTGATGGCCCACATCATCGGACTCTACATCCTCGACCCACTGGGCTGGGAGGACGACACCGCGCAACTGACCATACAGACACTGGTGAGCACACTGATCGTACTGGTGACGGGCGAGTTCCTGCCCAAGACCATCTTCCGACTGAACCCCAACGGCATGATGAACGCTTTCGCCCTGCCCGCCTTTCTCTGCTACATCGTACTCTACCCCATCAGCAAGTTCACCAGCGGACTGTCCAAGACGCTGCTTTGGATGGTGGGCGCGAAGGTGAAGCCCGTGAACCGGGAGAAATCCTTCTCGAAGGTGGACCTGGACGACCTCATCCAGCGCAACATCGACCACGTGGGCGACGAGAGCGAAATCAACGAGGAGGTGAAGATATTCCAGAACGCACTGGACTTTGCCGAGACCAAGATTCGCGACTGCATCGTGCCCCGTACCGAAATCGATGCCGTCAGCATCGACACATCGCTCGAAACGCTGAAAAACGAGTTCGTGGAAAGCGGGCACTCCAAAATCATCGTCTATCGCGAGGACATCGACGACATCGTGGGCTTCGTACATTCCAGCGAGATGTTCCGCCTGAAGGCCGGCGACACCTGGACCGACAGCATCCGCGAGATGCCCATCGTACCCGAGACCATGACGGCCCAGAAGCTGATGAAGCAGTTCATGCAGGAGAAGAAGTCGATGGCCGTCGTCGTTGACGAGTTTGGCGGCACCTCGGGCATCGTCACCCTCGAAGACCTGATGGAAGAGGTGTTCGGCGAAATCGAGGACGAGCACGACAGTAACAAATACACGGCCAAGGACCTGGGCAACGGCGAGTATCTGCTCTCGGCCCGACTGGAGATAGAGGCGCTGAACGAACGCTTCGACCTCGACCTGCCCGAAAGCGAGGAATACCTGACGCTGGGCGGACTCATCCTGCACGAATACCAAAGCTTCCCGAAACTGAACGAAGTGGTGAAATTCGGCCACTGGGAGGCCAAAATCATGAAGAATACCACTACAAAGATAGAACTCGTACGGCTAAAGGTGCTTAAAAATTGATTTTTTCAACTTTCAACTTTCAACTTTCAACTTTATTTTGTACCTTTGTGGCCGATTATGCACAAAACGAAACTAATATAACAAAAAAAATAACAAAAAATTATGGCAACCTTACAAACAATCAGAAGCAAAGGTACAGCCCTCATCCTCATTCTGGGTCTGGCCTTGTTCGCTTTCATTGCCGAGGAGTTGGTTCGTGCCCTCTCCTCCAGCCGTAACGCCACACGCCAGGTAATCGGCGAGGTGTACGGCGAGAATGTCAACTATCAGGAATTCAACGAAATGGTTTCGGAGTATGAGAACGCTGTCAAGCTGAGCAACGGCGGTCAGAACCTGAGCGAAGCACAGAGCATTCAGCTGCGCGACCAGGTCTGGAACGACTTCATCAGCCAGCAGGTCATCAGCCACGAGGCCAAGAAACTGGGCCTCGCCGTCACCGATGCCGAAGTACAGGAAATCATCAACACGGGTAGCAGCAACCTGCTGCGCCAGACACCGTTTGTCAACCAGCAGACGGGCCAGTTCGACGTGAACGTACTGAAGCAGTTCCTGACCAACTACGAGGAAATCAAGAACAACGCCGAATATCCCGAGGCTCAGAAGGAGACAATGACCCAGTACTACAACTACTGGAAGTTCATCGAGAAGCAGGTTCGTCAGGAGACACTCGTCCAGAAGTACCAGACGCTGCTCTCCAGCTGCCTGATTTCCAATCCCGTCAGCGCAAAGGCTGCCTTCGACGCCCGTAACAACGAGTCGCAGGTGCTGCTGGCCGCCGTGCCCTACACCACCATCAAGGACACCGACGTGGAGCCCACCGAAGCCGAACTGAAGGCTAAGTACAGCAAGATGAAGCAGCAGTACCCCGACATGTTCGACATGCAGCAGGAGGCTCGCGACATCAAGTACATCGTGGTTCCCGTAACCGCCAGCGAGGCCGACAAGGAAGATCTGCAGAAGGAACTGACCGAGTACGCCCAGGCCCTGGAGACAAGCGAGAACATCGCCAACACCGTTCGCGAGAGCCGTTCCAGCATCAGCTACAACGGTCTGCCCGTCAGCCGCAAGGCATTGCCCTCCAGCATCGCCGCCCAGCTCGACAGCATGGCCCCCGGCACCATTGCCGGCCCCACGGTGAACCTGGCCGAGAACACCATGAACGTCGTGAAGTACATCGCCAAGGTGCAGCAGCCCGACTCGGTTGAGTATCGCGTCATCAGCGTCAGCGGCACCGACGACAAGGCTACCAAGACGGCCGACAGCATCCTGACGGCCCTCAATGCCGGTGCTCCCATCGACACCATCGCCAAGAAGTACAACCAGGCAGCCGAGGCCCAGTGGATAACCTCTGCCCAGGTAGACAATAGCACACTGCGCGACGACGACCGCAAGTTCATCGACGCCCTGTTCAATACCCCCACAGGTGCCGTTAAGCAGCTCGACATCACTGGCGGCAAGCTCATCGTCAAGGTCACCGACCGTCGCAACATCATCGACAAGTACAACGTGGCCATCATCAAGCGCGCCATCGAGTTCAGCGAGGACACCCACAACAACGTTTGGAACAAGTTCAGCTCATTCCTGGCTGCCAACAGCAAGCAGGAGGACATCGAGGCCAACGCTGCCAAGGAGGGCTACACCATCCAGACCGCTCAGTACGTCAGCAGCAGCGACCACTTTATTGGTAACGTGCGCGGTACGACCGACGCCCTGCGTTGGGTGTTCAAGAGCAAGGTTGGTGCCGTCAGCGAACTCTACGAGGCAGGAAACGCCAACGACCAGTTGGTAGTAGTCATGCTCACCAACATCCACAAGAAGGGTCAGCGCGACTTCAAGGACGAGAACCTGCAGCAGATTCTCTCGCAGGAGGTCATCAAGGACAAGAAGGCCGCCCAGCTCATCGAGAAGATTCAGGGTATGAAGAGCGTTGCCGAGGTGGCCAAGGTAGCCGGTGCCGTACAAGACACGGTTAGCCACATCACCTTCGCCGCTCCCGTCTTCGTGCAGAAGGTTGCCAGTAGCGAGCCCATCCTGAGCGGTGCTGTCAGCTCGGCCAAGCAGGGTCAGTTCGTCAGCGGCGTGAAGGGCGAAGGCGCAGTCTATGCTTTCCAGGTACTGGCTCAGAACAAGCTCGAGGGCAAGTTCGACCAGAAGCAGGAGGAGAGCCAGCTCGCCCAAAGCTACATGCGCAACATGAACAGTCTGATGCAGACGCTGGTTCGCAAGGCCAAAATCGAGGACAACCGCTACCTCTTCTACCAGTAAGTTCAGGAATTCTAAGGATACAAAAAAAGCTCCCAACCCGTTGCAGGTTGGGAGCTTTTTTTGCGTGTAATGTAGCCGTTAGTTATTCTCGGGACGGAGCTGACGAACGACGGCAGCGGTGCGCCACATCTCGCTCTCGCGCAGGGCAGCCAGTTCCTTCTCCAGGCCCACACGATAGTCGGGCTTCGAGTTGCTGTCGATGCTGATCTGAGCCTCATGACCGCTCTTCACACTGGCATACAGCTTCTCCACCACGGGCTTGATGGCATCGTGGAAGGGACCCATCCAGTCGAGGGCACCACGCTGTGCGGTGGTTGAGCAATTGGCATACATCCAGTCCATACCCTTCTGGGCAAACAGGGGCATCAGCGACTGCGTCAGCTCCTCTACCGTCTCGTTGAAGGCCTCGGAGGGAGTGTGTCCGTTCTCGCGCAGCACCTCGTACTGAGCCAGCAGCAGACCCTGAATGGCACCCATCAGTGAGCCGCGCTCACCCGTCAGGTCGCTGGTAGCCTCGCGCTGGAAAGTGGTCTCGAACAGATAGCCCGAACCAATACCGATACCCAGGGCCAGCGTGCGCTCAAGGGCACGACCCGTGTAGTCCTGATAAACGGCATATGAGCTGTTCAGACCACGACCCTCGAGGAACATGGTACGCAGGCTGGTGCCGCTACCCTTGGGGGCCACCATGATGACGTCGATGTCCTTGGGAGGGATGCAACCCGTGCGGTCGTTCCAGGTGATGGCAAAGCCGTGAGAGAAATACAAAGCCTTGCCGGGGGTCAGATACTGCTTCAGGGTGGGCCATACGCTCATGACGGCTGCGTCGGACAGCAGACACATGACGATGGTGCCCTTCTGGGCGGCCTCTTCAATGCTGAACAGCGTCTCGCCGGGAACCCAGCCGTCGCCGACAGCCTTATCGAAAGTCTTGCCCTGACGCTGGCCAACAATGACGTTGAACCCGTTGTCGCGCAGGTTGCAAGCCTGACCAGGACCCTGTACGCCGTAACCGATGACGGCGATGGTCTCGTCTTTCAGCACCTCACGTGCCTTCTCCAATGGAAACTCCTCGCGGGTCATTACCTCTTCGATGACACCGCCAAAATTCATTTTTGCCATAAAACTAAATTTTACGATTTACGATTTAATTATTTTATAATTTACGTTATATGAAGCGGACTTTTGCCTGACAAACCACTTCGGAACCATTCTTGCGGACTTCTACGTCCGTCTCGTTCTCGTCGACCTGCTGCGTGTAGAACGAAAGCTCGTCGCCCAGATAACTCTCCGTCTTGTAGGCAATTTCGAAGCGCTGGAGGCGCTGGTCACGGAAACGCTCGGTGGGGAAAAGGTCGAGGATGTGCTCGATGTACTTTATCGAGTTGATGTGTCCATTGATGTCCACGTCGCTGTAGTACGTCGGGATGGTGCGCACAAGCTGCGGGTCACGGAAACGGAAGCGGCCATGTCCAGCTATGGGGCACGGTTTCTCGTCCTCCGGCACCACATAGTTCAGGATGTCGCCGTCGTAGAGGCTGAGCAGGTCGCAGGGGCGACGTGTCTCCAGGTCTATCATGGCCCAGATGCTACGGGCGTAGCCATAGGGTATGCCGTCTTCACGCAGGATGGCGAAGTTACGGTTGGTGAACAGCCGAATGACGCTCTCCACCCATGTCTCCACCGCACCATGCTCGTACTGGCGGGGCATATCCTCCAATTCTATCGACAGTCGGCTCAGCACCCAGGTGTGTCGCGTCTCGTTCAGAGCACCTATACCCCAGCCTCGGCGCTGACTGTGGTTGCCAGCAGCGTTCAGCAGGTGGTTGCCCAGAATGCCCAGGAACATGCGGCCCATGAAGTCGACATGGAACGGCTCAACGTAGAAGGGATATGAGTCAATTCTCTCCATTTCTCATTCTCTCATTTTCTTAACCTCTCCATTTCCTCCAGATACTTGTCCAGACGCTCCTCCGTGCTCTTGGTCACGGCAATGCGACCCGAACGGACGAACTGCAGGACAACGCCCAGTTTGTTCAGTTCCTGGAACAAGCTGATGATGTCCTCCGTCATACCCTTCTTCTCGATAATGCTGTAGGTGGGATTCACCTCCACGATGCGCGCCCCGTGTTTACGGACGATGCGCGACACGTCCTTGTTCTCCAGCAGTATCGGGGTGTTAACCTTGATGAGACAGGCTTCGAGGATGAAAATCTCGCTGTCCGTGAAGTAGTGGGCCTGCAAGACGTCTATCTTCTTCTCTATCTGCTTCGTCAACATCTTGGCCATTTCCTCCGTGCAGTAGCAGGTGATGGTGTATTTATGCACCCCAGGCGTACTGCTGGCACACACGTTCAGGCTCTCGATGTTCACCTGCCGACGCGTGAAGACGGCCGTCACCTGATTCAGTATACCAGCAAAGTTCTCGCTGTATATAATCATCGTATACAACGTCTCGTCCGCCTGCTTCTGCAGGTCGCAGCGACCACACTGGTCACAATCGCCGCATTGTCCGCCTTTCTTTAATTCGCAATCCACAATATATAATGAATTAAAAATTAAAATTTAAAAGTGAGATAAAAGATAAATATTTATTGTCAATTATCAATTATCCATTAATCGTGAGCATCATCTCGTCGACATTGGCACCGGGAGGTGTCATGGGCAGGACGTTGTCTTCCTCCTTCACAGCGCACTGCAGCAGATAGGGCCCATCCGTCGCGAGCATCTCGCGTATAGCTTCGTCCAGCTCCTCCCTCTTCACCACCGTCCGCGAAGGTATGTCGTAGGCCGCACAGATACGCTCGTAGTCGGGGTTCAGCATGGGAGTGAACGAATAGCGTTTGTCGAAGAACATGTACTGCCACTGGCGCACGTTGCCCAGGAAGTTGTTGTTCATGAGGATTATCTTTACAGGGGCTTTCTGTTCCATGATGGTGCCCAACTCCTGAATGGTCATCTGCAGACCGCCGTCGCCCACGAACAGGCACACCGTGCGGTCGGGAGACCCAAACGTGGCACCTATGGCTGCGGGCAGGCCGAAACCCATCGTGCCGCAACCGCCCGAGGTGATGACGCTGCGTCCCTCGGTAAACTTGAAGTAGCGGCATCCGAACATCTGGTTCTGTCCGACATCGGTCACCAGCACAGCACGGTGCTGGGTGGCCTCGCTCACGCTGTGCACCACCTCGCCCATCAGCAAGGGGCCCTCCGTGGGGTGTATGGCAGGTTCGATGACCTTTTCCGTCTCCTGCTCTCGGTAGGGGGCAAAGCTCTCTACCCAGGCTTCGTGGCGAACCTCCTTCATCAGGCGCGTCACACGGGCCAGCGTCTGCTTGCAGTCGCCCACAACGGCCACGTCCGCCTGCACGTTCTTGTTTATCTCACTCGGGTCAATGTCGAAGTGTATCACCTTGGCCTGTCGGGCGTATGTGTCCAGATTACCCGTCACGCGGTCGTCGAAGCGCATTCCCACGGCAATGAGCAGGTCGCACTGGTTCGTCATCACGTTAGGTCCCAGATTGCCGTGCATGCCCAGCATACCCATGTTCAGCGGATGGTCAGAGGGCAGTGCCGAAAGACCCAGCAGGGTACAACCGGCAGGCAGTCCGCCACGCTCCAGGAACAGGCGCAGCTCCTCGCGGGCATCCCCCAGCTCCACGCCCTGTCCCACGAGTACGAGCGGACGCTCCGCCTGATTAATCAGGTCGGCAGCCTCTTGTATATTCTCGTCCGTAGGCACGGGCACGGGGCGGTAACTCCGAATGAAGTCCACCTGGGCGGGCTCAAAGTCTACCAGACCCGTCTGGGCGTTCTTGGCAAAGTCCAGCACCACAGGGCCCGGGCGGCCACTGCGGGCGATATAAAAAGCACGGCTGACGGCCCATGCCACATCCTCGGCACGGCGTATCTGGTAGGCCCACTTCGTGATGGGCTGCGTCACGGTAATCAAGTCCACCTCCTGAAAGGCGTCCGTACCCAGCATGGCCGTCCCCACCTGTCCGCAGATGACCACCATCGGCGTAGAGTCTATCATGGCATCGGCAATGCCCGTAAGCGTGTTCATGGCACCCGGCCCACTGGTGGCCAGCACCACGCCCACACGGCCGCTCACACGGGCATAGCCCTGTGCAGCATGGGCAGCGCCCTGCTCGTGGCGCACCAGTATGTGATGGAGTGTTTCGCGATGGTCGTAAAGAGCATCATAGGTAGGCATAATGGCACCACCGGGATAACCAAACAGCACGTCCACGCCTTCGGCTTCCAGGCTCCGCATCAGGGCCTCAGCACCCGTAATTTTCTCTTTCATCTTCTTTTTACCTTATTATTCGCGTACAAAGGTAGTACAAACCGAATACAAAGAGCTTGCCCTATGTTGAGGTGCAGCCTACCTTCACACAGTTTTACGATGCAAAGGTACAACAATAAATTAAGAATTGGAAATTAATAATTAAAAATTAAAACGATATAGACGAAATTAAGATTTTACTGGCTGCAAAGGTACAAAACAACAGTTCTGCCTTATTATAATATCTTCCTAATTGTCACGTCTCGGGGGCCTGCCAGATGCGTACGTACTCTACGTCCATCTCGTAGGTGAACGAGGGGTCGGGGGTTTCGTTGCCCCAGCCGGAGTCCTTCCCGACAGCCTGGTTAAGAATCATGTAAAACTCCTTATTGTAGGGGAACTGATAGCTCTCGTAGTCAGGATATTTGTCCAAGTCCAGCGTGGTGTCCTTGTTGTAGCGGAACACCTGTCTGCCGTCGCAGTAGAAAATGAGCGATACCTTGTCCCAATAGAGCGAATAGATGTGATACCCCTCGGAGGTTCCCATACTGCCAGTGTAGCCGTACGACTTGCCCACGGGGTGACCGCCTTGCGATTCGGAATAGCGAGCCGCAACGTGCACCGTGCTCCACACCGCACTGCTGCTGCCCACCATTTCCATCATGTCTATCTCGCCGCATATGGGCCACTCTTCGTTGGTAATAGGCATCATCCAGATGGCAGGGAAGTTGGAGGCGTGGGGCATACACTTGGCCTTCACCTCATAGATGCCATACTTGTAACCACCCCTCATGCGTATGCCACCTGTGAGGAAGCCGTTGGCCGAACCGTTGGTCGACTTAGCCAGCAGACGCAGATGTCCGTTCTGGAACTTATGCACCTGCGCATGCTCCTCGGCAGTCGTTCCCATACGTTTGTTCCAATCCGACGATTCCTTTTCGCAATAGCCCCAATGTCGCTCCATGTTCTCAGCACTCGTAAAGTCTCCCGTGCAATTCGCCAGTTCCGCATCGGAAAGGGTGAGCAGCAAGCCTGCCCGCTCTGGCGTCTCCGAGGAGTAAACCAGTGAGTAACCCTCCACGCTGATCTGTGCCAAAGCCGACACTCCGTAGAGCAACAGCATGGTTATCAAAGAAAAAATTGTCCTTTTCATCGTTCAATACCTTTTACTCATTCTTCACTTTGTAAGACCAAAAAGTACGGGAGAGAGCTGGGGCTATGCTCAGGGTTGTCCGACTGGGAGGCGGCGATGTTGCGCATCAGCCCCTCGTACTTGGCACGCTTGACAGCCGAACCTCGGAACAGCTCTCGGTACTGCTCGGCCGTGAGCGTCTGCCAGTCGGCAGGCGATATGGCCAGCAACTGGGGCGAGGGACGGAAGTCGTCGACAGGCGAGGCAATCGGGCGGTAATGGGGACAGGCTTTCATGCATCGGTCGCAGCCGTAGAAGCACTCCGACAGATGGGGACGGACATCGGCTGGCAACTCACCGCGATGTTCGATGGTGAGGTACGACAGGCAGCGACGGGCATCCAGGCCTTCATTAGTGAGTGCTCCCGTGGGACAGGCATCGAGGCAGCGGTGGCAGGCCTTACATAATTGAAATTTGAAAATTGAAAATTGGAAATCATCATCCCCGCCTATGGGAATGTCGTAGGCATCGGCCTCGACAGTAAGGAGTATCTCGGACAGGAAGAAAGCACTACCCTCCCCTGGAATGATAAGTTGACGATTGCGACCTATCCACCCCAGGCCGCAGCGACACGCCCAGTACTTCTCCATAACAGGGGCGGTGTCGACGCAGATTCTGCCCCCCTCCAGCTCCCCCATGAAGGGGAGAGTTTGCAGCAAGGCGCGACAGCGTTCGCGAACCACCTCGTGATAGTCTCGGCCCTGAGCGTAGAGGGCAAGGCCGGGTTGCGTGGGCTGGAGCCCCGGATTGTAGCTCATGGCCAGCGAGACGATGGTGCGAGCACCAGGCAGCAGCAGACGGGGGTCGCGTCGCAGGTCGAGATGTTTCTCAAGATAGTGCATGTCGCCGTGCCACCCTTTGCGAAGCCATTGCTCATATTCCACCATGACTTCATCGGGGACAGGTTCGGCTGGAGCCAGGCCCACATGGGAAAAGCCGAGACGCAGTGCCTCGGCTTTCAACTTCTTACTATCCAGTCGTTCAGTTTTCAACTTTCAATTCTCCTAAACTCATATCCTTGGTCTTTGAGCCACTGAAGGGCATCGGGAAGCATCACGCGGAGCTTGTCAATACTCTTCAGCGAG
The DNA here is from genome assembly GCA_905234735.1 of uncultured Bacteroidaceae bacterium. Taxonomy (GTDB): domain Bacteria; phylum Bacteroidota; class Bacteroidia; order Bacteroidales; family Bacteroidaceae; genus Physcousia. Next base: position 30,433 of record CAJOJA010000018.1, on the reverse strand, counting down.
TCGTGGAAGGTGATGATGCTGCCCGGCCGGGCATAGCGCTTGACGTTGTCCAGGACATCCTGAGCCGTGAGGCGACGGCTGTAGTCGCGAGTCACGAGGTCCCACATGACCACTTTGTAGCCGAAGATGCGCAGCGTGCGATAATGGGCAATACCCATCCAGCCGTGGGGCGGACGGAAGAGTCGGGTGTGCAGTATCTCGTTGGCACGATGGACGTTGTAGAGATACTTCCAGCTGCTCCAGCGCAGGCCACCGATGTGATTGTAGGTGTGGTTGCCGATAGCATGGCCCCTACGACGCACGTCGGCCAACAGTTCGGGGTAGCGACGGGCATTGTCACCCACCATGAAGAAGGTGGCCTTGGCTCCGAAGCGATCCAACGTGTCGAGCACAAAGGGGGTAGCCTCAGGAATAGGCCCGTCGTCGAAGGTCAGGTAGACAGCACGCTCGTGGTGGTCCATCCGCCACAGAGCGTGGGGATAGAGCCACCGCAGGAATCGTGCCGGTTGTTCAATCAGCATCAGCTGTCCTTGAGGTAAGCCATGCCCACATAGTAGCGCTCCAACAGGTCATTGTAGTGTTTGGCCTGTTTCGAGCCACCGGCCTCAAGCAGTTCCACAGCCTCTTGCAGGGAGATGAAGTTGGTGCGGATTTCGTAGGTCACGGACTTGACATAGCGGGTTGTCTGGGAGAAGTACCAGTCGAGGTACTCGCTGGCCGTCTGGGCCACGTCGAGGGCTATGTCCACACCCTTCTGTTTCTGTCCCAGGGCCAACCACGTGCGTGCAATGTCGAGCGAGCCGCTCTGCCAGTTGTGAGGAACCGTAGTGGCAGGAATAGACACCTCGGCCTTCTCCATCAGGTTCTTGGCCTTGTCGTTCTTACCTTCGCGCAGAAGTTCCATACCGGCCTGGGCAAAGATACGGCGATGAGTGTAGCACATGCGCAGTACCGTCTCGTCGAGGTAAATGCCTGGTGTATCAAGACCGCCGAAGCGGAATTTGTTCATCAGGTTGTCATACATCTTCTCGCTGTCCATATTGCGGCCGTTGGCCTGCGTGTTGAAGGGCGTGATGCGGTCGGCCAGTCCCTCGCGAACGAAGTTCTTGCCCAGGTCGCCGTAGTTGCTCTGTCCCACGGTAATGGCCACGTAGAGCGGACGCTCCCAGTTGGAGCGAGCCAGCATTTCGAGCATCATCAGCTCGCTCTTGTAGACGGTGCTGCGACCCTTCAGCGAGATGTGCATGACATCGGGGATGGAGTCGCCAGCTATCATCATGCCGCTCTTGCGCACAGCCTCCTTGTCGACGGTGATGACCAGGCTGTCGGTAGGGATAATCTGCAGTTCAGCATTGTCGTTCAGAATCCAGCGGTCGATGACGTTCTTCAGTTCGTAGGGGTTCTCGCCCAGTGCTTCCTTCATTGCGTTGGGGTCGTCCTTGTAGTAGTCCATCACCTGTTTTATAGCCTCGGGGATGACACGGATGCCCTCGCGTGTACCGGCTACGTACTGGATGCGCTTCCATGATATGGGCAGCGAGGGCGAGTCGTAGGCCGGACGGCGCATCTGGTCGATATACCAGTCGGTCTGCAGGTACGAGAGGTTGCAGACGCGGGCATCGGTGCGGATGCCTTCGGTGTCCTGAGCGTACCAGAGGGGGAAGGTGTCGTTGTCGCCGTTGGTGAAGATGACGGGGTTGCCCGTCTGCTGGAGGGTCTGGAGATAGTTCTGACCGAAGTCGCGACAGGTGTAGCGGCCCGAACGGTCGTGGTCGTCCCACGTCTGGCTGGCCATCTGCACGGGCACCAGTATGCACACACTGGCCAAAAGGGCAGAGAGCACTTCCTTCTTCACCACCTTGTTGAGATAGTCGGCCAGGGCAGCGACGCCCAGTCCCACCCAAATGGCGTAAGCATAGAAGGAACCTGCATATGCGTAGTCGCGCTCACGGGGCTGCATGGGGGTCTGGTTAAGATAGACCACGATGGCGATACCCGTCATGAAGAACAGGAAGAAGACCACCCAGAACTGCTTGACGCCCTCATTCGCCGCCGCGCCAAAAACTTTTCCCTCTGGACTCTTATACACCTGCCAGAACAGGCCCAGGAGACCCAACAAGAGCGGCAAGGCATAGAAGACGTTGCGACCCTTGTTCTCGCGCAACTCGGTGGGCAGTTTCGACTGGTCGCCCAGGCGCCAGTTGTCGAACCAGTTGATGCCCGTAATCCAGTTGCCGTGCTCCAGTTCGCCGTTGCCCTGAATGTCGTTCTGTCGGCCGGCAAAGTTCCACATGAAGTAGCGCCAGTACATGAAGTTCAGCTGGTACGACATGAAGAAATAGATGTTCTCGGCCATCGTGGGCATCTTTACGGTGGTGCTGCGCCCGGCAACATTGCTGACCACCTCGCGGCCCTTGACGCCGCCCATCCAGTCCTCGTAGGCCTGCTTGTGCTCTGGGCGGTCGCTGTACATACGTGGGAACAGCATATTCTGGGCGTACTTATAGTCGAGATTGTAGCGCAGCAACTCGTAGCGGTCGGGTTCGTCGGGCGAGGCCTTCTCCTTGCGCTGGTAGACAGGCGACTTCTTCGTGGAAACGGGTACCCAGTACTCGCCCTCCACCTTCATCTGCACCTGCGAGTTATAGGCAGGGCCGTAGAAGAGGGGACGGTCGCCGTACTGTTCGCGGCTGAGGTAAGAGCCCAGGGTGAAGATGTCCTCGGGGGAGTTCTGGTCCATGGGGGTGTTGGCTGTGGAGCGAATCACGATGACGGCGTACGACGAGTAGCCGACCATAATCATCAGCATGCACAGGAGCGACGTGTTCAGCATACGGGCACTGACCAGGAACTTATCGTCTTTCTGGTAACGAATCAGCGCTGCGAGAACCAGCATCACGGGGATGCCGATGGCGGCGCTGGTCCATCCATAACCGTAGAAGGGAATACCCAGCAGACCGACACTCAGCACGTAGGAGAGGCTCATGCGCAGACGGTTCTGCTCGTCGCGATGGGTCTCCCAGATGGCCCATAGCACGGAGGTGATGGCCAGGAGGATGTAGACAATCAAACCCGTATTGAAGGGCAGACCAAGCGTATTGACAAACAGAAGCTCGAACCAGCCGCCGACCTTCACGATGCCCGGCACGATGCCGTAGAGCACAACAACAATCAGGGCAAAGGAGCAGAGCAGAGCTATGAGCGAGCCCTTCAAGTTGGCATTGGGGAACTTGCGATAGTAGAAGACCAAGACGATGGCCGGCAGACAGAGCAAGTTCAGCAGATGGACGCCGATGGAGAGACCCGTCAGGTAGGCGATGAGCACCAGCCAACGGTCGCTGTGAGGTTCGTCGGCATGGTCCTCCCACTTCAGCATGAGCCAGAAGACGAGGGCCGTGAACAGACTACTATAGGCATAGACTTCGCCCTCTACGGCTGAGAACCAGAAGGTGTCGGAGAAGGTGTAGACGAGGGCGCCCACCAGTCCACTGGCCTCGACGGTAATCAGCTGGCCCAGTGTGGCCACCTTGCCGTTCGTGCCCACCAGTTTGCGCGCCAGGTGCGTGATGCTCCAGAAGAGGAACAGGATGCACAGGGCGCTGAACAGGGCCGACATTATGTTGACCATGTAAGCCACCCGTGTCGGGTCGCTGGTCAACTGAGTGAACAAGTTGCCCGTAAGCATGAAGAAGGGTGCGCCTGGCGGGTGACCGACTTCCAGTTTGTAGGCTGTAGTGATGAACTCGGGGCAGTCCCAGAAGCTTGCTGTGGGCTCGATGGTACTGCAATAGACAAAGGCTGCAACCAGGAAGGTAACCCAGCCCAGCACGTTGTCTATCAGTCTAAAATGCTTCATATCGTCTGATTTTTTTGTATAAACGCGTGCAAAGATACAAATAAAATGGGGATTAGAGATTAGAGATTAGAGAATATTTTGTAATTTTGCAGCATAATTAAGATAATTAAACATTGAAGACATGAAACATCAGTTACGCAGTGCGGTTTGCACGGAAGGCAGACGCATGGCCGGAGCCCGTGCCCTGTGGGTTGCCAACGGCATGAAGCGCGAGCAGTTCGGCAAACCCATCATAGCCATCGTGAACTCCTTCACGCAGTTTGTGCCAGGCCATACCCACCTGCACGAGATTGGACAGATCGTGAAGGCCGAGATTGAGGCGCTGGGCTGCTATGCCGCCGAGTTCAACACCATTGCCGTGGACGACGGCATCGCCATGGGCCACGACGGCATGCTCTACTCGCTGCCCTCGCGCGACATCATTGCCGACTCTGTCGAATACATGGTAAATGCCCACAAGGCCGACGCTATGGTGTGCATCTCGAACTGCGACAAGGTGACCCCAGGCATGCTCATGGCCGCCATGCGACTGAACATTCCTGCCGTCTTCGTCAGCGGCGGACCGATGGAGGCCGGCAAGGTGAACGGCGAGAATGCCGACCTGATTACGGCCATGATTAAGGGGGGCGACCCCACCGTCAGCGACGAGGAACTGGAGCTCGTGGAGCACAGCGCCTGCCCTGGATGCGGTGCCTGCTCAGGTATGTTCACGGCCAACTCCATGAACTCACTGACGGAGGCGCTGGGTCTCTCGCTCCCTGGCAACGGCAGCATCCTGGCCACCCACGTCAACCGCATCGAGCTCTTCAGGAGCGCCGCCAGACTGATTGTGAAGAATGCTTTTGCCTACTACCAGGACGGCGATGAATCTGTATTGCCTCGTTCTATTGCCACACGGCCTGCTTTCCTGAACGCCATGACGCTGGACATTGCTATGGGAGCCAGCACCAACACGGTGCTTCACCTGCTGGCTGTGGCCCAGGAGGGCGGTGTCGACTTCAAAATGAGCGACATCGACGCACTCTCGCGCAGGGTGCCCTTCCTCTGCAAACTGTCTCCCAACTGGCAGAAGTACTCCATCCAGGAGGAGAACCGCGCAGGCGGCATTCTGGGCATCATGGGCGAACTGGCCAAGGGCGACCTGTTGGACTTGTCGTGCAAACGCGTGAACGGTGCGACTTTAGGAGAAGACATCGCCAAGTACGACATTATTAAACCTTCTAGTGATACTAGCTGCACTAGAATATACTACAGTGCTCCCGGCGGCAAGTTCTCCACGAAGATGGGCTCGCAGGAGACGTATTACGAGAGCCTCGACACCGACCGCACGAACGGCTGCATCCGCGACATCGAGCACGCCTACACCAAGGACGGCGGCATGGCCGTACTCTTCGGCAACATCGCCCAGGACGGTTGCGTGGTGAAGACGGCAGGCGTGGCTCCTGAACTCTGGCACTTCGAGGGGCCGGCCGTGGTCTTCGACAGTCAGGAAGACGCCTGCGAGGGCATACTGGGCGGACGCGTCAAGAAGGGCGACTGCGTAGTCATCACGCACGAAGGCCCCAAGGGCGGCCCAGGCATGCAGGAGATGCTCTACCCCACCTCGTACATCAAGAGCATGCACATGGGCAAGGAATGCGCCCTCATCACCGACGGACGCTTCTCTGGCGGCACCAGCGGACTCTCCATCGGACACATATCGCCCGAGGCCGCCAGCGGTGGCAACATCGGTAAGATAAAGGACGGCGACATCATCGTCATCGACATCCCCAGCCGCAGCATCAACGTGAAACTCAGTGACGAGGAACTGGCTGCACGCCCCCAGCAGCCCCTGAAGCGCAACCGCGTGGTGAGCAAGGCCTTGCGCGCCTACGCCCAGAGCGTGGCCTCAGCCGATAAGGGCGGCGTACGCATCATCGACTGACGTCAGCACAATGAGGGCCAAGAAGGCCAACAGGGAAAGGAAAAACAGGCAGAGACCAATCCACGTGTTGCGCAGGGTGAAATAGTGTCCGACGAGCGGACTGACACTGAGCAACAGCAGGGGAAGCGCCGCAGAGACGTCAATCAGGACACCGTAGGCCACAAACAGGACAGACTGACACACATAGACGTAGAGAATCATGCGCGTCCGTATTTTGTCGTCGTAGCTGTGGAGCAGGTAGTAGACCGTCATCCAAAGGGTAAAAAAAACAAGCACATAGAATGCCAGGACAGGAGGAGTCGGAGACAGAAGAGCTCCGACTCCTTCTGCGTGTATGGTCGTCAGGCCGGCATACCACGTCCGAATGGGAGTCAGGTCAGCTCTCCACAACTGCCAGGGCACCCAGAACCAGAACGGCACGACCAAGCCCACCAGGGCTGCAAAGAAACTTCGAAACGTCAGGGCACGCATGTATATCGCCAGATACCAGAACATGAATGGTGCCAACCACAGCAGCCGAGGATAGAAGGTACTGCCCAGCGCCAGCATGAAAAAGACGTGGAACGTGTCCACCATGGGTTGCGATTGCTGATAGGTACGGAAGAGCAGGAAATAACTGACCGAAAGGCAGAAGGTGGCCAACAGAACGGGTTGGTAGGGATGGAGGGTGCCCATGCAGGCCATGCCGAAGAGCCACACGGAAGCCACCGCCCGCGAACGGACGCGGATAATCTGCTGCGTGTTGTTGGTCTCGGCAATGACGTAGGCCGTGAGCAGGGTGAGCAGCAGAGCGACGGCATAGTCGTGGCTGTAGGCCATCTGTGGCATCCACCACAGGCCTACGGCCAGCAACAGACACGCAGGGAGCGTGAAGATGCTGCGACAGATTCGGTTTTGTAGCTTGGGCTTACGCAAGTGGGTTACAGGTCCTGACCGATGTCGCGGCGATAATATTTACCTTCGAATGTTATCTGTTCGGCACCTGCCATGCTACGGGACAGCGCCTCGTCCTTATTGGCACCATAGCTGCTGACAGCCAGCACACGACCACCGTTGGTGACGAGCTGTCCGTCCTTCAGCGCGGTCCCCGCATGGAAGACGATGCTTTCTTTCCCTTGTGCAGGAGTTTGGGGCAGACTTATGGGCTTACCCTTCTCGTACTTCTCAGGGTATCCGCCGCTGACCAGCATGACGCAGACGGCACTGCGAGGGTCAAACTCGATGGTGCGACTGGCCAGCGTCTGCGTGGCCACGCCCTCCAGCAGTTCCACGAGGTCGCTCTTCAGGCGAAGCATCACGGTCTCCGTCTCAGGGTCGCCCATGCGGCAGTTGTATTCGATGACTTTGGGCTCGCCGCCAACGTTTATCAGGCCAAAGAAGATGAATCCCTTGTAGTCGATGCCTTCCTCGGCCAGTCCCTCCACGGTGGGCCGTATGATGCGGTCCTCAACCTTCTGCATCCACTCCTTCGTGGCAAACGTAACGGGCGAAACCGATCCCATGCCGCCAGTGTTCAGCCCCGTATCGCCCTCGCCGATGCGTTTGTAGTCCTTGGCTTCGGGCAGTATCTTGTAGTCCTTGCCGTCCGTGAGTACGAACACGGAGCACTCGATGCCCGACAGGAACTCCTCGATGACCACACGTGCCGAAGCCTGACCGAACATGCCGCCCAGCATCTCTTTCAGCTCACGCTTGGCTTCGTCCAGTGTGGGCACGATGAGTACGCCCTTGCCGGCGCACAGTCCGTCGGCCTTGAGCACGTAGGGCGGCTGCAGTGTTTCCAGGAAAGCCAAACCTTCCTGCACATGATTGCCGTCGAAGGTCTGGTAGCGGGCCGTGGGGATGTTGTGGCGCTGCATGAAGCCCTTGGCAAAGTCCTTCGAGCCCTCCAGCACGGCACCTGCCTTACTGGGCCCTATCACGGGGATGTCCTTCAGCTCGGCGTCGTTCCTGAAGTAGTCGTAGATGCCCTTCACCAATGGGTCTTCGGGGCCCACGACCACCATGTCCACGCTGTGGTCCAACACGAACTGTCGGATGCCCTCAAAGTCATCAGCTTTCAGGGCCACATTCTCTCCCACCTCACTCGTCCCTGCATTGCCAGGGGCAATAAACAGTTTCCTGCATTTCTCACTCTGAGCCAGTTTCCACGCCAATGCATGTTCGCGGCCGCCAGAGCCTAATAACAAAAGTTTCATCTATTCTCAATTATCATTATTCAATAATCTATCTACCAACAGGGGCCAGAAAGTCATCAAAATACCGTGTGATGCGCTCGTGCAGATGCACCTGGTCGCGACCGAACATATTGTGGCCACCACCAGGATAGGTGAAGAGGTCGGGCTGTGTGCCGGCATCCTCGCAGGCACGGATAAACGACAGGGTGTGCTGCGGCACACACGTGGGATCGTTGTAGCCAAAAATGATTTGCAGACGCCCCTTCAGGTTCTTAGCCTTGCCCAGGAGACTGCAGCGCTCGTAGCCCTCGGGGTTCTGCTGCGGCGTGTCCATGTAGCGCTCGCCGTACATCACCTCGTAGTACTTCCAGTCAATGACGGGACCGCCTGCCACACCCACCTTGAATACATCGGGGTAGGTACACATCAGGTTCGTGGTCATGAACCCGCCGAACGACCATCCGTGAACGCCCATGCGGTCACCGTCGACGTAGGGCAGCGACTTCAGGAACTTCACGCCCTCCATCTGGTCGGCCATTTCCACTTCGCCCAGACGTCGGAACGTAGCCTGTTCAAACTCGCGTCCACGCCATTCGCTGCCTCGGTTGTCGAGGATGAAGAGCAAGTAGCCCTTCGTGGCCATATAGGCCTCCCAGCCACGCAGACACCAATGCCAACGTGCATCAACGTTGTGGGCATGAGGTCCGCCATAGACGTAAACCACCGTGGGATATTTCTTCGCCGGGTCGAAGTCGATGGGCTTCACCATACGATAATAAAGGTCTGTCACGCCGTCGGCCGCCTTGATGCTGCCGCTCGTGATTTCGGGTATCTTGTAGCCCCGTTCCTGCCAGGGGTCCTTGGCCGTCAGGATGTTGGTGAGCATGTTGGGTCTGCGGCTGCGCACGGACTGCGTGGCAACCAGGTTAATGCTTCGCGGAACGGTGGGCGACGAATAGCGGTCTATGGCCAGTGTGCCGTCCTCGCTCAACGAGGCATAGTGTACGCCCTCCCCCTCGCCCAGCAGCGTACAGCGGGGTTTTTCCAGATTCAGGCTGAAGAGGCAACTGGTGCGCGGATCCATCGCATTGCTCCGATAGATGACACATTTAACCTTCGTGTTGAAGCCCACCACCTCCTGCACTTCAAAGTCGCCAGCGGTCACCTGTTCCGTCTCGCCCGTATTTACGTCCAGGAGATACAGGTGGTTCCATCCGTCACGACGGCTCTGCATGATGGCCTTCGAACTGTCCCAGGGCAGGAACATCAGTCCGTTCATCGGCTCCACATATTTGTCGTGCTTCTCCTCCAGCAACTGTTTGTCCATCTTGCCCGTCGATGTATGGTAGGCTACCAGTCGCATGTGGTTCTGGTCGCGGTTCAGTTCGAAGACATAGAGGCGCTTGCCGTCGGGCGCCCACGTGAGGTTCGTGTGATAGTCGTCGGGCGCCCCGATGAGCTGCAGCCACGTGGTTTTCTTCGACTTCACGTCGTAGATGCCCACCCTCACCTGATGACTCGTCTCACCGGCCATGGGATAATGGTCCATCGTCACCCCCGCTATGCGCTGCGAGATGTCGACCTGCGGATATCCGGCCACCATGCTCTGGTCCATGCGGTAGAAGGCCAGCTGCTGTCCGTCGGGGCTCCAGAAGGTACCCTTCGAGATGCCGAATTCGTCGCGGTGAACGCTCTGTCCATAGACCACGTTGTCCGAGCCGTCGATGCTGCCGTCCTTGCTCACCTGCAGTTCCTTGCCGTCGGCCGTCTTCACGTACAGGTTTCCCTTCAGGGTATAGGCCAGGTTCTTCGACTGCTGGCAGAAGTCCTGATGACCAGCCCCCTCGGGTATGTCCTGGCTCCAGACCACCTTGCCCTGCCTCCAGTCCACCTGCACCCTGCGGCCCTTGCCGCGAACCTGTGCGATGGTCTGCTTGGCGTAGGGGAGCAGGATGTTGTGGCCGTTCGTGGCCACCTTCTCGCCCACGATTTCGTTGATGCGCTCCACGCTGACCAGCGTCTTGCCCGTCATGAGTTCCTTCACCTCGTCGGCAGTGGTCTCTACGGGCACATTCCCCCACCAGGCCGTGAATCGGTTCTCGGGCTGCAGGTTATGCCAGTTCGAGCCCCCCGACATCACGTCTTCCAGCGTCAAGAGTTCTTGTCCCATCACTGTGCTTACCATAACCATGAATGCTGTGAAAAGCAAGATTCTTAATCTTTCAGCCTTCATATCTCTTACCCTTTCCTTTGTTAAAGTCGCGTCCGCCACTTCTCTTGAAGTCGCGTCCACCCTTGAAACCACCTGACTTGCCACCGTCACGGTCGAAGCGACGTGGGCGGTCGCCCTCTTCACGATTGAAGCGGCGTGGACGGTCGCCCTCTTCGCGATTGAAGCGGCGTGGACGGTCGCCCTCTTCGCGATTGAAGCGACGCGGACGGTTGTCCTCCTCTCGGTCGAAATGGCGCGGACGGCGTTCGAAGCGCTTCTCAAACTCCTCGTCGCTCTCGCCGAAACGTTGTTTCACGGCACGTTTCTCCTTGAACCTCCGCTTCTCGGCCATCTGTCGGCGGTCGTCGGCGGTCTTTATCTGTCGGCCCTCGGAGCGCACATCGTTGTAGCGGCCCGAGAACATCTGGTACTTGCGCAGCTCGCATTCCAGCGCACCGTTGAACAGGGGCACCTTCAGCGAAGCCTTCAGTCCGATGGCATCAAAGCACTCCTCGCGATAGCTGAGCACCCAGGCTTCGTTGTCCACGAACTGCTTCTTGAACTGCGTACCTATCATCTTGTACAGTCCCAGCAGGTCCTCGGGCTTGATGCGCTCGCCGTAGGGCGGGTTGGTGACGATGATGCTCTTCTCCTGCGGCTGTGTGAAGTCGGCAAAGTCCTGGAACTGTATGCTGACGTCGGCCGTCAGGCCCGCGGCTTTCACGTTGCGCTCGGCTATGGCCACGGCGGCTCGGTTGTTGTCGTAGCCGTAGATATGGTGGGCGAACTCGCGTTCCTGCGAGTCGTCGTTGTAGATTTGTTCGAACAGCTCAGGGTCGAAGTCGCTCCACTTCTCGAAGGCATATCCCTGGCGGAACAGGCCCGGAGCCATGTTCTTGGCTATCAAGGCCGCCTCGATGGGCAGGGTGCCACTGCCGCACATGGGGTCGATGAAGTCCGTCTCGCCCCTCCATCCCGTCATCAGGACGATGCCGGCTGCCAGCACCTCGTTTAGCGGAGCCTCCACAGCCTCCTGGCGGTAGCCCCTGCGGTGCAGACTCTCGCCCGACGAGTCCAGGCTCAGCGTGCAGTCGTACTCGGCGATGTGCATGTTCAACTGTATGTCGGGGTTCGTCACGCGGATGTTGGGACGGCTTCCCGTCTTCTCACGGAACTGGTCCACGATGGCGTCCTTCACCTTGTAGGCCACGAACTTCGAGTGGCGGAACTCCGTAGAGTACACCACGCTGTCGACGGCAAACGTCGTATCCACGCTCAGGTACTTCGTCCAGTCAATGGCCTTCACGGCCTCGTACACCTCGTCGGCGCTCGTGGCACGGAAGTGTTTGATGGGTTTCAGCACACGGATGGCCGTACGCAGCTGGAAGTTACTCCTGTACAGCAGCTCCTTGTCGCCCGTGTACGACACCATGCGGCGCCCTATCTGTATGTTGTCGGCCCCCAGTGCTGTCAGTTCCTCTGCCAGCACGTTCTCCAGACCCTGAAAGGTCTTGGCAATCATTTCAAAAGAAGCCCCAGGCCCCTCTCCCCTAACCCCTCCTCCGAATGGGAGGGGATTTTCGTTTATATTATCCATCTTTATCTTTATAATTTTACACTTTTAATTTTTCACTCTTCACTCTCCCAGTCCCCATCGTCTCCCTCTCCCATTTCGGGGGAGAGGGCCGGGAAGAGAGGGGCCTCAAAGTCCCCCCCAGTCTTCCGGGCGCAGGTCGTATTCCTTCCGTTTCTTGGCCTGCACCAGATGTTCCCCTGGCTTGGTACTCTCCGTCACCCACAGGTTACCGCCAATGACAGTTCCCTGTCCGATGGTGATGCGACCCAGGATGGTGGCATTACTGTAGACGATGACGTTGTCCTCCAGGATGGGGTGGCGGGGTATGCCCTTGATGGGGTTGCCCTTCTCGTCCAGCGGAAAACTCTTGGCCCCCAGGGTGACGCCCTGATACAGCTTCACGTGGTTGCCGATGATGCACGTGGCACCGATGACGACGCCCGTTCCGTGGTCGATGGTGAAGTGGTGTCCGATCTGGGCCTCCGGGTGTATGTCTATGCCCGTCTCGCTGTGCGCCATTTCGGTGATGATGCGTGGGATTAGGGGCACGCCCTGCAGGTACAGCTCATGGGCTATGCGGTAGTTCGACACCGCCTTGATGACGGGATAGCAACTGATGATTTCGGCCCGACTCATGGCAGCGGGGTCACCATTGTAGGCTGCCTCCACGTCCATAGCCAGTATGCAGCGCAGTCCGGGCAGTTTGGCTATGAACTCCACGGCCAGCTGCTGCGCCCGTTCCGTAGGGCATACAGGTTCGTCCTTGCCCTGAACGAAGCACAGCCCTGCCAGGATTTGCTCCGAGAGCAACTGGCAGAGTCGTTCCACGTTCACGCCGACATGATACTCCAGCGTCTTCGAGTTCAGGTTCGAATTACCGTAAAATCCAGGAAACAGAATGGCGCGACACAGGTCGACAATCTCCTCCAGCGCCCTTCCCGAGGGCAGTGGTGCGCCATCGCGATGCTCATGGAACAACCCCCCCATGGTACTGACATCCGACAGTTCCCCTATGGCCGTTCCGAGCGTATGGTTGAGGTCTTTAACACTCATCTATGTGTGTACAATAAAGTAAATAGTCGTGCAAAGATACAATAATTAATTAGAAATTGAAAATTAAAGATTAAAAATATTAATCAAAGCCGCCATCCACGGCGGACGGCGGCTTTGAGTCAGTATAGTTGAAGAATTAATACCTATCCCCTATAGGAGGCCTTTATTCCTCGTCGTCAACGGCAGTGCCCCAGATGTCCCAGGCGTAGTCCTGGCGCGACTCTACGTCAGCGGCATTCACCGACCCCAGTCTGTTTATGACGACATCGGGTTCTGACGTTGTCATCATCTTCCTGTTGACACGAATGTTCACGGTTTTTGTTTCGGGCTTAGTATATCGTTTCATAGTTCGTTCCTCCTTTCTTTACTTGATGACAATTTTCTTACCGTTCTTCACATAGATGCCGCGAGAGGGCTTTGCTACGCGTCGTCCGCTCAGGTCGTAGACAGCATTGCTCATTGTCTCATTTTCTCCATTTCTCATTTTTTCAATGCCGTCAGCATCACCGTCCTTGAACACAAAAGTGAGAGCCTTTGCCTCGCCCACTACGTCAGCAGGGAGCAACGCCTTACCAGCAGGAATGGTACCAGCGTTGACGGGAACGAATTCGTTGCCTTTCAGACCATAGTAGACATCATTCGCTGCCACATACGTGGGAGCCGTTGTGCCGAAGAGTTTATTCTCGCTCGCCGAGAACTCCGTCGTACCATCGGCAAAATAGATGGTAGCACTCGATGTGTTCTCGCCGTCGGCATCCTTGTTGTAGAGCAGTACGCCCTGACCGCCCTTGATGGTACCTGTGATTTTAGCGAAAGTGATCGCGTTGCCATCAATGCCACTTACACGCCAAGCCGTGTATCCCTCTGCCTTGGAGAAGTCAATGGGGTTTACAGAGCAGTAGGTGGCGAAGCCGTACTTGTTGAGGGGGACGGTAGCGGTAGGAGCTTGATACTGATGAATCGTGAGTCCTTCTACCTGGGCATTGTATCCATTTTTAACCTTTATCGAATAGATGGTACCTGCTGCCTGATAATCTTTGTCAATAACAAAAGATTTCTTGTTACCACCTGTTGTAGCAGTGCTAACTTCGTTTTCACCGACGAAAACATTTACGCTTACGCTACTAGATGTTCCTGATGTCATTTGAACATCAATCTTCGTAACATCTTTTTCAAATGCTGGCAAAGTTAGAGTTGCACCAGATTTTCCTAGCATCAAGTAGCCTGAGGAATTGAAATAATAACCATTTCCCGAACCACCTCCTGAAAGAGATATTGTCTTGCTATCCACCGTATAAGTATTAGATGCTGTAGTTTTGTTACTGCTACCATCCGGGAATCCCCAATCCTTATTATCAGAGAAATCAAATGTATAAGTAACATCTGTACTTGGTGCCTTATCACTTCCTTCGGGTTGGTTAATTGTCAACGTGAACGTATTGCTGCCAGCCTTGTAGGTCTCGTCCTCTGCTGTGCTGACGGTAATCTCTACCTCGCCGCAAGCAACGGGAGTAATAACCAAACCGTCGACGGTTGCAACATCAGTGTTGCCTGAAGTTACGGTGATGGCACCGCCTGTAATGTCTGAATCAACAACTGTAAAGGTATTGCCATAGACAACAGTCTGATTGCTCACGGTTATCGTGGGATTGGCAAGCACCTTCAGCGTATAGCTGGCACTTCCAGGGGTATAGATATCATTGCCAGCGAATGAGGCCGTGATGGTGGTTGTACCAGCTGCCACAATCGTCACAGTTCCAGTGTTTTTATCGATTGTTGCCACATCGGTGTCGCTTGAACTATAAATAACTGTCAAGCCAGCGGGGTTCGCCAGGTCATTACCTGCGAAGGCCTCACCCTCACGACCGATGGCGTTTTCAGATGTAAAACTCAGCGTAGGCGTAGCCTTACTTACAGTCAGCGTATAGCTGACATTGCCTGCCTCGTAGTCTTCGTTGCCTGCGAAGGAGGCTGTGATGGTGGTCTCACCCGCACCTTTGATGGTCACCTCACCCGTTGAGGCGTTAACGGTAGCTACGCCTGTTGCACTCGAGCTATAAGAAACGGTCAGAGAATAGCCATTGGTCAGTGTGTTGGTGAAGGCAGCATCTGTTGTCACCTTCGCAACCTCTGCTTCTGCATAAGCCAGCCCAGCAGGCGTCTTCTCTGTAACGTTCAGCGTGTAGCTTGCCTCCGAGGACTTATAGGTTGCGTTGCCAGCGAACGAGGCCGTGATGGTGGTAGAACCAGCCTTCAGCAGTTCCGTAATGACACCTGTAGAGCTGTTTACCGTAGCCACAGACTCGTCGCTTGAGCTGTAAGTAACAGTCACAGAGTTGTCGTTAATCAGCTCCTGACCCGTATATCCGCTCGTCAGCTTCACGTCCACTACATCATTGGCAAATGCTATGCCAGCATCGGTGCGAGCATCGGTAGTGAAGGCAGAGGCAGACATATAATTGATTACAATCTTTGTGATAGATGTAGAACCGCCTTTGGGAACAATATAACCAGTTGTTACAGTCTTTGAAGAAAGGTCAATTGTCTGAAACATTGCGTCAGAGCCATACGCAAGATAGGTAATCGTACCTGAACCCGTATAATCCGAACTGCTTACACCAACGGCCTTTGCAGCATTACATCTAATGTCTACCGACTGGATATTTCCAGGGCAAGTAGGCATCTTTATGGAACTGTTTTTGCCTGTATTAATTTGCATGCCAGAGCTTTTATATGCTTTAACCGTCCAAGAACTACCATCTTTTGCAGTATAATTAACCGCATTTCCATAACCCAATGTTAAGTCACTAACTGCACTTGTTCCATTACTTTCACCGTAGTCAAGTGTATATGAACCACTTGAGGTTGTCGCATATACTGCATAGTACATCACGTCGCTGGTGCTCATCGTAGCGGTGGTGGTGTTGACGAATAAAGGTGCTGTTGAAGCATGGGTGTATTCAGCGGTGTACCATCCCACGAAGGTTTTGCCGTTGCTTGTCTTCGGGAACTCCGTAGCATCGGCAGGCGTGTCTTTTGCTGTGGGGAAGGTAATAGCTTGGTCTTCCTCTACAGAGGCTGTACGTGTCACGTCGCCATTGATAGAGAACGTTGCCGTATGGAAGGGCTTCGTGACGGTAATGTCGAGCGTCTTCGAAGCAGTAGCACCTGCCTTGTAGTCTGTCTCGTCAAGAGCAATGACGATGGTGGCAGTAATAGTGGCAGTACCCTTGGCAACGGCAGTAATCACACCGTTTGCGTTAACGGTGGCCACACTGGTATTGCTTGATGAATAGGTGTAGGCGGCCGTCCATCCTGCCTGGTCGTTGGTAATGCTTGTTTCCTGAGTATCACCAATGACAATCGAGGTGTTGTCAGCTGTGAAAGAGGAAATGCTTACGTCTGTACGGGTGTCGGTAAAGGTAACAGAGCAGGTAGCATCGTTGGCAGCATTGTAGTTGTCGTCACCTGCATAGCTGGCGGTAATCGTTGCAGTACCAGCCTTTAGACCTGTCACCACGCCATCAGAAACAGTAGCCACTGTTTCGTCGCTTGATGTCCAAGTAACGCTTGGCGATACAAGCGTCACTTTCGAAGCATCCGACTTCGCTGCTTTCACCGTAGGAGCCAGTGTAATGGTTCTTCCATCCTTTAAGTCCTGTTCAACTTCGTCTTCGTCCAAGTTCAATGTGGTATTTGCCTTGCTGACCGTCAGCGTATAGGTAAACTCAGTAGCCTCATAGTCATCATCATTGATAGTTGCAGTGATAGTGGTTGAACCTGGAGCAACTATTGTTACTTCACCTGTGGAGGCATTCACGGTAGCAACACTCGTATTTGAACTAGTGTAAGCCAGAGTTATGTCTTCTGGTTCCGTTAAAACCCCATTGGTGAAGGCACCATCTATAGTAACCTTTTCCACATCACCATCAAACATCAACTCTGCCACGTATTTGTCCGTGACGGTCAGCGTATAGCTAGCAGAACCTGGCTTATAGGTTTCGTCACCAGCGAAAGATGCCGTAATGGTCACCGTTCCGGCCTTACTCAGCGTCACGGTTCCATTTGATGCCACAGTGGCAACATCTGTGTCACTACTGGAATAGGAAACAGAAAGGCTGTTAGGATTGGTCAGTGCCTGGGAATAAGTCCCATCAATCTTGCAAGCTAGCACTGATGAATTTGTATAGCTAATTCCAGCGTCTTCACGGCTATCAGAAACCACGAAATTTGCAGTAACGGTTGCGTTAGCCGTACCCATCGTAAAGGTTGTGGGGTTATCAGTTGTGCTTGACAGGGTTGAGCCTGTACCACTGACCTCCCATCCCGTAAACTCATAACCCGAAGAAGGTGTTGCCGTGAGGGTAACCTTACCTCCTTCAGCAACGTTGGCACCTGTCGCTACAACCGTTGATGTATTGTATACTAAACCACTAATGCTACCATTTGTGCCAGAGTAGGTAAGGGTGTGGGTAGGAACTGCGGTATAGTAAATCTTAATGTCACTAGCACTGGTACATCTAAACGCTGTAGACGTTGTTACAGTTACAGAATTGGCATTCAGTCCATCAAAGGTAGTTGTTCCACTACTCGACGATGGAGTAACAGAGGGACTGCTAGTCCAGGTTCCATAATAAGTAGCAATACTACCTGATGTGATGACGATTTTGGTTATATTATAACCGGATGCTGCCGTAAATGTTATGCTTCCATTAGCATCTATGTTTACTCTGCTACTAGAATAAGAACAATTTGTTCCCGTCCAAGAAATGACTCCAACGGTGCCAGATGAAACATTCGAAGAAGATATCGTCGTACTGGCCTGTTGACTTCCTCCTGTGTAGGATTTATAAGCTGTTCCCCACGCCTGTCCGCCAAATAGGGAGCACAAAAATACTACGAGCATAGTGGCTCGCAGCTTAAAGCTTAAGAGTAGTTTTTGTTTCATTTTTGTTTTATTTTAGTTTGTACAAATATCTTCACCATGCGAAAGTCTGTACAAACCCGGACAAAAGAAATGCGCAGACCTGCCATACTCTCTACCAGGGTCTAGCACAACCCACAAATACTTATGGAGAAGTCTGCGCACCAAGCGCATACTCCAATAGTATTTGTAATGCTCGTAAGTCTCTGTAGAGGTGCTAGTTCGGTAGAGAGAGGAGCAAAAAAAAGACGTGTCTCCGCTGAAACACGATGGCAAAGATACGAATAAGTGAACGAAATACAAAATAAATTCGTTTATTTTTATTGTCGAGCGAGGCCTTTTACAAAAACATCGCTATCGCTTAAAAAAAGACGAAGTCTCAACCAGAACGAAAGGGTTATTGAGGTTCTTGTTTCCTACTTGCTCCTTGCCCTTATCATAAATAGGTATCGCGCGTACGCATACCCATGCGCAGGCGTTGATGGACCGAGGCTCGGTCGACGTATGGACGAGGCCTCAACGACGCGTCGTCGGAGCTCCGTCGACGTATCGACGAAGGCCCGACGACGTAGGAACCATATTCGCACTTCCCGTGACCGACTACGGGGTCAGGGCAGCGGCGTGAGTGGATAGACGATGCTCACGATGAAGATGTTGGCGGCAAGGATGATGAGGTTCATCAGCAGGCCGATGCGCATGAAATCGCTGAAGCGATAGCCGCCAGGACCGTAGACCAGCATGTGGGTGGGCGATCCGATGGGCGTGGCAAAGCTGCTGCTGACGCTGATCATGAGGGCAATGAGGAAGGGATAGGGATCGTAGCCCAACTTCTCCGCAGCCTGGTACATGATGGGGAAGAACATGGCGCCCGCTGCCGTGTTGGAGATGAACTCGGTGATGAAGGTGCCGACGAAACAGATGGCCGTCATGACGACCAGCGGGTTGGTGCCGCAGACGTCGAGGATGCCGCTGGCCAAACGCTCGGCGACACCCGTGTTCTGAATGGCGAGACCGAGGACAGCACTGCCGGCAAAGACCATGAGGATGTCCCAGTTGATGGCACGCATGGCCTGGTCCATGTTGCAGCAGCGGAAGATGAGCATGGCCGCGGCGGCAAGGAAAGCGCAGTGCAGCAGCGGCAGAACGCCCAGGGCCGAAAGTACGACCATGGCAATCATGATGACGGTGGAGATGATGGTGCCGTAGTCGATGTTGGGCACGGCTTCGGAGTCGAAGAAGTGGAGGTCGTTCGCCAATGTCGAAGCGTTGACGTTGAAGTGCTTCGGGCATACGAACAGCAGCGTGTCGCCAGCCTTCAGCTCCACCCGGCGCGGAGCCTCCTTGATGCGCTGTCCGCTGCGGGCTACAGCTGCCAACACCACATTGTTGTCCTTTTCAAACGTACTGTCGCCGATGGTAGTCCCGATCAGACTGCTGGTGAAGGTGACGTAGGCCGTGCGCAGGCGGGCACTATCGTCCAGGTCCTTGATGGACATGACATGGTGGTCGGAGCTTACCAACTTGTGGGTATATGCCAGTTCTATCAGGTCGTCTATCTGACCGGCATAGACCAGATGGTCGCCGCCCATGAGGGGTTCGTCCTCCGCAATGGGCATGGGCTTTTCGTCGAAGTGGTACATATCTATCAGGCTGCCGCCCTTGACATGGAAGAGACCGGCCTCGCCCAGCGTCTGACCGATAAAGGGATTGTCCGACGGAACCTGCAAATCCACGGTGTACTCGCTCGTGGCTTCGAAAGCGCTCTCGGGTGTCTTACGGTCGGGCAGCAGCCGACGCATGGCAATGACCGACAGCACCCCTATGAAGAGGCAGAACAGCCCCGGGATGGTGGTGGCCAGAATGTTCATGGTCTCGCCCGAGCTCTCCTCGTAGAGTCCGCTGATAATCAGGTTGGGCGGTGTGCCGATGAGGGTGCATACGCCGCCCATGCCCGAGGCATAGCTCAGGGGGATGAGCAACTTCGAGGGTGAGATGTTCAACTTCTTCGACCACATCTTGACGATGTTCACGAAGAGCGAGACGACGGTGGTGTTGCTCAGGAACGAACTCAGCACGGCCACAGGCAGCATCAGACGTACGACGGCCTTCCCGTAGCCGGTGGGCGTGCCGAGCAGATACCTGACAATACACTGTAGCACGCCAGTATGCGTCAGGCCCGCC
Organism: uncultured Bacteroidaceae bacterium; assembly: GCA_905234735.1. GTDB lineage: Bacteria > Bacteroidota > Bacteroidia > Bacteroidales > Bacteroidaceae > Physcousia. The sequence goes on along the minus strand of CAJOJA010000018.1, from coordinate 10,530 downwards.
ACGACCACGAAAAGCACGCCGACGGTGACGACCGAGGTGCTGCTAAAGCCCGAGAAGGCTTCCTTAGCATCGAGGACACCGGTGACGTAGAGCACACCGATGGCAGCGAGAAATACGATGTCGCTGCGCCATTTAGTGAACAGCAACACGGTGAACATCGTCAGCACCGTGACGATGGTGATCCAAGCATGGAGGTTGAATCCTAAGAATAGCTCTGCTTCCACATAACCAGAATTAGATGAATTTGAAAAGATTGATGAAACCCGTCATGGCGAACACGCTACGGATTTCGCCAGAGATGCCCCTGATGTAGACATTACCGCCCCGGGTCTTCGCATTCTTCAGAATGCCAAGGAAGATGCGCAGTCCGCTGGAGGAGATATAGGCCAGGTCGGTGCAGTCGAGAATGACGTCCTGTTCCTCGCAGTCGTAGAGCGAGCGCAGGGCGCTTTCGGTTTCGGCGGCGGCGGCTGTGTCGAGCCGTCCCTCCAGGAAGGCAACCATCTTGCCGTCCTCTTTTTGGATTTTCGTTTTCATTGTTTATTTATATGAGAAGTTATCGAAGTTAAAGAAGTGCCTACATTGCACGCAGATAGAGATTGGTGCGACGTTCGTCGCCGATGGTAGTCTCAGGACCGTGGCCTGGCAACACCCTTACGTCGTCGGGGAGCGAGAGTAGCTGATTCCAGATGCCGCGGATGAGGTCCTGTACGTTGCCACCAGGCAGGTCGGTGCGCCCTACACTGCCCTGGAAGAGAGTATCGCCGGAGAACAGGAGCTTGGCATCGGGCAAGTAGAAACAGAGACCGCCAGGGGTGTGACCAGGGGTGTGGAGCACACGGATGCGCGTGTTGCCGAGCTGCAGGAGCTGCTGGTCGACAAGATGTTCGCCCACGGGCACCAGGGGAGGCATCTGCTGACCGAACCAGTCGAGCACCATAGCCGGAGCGGACTCGTAGACGGGTTGCTCCAGTGCGTGACACATGGGCTGCAGGCCGTAGCGGCGATGCAGGAAGTGAAGGCCCATGATGTGGTCGAAGTGCATGTGGGTTTGCAGGGCCATGCGCGGACGAAGTTCGTTTTCGTCGATGAATTGGGCTATTTTTGCTTCTTTCAGTTCGTCCCACGCCCCACAGTCGATGATGGCCGTCTCGCGTGTGTCGTCCCACACGAGATAGCAGTTCTCGCCAATGGCGTTGGTAACGAAGCGCTTTATATTTAGTTCATAATTCATAATACGCAATACACCACTTTCTTGGTTTCAAAGTATTCTTCACTGAAATAGTCGGAGAGCGAGGTGACGACGACGCTGTGCTTCATGGGGTAGGTCTCGTTTTCCAACTCCCCACCCTTCAGGCAGATGAGTCCGTTGGGCAGGGCATTGTGCTGCTCCTTAGCAATGTTCTTGCGACAGATCTTCACCAGGTCGGCAAGGGGCATGACGGCACGCGAAACGATGAAGTCGAAGCGCCCCTTCTCCTCCTCGGCGCGACACCAGCGGGTGGTGACGTTCGTGAGGCCCAGGGCCTTCGCCACCTCGTCGCAGACGAGTATCTTCTTCTTCGTGCTATCCACCAGGTGAAACTGCACCTCAGGGAACATGATGGCCAGGGGGATGCCAGGGAAACCGCCACCCGTGCCCAGGTCCATCACAGCCGTCCCGGGACGGAAGCGGATGACCTCGGCTATGCCCAGCGAATGCAGCACATGGTGCTCGTAGAGATTGTCGATGTCCTTGCGCGAAATGACATTGATCTTCGCATTCCAGTCGTGGTACAACGCATCGAGCATAGCGAACTGCGACAGCTGCCGTTCGCTCAACTCCTTGAAATACTTTGATATTATCTGGCCCCTCTCCCAACCTCCCTCGAAGGGGAGGGACTTTTTGTTTGTTGTATCCATATATTTCTGTCTCTTATATCGTTATTTATATCTTTATCTTAGGGAGTCACCCTCTTCCATTCCGGGGGAGAGGGCCGGGGTGAGAGGGGCCTTAATATGCTCAACATCATAAACAAACCCATGACGAAGGGATAGTAGAGATAGGGAATAATCTCGATGGGATTGATGAAGGCCAGGCTGCTGGCCATGAGCAGCTGGGCACCGTAGGGGATGAGCGCCTGAGCAAAGCAGGAGAAAGTGTCGAGGATGGAGGCCGAGCGACGCGGGTCGATGCCGAAGCGCTGGCTGATTTCCTTGGCCAGATTGCCCACCGTGAGAATGGCGATAGTGTTGTTGGCCGTACAGAAATTGGTGAAGACCACCAGGCCCGCGATACTGAGTTCTGCCCCCCGACGACCACGAATGCGACGGGTGAGACGTTGCAGGATGAAGTCGATGCCGCCCAGATGACGGATGACACCCACCATGCCGGCAGCCATCAGCGTGACAATGATGAGCTCGCCCATGGAGAGGATGCCCTCGCCCATCGCCGTCAGCCACTCGTAGAAACGATAGGTGCCTCGGAAGATGCCGATGATGCCCGTTGACAGGATGCCCATCACGAGCACCATCATGACGTTGATGCCCATCAGGGCCGTAGCAAAGACGATAAGGTACGGAACCACCAGCACCCAGTCAATGGGTGCCACACGCGGCTCAACACTCATGCCCCACCCCATCGCGATGTACATGAGCAGCACCAAGAAGGCTGCAGGCACCACGATGCGGGCATTCATGCGGAACTTGTCGCTCATGCGGCAACCCTGCGTCTGCGTGGCTACGATGGTGGTGTCGGAAATAAACGACAGGTTGTCGCCAAAATAGGCACCCCCTACCACAACTCCCACCAACATGGGGAGTGAAGGGTGAAGGGTGAAGAGTGAAGAATGACCACTGTCCACTGACGCGGCAATGCCGGTGGCAATGGGGACGAGGGCGACGATCGTGCCCACGCTGGTGCCTACGCTGAGGGAGATGAAGCAGGCGGCAAGAAACAGACCTGCCAACAACAGCTGCGGAGGCAAGGCCCACAGACAGAGGTCCACCGTGGCCTGTATGGCTCCCATCTGCTTGGCCGAATGGGCAAAAGCTCCGGCCAGGATGAATATCCATATCATCATCAGGAGCTGGGAATGGGCCGCACCCTTGGAATAGACCTTGATGCGCTCGTCGAGCGTCATGCCCCGCAGCAAGAACACGGAATAGGCCGACGCCACCACGAAGGCTACTGTGATGGGGACGGAGTAGAAGTCGTGCGCCAACAGGCTGAATACCAGGTAGAAGACCAGGAACACGAACAAGGGCGACAACGCAAGGAAACCCGATTTACTATTTAGCAATTTACTATTTACTATTTATTTGACTATTTACAATTTATCAATTTCCCTGCAAAAGTAGCAAATAATTATCAATAATCAATTGTAATTTGTCAATTAATTTGTACTTTTGTAGAACAAAACATACACGACAATGGAACAAGGACTATTCTACGAGATTTGCGGTTGGGTGGCGACCGTAGGCATGATATTGGGCTATCTGCCACAGGCCATCGAGACCATTCGTACACGCAACACGGAGGGCATCGCCCTGCCCACGTTTCTGATGATGGGCATCGGTGGTTTCTGTTTCATGTTGCAAGGCATCCTGCACAAGCCCGACATACTGTGGTCGCTGTTCCTCACGAACCTCATCACCACCACGTGCAGCGTCATCGTGTTCAGCATCAAAATCTATAATGACTACTTTAAGAAAAGTAAAAAGTAACAGTATAATTAAAATTAAAAGCAAAGATATGAAGGAGATTACAGCAGAGGATCGTCGCTTTATGCAGATGGCCATAGACTTGAGTGTAGAAAACGTGAAGAACGGAGGTGGACCCTTCGGAGCCGTGATAGTCAAGGACGGAGAGGTGGTGGCAACGGGCGTGAACCGCGTGACGGCCAACAACGACCCGACGGCACACGCCGAGGTGAGTGCCATACGGGCTGCCTGCCAGAAGATGCAGGACTTCCGACTGACCGACTGCATCTGTTACACCTCGTGCGAACCCTGCCCCATGTGCCTGAGCGCCTTGTACTGGGCGGGCGTGAGTCGCATCTGGTACGGCAATACGAAGGTGGACGCCGACCGCATCGGTTTCGGCGATGACTTTATATATAAGGAAATAGAGAAGCCCTACGAAAAGCGCACCATCCCCATACAAGGAATGATGCGCGATGAAGCCCTGGCCGCCTTCCGGGCCTGGGAAGAGAAAGAGGACAAGGTGGAGTATTGAGCTCCACCTTTTTCCGTCTTTTAGAAGTAGTAGCTAAAGCCCACCTTCAGGCCGAACTTGCTGCCGTACTCGAAGTCGTTCATGCAGATGTGGCAATACACAGCGGGCTCGATGCTGATGTTGCGGTTAAGGTAGAAGCAATAACCGGCCTCGGGCACAAAGCTGAGGAAGTTGCTCTTCCCGCCAGCGCTCTCATGCTGATACAGCAAACCGCCACCTACGAACACTCCCGACTTCTGGAAATAGTAGCGGAAGTTGGCACCCAAATCAAAAATGTGGATTGGACCACCGCCTTGGTATTCGTAACCCAACTGGCCACCCACCATCCAGTTCTGCTTCACGAAATAGCCAGCCTGGCCTTCCAGACCGAAGTGGAACTTCTTGCCTTTCTGATAACTGAGGTCCAAGCCCGTCAGCGACATGTTGATATACTTCGTACCTTTCTCAAACTGGGCATTTGCGCCCACACTGATAACGGCCAGCAATACGGCCAAAAACATTTTCTTCATAAGTCTTTTATTTAATTCATAATGCATAGACTTCGTCTTTTTTATTTTTCACTTTTCACTTTTACCCTACTGACGTAGCGTGCAAACGCAACAGCCGCAACGGCCATCACGCCGAAACCCACGCCCAAGCTGATGCCCCAGGGCAACCGGAAGCCCTCGGGAGCCGTCAGGATATAGCTGGTGCACACCACCGTCATAAACAGTGCTGGCAACAGTCCCATCCAGTACTGCTTCCCACGACGTAGCATCCATATCGTCACTGCCCACAGCGTGGCACAGGCCAGCGTCTGATTGGTCCAGGCGAAATAGCGCCACAGGATATTGAAGTCGATGAAATACAGGCCAATGGCTATGAGGAACATGGGGATGGCAATGAGGAAACGCTTCGAGAACGAACGCTGGCTGAGGTGCAGCATGTCGGCAATGATGAGGCGGGCACTGCGGAAGGCAGTATCGCCCGAGGTGATGGGGGCAGCCACTACACCCAGTACTGCCAACAGGGCACCCACGCGACCGAACCATGTGTTGCAGACCATGTGAACCACCACGGCAGGCGTGCCCAGTTCGGCCAGATGTTCATACGAACCGGCAAACTTGATGGCGGCAGCAGCCCAGATGAGAGCCACGATGCCCTCCGTTATCATGGCCCCGTAGAAGACAATGCGTCCGTCGCGCTCGTTCCGCAAGCAGCGCGACATGATGGGGCTCTGCGTGCCGTGGAAACCGCTGACTGCCCCACAGGCAATGGTGATGCACAACATGGGGAAGACGGGCAGGCCCTTGGGATGATGACTGGCAAGTCCGTCGGTGAGCTCAGGAATCGTGCCGTCCAGCGTGAAGATGCCGTAGCAGGCCAACAGAGCCATCACCAGCAGCGACACGCCAAATACGGGATAGAGACGGCCGATGAGCGTGGAGATGGGCAGCATCGTGGCCAAAGCATAATATATAAGTATGATGAAGAACCAGAGCATGGAGTTGCCCATTGATAGTTGAAAGTTGAATGATGAAAGATGAATGTTGACATCCGACATCATCTGGGCCAACAGGTCGGCAGGAGTGACTACGAAGACCGTGCCCACCAGCACCAACAGGACGATGGAGAGCAGTCGCATCAGGTAGCGCACGCCCGTTCCCAACTCGTCGCCCAGCACTTCGGGTAACGACAGACCATCCTTGCGCAGACTAATCATGCCCGACATATAGTCGTGGAAGGCACCGATGAAGATACAGCCCAGCACAATCCACAGATAGGCAGCCGGACCGAACTGTATGCCCATAATGGCTCCGAAGATGGGGCCCGTGCCCGCAATGTTCAGAAACTGGATGAGGAAGACACGCCAGCGCGACATGGGGATGTAGTCCACCCCGTCGGTCTTTGCGTATGCCGGTGTGCGCTGCTCCGGGTCAATGCCAAAGGCACGCTCCACCAACTTGCCATAAATAAGATAGCCCACCAACAAGGCTATCAATGCTACAGAGAATGATATCATAAGTTCATAAACCTTAATGTTATATTGCCACAAAGGTACAAAATAATTGTGAAATATGTATGGAGAATTAACAATTATTCCGTATCTTTGCGCACAAAATTTATTCATAAATACAAAAACGTCATGAAACATCGTTCACTTCTCGTTTTATCTTTCTTAACTTTCATCATTTTCTCTGCATCGGTTTCCGCCCAAACCAACTGCATTGTAAGTTCACCCAACGGACGCATTAAGGCAAGTCTTGGCGATGCCGGACGACTGGAATTCGGTGTGTTTGACCAGGAGAAGATGCTGATGGACGTCGGCATCAACCTCACCAGTGAGGTGGACGGCAAGGTGTACCGTTCCGACTTCATCAAGGGGAAAGCCAAGATACAGCGCATCAGCGAATCCATCATAGCCCCGAACTACCGACAGGCACAGTTCCAAACCGAATGCAACCAGATGACCGTGCGGCTGACCGACGGAACGAGTGTCGAGGTGCGTGCCTACAACGAGGGCGTGGCCTACCGTTTCGTTCTGCCCAAAGCCAAACGCCCCGAAGCGAACAAGATACTGAAGGAGCAGGCCGACATCGTCCTCTCCAGATTCTATGAGCCCGTCTGCTACATGGCCCACTCCACCAATGCCAACAAACCGGAGGCTATGGCCTTCCAGGCCGTCTACAACGTGGCGCCAATGTCCCAACAGAACAAATTGCCCGCCTTCCTGCCCTTTACACTGGACTTCTACGGCACGAAAGTGACCTTCATGGAGAGCGACGTCGAGGACTATCCCGGAATGTTCATGGGAGTGAAGGTTGACGAGAAGAGAAACGACCTCTTTACGTTGCACGCCTCGTTCAGCAAGGTGCCCAAAGCCTTCGACTACTATCCGGAGCGCCGACAGAAGTACGTGACCGAGACTGAGGAATACATTGCCAAAGGGGCAACGCACACCCCATGGCGCATCCTCGCCATTGCCCATGAGGACAAGGAAATGCCCACCAACAACCTGGTCTATGCGCTGGCCTCGCCCTCACGCATCAAGGACACATCATGGATTCGCCCAGGACGGGCTGCCTGGGAATGGTGGAACGACTGGAACATATCGGGCGTACCCTTCAAGGCCGGCATCAACAACGATACGTATAAGCACTATATCGACTTCGCCGCCAAATACGGGTTGGAATATGTCGTCGTGGACGAGGGCTGGTACGACCCGAAGAGTGGCGATATGCTGCAAAGCATCCCGGAAATCGACCTGCCCATGCTCGTAAAGTATGCCAAGGAGCGCAACGTGCGACTCATCCTGTGGACGGTCTTCAACGTGCTCGACAGCCAGCTGAAGAGTGCCTGCAAGAAGTACGCCGACATGGGCATTGCTGGTTTCAAGGTGGACTTCCTGGACCGCAACGACCAGGAGGCCATACGAATGACCTACCGCATAGCCGAGACCTGTGCCAGCCACAAGCTTCTGCTCGACTATCACGGCATCTATGCCCCGACTGGCATCCAGCGCACGTGGCCCAACGTCGTGAACTTCGAGGCTGTCTTCGGTATGGAAGAGGCAAAGTGGAGCAAGGCCGAGGATAAGGACATGCCCCTGTACGACGTCACCTTCCCCTTCATCCGCGCACAGGCCGGCTACGTCGACTTCACCCCAGGCGGTATGCGCAATGCCGCACGACAGGACTTCCGCCCCGTTTACTCCAACCCCATGACGATGGGCACCCGCTGCCACCAGATGGCCCACTACATCGTACACGAGTCGCCCCTGACCATGCTGGCCGACAACCCGACGATATACGAAAAGGAAAAGGAATGTACGCAGTTCATCGCCTCGCTGCCCCCCATGTACGAATCCATGCGCATCCTGGACGGCAAGATGGGGGAATACATCGTCACCCTGCGCACCGACAAGGCTGGCAACTACTACGTAGCTGGCGAGACAAACTGGGACGCGCGCAGCATCACGGTACGCTTCGCTGACTTCCTCCCTGAGGGCGAATATGAGTATACGCTCTTTGCCGACGGTCTGAATGCGGGCCGTGTGGCCACCGACTACCGCGTAGCGAAGAGCAACGCAACCAATCGCGACAAACTGGACATCCCATTGGCCAGCGGTGGCGGCTTTGCCATGAAGATTAGTCGGAAATGACGGTCCGTCAGGCAAGTCCCCAGAGGAACTGAGATAAGACAACAAGCAACAGGGCCAGCACCTCTGCCGTCCTGTTTACCCGCACAGCCGTTCGCATGTCTGCAGTAGTCAGCGAACGGTTGTTTTCGCCTATGTAGGGTTTATCGAAGAGTTGACCAAAGTAGTAGTGCGGGCCTCCGAACCGACAATGGAGGATGCCGGCCAGCGCGGCCTCAGGGTAACCGCTGTTGGGGGAGGCGTGCTTTCGTCCGTTGCGACGGACGAAAGTGAAAAGTGAAAAGCGAAAAGCAAAAAGTGACGGGATTATCATCAGCAAGGCCGTGAGGCGGGCTGGGATATAGTTGGCAATGTCGTCGATGCGGGCAGCCCAGCAGCCATAGTCCTTGTAGCGCTCCGTGCGGTAGCCAATCATGGAGTCTTGCGTGTTTATCATCTTATAAGTGAGCATGGCAGGTACACCGCCTACGGCCAACCAGAAGAGCGGCGCGATAACCCCATCGCTCAGATTCTCTGCCAGGGTCTCAAGGGCAGCGGTACGCACCTCCTGTGCCGACAGTTCGGAGGTGTCTCGTCCCACGATGCGGGCCACCTGCGCCCTACCCTCTTCCAACGAACGGTCGAGGGCCAGAAATACGGCTTGCACCTCACGGATGAGGGTGGTACCGGCCAGGCAGAAGAAGATGATGACAATGTATAATGTACAATGTACAATGTGAAATGTACTTGTGAAATGAAGCAGGACCCATGTACCAAGGAATACAAGGGCATCCAAAAAGAGGGTCATCACAGCCCCCTTCAGCTTGCGGTGTCGGCCCTTGTTCAGATGCCGCTCGCCCCAAGCTATCATCTTGCCAAAGCCCACAATGGGATGCGGCAGCCAGGCAGGGTCGCCCAACAAGAAGTCGAGCAGCCAAGCCAGCACGAGAGCTATGCACAATTCATAATTCATAATGCATCATTGCTTCTATCAGTTCGTCGTCCTCCTCGGGGCGCTGTGCCGCCACGCGGAAGTGGTGGGGCGACAGACCCGGGAAGTTGGAGGCATCGCGGATGAGTATGCCGTGTTGCTGAGCAAGATATTCCTTCAGTTCGGCTGCAGTCCGTCCCTCGATGGTGCAGAGCATGAAATTGGTCTGCGTCTCCTGGGCATGTATGCCTGGAATGGCATCGAGGGCCGCACGAAGCCGTTGAGCCTCAGCCAGGTAGGCAGGCATATCTATCAGCCTGGGCTGATGCTCCACAAGCCACTTGCCCGCCTCCAGTGCCAAAGCATTCACAGCCCAGGGACGACACAATCTTCGCAACTGGGCTATGACTTCTGTCTCAGCCGTGACATAACCCAGTCGCAGGCCGGGGATGCAGTACTTCTTGGTCATCGAATGCAGGGTGATGAAGCCCCCGCCGTCTCCCTCACGGGGGAGAGTAGACAGCCGCCGCCCATTAGGAAGGGTACCTAACACATAGTCCTCGTACGACTGGTCGACGATGACCCAGCGGTGGCGTGCGGCAAGTTCTCGGATGAAGCCCTCGTCGCGCACCTCCCCCGTAGGATTATTCGGATTGCAGAGCCAGTACAGGTCGCCGCATTCGGTCTCTCGCAGACCAAACATCCGACAGGCCGAATCGTACTCGCTAAACGTCGGGTGCAGCACAGAATAAGTCCCCTTCCCTTGGGGGAGGGTCAGGGAGAGGCTTTGTGCAATCAAATATATGGCCTCCGTTGCACCGCTGGTCACCAGCACCTCGTCGGCACTGCGCCCAATGGAATCGGCAATCATCGCCTCCAACGTGCGAGGCGAAGGCTCGGGATAGGAACGGATGACAGAGAGCCGGCCACGCAGATAATCCTCCAAGGCCGAAAGGTCGGCAAAGGTCGGTATGTTCGAACTGAAGTTCAGTCGAATGTCCCTATATTTATATGCATCGTCGCCGTGTCCGTGTATCATCTTTCGTGGCAAAGTTACTAAAAAGTTTTCACTCATGCAACTTCACAGAAAGATTCCCCACACCAAAAACATTATAACCTAAAATCCGCAAATAATTATCGATTGTCTGATTTTACTCTTGCTTGCGCCGATTCTGTCTGACTCTGGGCTTAGAAACGCTTGAGCTTGACTTGTATGCAGACACCTTCCCCTTACCCCGTAAGGTCGAGAGGCTTTGACCTAAGCAT
>CAJOJA010000017.1 GCA_905234735.1 uncultured Bacteroidaceae bacterium | reverse complement strand
TCTCCATAGTCCAAATTATTTAGGTATGGTGGTGACGTGATACAGAGGTCGCATGAATCGTCTTCTATTGATGAGTTCCTTTTACGGGAATCGGCTTTGTAGACTTTTGCATACCGTTGATGATGAGGCATAGACTCTAAGTCTGCCAACATATGATTAACAATTGAGGAAAAATTTCCCCAGGCATCTCCCGAGTTCACAATGTTTTTTGACCGAACAATATAAGGAACTGCAATAGGATGCAGTGCAGATTTATGTAAAGTTTGGCTCAAAGCCAAATTAAAGAATAACTCGTATTTTTGATTGCCTATTAGCCGAATTGCATCCCGAATAAGGTAGAGGGTCTTTAGTGTCTCCTTGTCATATAAAGATTTCAGCAATTCATGACTTTCGGTCAGCACGTCATCAGAGGTTTGTCTCTCTGACACATAATCAGAAATACCCGTTATGTATTTCTGGCAACGAGTATAGTCTATGTCCCAATTTAGTTTTGCATTTATAATATTGCACATTAATTGTTGGCTCTCATTTCCTATAGAATGAATTCCTCTCTTTTGAGCAGCGACTAAAGTGGTGCCACATCCTGCAAAAGGCTCAAAAATCGAAGTCGGATTTTCACCTAGCACATCAATAATTAAATCAACTGAAAAACCTGCTGTAAATTTGTACCAATTATGAATGGCGCTATTAGCATTGTCTTTTGCAGACCCGATATTTTCAATAGGGATATTCATTATTGCATACTTTATACCACTAAATTAGTTGATTGTCTTTTATTAAGTCTTGAACCTTGACTTCCAAATTGTCAGCAATTTGGAGAAGGGTTTCAAGACTTGGCTGGCATACATTTGTACACCATTTCGAAACAGTAGAGGGTGCAACTCCTAATTGTTCTGCCAACCATTTATTAGTTTTCTTCTTTTCTGCCAAAACTACTTTTAGCCGATTGATGTCTCTGTCCATGTCGGATGAATCTTTTATTTTGGACAAAGATACAAACTTTTTAGCACAAACACGCAAATCTCTCCAATATTTAACAATCATATTCACTTATATTTCCTTATTCTCACTTTTCTGTATCCTTTTCTGATATTCGTCTGTCAGTTCTATCACTTTATGCATAATCTGCACTAACTGCATCATATATTTCTCTAACTTGTACACCAATGCTACGGTTCTGCGCTCTGAGAAGTGGCTCTTCAGTTCTTTCAATGTCTGATTGTAATTATTACCAACCATGCGAAACTGAGCATGAAAGTCGCTTAAATTGGCAAAATATTCATGTTGGCTTTTGTCGAAAGTTACCACATGGAACGGCTCTCCAAAGATTCGTGCTTTGATGAATGCGGATTTGCTTGTTATGCCAGAACGATCATACATTTTCAAGAAACGCATCTCTTCCTCACTGCTGAAGTTTACGGAATAGCGGTTTGTCACAGCGAGTACACAGGGAACCCTATTATGTAATCGCAATTCGTTTAATTTGCGTAATTCGCCGTTGTAAGACCTCAAGCGGATTATTATTTTGTTAGTATGGGACTGATGTAAGGGAAACGAACGTTATCTTTTCAGCCCCTGTTCAAGCCGCTTGCGCCTGTTCTCCCATAGGCAGACATTTCCGTTAACAACATATTATTGTAATTGAAGTTTCGTAAGTAGTTAATAGTCGCCTTTGGCGAGAAATTCTTCAAATCTTTATAAATCATACAGAATATTTATGCCATTATTTGTTGGATTTTGATAAGATTTGTGCAATTTCTGCCCTGACGAGGGCACTCAAAGACGAGAATAAAGGATATTCGCTGAATAGTTACCAGCTTATTGCTCAAAGATAAATTATTGTTTACATCCAAGTTTCTTGCACAGTGTAAAGATGTTCTGGCCATCCACGCGTTCGTAATTGATGCTGTCCATGATGCGCCGCATCAGGTGGATGCCCAGTCCGCCGATGTCGCGGTCTTCGGCGCTTTTGGTGATGTCGACCTTGCCGTAAGCCGTGGGGTCGAAGGGTTGGCCGTCATCGCTGATGACAATTTTCAGTCGGACATCGTTGGCCTCGGCCGTTATGCGCACTTCGCCCTCTGCACCGTCGGGGTAGGCATACTTCATCACGTTGACTACGGCTTCTTCGATGGCGAGATTCATCTTCTTGGAAGTGGAAGAATCGATGCCAAGACTTTCGCACACCTCGGTCACAAAATCACCCAGAAGCGGTGTTTCCTGAACGTCGTTTGATAGCGTGAGCTGACGTTTCAGCTTGACGTCCATCTGCTTACGGGTGTACATGATGGCCAGCATGGTCATGTCGTCGCTCTGTTCGGCGTCGCCCACAAACTGGTGTACAGCTCCCTCTACGGTCTTGACCAAGGTTTCGGGATGGGGGTCAGCCTCGGAGAGGACTTGTTGTAGGCGTGACATCCGGAATAGTTGGTGCTCCCTGTTCTCCGCCTCCACCACGCCGTCGGTAAAGAGGAAGAGGGTGGTGCCTGGGGACAGCATGGTCTCCTGGCGGCTGTATTTCCAGCCCGGCATGGCGGCAATGGGCAGATGACTCTTGACAGGCAGCTTCGTACACGGGTTGGCCGAATTCGGATTTATCAGATATGGTGCGTCGTGTCCGGCGTTGCAGTAGCGCAGGCATCCCGTAGGCAGGTCCAGTACACCTACCAGGCAGGTGACGAATATGCTGGTGGTGTTGCTCTCGTTTAGGGAATCGTTCAGGGCAGAGACAATGACTTCGGGCTCTGCGACGTGGGTGGATATGTTGCGGAACAGATACCTGGTGACGGCCATCACCAGTGATGCCGGAATACCCTTTCCCGACACGTCGCCTATGCAGAAGAAAAGTTTCTCGTCGCGAATGTAGAAATCGTAGAGGTCGCCTCCCACGGCTTTGGCTGGGGTCAGTCGGCCAAAGATTTCGACGTCGGTACGTTCGGGGTACGGGGGGAAGGTCTTGGGCAACATGGACATCTGTATGTTGTGGGCAATCTTCAATTCGTTCTCCACGGACGCTTTCATGGTGGTGGTCTGTTTCAGCTCCTCCATGTAGTTGGCCAGAGAGTGTTGCATGACCTCGAACGAGTCGCGTAGCTGGCGAATCTCGTCGTTGTGCTGGATGGCGGGCAGTGGCGTGTCGAAGTTGCCCTGTGCAATCTCGTTCACCGACTCGGTGAGATAGCGTAGCGGTTTTGTGGAATGCCAGATGGTGAATTGTGTGGTGAAGAAGACGATTAGAGCGCCTAATATAACGATTAGCAGTATGAAGATACTGAGGGCAATGGCCCAGATGTAGACAACCGTCCAATGTTCCATGACGGCCACTGTCCAGCCGGTATGCTTTATCGGGGCATAGCTGATGTAGAAGGTGCTGTCGTATGCCTTTATCTTGTCGAGCATGGAGCTCTCGCCAGCAAGCATATTTCGATATACCGCATCGTCCAGCGTGTCCGCTGTTGCTTTGACGGTTTCCTCGTAGCTGTCCTTGAGGATTTTGTCCTTATTGGGATGTGCAATGTACTGCCCGTTGTGCCCGATAATGAAACTATAGAATGCGCGGTCCTCGTCTTTATCCTCCGAGAAATTGAAGGCATCGTAGAGAAATTGAGCCTTCATCCGGTCCTGCATAAGGTTAGAAAGCCATTCCAGGGGTATGTCCACGCCGAAAACGCCAATCTTCCGTCCGTTGTGGTCGTGAATGGGGCGTATGTATGAACAGAGCATGGTCTTCAAAATGTCCTTATCGTAGTACGGCTCTGACCAGTACCCGTCTTCGCTCTCGAGTCCCTTGACAAACCATTCGCGTTGGAGGTAGTCGTGTGTGGCCGATCCTATCTGCTTGCACTCGATGTGAGTGCTGTCGCGGTAGAACACATAGGGCTCGAACCACCGTCCCTGGGCAGCATAGTAGTTCGCCTCGAATGCTGCGAAGCATCCCGAATAGTGGGGGTTCATCTTCAGCTCTTTCTCCAGGGTCTTCATCACCTTGTCCGGGCTACTCAGATTCTCCTCTATCTCGGTAACGTTGTTGCGTGCCGACACCTCGACTTTCGTTACTACGGTTTCCATCTGTCCGTTGATGTCGTTTATCAGATCGCGGACATGCATCTCGGACTGCACCCTCTCTCCTGCGATGACAGTCAGAAGTACCAAACCGAAAATCAATATATTACAAATCGCGAAAATAAAGATGATGCGCCATGTCATACGACGGGCAAACTTGCTTTTTTTGCTTTTGAACCACATAATTATTCGGAATTTTGCTACAAAGATACAATAATAAGTTGGTAGTTGAAAGTTGTTTTTGTATTTTTGCACTCGCTATGCATACAAAAGAAGAAAAGATGGCCGCATTCGGGCGGGTGCTCGACGTGCTGGACGAACTGAGAGAGAAGTGTCCGTGGGACCGTAAGCAGACCAACGAAAGCCTGCGAATGAACACGATAGAAGAAACCTACGAGCTGTGCGACGCCCTGATAAAGGACGACGTACAGGACATCTGCAAGGAACTGGGCGACGTGCTGCTGCATGTGTGCTTCTACGCCAAGATAGGCGACGAGAAGGGACAGTTCGATATTGCCGACGTCTGCCACAAACTGTGCGACAAACTCATCTTCCGCCACCCCCATGTCTATGGCGATGCTGTGGCCGAGACGGCTGGCGACGTGCTGAAGTCGTGGGAGCTAATCAAGCAGCAGGAGAAGGACGGCAATAAGACGGTACTCTCAGGTGTGCCGACGGCATTGCCTTCGCTCATCAAGGCCGAACGCATACAGGAGAAGGCCCGGAATGTGGGCTTTGACTGGGAACAGCGCGAGGATGTTTGGGACAAGGTGCAGGAGGAGCTGGGCGAGCTGCGTGCCGAAATCGAGAAAGGCGACCGGCAGAAGAGCGAGGAGGAGTTTGGCGACTATCTGTTCAGCCTGATTAACATGGCTCGCCTCTACCACATTAACCCTGACAATGCGCTGGAGCACACAAACCAGAAGTTTATCCGTCGTTTCAATTACGTAGAGGCGAAGGCCAAGGAGCAGGGGCGCAACCTCAGGGATATGACGCTGGGCGAGATGGATACCCTATGGAATGAAGCGAAGCGGAACCTCTAATCTCTCCAAAGCAGGAAATACAACAAAGCAACATATTTATAAAAAAAAACTTTGGAGGATAGAGGTTCCGGAGGGTGGGGTAGGTCCCGTATGGTTCAGGGTTTGTGTTTTTGTTTATTTTGCCCTTGATTGAATCGGTTCAGCATTTCGCGGTGGAAGACATCTTCGGCAAGGAGGATGCCGTAGACTTTCTTAGCCGGGATTTCCTTGCACATCTTCTTGTAGTACTGGTTTTCTATTTTGGCACTCTCGATATGCAGCTGAGCGATGCGATTCAGTGCGTCCTGATATTCCTTCTCCGAGGCATCCGTCTTCGAGGTGCTGGACTTTAGCTTGTGTTCCTGCTTTTGCAGTTCGCGTTTCTTTTCCTTCATCTCGTGGTAGATGGGGAACACCTTTTCGCACTCGTCCTGCGTCAGGCACGCACGCTGGGCAACATAGGCTTCCAGCTTGGCCTTGAACTCTTCGGGGTTGAAGCGCGGACGCCTGTCGTTCTGTGCCAGTACGGGCAGCGCCACCAGCAGCCCCATCACTATGATTGTAGTCAGCCTTCTCATTTTCTCATTTTTTCAATCTCTCAATTTCTCAATCTCACTCCGCTTCTGTCAGGTACGCAGCAATCTCCATGTTGTCCACCATTGCATAGTCGAGCGCCTCGTTGTAGTACTGCTCCAGGGTGCTCTCTTCGTAGTAGGCCATCGCCGAACGTGTATCGTGATTCCAGTACAGTGCCGAACCAACACCCAGAATGACAGCTACGGCTGCGGCATAGCGCCAAAGTCGGCTACGGAGGGGAATCGTCCGGGCCTTCTCCGTCCGGGGTAGGCGGGTCATGAGGCGCTCGTTGAAACCCTCGAAGTAACCCTCTGGTACGCGGAAGGGATTCTGCTGTCCAGCGAGCTCGGTTATCCGTTTTTCTTCTTTTGTCATCATAGTTCTGTCGGTTCTCTTGTCTGTTTGATGGTTCGAAGGGCAAATGGTTTAATCCAGTCGCTCAAAAAAGTTGCATATTTTTTTCACGGCATGGTGATAGGAGGCTTTCAGGGCACCGACACTGGTCTTCAGCACCTCGCTCATGTCCTCGTATTTCATGTCCTCATAATATTTCAGCATGAACACCTGTCGCTGCTTGGCCGGCAACTGTCCAATGGCCGCTTGCAGCTGGGCTTGCGTCTCGTCGCCGTCAAAGTACGGGTCGCTCTGCAGCGACAGTGCCGTGTTATTGTCGTTGTCGTCCAAGCTCATGGCCGGTTGGCGCTGACGTTCCAGGAAGTTCAGCGTCTCGTTCGTGGCAATGCGGTAGATCCACGTGCTCAGTTTACTCTCTCCGCGGAAGGAGGGTAGCCCCGTCCATATCTTGATGAAGGTGTTCTGTAGCACGTCGTCGGCGTCGTCGTGGCTGACCACCATGCGGCGTATCTGCCAGTAGAGCGCCTCCTTGTAGGCATCCACAAGCGTCGCGAAGGCAGCATCCCTCGTGCTTTCGTCTTGCAGTTGAGCTATCAGCAGTTTCTCGTCGATACTTTTCATGCTACACAGAGATGAGAAACGTAAGAAGGAAAATTGGAAGCGGAGGTCGACGGACTGCGACGCATGGTGGGAGCGAGGTTAGCGGATGGAGACCTTGCGCACCACCTTGCCCACCTTCAGTATGTAGCAGCCGCGCTGCAGATTCAGCGTCACCGTCTTCTCGTTGCTATCCAAGTGTATGGTGGCAACCTTGGTTCCCGTCAGGTTGTAGACCTCAAGCGTCTGCCCTTCAGCACCCGATACGCGTACCTTGGATCCCGATACGGAAAGGCTGACGGCCGACATCTCGGTATCCACCTCCTCACGGTCGCTCTGAGCCATCAAGCTCACGGGAGCGCCCATCAGGAGCAGGCTCAATGCCATGATTTGTAGTCTTCTTGTCATACCTTTCTGCGCGTATTTTATCGTTTACAACGACAAAGTTATGTTTTTTTCTCCTAACCTCCAAATATTTTTCCTTATTTCTGCAAATTTTTTGTTCTTTCCTACGTTCTACGTCCGTAGCACATCTTCGGTGAAGGGCTCAAGACAGAAAAAGCGGAACAGAAAGTCGGGATAGGCCTCACGAAAGGTTTTGTACTTATTCAGGTCGGCGGCATGTGTGTTGCTCTTCACTTCGTATGCCAGTGGAGGGGTGAGCATAGGCAGTACAAAGTCCACCTCTTTCTTGTCGGTGGTTCGCCAGAAGCGTATTTCGTCCACTCCATACTTGTCAACCAAAATGCGAAAGACGTAGTTTTCCCACGTCTGCCCCTTGTTGGGGTTAAAAATGAATGGCTGGAAGTTGTTGAGCAGTACATTCCTCATACCAGAGTCAAGGAAATAGGTCATCGGCATCTTCACCAGTTCCTTTTCGAGATTTCTGAAGAAGGGCTTCACCCTCACTATATGGAAACTCTTCTCCATCACGTCCATGTAATGTCCGTGCACAGACAATACTATAGAGTGAAGAGAAACATTAGTATTAACCAACCAACCTAAAATCGAATGTTACGAAACGATTTTGCAGCTGCAAACAGGGATATGACAGCAACGGAAACTATATTGAACTATGCAGTGGCGCGGGGAGGATCTTTCCAAGGAAAGACCTGCTGCATGAAGTTGCCCGTCAGCAGACGGGAATTACAAGAGGCTACTGGTTGCGTACAGGGCGGACGCTCAGGCCGTAACAGCGTCGGGTGATGTAATCAGCGTGACCTCCATCCGAGCCGAACACAAGGTTGAAAGCAAAGCTCGGTTGGTTGGTGTATAGCGAACGTGCCCAGTAATGGCATACCGTATCCTTGTCGGCGAGCTTAAAGATGACGCGATGCCCAGCAGCAGGCAGAAATATGGAGTTCCCGTTCTTCTTGCCCGTTATCTTCAGGCCGGCTACATGGTTCAGCACCGTCCACTCCAAAGTGGTATAGCTGCCGTCGATAAGTTCCTCCATCTGGCTGCTACTCGGCATACGCCAGCCCATTCCCCATTTATTGTAGGCGACGTCATCGGCCAAATCGAGTTCTGTTTTGCCGTCAGTGAAGCCTCTGTAGCCGTAAAACTTATCCTGACAATACTTCGTCAACTCAAAGTCGCTTTCACCTCCGTTACAGTATTTGTAAGAGGGCCAGTCGAAATAGTTCTTGATGATTTGGTCATCGTCGCCCTTGTAAATCTTCCCATCGCTGGCAGTCTCTCCCCAGGCAAAGTAGTCTCCAGATTCTTCGGGCTTCGTGGCACCGACGTTGAACGTTGCCCACAGCGTGCCAGAGGGTAGGCCGAGGTCAACGTACTGGTACTTCACTGTCTCATCAGGTTTGTTAGGATTGTCAGAGTTGTCAGTAGTTCCATTCCCTTCCTCCTTGTCGTCGTTCCCCGTCTGCTGCGTGGGTGCCGGATCGTCTCCGCCGCACGATGTCATTGTCACACACCATATCCCCATCATCATGAAGATCATAAATAAAAAAGTTTTCTTCATACTAGTTCTGTTTTATGGATTATAGTTCTGTTTTATGGATTAATCAGCAGGGGCGAGTCATCCGTCTACGACTTGAAGAACTCGTTCATCGTCGGGCACCAGCGACAGGTGGAAGTAAACTTTCGCACCTGCATACTCCACCGAGTATCCGCTGCAAAGATACGATTAAGTGAGCAAAATGCCAAATTTCTCACCATTTTTTTTGTGGGTTAAGGGTACGATATGCCTCTGATAGCATATAGCGGGAAGACGCGGACGTGCCTGACGGCACCTTCTGCCCGCTCATCGACATAGTCGAACTCACCGAAATTCTCCAGAGAGCAGCGGATGGCCTGTGACAGTTTCCGCTCACGCATATAGTCCCAAAGACTTTTCATGCCCCCTTGGACACCTTAAAATGAAAAAATCCAAACAAATAATTTGCCTTAAAATGAAAAAATCCAAGGAAATAATTTGGTCTAAATCAAAAAAATCCAAAGGGAAACGGACATACTCAGCTCTTTCGGAGCCATTCCGACAGAAACTTGTCGTACACCTCGTAGATGCCCTGCTGGTTGGTCAACAGCTGTTTTTCCATGAGCGACTGGGAAGACTTTTGTACGCTGCTGGCAGAAGTGAGGTGGTGACGCTTGACAAAAGCCATCCCGGTTATCTGCTTGGCCTTGCCTTCGCGGCTGACTGCGACAAGCAGGTCGCGCTGACGGGCCGTCAATTGATAGAGTACATCCTTGTAGGCCTCTTCGTTCTGATTGATGATTTGCTGTACTGCCTCGTCAACGTCACTTGCAACGACGCTGTCCTTTGTGGCAAAGAGCTGGTTGAGCACCTTCTGGAGATACCAGGTCGTGCCGTCGAATCTCTCGTAGATTGCCCTCACCACATCATCTGCAATCTGTTTTCCGGCCCTTTCGAAATGCCTCTTGGCAAACACCTCGTATTCCGATAAGGCCACAGGCTTCAGAAACATCAGTGAAACACTCTGATAGAAGGGGCGAGCCGGCGATGAGAACATCTCGCTCATCATGCTCTTTTGCGAGCCGGAGAATATGAATACGGCATTCCGGCAGTCTTGCACGTATGTTCGCATCAGTTCCTCGACATTTTGCTCTGGATAGTTCGTTATGGCCTGGAACTCATCGATGGCGACGATGCATTTCCGGTCTGCAGCTTTCAGATAGTTGAAAATCTCTTCCAGGGTGAAACTGGGTGATTTGATGTCTCCCACTCCGACATTCCAACTGGCATTGCCCTGTCCGTCGAAGGATATGCCTGTGCGCAGCGAGGTCACAAAGCGCAGGAAACCGTCGATGGCCGACTGGCCGCGCGGCTTCAGACGGTTCACTATGTCTTGTCCCATGCGATAGACCATGTCCTGCAGGTTCTTGGTGGCATAGATGTCAATCAAGAAGGTGTAGTATCGGTCCTGTATCTCCTGTTGTGCAAAGCAGTGGCGTATCAACCCCGTCTTGCCCATGCGACGCGGAGAAATCAGAGCTGCATGGTTGCCATTTGTCAGCATGGTGACCAATTCGCGGGTCTCTGCTTTGCGGTCGCAAAAATAGGCAGCCGACTCGTAGCCAAAGGTGATGAAAGGATTCTCAATCATAACAGGTAAGCATGGTTTCACGCGACAAAGATACACGTTTTAACTCATACGCCCAAATAATTATCCAAAAAAGATTATCCAAATCGGATAATTATAGGCTTTTAGATGCTGAGATGCAGGCCTTCGTCGGCGAGGATGGTGTTGGGGAACACGGCTTGGGCCTCGCGTAGGAGTTGCTGCTCGTCCTTGATGCGGGCGGAGTAGTGTCCGATGCACAGGCGGCCAACGCGGGCGTTCAGAGCTGTCTGTGCCGCCTCGACGGAGGTGCTGTGGAAGGTCTGACGGGCACGCAGTTCGTCATCCTTGTAGTAGGTGGCCTCGTGGAAGAGCAGGTCCACGCCCTCTATCTGAGACACCAGGCTGGGCAATGGGGCCGTGTCGCTGCAGTAGGCATAGCTGCGGGTGGGGGAGGGCGGAGTGACAAGGCGGCTGTTGGGCACCACGGTGCCGTCGGGCAGTGTCCAGTCCTGGCCGGCCTTGATGTTGTTGATTTGGCTGACGGGAATCTCGTACATATCAATCATCTCGCGGCGGATGTGCGGCAGCCCAGGCTTCTCGCGGAACAGGTAGCCGCAGCAGGGTACGCGGTGGCGCAGGGGCAGACTCCAGACCTCGATGCTGCGGTCTTCGAAGATGAGTTGATGACGGGCGGTATCAACGGGGTGGAACAGCACTTGGAAGTCCGGCTCCGGGCAGAAAGTCTGCATGGAGGTCTGCAGGTAGGCTTCCAGCTCCCTGGGACCGTGGATGTGCAGTTGCGAGGTTCGGCCGAGCAGACTCATGGTGCAGATGAGACCCGGCAGTCCCAGACTGTGGTCGGCATGGGCGTGCGAGATGAAGATGTGCCCTACGCGTTGTATGCTCAGTCCCATGCGGGCAAAGCGTGTCTGTGTGCCCTCGCCACAGTCCACCATGAATAGCTTGCCTCGTGTCGACAGGACCTGGCAGGCCGGCAGGTGTCGCTGCGTGGGGTTGGCACTGCCGCAGCCGAGTATGTATAGCTCAAATGGTTCCACCGTGAGAAAATTGAAAATTGAAAGTTGAAAGTTGAGAATTATTGGACGAGTTAAGAAAAGGAGCACGCTGTATGTGCTCCTTCTCTAATTGTTATTGTAAGTTGAACTTGAAACTTTCAATTTTCAACTTTCAATTCAGAAATTACTTCTCGCCTTCCATCTTGGCCTTCAGTTCAGCCAGAG
This sequence comes from uncultured Bacteroidaceae bacterium, assembly GCA_905234735.1. GTDB lineage: Bacteria > Bacteroidota > Bacteroidia > Bacteroidales > Bacteroidaceae > Physcousia. The sequence goes on along the minus strand of CAJOJA010000017.1, from coordinate 41,700 downwards.
CGTCGATGTCGCCCAGGGTGGTGCTGGCAGCCTGGTTTTGGATAACGGGAGTCTCAGAAGCCTTCTTCGCAGCGCGAGGAGCCTTGTCCTTCTTGGCATCACGGGCAGCGGCACGCTGTACATCTTCGAAGATGCGGCTGTGGCTGAGGATGATGCGCTTGTTCTCCTTGTTGAACTCGATAACCTTGAACTGCAGTTTCTCGTTCAGCTGAGCCTGACTGCCATCCTCCTTCACGAGGTGCTTGGGAGTGGCGAAGCCTTCTACACCGTACTCCAGCTGGATGACGGCACCCTTGTCAAGCAGCTCAACGATGGTGCCCTCATGGATGCTGTCGACCGTAAAGATGGTCTCAAATACATCCCAGGGGTTTTCCTCCAGCTGCTTGTGGCCGAGAGAGAGACGACGGTTAGCCTTGTCAATCTCCAGTACGCAAACCTCCAGTTCGGCACCGATTTGGGTGAACTCGCTGGGGTGCTTGATCTTCTTGGTCCAGCTCAGGTCGCTGATGTGAATCAGACCATCTACGCCCTCCTCGATCTCAACGAAGATACCGAAGTTGGTGAAGTTGCGTACGCGAGCGGTGTGCTTCGAACCGATGGGATAGCGCTCCTCGATGTTCTGCCAGGGATCCTCCTTCAGCTGCTTGATGCCCAGAGACATCTTGCGCTCCTCGCGGTTGAGGGTCAGGATGACGGCTTCTACCTCGTCGCCTACCTTCATGAAGTCCTGAGCGCTGCGCAGGTGCTGACTCCAAGACATCTCGCTGACGTGGATCAGACCTTCTACGCCCGGAGCAATCTCGACGAATGCACCATAGTCGGCCATAACGACAACTTTGCCCTTCACGCGGTCGCCCACCTTCAGGTTGGGATCCAGTGCATCCCAGGGATGTGGGGTCAGCTGCTTCAGACCCAGAGCGATGCGCTTCTTCTCGTTGTCGAAGTCGAGGATAACGACGTTGATCTTGCTGTCCAGTTCAACGATTTCGCGAGGATCGCTTACGCGGCCCCAGCTCAGGTCGGTGATGTGAATCAGACCGTCTACGCCGCCCAGGTCGATGAATACACCGTAGGAGGTGATGTTCTTGACGGTACCTTCCAGCACCTGACCCTTCTCCAGTCTCGAGATGATTTCCTTCTTCTGCTGTTCCATTTCGGCCTCGATGAGAGCCTTGTGGCTGACAACGACGTTCTTGTACTCCTGATTGATCTTCACAATCTTGAACTCCATTGTCTTTCCCACGAATATGTCGTAGTCGCGGATAGGCTTAACATCAATCTGCGAGCCGGGCAGGAAGGCCTCGATGCCGAATACGTCGACAATCATACCACCCTTCGTGCGGCACTTGATGTAGCCCTTGATGATTTCTTCCTTCTCCATAGCCTCGTTGACACGGTCCCAAGAGCGGCTTGCACGAGCCTTCTTGTGCGACAGAATCAGCTGGCCTTTCTTGTCCTCCTGGTTCTCGATGTAAACCTCAACGGTGTCACCAACCTTCAGGTCGGGATTGTAGCGGAATTCGCTGGCGGGAATGATGCCGTCGCTCTTCGAGCCGATGTTGACGACAACTTCGCGCTTGTTAATAGAAATAACGTTTCCGTCAACGACCTTATGGTCGTCAATTTTGTTCAGAGAACCCTCGTAGGCGCTCTCCTGTGCCTCACGGCTCACGCCGCTCTGAGCATCACCGTTGGCATAGGCTTCCCAATCGAAACCTTCCAGAGGTGCGACATTTTTGTAATCTGCCATGTTTTGTAAATAAATTTGTTTAAGTAATTAATAGAGTTAGACTTTATGTTGATACAAACTCGGCCGCAAAGATACAAAAAAGTGATTGGCCTACCAAATTTATTTAAGTTTTTTTTCACTTTTGTCTCTAAATATGGACGCAAACTTGCTTCCTCCAACAGCGGTTATCCCTGTATTATTGCATTAGCCTTTTTGAGATAAAATTTGGCTACCTCAATAAGTCCCTATATCTTTGTTTCCAGAAGGCTAAATCTCGTCAACGTATGGATTGGGTTTCAATGATACGTCGTTGAGGCTCCAACCATAGTATCGTCTGACCTCCAACGACGCGTCGATGGAGCTGCAACCTACTAACGTGTGCGCACGTGCGTAGGCGCGCACATATCATATATATAATATGCGCGCGCATAGAAGGATGTCATTTTGACAAAACGGCCCTGTAGTGTGTCACAATGGCAGACGGGTCTTGACGAATATCAATAAACGGCCAATTTTATGCTAAAAAACATATTTTTGTTTGGCATAGGTTGGAAAAAGGCACTACCTTTGCACCGTCATCAGACAGAAAGCCCCTGGCGAGGGGCGGTTAGAATAACTAAAACACTAATTAAGGTAAAAAGATTGAAACGATGAAAAAGATGATGATTTTGGCAAGCGCCATCATGATGGTAGCTGCCGGTTACGCAAACGAGAATGTAGAGATTAAGCCTTTCGAAGGCGTGGATGTGAATGTGCCTGCTTGTGTTCGCTTTGTTAGCGGCGACAACTACGAGGTAGGGGTTCGCAGCAAGGATAGCATCGCAGCACAAAATATTGAATGGTCCATCGAAAACGGCGTACTGAAAATCAGGTCGCGTCATGAGGTGGACGACAAGGAGCAGACCAACGTTTGCATCACGATAGTCTCGCCTGAAGAACCGAAACTGACGGTCGGACGTAACTACGAGGTAAGTCGCCGCAGAGGCCTCTTGAAAGGTAAATCCGAGCGATAAAACGAGGTAAATGAAGAAATTTTGAAAAAAAACCTGGAAAAGTTTTGGTAGTACAGGAAAAAGTCGTACCTTTGTACCCGCAAAAGAGAAACAGAGGTTTCGACAGGGCGCTTAGCTCAGTTGGTTCAGAGCGTCTGCCTTACAAGCAGAGGGTCGGGGGTTCGAATCCCTCAGCGCCCACCTGAAGATTGAAAGATTGAAGAATGGCTCCTTAGCTCAACTGAATAGAGCATCTGACTACGGATCAGAAGGTTGTGGGTTTGAATCCCGCAGGAGTCACTTTCTTTAGTGTGCAAGCAGCAGATTGTGCGAGGGTGGTTACCAGAGTGGCCAAATGGGGCAGACTGTAAATCTGCTGGCTTACGCCTTCGGTGGTTCGAATCCATCACCACCCACTTCTTTGACTTACTGAAAACGGTGCGTTAGTTCAGCTTGGTTAGAATACATGCCTGTCACGCATGGGGTCACGGGTTCGAGTCCCGTACGCACCGCTTTCCTATTCTGCGGCAATAGCTCAGTTGGTAGAGCACGACCTTGCCAAGGTCGGGGTCGCGAGTTCGAGTCTCGTTTGCCGCTCACATTCTCCTTTTAAGTTTTGGGGTGCGTTAGTTCAGCTTGGTTAGAATACATGCCTGTCACGCATGGGGTCACGGGTTCGAGTCCCGTACGCACCGCAACGAGAGCCTTCCTTCCGGGAGGCTTTTTTCGTTGCTATCCCTTTAATGGTCTCATATACTTTTGTTAGGGTCTCATGGGTGCATATTTATGCGCGCAATGTGAGGAAAGTGCGAATTTTTGACTAATTTTGCGATGATAATTTAATATATTCATGAAACGTGTAGCCTTGACAATGCTTCTGTGCCTGCCGTCGTGGATGGTGGCCCAGAACCCAATCATCCGCAATCAGTTTACGGCCGACCCGACAGCAAGGGTCTTCAATGACCGTGTGTATCTGTATCCTTCGCACGACATCGTGCCTCCCGCAGGACAGCGGCAGAACTGGTTCTGTATGGAAGACTATCATGTCTTCTCGTCGGAGAACCTTACGGATTGGACTGACCACGGTGTGATTGTTTCCCAGAACAAAGTACCCTGGGTGAGACCTGATTCCTATTCTATGTGGGCGCCCGATTGCATTTATAGGAACGGGAAGTATTATTTCTATTTCCCCTCCGCTCCAAAAGACGGCAAGGGATTTGCTGTAGGTGTGGCCATAGCAGACAGTCCGGAGGGGCCGTTCGTGCCTGAACCGGAGCCAATTAAGGGAATCGGTGGTATTGACCCCTGCGTGCTTCAGGCCTCCGACGGCAATGCCTACATCTTCTGGGGCGCTGGACGTTGTGCCAAACTTAAGCCCAACATGAAAGAGCTTGCCGACGACACCCCGAAGGAAAAGGTCAAGTGGGATGAGCGTGAGTTTGAGATGTACGGCGTGAACTGTCTCAAAGGTCTGCCGAACCGTCAGGCGGAAGGTCCGTTTGCATTTGAGTACAACGGCAACTATTACCTGACGTATCCATACGTGAGGGAGAATACCGAGGTCCTCGGATATGCGATGAGCAAGAACCCGATGGGACCCTACGAATACAAGGGGCTTATCATGGCGGAGCACGCCAACGGCTGTTGGACGAACCATCATAGCATCGTCAACTACAAGGGCCAGTGGTATCTGTTCTATCACCACAACTTCTTCGCGCCGAAGGATGACAAGCGTCGTTCTGTCCAGATAGAGAAGTTGTTCTTCAATCCCGACGGCACCATCCAGGAGGTGAAGCCCACCATGCGCGGCGTGGGTATCAACAAGGCAACAGAGAAAATCGAGATTGACCGCTTCAGCGAGGCTTCTGCAGACGTCAGCACAGCGTATGTCGACACTACGAACTATCAGCTCGGAGGTCAGGCCACCCTGCCTCAGAAAGGCAGTTGGATGAAGTACAACGACGTGGATTTCAGTTGCCTTTCCGACGGGTATATGCTCATCAGTGTCAAGGCTGCAGACAACACGGAATTCTGTGTTCGTGAGAAGAGTGCCAAGGGTAAGGTCATTGCTCGCATCAAGCTGGTAGTGAAGCCCGAAGAGCCCGCTGGTGGTGCCCCTGCCATGAGCCGCTTCCGTCGCGATATGCGCAACCAGTGGCTCTCGCAGACCGCTACGCTGGAATATACGCCAACGGGTGTCACCGACCTTGTCATTACCAACGAAGGCGATGGTGCCCTCTCCGTGGACTGGGTACAATTTAAGAACCGTCCGAAGTATTTCTCGCCTGCCGCTGCTGCTCCTGCCAAGCCCGACGAGGAGGGCTTCATTCGCCGTTGGATGCTGCTGGAACCCATCGACAAGCCCAACAGCGGCAATACCGTCTTTACCGACAGCTATCTGCGCGAGCACTTCTACAGGGAGTACTTCAAGGGGCAGCAGACGATGCTTCCGAAGGACGGCCAGAAAATAACTGCCGTATTCAAACAAGAACAGGCTCCCGCAGGCTTTGGCCGTGGACAGGCTGCACCTCCTGCAGTGCCTGAAGTGAAGACCGTCAAGCAGACCCTGACGTGGCACGCCTTGGACAGCGAGAACTTCAACGTCAAGTTGTTCCGCTTTGCCGAGAAATGGGGCACGAAGGTCTATGGCGTCCTCTTCTGGGCTGTCACCGTCATCGATTGCCCGGAGGATATCCCTGACGTGCGTCTGGCCGTAGGTTCCAACTCCGCCTCTATGTGGTGGCTTGACGGCGAGGAGGTGCTCCTGCTCAGCGGTGACCGTCGCATGGTGAAGGACGACTGCCTGTCGCGCCGTCTAACCCTGAAGAAGGGTCGCAACATCCTGAGAGGTGCTGTCATTAACGGCCCGGGCATGAGCGACTTCTGCGTACGCTTCCTCGACGAGAAAGGTAACCCTGTAACTAACTTCACAATCAACAACAGCAAATAATTATGCAACGCCTACATACAATCCTTGCGACACTGGCTATTGCTACAGCCGTTAACGCTCAAGTTGGACAACCGTATATTCACGATCCGTCGACCATTGCCGAATGCGAAGGCCGGTATTACACCTTTGGTACGGGTGGGGGAGGCCTTGTCTCTGACGATGGCTGGACATGGCGGGAAGGCGGTGACCGTCCGGGTGGCGGTGCTGCTCCCGATGTTATCAAGATAGGTGACCGCTACCTCTGCATCTATGGTGCCACCGGTGGTGGTCTGGGCGGCGGTCACAACGGACGTATTCTCACCATGTGGAACAAGACCCTCGATCCGAAGAGCCCCGACTTTAAGTGGAGTACTGCTGTTGAGGTTTGTTCGAGCGACGGTATGGAAGACCAGGATGCCATCGACCCCGGCATATTGCTCGACCCCACTACGGGGCGCATGTGGGTCAGCTACGGCACCTACTTTGGCACCATCCGTCTCATCGAACTCGATCCCAAGACGGGTTATCGTGTGAAGGGTAACAAGGAGAAGGATATTGCCATCGACTGTGAGGCCTCGGACCTCATCTATCGCGACGGATGGTATTATCTTTTGGGCACTCATGGTACTTGTTGCGACGGGGTGAACTCTACCTATAATATAGTAGTAGGCCGCTCAAGGTCGGTGACGGGGCCATATCTCGACAATGTAGGCCGCGACATGATGGCTGGAGGCGGCAAAATGGTGCTGGCCGCAGGTGACCGCTTGGCCGGTCCAGGCCACTTCGGCCGGACGATTATCGATGAGGGCGTTGAGGTGATGTCGTGTCACTACGAGGCAGACTTCGACCAGGGCGGTCGCAGCGTCCTTGGTCTGCGTCCTTTGTTATGGAAGAACGGTTGGCCTGTGGCAGGTGACCGCTTCAAGGGCGGTACCTTCGAAATAGAGTCGCAACGGCGTGGTTATGCCCTGGAGCTGGCTGTCGACTTTGTGCGCATCCAGCAAGACCGCCAGGCGTGGTGGCGCGTAGACCCCAATAAACCGGTACTGCCTGTCGAAAACCAGAAGCTGGCGGATGTCGTGGGTGGTTGGCCGCAGGGTGACATTGCGGTGCGCCTGGGCGACTATATGTTCCGTCCTCACCAGCGGTGGACTGTCACGCCCGTTCCCGAAGCAGGTGGATATCTGGGTGGACCATACTGGCGCATCAGCATAGAAGGAACCGGCCGCACGCTGACGGCTACAGCCGATAGGGAGGTGAAAAGTGTGCCCGAGTTTACGGGTGCTGATGAACAGCTGTGGCGCATCGAACAACTCACCGATGGGACATTCCGCATTATGCCCAAATGCATTCCAGGGCAGTCGGGATTGAACAAAAAACTCGCGTTATATGCCGTTGGCGACAGCACGCCGACACTGGCTGAATACGACCCTGAAAGTGACAACTCGAAGTGGTTGTTCCGGAGTCATTAAATCGGGATAAATGTTGTCCGTTGAAACAAACGCACTTACAGCATGAAATAACTTTTTGGGAAACTTTTGCTATAGTGTAAATTACCTAATTTGCTAAATAATAGCGAATTAGGTTTTTGTTTTGGAAAACTTTCATTTTTTGATAGTGATTTTTGTGTTTTGTTTTGGATAATTCACGGAAGTGTATTAACTTTGTAGTCGTTTCGCGGTAAAAAGAATTTTAATACCCTAATATATCATGATTGTAATCAAGAGAGACGGCTCGAAGGAGGAGTTCAACAGAGCCAAAATTAAGAGTGCCATAGTGGGTGCTTTCCAGTCGGTCCAGTCACAGTCGAACATGGACGACGAGAAGATAAAGAGCGTGGCCACCGACTTGAGTGAGAGCATCTCGGTGCGCGACGGCTTCACGGTGGAGGAAATCCAGAACCGTGTGGAACTGGCGCTGATGCAGAACGGCTACTACAAGGAAGCCAAGTCGTACATCCTGTATCGTCAGCAGCATGCCGAGGCCCGCTTTATCAAGGAGCGCATCGACTACATGAACGAATACAGTCGCAGCGACGACAATGCTGCTACGGCCAGTGAGACGGATGCCAACGCCAACGTCACGATGAAGAACGTGGCCAACCTGGAAGGCGAGGTGTACAAGACGACCAACCGCGTCATCCAGCGTCAGCGCATGAAGGACAAGCTGAACCAGATGTACCCCGAGGTGGCCAAGCAGTACGAACAGGACCTGAACCACCATATCATCTACACCCACGACGAAGCATCGACTCCCGTGCTGAAGCAGTATTGCATGGCTGTCAGCCTCTATCCCCTGATGACCGAGGGTGTAGGCAACATCGACGGGGTGACTCCGGGGCCGCCAAACGACCTGCAGTCGTTCTCCGGCCAGATTACCAACCTGACCTTCCTGCTCTCCTCCCAGTGTAAAGGTGCTGTCGCCTTTGGCGAATACTTCGTGGTGCTGAACCACTACATCATTGCGGAGTTCGGCGAGCAGTGGTACGACCACCTCGACGATGTGGCCACCACCGATAGCTGCCGCCAAAAGCGCACCGTCCGCGACCATATCTTGAAGGCCTTCAAGCAGTTCATCTGGGGCATCAACCAGCCTGCAGGCAACCGCTCCTACCAGTCGCCCTTCACCAACGTCTCTTACTACGACCATACCTATTTCCAGTCGCTGTTTGCTGACTTTTGCTATCCCGACGGTACCAAGCCCGAGTGGAAGGCCGTGGACACCCTGCAGCGCATGTTCATGAAGTGGTTCAACCAGTTGCGTCTGAAGCAGGTGCTGACCTTCCCCGTCGAGACCATGGCCATGGTGTACGACCCCGAAACGAAGGACATCATCGACAAGGACTATAAGGAATTCACGGCCGAGATGTATGCTGAGGGACATTCGTTCTTCACCTACATTTCGGACAGTGCCGACTCGCTGGCCTCGTGCTGCCGACTGAAGAACGAACTGACGGAGAACACCTTCAATCCCACCTCGGGTCTGACGGGCGTAATGACGGGTTCGTGCAACGTGATAACGCTCAACGTCAACCGCATTGTACAGGATGCCAAGCGCACCGTACAGGGCACCGAGGGCGACCACGACTTCTACGCTTTCCTGCGCCTGTATCTGACCAATATCCTGGAGCGCGTCTACAAGTACCACATTGCTTACAAGACCATGCTCTACGAAATGGAGGACCGCGGCATGTTTGCGGCCTCGAATGGCGGTTACATCTACATCAGCAAACTGTACAGCACCATCGGTATCAACGGCCTGAACGAGGCAGCACGTTTCCTGGGCCTGAAGGTGGACAACAACCCCGAGTACATCAGGTTCCTGCAGCTCATCCTTGGCACCATCAAGGAAGAGAACAAGCGCCACTCCATTCACGACAAGAAGAAACCCTTCCTGTTCAACTCCGAGGTGGTGCCTGCCGAGGGACTGGGCGGAAAGAACTACCGCTGGGACAAGGAGGACGGCTACTGGGTGCCCGAGAACGAGAATCTCTACAACTCCTACTTCTACGACGCACACGACGAGACCCGCGTGCTGGACAAGTTTATCCTGCACGGCCGTCAGACCTATCAGTTCACTGACGGCGGCAGCGCCCTGCACTGCAACTTGCAGGACCACCTGTCGAAGGAACAGTACCTGAAGCTGATGGACTTTGCCATCCAGAACGGTACGTCGTACTACACCTTCAACATCCCCAACTCGAAGTGCGAGGACTGCGGGCACATCATCAAGAAGCCCGTGGAGGTGTGTCCCTGCTGCGGAAGCACAAACATCACGCAGTACACCCGCATCATCGGCTATCTGCGTCCCATTCCCGCCTTTGGCCGAGACCGTCAGATAGAGGCTGCCAAGCGCACGTATAGTTGTAATCTGGGATGAAATTTGTTGACGTAAAAGAAGTCTTCGCCGAAATACCTGACGAAATCACCCTGGCCATAAGCATCAGTGGCTGCCCCATACAGTGTAAGGGATGTCACAGCCGCTATCTATGGGAGGATGTAGGCGAAGAACTTACCACCGAAGTGATTGCCTCGCTGCTGAGGAGTCACTTCGGTGTTTCCTGCATCTGCTTCATGGGAGGCGACCAGGCCCCTGCCGAGGTGGACCAGCTGGCGGCTTGGGTAAAGGAGAACTCCAATGTCAAAACGGCATGGTACAGCGGCCGGGATGTAATAACTTCACAGATAGACCTGCTGCACTTCGACTATGTGAAAATAGGGCACTACGATGCCAAGCGCGGTCCCCTTAATTCCCCGCAGACCAATCAGGTGCTCTGGCGTGTGGAACACGAGGGCGGGGCACCCGTTCTCATGGATATTACATACCTTTTTGGGTAAAAAGTGGGAGATCGCTTGGGCGTTTCTCCCGATTTTCGTAACTTTGCAACCCGAAAATGACATTCTATTCACTAAATTATTAACTAAAGTTTTTAAGGTATGAAGAATTTCTACGCTTTTATGCTTGCTGTACTTGTTGCAGCAGTATCGTTTGCACAGGGTGCTAAGGCTCCCCACGTGCGCAAGGCTCCCGTATCGCTGGGTGTACAGAAGACCCTGGCTGTGAAGCACGTGAAGCATGCCCCCATTAAGAAGGCCAAAGGCGTTGCCAAGGCAGCTGCCGCAACAGACTACAAGGTGGTTGTGTTGCCCGAGGGCCTGCAGACCGAATCGTATGCTATGGAGGCAACCGGTGCTGTTGCCGGAGAAGGAAAATGGGTTGCAGAGAGCATCAGCCAGACCGTGGAGGTGGCCTTCAACGGAGCGGATGTCTACATCTCTGGTTTGTCGTACTGGGTTCCTAATGCTTTTGTAAAAGGTACATTGACGGATGGGCAGGTAATCATTCCTCCCACCTACATGGGGCTTGACGACGACAACTATGAGAACTATCTGCTTCCCTATACAGAGAACGAGTCTGGTGATGATTACATACTTACCAATCTGGTGCTCGACTTCGATGCCGAGACTCGTGTACTCACCCTTAATGAAAACTATTTCTATGCTGAGAGCGACGATCCGACGGGTGAAGAAGGTTGGTATGACTACTGGCTTGATCTCACCCTCACCCCTGGTGAGGCAGCAGAAACCGAAACCGTTGAGGTGCCCGAAGGTTTGACCGAGGAGATGTATGTAATCAAGGCCCAGGGTTATGATTATGATGAAGAGGATAACGAAGTTGAGGTTCCTGTACTCGTTGTGGGTAAGGTGGCCTTTGACGATACCAATAAGGAAGTGTATATCCAGGGCCTCTGCTCTTATTTACCCGAAGCATGGGTGAAGGGTACGGTCAGCGGTAATGTGGTCACTCTACCCACCGGCCAGTACTTTGGTCTGTATGAGTCCTTGTTTGGTGACTATGATATGTATTTCGTGGGTACGGACGATGAATGGGAAACGGAGAGCGACGTGAAGTTCACCCTCAGTGCAGACCGCAAGACGCTGACGACCACAAACTGGGTAATCACTGCTGGAAGCAGAAACTTAGATGATGCCTATGACTATTGGAGCAATGTGTCTATCATTAAGCCCGAGGATAAGGCTGCCACGCCTGCTGCTCCTGAAGTTACCGATTTCGAAGACTGGAATGAAATGTACGGTTACGGCTATGTTTACGTCAGCATTCCTCTTGTGGACACGAATGATGAAGTCTTGCTTCCTGAAAAATTGAGCTATAAGTTCTTTGTCGACGAGGCTGGTAAGGTAAGCGAGTACAAGTTCGCAGCAGATTTGTACGATGAACTGGAGGCTGATATGGTTGAAGTCCCCTACCTCTTCGACGATGACTATGACTTTGATCACGACGGAGGTGAAATCTTCGTAGCCTTCAACTCTGAGACGGCCAGCTACGACCGCATCGGTGTACAGAGCATATACCGCGGCGGCAATGCCGAGAACAAGTCGGAAATCTCTTGGTTAACCATCGAGCGCGGTGGTGGAGAGTACGATGCTGTCAAGGGCATTACTGCCGACAGTCAGGGCAAGACCGCCATTTACAACCTCGCCGGTCAGCGCGTACAGAAGCCCACGAAGGGTCTCTACATACTGAATGGCAAAAAGATGCTTGTGAAGTAACATTTTGACGTAATTGTATAAAAAATCCCCCGTAGCGTTGTGCTGCGGGGGATTTTTTTTTGTATCTTCGCACCAACATTTAATCGAAAACACCATGAATACATCAGACATCAAGGCGCTTTGGCGCACATTGCCAGTGGCAAAGGACAACGATTTACAGAAACTTGACGAACAGATTGAGCGCAGCCCCAAGACGTGGCTTGCGGTTGCCGAATGGTTACAGAAGACCGACTTGAATGCCCTGCCGTTGGGACGCAACGAGATAGGAGAGGGCGCTTACGCCAATGTGGCAGAGTACGAAACCAAGTTGAAGAATGTCTACGAACTTCATCGCCGCTACATCGACGTGCAGTTGTTGGGCCGTGGCGAGGAAGCCGTGTATGTTGCCAATAAGGAAGATGCGCTGGAGCCGCAGGGCGAGTTCAACGTCGAGGGTGACTGCATCCTCTATGCCGATGCCGACAATGCCCGCCAGGTTGTGGTCAGTCCCGCAAGCTACCAGTTGTTCTTCCCCTCGGATGCCCACAAACCCTGCATGGCTGTTGCCGGTAAGCCACAGCCCGTGCGTAAGGTTTGCGTGAAGGTGCCTTATATGGCCTAACCAAGTATTTCCTGGGCCCGTTCCAGTGCTTCCACCTTGCCACAGTCTACCCATCGGCAGTCTTGTGGCAAGGTGGTGTTTGCTATGCGGTGTTCGATGCAGGCCGACAGATAGAAGTCGATGATGGAGAAGACGTCGTCGGGGTACTGTTTCAGGGCCTCGTAGATGCCGGGCATCAGCACGTGGATGCCTGTGAAGGGCCAGCGTTCCAGTTCCTCTACCGGTTCCTGCCCCATGGCCTTGCCGACGTTGCCCTCAGGTTTCTCGTTCAGCCATCCGCGTAGCAGCCCCTCGTGGTTGAAGAGCAGGAAACGGCTCGTCTTCCGCTGGTTGGTCACGAGCAGGGCTCCGTGTGTCGCTGCCATATCCTCGGCCTGCTGGTAGAGCTGTCCCAGGTCCATGTCGCTGGCGATGTCCACGTTGTGGATGAGGATGGGTTTTGAGGGGTCGAACAGCGGCAGTGCCGCCTTAATGCCTCCGCCCGTGTTCAGTAGCAGTTGGCTTTCGTCACTCACCCGGATGTCCAGCCCGAAGTTGTCGCTCACCCGTAGAAAGTCGATAATCATTTTCCCAAAGTGATGGACATTTACGACGATGTGCTGGAATCCCTGGTGCTTCAGTTTCAGGATGACGTGTTCGAGCAGGGGTTTCCCCGCCACTTCCACCAACGCCTTTGGACGGTCGTTGGTCAGAGGTTGCAGGCGTGTACCCAGGCCTGCAGCGAAAATCATGGCTTGCTTCATATATCTTTGTCTTTTTCTGTATGGCTATGGGGTATGTCTTTGCAGTAGATTCTGTCCACGATGAGTGCGATGGCACCGTCGCCTGTGACATTGCAGGCTGTGCCGAAGGAGTCCATGGCTATGTACAGAGCTATCATCAGTGCCTGTTGCTCGGGGTTGAACATGAGTATGGAGGCCAGAATGCCCAGACAGGCCATGATGGAACCGCCAGGAACACCAGGCGAGGCCACCATCACGATGCCGAGCATGCAGATGAAGTTCAGGAATGTCACAGGGTCGTGGGGCAGGCCTTGCAGCAGGCAGATGGTTAGGGCGCAGGCTGTAATCTTCATGGCCGAGCCCGACATGTGGACGGTGGCGCACAGGGGAATGGTGAAGCCTGCAATGTCCTTGCTAACCCCATTCTTCATGGTCTGTTGCAGGGTAACGGGGATGGTGGCTGCCGACGAGGAGGTGCCCAGGGCGGTGGCGTAGGCGGGCAGCATGGTCCAGAGTAGCCTGAACGGATTCTTCTTCACAATGATGGCTGCAATGGTAAACTCGTAGAGCAGAATGAGGATGTGAATCACGAAGATGACCACAATGATTTTGGCAAAGACCAGAACGATGCGGTAGGCTTCGCCTGTGACGGCCATGATTAGGAATATGCCGAAGATGTAAAGCGGCAGCAGAGGGATGATGGCCCGTTCTATGGTCTTGGTTACTATCTCGCGAAATTCCAGCGTGATGGCTTTCAGCGTCTTTGTTGTGGGCAGATGGGCGATGCTCAGACCCATCAGGAAGGAGAAAATGAGCGCAGTCATCACGTCGAACATGGCCGGTATGCTGATGGTGAAGAACGGGGCTACCGTCGTCGATTCCTCGATAACGGCTCCCTGTTGTGTGGCCTCCACCATCGAGGGGAAGAGTGCCATGCCTGTTCCGTAAGCCAATAGTCCGGCCAGTGTCGTATCGAGGTAGGCTATAGCTACTGTAGCGATGAGCAGTTTGCCGGCATTCGAACCGACCTCTCCGATGGCCGGAGTGACAAGCCCTACGATGATGAGCGGAATGAGGAAGTTGAGGAATTGGCTGAACACGCCGTTGAACGTAGCAAATACCCTGACGCCGTCCAGTGGAAGGAACTGACCGACGGCGAGTCCCAGCACGATGGCAATGAGGATACGGGGTAGGAGTCCGAGTTTTTTCATAACGAAGATAAATAACGCATAGTTGATGCAAAAGTATATATTTTTTCCGAGATTGGCAAGAAACGAGGCCACGATTCGCTCCGAGTGCTTTGCCCCGTCCTATATTTCGCAGTATCTCAGGGAAAATGTTTGGCCATGTCGCAGAATCTTCGTATCTTTGTCACACTTAAACGTAAATCATTAAAGTAAAATATTATGTCACTGAACAAAGTAATGCTTATCGGCAACGTGGGTGCGGAGCCCGAGGTGCGCTATGTGGAGCAGGGGGTGGCTGTGGGTAGCCTGCGTCTGGCCACTACGGAACGTGCATATACTCTGCAGAATGGCACGCAGGTGCCCGAGCGCACCGAATGGCACAACATTGTAGTATGGCGCCGCTTGGCCGAAACCGTGGAAAAGTATGTCCACAAGGGCGATAAACTCTACATCGAAGGTCAGTTGCGCACCCGCAGTTGGGACGACCGTAACGGAGTGAAACGTTATACGACGGAAATCTGGGCCGACAATCTGGAGATGCTCACGCCACGCAGTGCTAACGGTCAGCCTGCGAATGCTGCTCCTGCCCCTGTGCAGACAGAGGAGTCTGACAATGTTGCTCCCTTCTGATGGATTTTTCTGCCTTCCAACAAATCACGGTTTCGCAACCCGACCCGAGTAGCCTCATTGCTATCGGCGTGGCCGTGGTCTTGCTCCTGTGTTCGGGTTTCGTATCAGCCTCGGAGATTGCCTTCTTCAGTCTCTCGCCTGCCGACTTGAGCGAAATAGAGGAAGAACGCTTTCGTGCCGACAGTAAGATTCTGCGGCTCCGTCAGGACAGCGAGCGCCTGCTGGCCACCATTCTCATCAGCAATAATCTGGTGAATGTGGCCATCATCAACCTCCTGAACTACGGCCTACTCCGCATCTTTGACTTTGGCGTGGCCTATTGGCTCGAGTTCCTGTTGATGACGGTCGTGCTCACCTTCCTGCTCTTATTGTTCGGGGAGGTGATGCCCAAGATTTATTCTGCCCAGCACCGCCTGTCCTTCTGTCGCATGGCAGCTCCCGTCTTTCTTGTGCTCAACAAGGTTTTCTATCCTTTCGCATCGGTTCTGGTGCGTAGCAAGGGACTGACCGAGCGCATCATGGCCCACGAGGCGGAGGCGCTGACGGTGGACGACCTGGAGCAGGCGCTGGAACTGACCGACCAGCAGGAAATAGCCGAGGAGAGCCAGATGCTGCAGGGCATCATCCGCTTTGGCGGTGAGACCGTGCGCGATGTGATGACGCCGCGTGTGGACATGGTGGACCTGGAGATGAAGACCCCCTATCCCGAGGTGTTGCAGTGTATTGTCGAGAATAACTATTCGCGTATTCCCGTGTACAGCGATACGGAGGACAACATCAAGGGGGTGCTTTACATCAAAGACCTGTTGCCCCACCTGTCGAAGCCTGCCAACTTCCGCTGGCAGAGTCTCATCCGTCCGCCTTACTTCGTGCCGGAGACCAAGATGATTGACGACCTCCTGCGCGATTTCCAGCAGAACAAGGTACACATTGCCATCGTGGTCGACGAGTTCGGGGGCACCAGCGGCATTGTTACGATGGAGGACATCCTGGAGGAAATCGTGGGCGAGATAGACGACGAGTACGACGACACGGAGAAACCCTACGTCCGGCTTAATCAGAACACCTATGCCTTTGATGCCAAGTGTCCGCTGACCGACTTCCTGCGCCTAATGAAGCTCGACGACGACTTCTTCGAGGAGGTTGAGGGCGAGGCAGACACGTTGGCCGGCCTGTTGCTGGAGATAAAGGGCGAGTTTCCGAAACTGCACGAGAAGATCGTCTTCCAGCACCTGACATTCGAGGTCATGGAACTTGACGAGCGTCGAATCGTGAAGATAAAGGTTATCGTGGGACGGAGCGATAAGTCCTGAATTTAGCCCTGTCTGCCGAGATAATTGCCAATAAATTTGTGATTACCCTTGCTAAATCGTATCTTTGTAGTCAATAATCGGGAAACGAGTAACGTATGACGGTAGTAATAGTAGTACTGATGTTGCTGGCCTACTTGCTGATAGCCAGCGAGCATCTGAATCACGTGAACAAGGCCACGACGGCCATGTTTGCAGGTGTAGTAGGTTGGATTTTGTATCTCTGTTCGGGTGTCGACCAGCAAGCAGCCGTACACGATGCCTTCACCGTACATTCGGCCTATTTCTGCAGTATCGTGCTTTATCTGCTCAGCACCATGACCATTGTGGAGGTGCTGAGTGACAACGGTTGTTTCGACTTCATCAGCGACTTCCTGCATACCCGTTCCAAACGCCGCTTCCTGTGGGGAACGGCACTCATCACCTTCCTGCTTTCTGCCAATCTCGACAACCTGACCACCGTGGTGCTTATGCTCACGGTAGTGCGTCGTATGCTGGCCAATCGGCGCCAGCGGATCTATATCGGTGCGGCCATCGTGGTTGCAGCCTGCTGTGGTGGCTCGTTTACGGTGATTGGCGATGTCACGACCCTGATGATATGGACCAAGGGGGCCGTCACCCCGACGGCTTTTGCCCAGGCCATGCTGCCGCCAGCCCTCGTGGCTATGATTATTCCTGTCTTGCTCATCAGTTTCGACCTGCCCGAGACGCTTGATATCAACCGACGTTACATCGTTTATCGTGGCGACGATGCCGCCATACCTCTTTGGCAGCGCATCGTGATGCTGGTGCTGGGCATTGGCGGACTGTGGTTTGTGCCCACGTTCCACAGGCTCACCCTGTTGCCTCCCTTCCTGGGTTCACTGTGTGTGTTGGGTGTCATCTGGGTACTGAACGAGGTGTTCAACCATCGCAGTATCCGCTCCGAGCAGCCTCTGACGCTTCCTGGTAGCGACCGTCGTCTGCAATATGAGGTATTCCAGGTCATCATGTTCTTTATCGGTGTGGCACTGGCCGTAAGTGTATTGGTCGAGATTGGAGCGATGGCGGCAGCCGGCCGCTGGATAGATATGCATATCCACGACATCTACGTATTCTCTGTCTTCATGGGCGTGCTCAGCGCCGTACTCGATAACGTCTGCCTGGTACTCTCGGCAGTCAGCATCTACGACGTACTGCCTGCAACAGAAGGTCTGACTGCGTATCAGCAATTCTTCACCCAGAACGGTCAGTACTGGCACCTGATAGTGCTTTCGGGCTGTGTGGGTGGTTGCCTGTTGCCCATCGGAAGCACGGCGGGCTATGCCCTGCTCAAGAGCGAGGACATGGGCATGTGGTGGTACTTCCGCAAGATATCGGGCAAGGTGCTGCTCGGCTGGATTGCTGCCCTCATCACCTATTTCGGCGTGGACTATATTGTGAATATAATCTAATATCGGCATGACAGACAACAAGGTCAGATTCTGGGTCCTGTATGCGCTATTGCTGCTATCGGCAACAGCGTTTGCTTTTGACAAGGCAACGTACTATGCATCTGCCAACGGACAGAAACAGAAGGCACTGAAGACAGCCCTATACAGAATTGTGGGCAACCCCAGCGTCAAGAGCTATGGCTCGCTTTGGAGCTGGTATTACGATACGGACCGCCTGAGCGACAATCAGGTGGTGGACCGCTATAGCAACGAGAAACGTTACTTCTCGGGAAACACGGGCGCCGCCGTTTCCGGCATGAACAAGGAACACGGCATTGCCCAGTCGTGGTGGGGAGGCGGCACTACAGGCATCGGTGCAGACTTGCAGCACGTCATGCCCAGCGATGCCACTGCCAATAGCAAGAAGGGAAACTTCGGCATGGGCATAGTGACCAGCCAATCGTGGACGAACGGTAGCATCAAGGTGGGTAAAGGAGAGGCTGGTAACAATGGTACCGTTAACCTCTGGGAACCTGCCGACAAGTGGAAAGGTGACTTCGCGCGCGCCTATTTCTATATTGTCACTGCCTACGAAGAGAAGTCGCTGGTGCAAACCGAAGGCGCCAACACGATGCAGAACAACACCTATCCCAAACTGCAGCCTTGGGCCTATGAACTCTATCTGAAGTGGAGCAAGGAAGACCCCGTGGACGACCTGGAGCGCAGGCGCAATGAAGTGGTCTATGGCATACAGGGCAACCGTAATCCGTTTATCGACTTCGAGGGACTGGAGCAATACATCTGGGGCAGCTATCAGAACGTGGCCTTCAGTGCCAGCAACTACGAACGGCCGAACGGTGGCGATTCGCCAGCCTTGAAGACTCCCGACGTGAGCTTTGCCACGGGGCGGAAGGTCATGAATGTGGGCGAAACCTATCAGCAGACACTTACCACGAACAGCGACGGCAGGGTGACCTACGAGAGCTCCAACCGTTCGGTGGCATCGGTCGATGGCGAGAGCGGACTGGTGAAGGCTTTGGCAGAGGGCATTGCCACGATTACGGCTGCGGTGGCTGCCACCAGTGTCTATAGTTCGGCTGTGGCCAGCTATACTGTTGTGGTGAACCGTGGGGGAGTTGACCCCGGACCGTCTGACGGTACAACATACGTGAAGGTGACAGAGCGACTGAACGACTGGAGCGGTACGTACCTGATTGTGTACGAAGAGGAGGACGTGGCCTTGGACGGCGGATTGTCGGAATATGACAAGCCCAACAATACTATAGCCGTAAATATCACGGGGCAGAGAACCATTGAGGTAAGCGATGCCACGAAGGCTGCCGAGTTCACCATAGCGAAGATGGGCGACGGCACGTATTCGGTCTGTGGGCGCAGCGGCAAGTACTTGGGAGCGACAGCCTCCAAGAATACCATAGAATCCAGCGACAGCCCCATTGCCACCACCATCACCGTGAGCGATGGCGAGGCTGTACTGACCACGGCATCGGGCTACACCCTGCGATTCAATGCGCAGAGCGGACAGAAGCGCTTCCGCTTCTACAAATCGGGACAGGAATCTGTTGCACTCTATCGTCGCGGTGATACACAGGACGGCATCAGTGAAATGAAGAATGAAGGATTGAGAATGAAGAATGAGGCTGACGCAGTGTACGACCTGACGGGGAGAAGTAAGCAACGCATAGACAGGTCCGGAGTGTACATTATTCAGGGACGCAAGACGTTAGTAAAGTAGAGAGTGAGACATTAGTAATGTAAAAGGTGAGACATTAGTAACACAAGAGGTGAGACATTAGTATTATGAGGAGGCTGAGATTACTATCCATAAACATATTCCTGCTGCTGTCCGTCGTGCTCGTTGCACAGACGACCAACGTGGCAACATATTATAAGAATGCCAACGGAAAGAAAGGCGAGGCCCTGAAGACGGCGATGTATAACATCATCAAGAACCCTGATGTTACCGGCTATGACGGACTGTTTGAGGCCTACAAGAAGACGGATACTCGGACTGACGGGAAGGTGCGTGACTGGTACTCCAAGACCACGAACTATAGACATGTGACCGACAAGGCCGGTAGCTATCAGGGTGAGGGGGATTGCTATAACCGTGAGCATAGTGTTCCCCAGTCATGGTTTGGTGATGGTAAGATCAAGAGTGACATTGTGCATGTGATCCCTACTGACGGTTACGTTAACAATCAACGTGGCAATTATCCTTTTGGTGAGGTTGTAAATCCCACTTATAAATCAAACAACAACTACTGTAAGAAGGGACCGGCCAAGAGCGGTCTGGGCTATCAAGGTACTGTCTTTGAGCCAGGCTACGACGTCAAAGGCGACTTGGCACGTATCTATTTCTACATGGCTACGTGTTATCAGGACAAAGCTCCCAATTGGGGAAATGGTGTGTTCACGGGTGACACCTATCAGCCTTTAGCCTCATGGGCTTATGCTATGTTTCTCCGTTGGGCCCAGGAAGATCCTATCGACGACATTGAACGTAAACGCAACAATGCCGTAGAGGAAGTGCAGGGCAACCGCAATCCGTTTGTCGACTACGAAGGACTGGAACAATATATCTGGGGCGACTATAAGAATGTGGCCTTCAGTACGACTGCCTATGTCAATCCCTATGGTGGTGATACACCTTCGTTGCAGACACCGACCGCCTCGTTCGCTTTGGCCAGCAAGACGCTGGAGGTGGGCGATACGTACCAGCAGCAGCTCACCACGAACAGTAATGGCACGGTTTCCTACGCAAGCAGTAATCCCAATGTGGCCAGCGTTGATGCTCAGTCCGGCATGGTGACAGCACTGGCTGCAGGCAGTACGACCATTACCGCCACTGTGGCAGCAACGTCCACCTACCTTTCGGCTGAGGCATCATACACCATCGTTGTGAAGCAGGATGGCGTAGGGCCCACACCACAACCTGTTGTCGAGGGCGACTACGTAAAGGTAACCTCTGCACCAGACGATTGGAGTGGCACGTATCTGATAGTATATGAGGATAATGGGTTGGTGATGAACGGAGCGTTGGATAAGTTGGATGTTGTAAAAAATACAATTTCCGTCAGTGTCAACGAAGGTGTTATTGCCGATTCGGATGAGGCCAATGCTGCAGCCTTTACCATTTCGAAAGTAGATGGTGGCTATACTATCCAGAGCCAAAAGGGATTGTATATAGGACAGAATAGCAATTCCAATGGTTTGCAGGCAAGTTCGGAAACAAGTTTTGTCAATGCGATATCGATAAACGCTGATTACACAGTGAACATTGTCGGCAGTGGCGGAGCCTACCTGCGTTTCAATGCAGCGACAGATCAGATGCGTTTCCGTTATTTCAAGTCTTCGACATATAGCGCACAAAAGGCCATTGCACTTTATGTGAAGACGAAAAATGATGATGTCCCTGTCCTTAATGGCGACGTGAACGCCGACGGCAGCATCAGCGTGGCCGATGTGACGGCATTGGTGAACATCATTCTGGGAAGGGATGAGCGGGGACAGTACGACCCCAGGGTTGCCGATGTGAACGGTGACGGCAGCATCAGCGTGGCTGACGTGACGACACTTGTGAACCTGATTCTTGGAAGGACAAACGAATAACAAACCTGGGCACTTATGAAGAACCTGCGATTCCTGTCGATAAACCTCTTCCTGTGGCTGTCCGTTGCGCTTGTTGCGCAGACGTTCAGCAGAGCCTCCTATTATAAGAATGCCAACGGAAAGATGAAGGCTGAACTGAAGACGGCTATGTATGGTATTATCAGTCCGCATGAAAGAAAGAGTTACGATGACTTGTGGACATACTTCTACCAGACAGACCGAAGGGAAGACAACAGTGTGTTGGATCGCTACAGCAATGAGGAACGTTACTTCGGAGAAGTGGGTGTTACCGTTTCAGGTATGGACAAGGAACATGGTCTGCCAAAGTCGTGGTGGGGCGGAAAGGAAGGAAACACCTTTGCCTATAGCGACCTGCACCACCTGTTGCCCAGTGACCATATTGCCAATATTCGCAAGAACGACTATGGGATGGGGTATGTTACAACGCCTTTGGCAAGTAATACTGAGATTTGGAATAATGGAGTAATTAAGGTTGGCAGAGGCACGGCAGGCGACAATGGGCTTGTCAGTATGTGGGAGCCAGCCGATGAATGGAAGGGTGACTTTGCACGAGCCTACTTCTACGTGGTAACCTGTTATGAGGAATTGGAGATGACGCAGGGCGATGGTCAATACAGTATGCTCTCAGGTACATATCCCAAACTGCAGGATTGGGCCTACAAACTTTATTTGAAATGGAGTCGCGAGGATCCTGTCAGTGACATAGAGCGCCAGCGGAATGAGGTTGTATATGACATCCAGAAGAATCGCAATCCCTTCATCGACTTCGATGGCCTGGAACAATACATCTGGGGCACGCACATGGAGACGGCCTTCAATGCATCGGCATACGAGAATCCCTTCGATGGTACGATTCCCGAACCTGAACCCGATCCAGAGACTGAAACCGAACCTATACCTGCTGGCGACTACGTTAGGGTGACCACTGAGCCCGAGGACTGGAGCGGTACGTACCTCATCGTATATGAGTATGGTGATGGCGGACTGGCCATGAATGGAGCTTTGGATAAAATGGACGTCGCAAGCAACACCATAGCGGTGACTATCGACGAGGATGTGATTGAAGAGACTGACGAAGCCAATGCCGCAGCCTTTACCATCTCGAAGGTGGACGATGGTTACACCATTAAGAACCAAAATGGAACGTTTATTGGACAAACCAGTGATGCTAATGGATTGCAGACTGGAAATACAGAGTTCCTCAATTCACTCTCTTTGGATGAAGATGGCAATGTGAGTGTTCTAAGCAGTGGCGGAGCCTATCTGCGCTTCAACTCTGCATCTAACCAGATGCGCTTCCGTTATTACCAGTCGTCTACCTATACCAAGCAGAAGCCCATTGCCCTCTACATAAAGACGAAGGCTCTGATTAAGGGCGACTTGAACGGCGACGGCAGCGTGACAATTGCCGACGTGACGGCTCTTGTGAACATTATCCTGGGCAGGACGGAGGTGCATGACGTAGCCGTAGCGGATGTGACTGGTGACGGCGAAGTGACGATTGCCGACGTGACGGCCCTCGTAAACATAATCTTAGGAAGAACAAACGAATGATGCTACCACAATTGTTACATACGGAAGAAAAGGACAAACTGCGCCGGCTGGTGGATAAAGCCACACACGTGGTGCTGCTCTGCCACCAGAATGCCGACGGCGATGCCATAGGCAGCATGGCGGCAGCCACCCTGCTCCTGCGTCGGCTGGGCAAGACGGTTACGGCCATTGCCCCCAATAACTTTCCCGACTTCCTGATGTGGATACCCACGGCATCGGAGATGATGCTGGCCGACCGCATGATGAATCGAGTGGATGCGGCATTGGCCGAGGCTGACCTTGTGCTGTTGCTCGACTTCAATACACCCAGTCGCATGGGCGACGTCTTGCCAGAGAAGCTGATGGCTTGCCCGGCCCCACGGGTGATGATAGACCACCACTTGAATCCCGATGCCGACTGTGCCCTGACGATTTCCCACCCCGAGATGTGCAGTACCTGCGAGGTGCTGCTGCGCGTGATGCTCGATATGGGGTGGACCGAAGGCATGACGGCCCTGGAGGCCACTGCTCTGTACACCGGTATGATGACCGACACGGGAGCCTTCACCTATGCCTCGAATCGTCCTGAAGTGTACGAGGCCGTGAGCATCCTATTGGGCTTGGGTATCGACAAGGACCGCATCTACCGCAACGTCTTCTTCACCTACACTGAGGGACGTATGCGCCTGATGGGCTACCTGCTCTACGTGAAAATGGAGATGCTGCCCCACCATGCGGCTCTCATCACCATGACCAACGAGGAACGCAAACACTTCCACGTGAAGAACGGTGCCACGGAGGGCATTGTGAACCTGCCGCTTCAGATGGAGGGGATGCGCCTGAGCATCTTCCTGCGCGAAGATACGGAACAACCCGGACTCATCCGGGTCAGCACCCGCAGCGTGGACGATTTCCCCTGCAACGAACTCTGTGCCGAGTTCTTCAATGGCGGCGGTCACAAGAATGCCTCGGGCGGCAGTCTGCGCATGACGATGGCCGAGGCCGTTGGCGTGGTCAAGACAGCCGTGAGGAAATACGAGGATAAGTTGAAAGTTAACGAAATATCGACATAATGAAATAGTAAGCCAAATGAAGAAATGCATTTTATCTCTCTGCGTACTTGGCCTCCTCTGTGGCATTTGTGTCTCATGCACGGACGAAGAGTCGTATGCCGAGCTGAAGGAGAAGGAACGTAAGGTGGTGAAGGCCTTTGTGGAGCGCGAGTCCGTCGTCCTGTTGGGGGCGAGCAACGACACACTCCTCAGTATGCCCAAGATGGAGATTATCGACCAGGAGACATTCGAGAATCAGGATTCCATGACCGACGTTTCGAAGAACGAGTATGTACTTTTCAAGAATACGGGTATCTACATGCAGATTGTGCGCAAGGGTAAGGGCGAGAAACTGCAGCCCGGTCAGACGGCGCGCGTCATCTGCCGCTACTGGGAGTACAACATCTTGGGCGACAGCCTGATGACGTCCAATATCTCCCCGTATTGGGCCATGACTCCCGATATTATGGACGTCAGCAACAACTCCGGCACCATCAGTGCCAGCTTCAATGTCGACGTCAACACTGGCGGGGCCATGTATGTGACGTACGCATCGACGTCGTCCGACCCCAAGAAGGTGCCCGACGGCTGGAAAGTGCCTCTGTCGTATGTCAATCTGAGTCGCTACCTGACGGGAGAGGATGACCTGGCGAAGGTGCGTCTGATCGTTCCCCACAGTCAGGGTACGGACCGTGCCGCGAGCAAGGTCTACCCTTGTTTCTATGAAATAACGTACCAAGCGATGAGAGATTAGGCGGAACGTCGGGCGGGGACACTGGCTAGACCATCAGGTCGGAAATGATGTCGTCGCTGACGAACAACCCTTGGCGGGTGAGGCATAGCGCTTCGCCCTCCTTTTTTTGTACCCTTTGTGCTGCCAGATGGGGGGCGGCCATGCGTTCACAATAGCTGCGTCGCTCCGGCCCGAAGTCGTGCTCCAGCAGGGGCAGCGACAGCCCCTCACAGGTGCGGAGGCTGAGCATGACGCGCTCGTTGTAGCGGGTGTCACGGTCGAGGTGCTCCTCGGTCAGTGGCAGACGGCCCTGCCCAATGGTTTGGATGTAGGTCTCTACGTCCTCGCAGTTGTAGCTGCGCGTGTTGTGTCCGTCGTAGCTGTGGGCTCCGGCCCCCAGACCTATGTAGGGTTCCCCGGTCCAGTACGACGAGTTGTGGCGCGAGCGGAAGCCCGGACGTGCAAAGTTCGAGATTTCGTAGTGCTCCAGTCCGGCTTCGCGAGTCAGGTCGATAAGCGACTGATAACATTCCAGGCTCAGTTCCTCATCGGCCTCGGACACGGTGCCTGCCTGCCGCATGGCCATGAGTGGCGTATCGGGCTCGAACTGGAGAGCGTAGGCGGAGAGGTGGGGGATACCCAAGTCCAGCAGTTGACGCACATCGCCTTGGAACTGGCTGAGTGTTTGTCCGGGCAGTCCGTAGATGAGGTCGAGGCTGAGGTTCTCGTAGCCTGCTTCCTGCAGCATGTGGACGGCGCGGAGGACCTGATGGGCCGTGTGGCGGCGTCGCAGCAGGTGCAGGATGTTGTCGTCGAGCGACTGTACCCCCATGCTCACGCGGTTGACGGGTGTCTGGTGCAGTGCTTCTATCCACTCGGGTGTAACGTCGTCAGGGTTGGCCTCAATGGTGACTTCTGCATCGGGGGCCAGCGTGGCATGTTGGCGAATGAGGTGGAAGAGGAGGCGTAGGGCCTCGGGAGTCAGTTGCGAGGGCGTGCCGCCTCCGAGGTAGAGAGAGGCCCCCTCCGACTCCTCCTTGAGGGTGGCTCTCATTTCCAACTCCCTGCCCAGTGCCTCGACGTAGGGCATTTGCCACGTCGCGGGCAGGGTAGTAGAAAAGAAGTCGCAGTAGATGCACCTACTGCGACAGAAGGGGATGTGGATGTACAGTCCGGCCATCTTGTGCCGTACTACTTCTCACCGTCGACAAGCCACTGACCGTCTTCGGTCTTCACGAGTTTGGTCTTCTCCTCTTTCGTGCTGCCGTCGGCGTAGGTAGCGTTGGCGGTAACGGTGGCCTTGCCGTTTTCCTCGTCAATTTCCTCGTTGATGACCTCAAACTTGGTCAACGTCTTGTCCTCGGGCAGTCCTTCCTTTACCTTGCTCTCAATCAGGTCCACGTAGAAGTCCTTCTTCTTCTGTACGTCCTCGGGGGTGCCCTGGAAGTAAATCATGTCGACGGCCTTCTTGTAGTCGCCCTTGATGACGGCCTGGGAATAGGCTTCTGCCACTCCCTTAGGCGTATTGCCTCCGCTGCAGGCTGCCATTACGAATGCCATCATACACACGAATGCGGAAGTCATTAACTTTTTCATAGTTTTGGGGTGTTAAGAGTTAAACATAAAAATGGTTTGCAAATGGGGGGATTGGAAAATCTGCGAGGGCATGATGCAGCGATAGTGGAATCCGGGCAGGTCAATGGTCTTGCGCGTCGTGTCCACCAATTCCACGCCCGCCTGCTCGTAGGCCAGTACGATGAGTTGCGTGCAGTAGAGCCGTACGGTGTCCTGGTCGTCGAAGTCGTGGTCGAAGAGTGTACCCTCGCGGTAGCGCCTGACGGCATAGTGTGCCGCCAGTTGTCCAGCCTGGGTGTCACGAGGCCGCAGAATGGCTGCCGTCACGGCGTGGTCGCTGGCCAGGAAGCTACGGGCCGGCTCCATCTTCACGCGGTCCGGGTCGCCCTCCCAGTCCGGTTCGCTCGGTACGGCGTGCACCACCATCGGAATGCCAGCCGAGTCCACCACGATGCCTGTGTGTGAGAACTGTCCTCCGTTGTCGCTCATCGTAACCATGCGACTGATGAGTCCTGTGCATCGGCGCAGCACGACATCCCCCTCCCGCAGTTGCAGCGTGTCGGGCAGCAGACTGCCCGTGGCTGAGGTGCGATGGCTGCAGGCTGTCAGCGCTGTAACCAGGCAAAGGAACAGGACTCCGTGCTTCATACCTTATGTCATTATATAATGTATTGGGGCAAAATTAGGGAAAAAACTCCAAATCACCAAATTCGCGTGTATTATTTCATATATCCCACCGGGTTATTCAGAATAAGAATTTGGGAATCTTTCAGGTTAAGTGCCTTAGTCAGGGCTTCCTTGTCCATCGATGCACGGGGAACAGTTGCGAACTGAGCTGCAGCACAATATAGTCCGATGTTACCCGACACATACCCAGCATCCATTTTAGCAAGTCCTTCCACAACCTGACGCTGAGAGGCAATGCCCTCCGGATAACGTGAGAGGTCTGCCACCATTACAAGGAACATGGGGGCTACCAACTGCTGTTGTCCACACACGGCCGGACGAAGGTCTTCTGTGGTAATACGTTCGAGCTGGCTCTGCTTGGCATCGTAAAGATAAGCACCGCTTGCCATACATACATAGATGTCTATGTCCTGTGAATTAACAGCAGAGGGCGCCGTGCGTCGTCCGTCCTCACGGTTGACGCCGTTAGCAGCCCAAAGGAGGGATGACAGTTCTTCGAGTGACAGTTGTTTCTCGGCAAACTCACGCTGTGACTTGCGGTCACTGAGTGCCTGCATCAGCGACACGTCAAGTGTCTTGTCCGGCTCGGTAAGCTTGATGATGCTGTCGGCTGGAATCTCAGTTCTTGCCTTCTCATCAGTCGCTTCGGTTTGGTTACTTGGCACCTGTGCGCATGCCGTCATTGCTACAGCGCATAGTGTGCTGGCTGCTGTCTTCATAATGCTCTTTTTCATAGTTCTTATTAGTCTTGCAATCATATCATTCTCATTCTGCCGACAAATATAATATATTTTTTGCAGATTATCTAATGTGTAGCCATGAAATAATGCTAAATGTTCAAAACTCAATATTTTACCAGCTTTTACCCTACTTAGGTAATTCGTTTACCATACATGAACAAACCGTTTACCACGCCAGGTAAAACGTTTGTTCACGTATGGTAACGCCCGCTGCCTCCCGATTCGCCGCCCGCTATATTCTGAAAACCTAACGCTGAGAAGCGGGCTGAAAAATCGTCTCAATCCCCACATTTTGGCATTTTACTCTCACAGCCTCACTTTAGTCTCACTCCGATGAAGTCCGATAAACAGAGGTATCGTGAGACTATGAGGGTAGTGAGGGTAAATTCTAACTATTTTAGCAATGCTTGTGGAAAATAAAATAATTGACGATTTATGCGTGATTGAGCAAAATATTCACTATATTTGTGGCAATTAAGGCTCGGAGATGGGAGAAGAGCGAAGAAGAAGGTTAGAACTAAGATATAGCATTTTTGAGTTTTCTATACTAATGATTGAGGGTTTATAGATTAGAGTTGAGAGACAGTTAGATAGTTCAGGATTCAATATGTTCAAAGGTTCTTGGACAAGCCAAGCGAGCAAGATCGAGCGCAAGAATAAAGGATGGACAAAACGAGAAATAAGGAAAGACGAGATATGACAGAACAGAAAAAGGTAAATACGCTCTGCCATCTGGAGAGCGATTACAATAATGGTGCACACGAAATGGTGCTGCGCCATTTGCTTGACACGAACAATGAACGAACTCAGAGTTATGGTGACGACCGATTCAGCGAACATGCCCGTCAACTGATTCGTGAGGCGTGTGATGCTCCAGAGGCGCAGATATGGTTCCTCGCAGGTGGCACACAGACCAATGCCACCATCATCGACTGTGCGCTGCAGCCATACGAGGGTGTGCTTTGTGCAGAGACAGCGCACATTAACGTGCACGAAGCTGGTGCCGTAGAGTTTACAGGGCATAAGGTCATCGCACTGCCTTCGCACGATGGGAAGCTCGATGTCGGAGATTTGCGGGCCTGGCTCACAGCCTATTTTGCTGACGAAACTGCTGAGCACATGGTGCGGCCAGGGATGGTGTATATTACATTCCCCACAGAACTGGGCACGCTTTACACGGCAGACGAACTTAGGGCATTGCACAAGGTGTGTCGCGAATACGGTCTGCTTCTATACCTTGATGGCGCCCGACTGGCATACGGCCTGGCGGCAAGCAAGGATGTTACGCTACGGCTGTTGGCCCAGTTGGCAGACATCTTCTACATTGGCGGCACGAAGTGTGGTGCGCTCTGCGGCGAGGCTGTGGTATTTCCACACGGCAATGCTCCCAGCCACATGCTTAGTCGCATCAAGCGTCACGGTTCCCTGCTGGCTAAAAGCCGCGTAGTAGGCGTTCAGTTCGAGGCGCTGTTCCAACCCGTTGGAGACACATCTTTATATTTTATGATTGGCCAACACGCTGTTTCTTTGGCTATGCGCCTGCGACACCTCTTCGTCGAAGAACTTGGGTATAAGCCATTCATCGATTCACCGACGAATCAGCAGTTCTATGTCATTCCGAATGCCGAACTTGACCGTCTGCGGAGTTATATCGGATTTGAGGTCTGGTGTCCAGTCGATACGAATCACACGGCCTGCCGATTCGTGACAAGCTGGGCAACGACGGAACAGGAGATTGCAGATATAGAAAGAAAATGAAGATGAAAATGTAAAAAAAGTCGTAAAAAAGGGCGGAAAGATTTGGTCGGGTCGCAGGTTTTCACTAACTTGCGAACCAGATGGGCCTGAACGGGCCGAAAATGACTATTAAATATCTTAAATACTAACACGATGAAAGTTTATCAAACCCATGAGATTAAGAACATTGCCCTGCTGGGTAATGACGGAGCTGGTAAGACAACCCTCACAGAGAGCCTGCTTTTCGAAGCAGGCATCATCAAGCGTCGCGGACGCATCACGCAGAAGAACACGGTGAGCGACTACTTTCCTGTAGAACAGGAGTATGGCTATTCGGTGTTCTCGACCGTATTCCACACGGAGTGGAACGGCAAGAAGCTGAACATCATCGACTGTCCGGGCTCGGACGACTTCGTAGGCGGTGCCATCACTGCCCTGAACGTGACCGATACGGCCGTGCTGTTGCTGAAGGGCGCCAATGGCGTTGAGGTGGGCACTCAGAACCACTTCCGCTACACCGAGAAGCTGGGCAAGCCCGTCATCTTTCTGGTGAACCAGCTCGACGACGAGAACACGGACTACGACCGCATCCTGGAGCAGCTGACCGAAATCTACGGTCCGAAGGTGGTGCCCATCCAGTATCCCATCCAGACCGGTCCCAACTTCAACGCCCTCATCGACGTGCTGCTGATGAAGAAGTACTCGTGGGGTCCCGAAGGCGGTGCTCCCACCATCGAGGACATCCCTGCCGACCAGTTGGAGAAGGCCACCGAGATGCACAAGGCCTTGGTTGAGGCTGCTGCCGAGAACGACGAGGGACTGATGGAGAAGTTCTTCGAGAGCGAGACACTGACCGAGGACGAGATGCGCGAGGGTATCCGCAAGGGTCTGGCCATGCGTGGCATCTACCCCGTCTTCTGCGTATGTGCAGGCAAGGACATGGGTGTACGCCGCCTGATGGAGTTCCTGGGCAACGTGGTCCCCTTCGTGGACGAGATGCCCGCTGTGTTCAATACCCGTGGCGCAGAGGTGAAGCCCGATGTGGACGGTCCCACCAGCCTGTTCTTCTTCAAGACAGCCGTTGAACCGCACATCGGTGAGGTGCAGTACTTCAAGGTGATGAGCGGTAAGGTACATGAGGGCGACGACCTGACGAATGCCGACCGCGGCTCGAAGGAGCGCATGGCCCAGCTCTTCTGCTGCGCCGGCCAGAACCGCATCAAGGTGGAGGAACTGGTGGCAGGCGACATCGGCTGCACTGTGAAGCTGAAGGACGTGAAGACCGGTAACACGCTGAACGACAAGAACTCGGAGAACCGTTTCAACTTCATCAAGTACCCCAACTCAAAGTATACGCGTGCCATCCGTGCCGTCAACGAGTCGGAGACCGAGAAGATGATGAATGCCCTGCAGAAGATGCGCGAGGAAGATCCCACGTGGCAGATCGAGCAGTCGAAGGAGTTGCGTCAGATACTGGTACACGGCCAAGGCGAGTTCCACCTGCGTACGCTGAAGTGGCGCATGGAGAACAACGAGAAGATACAGATAGCCTTTGACGAGCCGAAGATTCCTTATCGCGAGACCATCACGAAGGCAGCTCGTGCCGACTATCGCCATAAGAAGCAGTCCGGCGGTGCCGGTCAGTTTGGTGAGGTTCACCTCATCGTCGAACCCTACTACGAAGGCATGCCCGCTCCCGAGGTGTATAAGTTCGGCGGCCAGGAGTTCCGCATCAATGCCAAGAGCGAGGAAGTCATCGACCTGGAGTGGGGCGGCAAGCTGGTGTTTATCAACTCCGTTGTGGGCGGTGCCATCGATGCACGCTTCATGCCCGCCATCCTGAAGGGCATCATGCAGCGCATGGAGCAGGGTCCGCTGACGGGTTGCTACGCACGCGACGTGCGCGTAATAGTATATGATGGTAAGATGCACCCCGTAGACTCCAATGAACTCTCGTTCATGCTCGCCGGCCGTCAGGCCTTCGCACAGGCCTTCCGCGAGGCTGGTCCGAAGATTCTGGAGCCCATCTACGACGTGGAAGTCTTCGTTCCGAGCGACAAGCTGGGCGACGTGATGAGCGACCTTCAAGGTCGTCGCGCCATGATTATGGGCATGACCAGCGAGTCGGGCTACGAGAAGCTGACCGCACGTGCTCCGCTGAAGGAGATGTCGTCGTACAGCACGGCGCTGAGCAGCCTGACGGGCGGTCGCGCCAGCTTCATCATGAGCTTCGCAAGCTACGAACTGGTTCCGGCCGATGTGCAGCAGAAGCTGGTGAAGGAGCACGAGGCCGAGATGGCAGAAGCATAATCGCAACGATGCCCTTGCGAATGCAAAAAAGTGCATAAATAGGGGTCTAATCGTTAATAATGTTAAAAAGGGAGCACGATATTTCGCGCTCCCTTTTCTCGTTTTAACATTTTTCGTTAACTTCGCATCGTGAATTGCAGATAACATGAGACGTTCGGTACTTTGGATAGTGAGCATAGGTATAGGCATCAGCTTCGTAGTGTTGCTGCTGCTGCAGGGCCAATACACGCAGCTGATGGTGAAGATGCGCAAGGACCAGTTCGACGAAAGCGTGAAGCGCAGCCTTGACCAGGCCTCGCACGACCTGGAGCGCAACGAGACGTTCAACTATCTGGAGGGCGTAGTGTCGAACTACGTCGAAGACCTGACTCAGGTTGATGACGAGGATGCGGCTCCCCATACCAACAAGGTGCTGGGCAATCCCACCCTCATCGGCGTGCAGCGCTTCGACACCATCGGCACCATGCCCCGACTGTCGCTGGGCCTGAACCAGCGCAGCCCCTTCTCCGTCCCGAGCCAGCAGTTCCAGATGGCCGTCCGCAACGCCTACCTCTATCAGAAAAACATCCTGGACGAGGTCATCTACAGCATCCTGTACAGCGCCAGCGAGAACTCCTTCGAGGAGCGCATCAATACGAAGGTGCTGGACGCCAGCCTGCGCATGGCCTTGGAGCAAAACGGTGTGACGCTGCCCTTCCACTTCACCATCAACACCAGCGACGGGCGCGAGGTCTACCGCTGCTCCGACTACGAGGAGCGCGGCTCGGACTACACCTATACGCAGACACTCTTCCGCAACGACCCGGCCAATAAGATGGGTGTCGTGCGGGTTCACTTCCCTGGTCGCAACCGCTACATCATGGGCATCAGCCGCCTGATGATGCCCGCCATGGTGTTCACGCTCATCCTGTTCGTCCAGTTCATGTTCATCATCTATCTGTTCGTGCGACAGCGCAAAATCAGCGAGATGAAGAACGACTTCGTCAACAACATGACCCACGAGTTCAAGACCCCCATTGCCAGTCTCTCGCTGGCTGCGGAGATGCTGGCCGACAAGAGTGTGAACAAGAGCCCCGCCATGTACGATAGCTTGGGCAAGGTCATCGAGACCGAGACCAAGCGCCTGCGATTTCAGGTGGAGAAGGTGCTGCAGATGTCGCTCTACGACCACGAGAACATTGCCCTGAAGCCCGAGGAACTGAATGCCGACGAACTGGTGGAGAATATCATCAGCACGTCCTTTGCCCTGAAGGTGGAACGGCTGGGCGGGCGTATCGATGCCCGGCTCGAGGCGGAGAACCCCACTATCTACTTCGACGAGCTGCACTTCACCAACGTCATCTCCACGCTGATGGACAACGCCGTGAAGTACCGTCGCGAGGAGATGCCCCTGCAGCTGAGCGTGCGTAGCCGCAACCAGGGCCGGAAGTACGTGCTTTCCATCTGCGACAACGGCATCGGCATCAAGAAGGAAGACCTGAAGCGCATCTTCGAGAAATTCTACCGCGTGCACACGGGCAACCAGCACAACGTCAAGGGTTTCGGCCTCGGACTGGCCTACGTGCGCAATATGGTGCGGCAGCACAAGGGGGCCGTGCGCGTCGAGAGTGAGCTGGGGCAGGGCACCACCTTCACCATCACGCTGCCCACATTGAAGAGTTAATTCATTTTACATTATACACTATATTGACTATGGAAACGAAACAACACATTCTGCTATGCGAGGACGACGAGAGTCTGGGCATGTTGCTGAGAGAGTATCTGCAGGCCAAGGGCTACGAGGCCGAGTTGTACCTGGATGGCGAAGCCGGTTACAAGGCATTCGCTACGAGCCACTTCGATATGTGCGTGCTCGACGTTATGATGCCCAAGAAGGACGGCTTCACGCTGGCGCAGGAGATCCGTGCCATGAACGCCGACGTGCCCATCATCTTCTTGACGGCAAAGAACCTGAAGGAGGACATCTTCGAGGGATTCCGCATCGGAGCCGACGACTATCTGACGAAACCCTTCTCGATGGACGAACTCGTATTCCGCATGGAGGCCATCCTGCGTCGTGTCAAAGGGCCCAAGGTGCAGAACGCCACGCAGTACGTCCTGGGCAAGTTCGTATTTGACACCCAGCGCCAAATCCTATTCTTCGGCAATGAGCAGGAGAAACTGACCACCAAGGAGAGCGAGCTGCTGGGTCTGCTCTGTGCCCACGCCAATGACGTCCTGCTGCGCGAACTGGCACTGAAGACCATCTGGATAGACGACAACTACTTCAATGCCCGCTCCATGGATGTCTACATCACCAAGCTGCGCAAGCATCTGAAGGCCGACCCCTCGCTGGAAATCAACAACGTACACGGTCGGGGCTACAAACTGATAGTACCCAACGGTGTCATCGCGAAGGAGTGAAAAAAACGGGGCCGCAGTACTGAAACTACGGCCCCGACTTTTTCCGCTGCTGTCTTATTTCGTCCGTTTCGTGAGGACGATGTGGGCAATGAGGCCTGCAATAATCAGGCCGAGACCCGTAAACTGAACGGGATTGTAGTCAACCAACTGTGCAAAATAGCTGATTAGCAACACCAGAGCGCCCAACACGATGAGCAGGATTCCAAGGTACTTCTTCATGATAATATCGTATTTGTTTTTGTAATCACGTTATTCAGCTACAAAGTAACACAAAAAAAATGAGACGGCGAAATAATTCCAAGAGAAAATAAATATATACCTGCATTTTCTTGGAAATGTCGTGGAAAAGCAGTACCTTTGCACCGCTTTATGCAAAAAATACTATTATTTAATTAACAAAAACGTATTATGAACCAGTACGAAACCGTTTTCATTTTGACTCCCGTTTTGTCTGATGAACAGATGAAGGAAACGGTAAACAAGTTCAAGGGCCTGCTCACCGACAATGGTGCAGAGATGCTCAACGAAGAGTTGTGGGGCCTGAAGAAGTTGGCTTATCCTATCCAGAAGAAGTCTACGGGATTCTATGTGATGTTTGAGTTCAAGGCTCAGCCCGAACTCATCAAGAAGTTGGAAGTAAACTTCCGTCGCGAGGAGAGAGTCATCCGCTTCCTGACTATCAAGAACGAGAAGTATGCCGCCGAGTATGCTGAGAAGAGAAGAAACAAAACTAAAAAGGAGGAGGCTTAATCATGGCACAGCAATCATCTGAAATCCGTTACTTGAACGCTCCTGCTATCGACACGAAGCGTAAGAAGTATTGCCGTTTCAAGAAGAGCGGTATCAAGTACATCGACTACAAGGATCCCGAATTCCTGAAGAAGTTCCTGAACGAGCAAGGCAAAATCCTGCCCCGCCGCATCACAGGCACCTCGCTGAAGTACCAGCGTCGCGTGGCTCAGGCCGTTAAGCGCGCCCGCCACCTGGCATTGCTGCCCTTCGTAACCGACATGATGAAATAATAAACAAGGAGGTAAGATATGGAAATTATTCTGAAAGAAGATGTTATCGGCTTGGGTTACAAGAACGATATCGTGAATGTGAAGTCTGGTTACGGACGTAACTATCTTATCCCCATGGGCAAGGCCGTCATTGCCAGTGATAGCGCCAAGAAGGTACTGGCCGAGAACCTGCGTCAGCAGGCCGTCAAGCTGGCCAAGATCAAGGCCGAGGCTCAGGCCGTTGCCGACAAGCTGGCAGGCGTGGCCCTGACCATCAGCACCAAGGTCAGCAACTCGGGCGTCATCTACGGCAGTGTCAACTCCCTGCAGATTGCCGACGAGCTCGCAAAGCTGGGCTTCGACATCGACCGCAAGAAGATCGTTGTCAAGGACGTGAAGACCGTAGGCGACTACGTTGCCATTGTCAAGCTCCACAAGGAGGTTAGCGCCGAGGTTCCCTTCACCGTCATCGCCGAGGGTGCTCCCGTAGTGGAAGAGGCTCCCGCCGTTGAGGAAGCCCCCGCTGCCGTCGAGGCTCCCGCCGCCGAAGAGGCCGAGGAGGCAGCTGCCGAGGAGTAAAAGAAATCTGACATCTCATAATTGTAGGCCCGATTCCCTCATCGTGGGGAATCGGGCCTTTTCTGTGCCCCCCACCGAGTTTTACGAATATCGTATTATGATTTTTTGCCCATTTCAAATATCATAATATCATTTTTGCTCATTATATCATTGATATACAGATTGTTGCCGAATAATATCTCCTATGATATTTCTTTTTGCCAAATAAACCTATGTTAGGGTTTTGGCCGATTGGCGTCTTTCGATGAAAAAATCTTCCCTCATTCCTTTTCCCTCTTCAAATTTTTTATTACCTTTGCCCCTGACTCTTGATGTTTTGTGCTGATTTTGCACCGCAGACGCGCTCTGCATCGCCTAATCGCCGAGACAGCCTGCGCCGCAAGGGTGGGACGAGAGTCGCTATATATGGAAAGGCGTACTTGACGCTTTGTTCTTGATGTGTGAGAATCTGGCAGTTCCACAAACAGTAGTCAAAAACGAAGCAACAAAGACGCCCATGGATATGTATATATTCCTATATTATATAGGGGTTTACATATCGGCGTGGGTATCGGTGTTGCTTATCTCGACTACTAAGCAATGCCAGAGCTTTCACACGTGAGATGAGCAACAAGACTGACTCTCACGCTTTTTTGTATGTAGTCGCCAACCATATCAGGAACCGTCTTGCAGGGGAGTCGCGAGGCAAAGACTAAGGCTTTGGCCATACGCTCACGATGCGCAAACACATACTGTATATACTTCTTACAATCATCCCATTTATGGCATACGCCGATAACTGGGACCAGGTAACAAACTCTGATGAGTATTACTATGGCGTGGGGCAGGGCGCAACTCTGGATGAAGCCGACAAGGCGGCATTGGCAGCCCTTGTCAGCCAGATTGCCACTTCTGTTTCTTCCGACTTCGTAGAGATAGACGAGGAAGTATCCACTCGTGGTAGCGTCGACCACAAGTCGCGTGTGCTGAATTGTGTGAAGACCTACGCCCAGGCCACACTTACGAATACACGTTCGCTGGAGTCGGGCAAGGAACCCGACGTGCGCGTGTGTCGGTATATCAAGCGAACGGAGTTGCAGCGCATCTTCGAAGGACGTATCGAGCGTGCCAGGGACATGGTGAGGATGGGCGACGAATGCCTGGGTCGAAGGCAGATAGACATGGCCCTGGAGTACTACTACCATGCCTATTCGCTCATCCGTTCCCTGCAATACCCCAACGAGGTAAGAGGTGAGGACGGAGCCATCCTGGTGAACACACTGCCTGCCAAGATACGCCAGATTCTCCGAGCCATTCGTGTTGAGTTCGAAGAGAGGGACGAGGCGAACGTGAGGCTGCGTTTCTACTACAGTGATGAGCCTATGTCGAGTCTGGAATTTACCTACAACGATGGCCGCAACGACAACTGCAGCAGCAGTGTGAAGAACGGACACGGTTCCCTGGAGATGGCAGAGGGCTACGAGAATAGGCAGGTGCTGAACCTGAACATCGAATACGAATACAAACAGCAAGCACGAGGTGATACAGAGTTGGAGAGCGTGCTCAATGTCATCACGAAAAAGGTCTTCCCCGAAGCCGGTGTCAAGGTGGAGGCTAAGGCCGGGAGCAAACCCGTACGAAACGATGCCAGCGATATGACGGTGAACCAGGGAGTGCACGAAAACGCCTCCGCAGCCGCTGCATCAACCGATGAAGTCACTCCCCCCCAAGAGCAGCCGGGCATGCACCTGACTCCAGACGTGAGCCAGGTGCAGACACAGACTGAAGACTATGCCGAGATTATGGCCAAGGTGGTGGAGGCCGCCCGTACACGCAGCCTTGGTTCCGTGGATAGGTACTTCACCATAGACGGCGGTCTGCCTCGCTATCGTGCATTGCTGAAGATGGGGGCGGCACGTGTGATGGGAACCCCCGACATCACTCTTTTCAAGGGAGCAGAGGACGGGCGCGTTGTGGCCCGCGGCCTGCAAATGTCGCTTACCTACAACAGCCGCGGCCGCAAGCTGACATTTGTGGAAGACGTGGTGTTCACTTTCAACGCGGAGAAGAAGATAGAGAATGTCACCTTCGGTCTGGGACAGACAGCCACGAACGACATCCTCTGCAAACATCCGGGCTGGAACAACCAGACCAAGGAACTGCTGATGGAGTTCCTGGAGAACTACAAGACGGCCTACTGTATGAAGGACTCCGTCTACATCCGCCAGATTTTCTCCGACGATGCCGTCATCATCGTGGGCAACGTCGTCCGCAAGGCTGCGGGCAACGGTGGTCTCAGCAGTAATCGAGAACTTCCCGTGTCGCTCGCCGGACAGGCGATAATCCGCTACAACCGCTACGACAAGGACACCTACCTGAGGAATCTGCGCCGCTGTTTCGACCGCAACGAGTTCATCAACCTGCGTTTCTCGCGCAACGACATCCAGCATCTGGAGAAATTCAGGGACCGCGAGGTGTTCGGCATCCAGATAGGGCAGGAGTACAGCTCCTCCACCTATAGCGACGTAGGTTATCTTTACCTGCTTACGGACCTCACAGACCGCACTCTCCCCCAAATCAAGGTACGTGCCTGGCAACCCCGTGAGGTTCCCCTCGATTCGCTCTTCCACTCGGGTCACTTCTATGGTAACTAATCATTCATAATACAATATGGGAAAACAACAACTCTTCTGTCTGCTCTTT
The DNA here is from genome assembly GCA_905234735.1 of uncultured Bacteroidaceae bacterium. GTDB lineage: Bacteria > Bacteroidota > Bacteroidia > Bacteroidales > Bacteroidaceae > Physcousia. Next base: position 3,434 of record CAJOJA010000017.1, on the reverse strand, counting down.
CTCCTTGTCTTGCCCCTGCTCCCGGGCAGAGCGCAGCAACGCCTGAAGTTCGAAGTGGCCGACTTCCACAAGAACGCGTTCGACATGACAGCACGAGGCGAGAAGGGGAAGACGGACAGCAACGGCGACCGGTATGCCATCATCAAGGTGACATCCGACATCGAGAACGACGACATCGGTAAGTTCCACTTCGATTTCGGCAACATGAACAGCTTCGACGAGGTGAAGGACGACCTGGGAGAACTGTGGGTCTACGTGCAGCGGAATGCCAGGCGTGCCACCATCAGCCGGGACGGCTACACCACAGTCAAGTTCAGCCTGCCCGAAACCATCGAGGCGGGCAGTACCTATGTGCTGAAACTGATTGTCCATACCCCCAACGTGGAACGGCGCGTCATGCAGTTCAGGGTGACTCCGGCCAACGAGGGTGCCCTTGTCAAGGTCAAAACCAAGGGCGCGGAGGGCGAGTATGAGCTTTGGGGCACGGTGGATGCCTCTGGCAGCATCGACCAGCTGAAGGAGGTCGGCATCTACCAGTATGAGGTTGTTGCCGAGAACTACGAAACGTGCGAGGGTGAGATTGTGCTGACCAACGGCAGCGACAACTATGTGGAGAACGTGACCCTGAAGCCTAACTTCGGGTGGCTGGAGATACAGGACACGTACGGCATAGCCGGTGCGAAAATCTACGTCGACAATAAGCCCCTGGGCTCTGTCCCCTACAAGTCCAACGACCGCTGGGAGGCACGCGAAGGATACCAGTTGATGATTTCCGCCGGCGAACTGTACAAGACCTACTACGAAACCTTCAGCATCCGAAAGGGAGAGGTTACCAAACTGGCCCCCCGGCTGGAGTCGGACTTTGCCAATACCACCTTGAAGGTCGACGGAGATGCAGAGGCCGACATCTATATCGATAACACGCGCAGGGGTATGGGCACGTGGAGCGGTCCCCTGAAGGCAGGAACCTACACGGTCGAATGCCGGCATGCCAATCACCAGCCCACAACCCGCCAGATTGTCGTGAAGCCCGACCAGGAGGAGACCTTCCTGTTGCCAGCTCCCGTTCCCATCACGGGTTCCGTCTACGTGACCACCCAACCGGCCGGTGCCCGCATTTTCCTCGATGGGACGGAGAAGGGAATCTCGCCCGCCAACCTGAAGGACGTCATCATCGGCCAGCATCGCATCAAGGTAATGTTGGACAACTACAAAACCGAGGAGCAGCAGGTGGAGGTGAAGGAGAACAGTACCACGAAGGCTGGTTTTGAGTTGCGCGACTTTGCCCGCTTCACCATCAACAGCCAACCACATGCCCGGCTCACACTCAACGGCGAGGACAAGGGCATGACCCCCTACAGTTTCGAGGGAGCTTCGGGTGAATACGACCTGCGACTGACACGCCGCAAGTACCAGACCTACCACCAGCGAACCATGCTGCGCAGTTCCGACCCCGAACAGACGCTGCGCCTCAAACGCCAGTACCAGCGCCCCATCAGTGGGTACATACAGGGCAGTATGCAGGCTGGAACGTTCATGGCCTATGGCGGGCATATCGGAGCCTACCTCTATAATATAAATATAGAAGGATTCTACAACATGGGGTTACAGAAGGAAACGTTCTACCTTAATTATACGGACAATTCAGGAGAGCCTTCCAAAAGTCAGGAGGTAAAAGTTTCCTGTTTTGGTGGCAAGGTGGGCTATGGCATTGTCATCGGCACCCGATTGCGCATCACCCCACAGGTGGGCATGGTATATATCTACACCGATACCCCATATATTGATGCGACGGCTTGGGCTGCCACCGTAGGAGCGCGTGTTGACTACGCCCTGACTTCCTTCCTCGGTGTCACGCTGGCTCCAGAGGGACAGTTTGCCATAAAGAAAGGAGAAGTGTTCTCCCAGCTTTCCTCTCTTTCTTCAAAAGTCAAGAAGTGGGGCACGGGAGCCGGTGTGCGAGTCGGCATTTACTTTTATTTTTAACACGGCACAAATATGAAAGCAAAACATATTTTCCTCTTCCTCACATTCTCACTACTTATTTCCGGCTGTGTCGAGGACTATATCTATGAATCGGAAGACGTACAGCTATCCCTCGTTCAGCGTCAGCTCTATATTACAGCAAGCAGCTTATACTACGAAAGCAAGGGGGGTGCACAGACAATTACCATCAATAGTCAGAACACCCCCTGGGAACTCACGGGGCTGCCTAACTGGCTATCAGCCTCAGCCACTAAGGGCAATGGAATGGTGACCATCACGCTAACTGCCTCTGAGAACGCATCGGTCGACGAAAGCCGTGCAGCCTTGCTGACCTTTGCTTCCACGGCATCTGACTACCAGTACAGGAAGACCATCCGCATCAGCCAGCCTGCGGCAGACGTATATATCACGCCTTCTGAAACCGCGATGAGTTTTATTCCATCTGGTGAGAGCAAGACGGTGACGGTTTCTTCCAATGTAGAGTGGACAGCGGAGGCATCAGAGACTTGGGTTACAACCTCGAAGGCTGAAAACAATCAGCTCCGTATCACGGCAGAGGAAAATCTTGACACTACGCGCAGTGCCACCATTTACCTGAAACGAAAGGGAACGACAACAGCCGTTTCAACCATCTCCGTAGTTCAGGCTGAGGCGGGAGTGACCGTCAGCGAGGAGCAGGTTTCCTTTGGTCCTGATGGTGGAGAACAAATGGTCACGGTTGAAGCGGAGGCTTCTTGGACGGCAACGAAAAGTTCCGATTCATGGATATCTGGAACATATACAGAATCTTCCGTTGATATTGTTGTATCAGCCAACAACTCTGAAGATGGCCGCAGTGGATATATATATATCTACATCGGAACAATCAAGAAAGTAGCCATTCCGGTATATCAGGAGGGTGTCCAGTACAAAGTTTCTACAAATTCCATCGGAATGAAGTCCACAATAGACGAAAGAACTTTCACTTTCGAGACAAACACCAGTTGGTCTGTCGTCAGCAAGCCCGACTGGCTGGACGTGACCCCAACCAGTGGAGGCAAGGGCACGACCACATTGACGGTTACGTCACAGGATAACCCGAATACCACGCCGCGGTCTGGCAACATTGTCATCGGGCGTGACGGCTTCTCGGGAAACAAAACAGTATCGGTGACACAAGACGGAAAGACCTTTGGCAATTTGGACAGTCAGATGGACTTCCCGAATACGGGCGGTAACCAGTCACTGACCATCAATACCGATGGTCAATGGACGGCCAGTACGGCTACCTCTTGGATTCATCTTTCCCCTCAAAGCGGGTCAGGAGAGGAAACGTTGATGGTTACAGTAGATGCCAACCCCGGCAAGGGCGAACGTACGGGTAGCATAGCTGTTTCCGTGGGAAATACTACGCAGACAATAACCGTTGTGCAAGTCGGGCGGTATATCAATATCTCCTACGACAACCT
>CAJOJA010000016.1 GCA_905234735.1 uncultured Bacteroidaceae bacterium | reverse complement strand
AGTGGCGGCGGCAACTCGGGTGGCGGCAATGCTGACCCAGGGGACGTTACGCCGTAGCCTTAAGAAGGGGCAAGGAGCATGCATTTGCCCCTTGCCCCATAAACATATCCGCAAATTTGCTTTTCCGCTCGGTTAATCGTACCTTTGAGTCTCTGGCGAGCCTCGAAGATAGGCTGCACCTCGGAAAAAACAAATATTATTTGCTATTTCGCTCGGTTTGCACTATCTTTGTACCCGAATATGTAAAAATGCAAAATAGAATGGCAGGATATTTAGTAGAAGATACGCGGAAGGTGACTACGCATCGCCTGACGGAAATGAAGCAGCAGGGCAAGAAAATAGCCATGCTGACGGCTTACGACTACACGATGGCACAAATCGTGGATGGGGCAGGGGTGGACGTGATTCTGATTGGCGACTCGGCATCGAACGTGATGGCGGGTAACGCGACGACACTGCCCATCACCGTGGACCAGATGATTTACCACGCAAAGAGCGTAGTGCGCGGCGTGCAGCGTGCGCTGGTGGTGTGCGATATGCCCTTTGGCTCGTATCAGGTGAATGCCTCGGAGGGCATCACGAATGCCATACGCATCATGAAGGAGGCCCACTGCGACGCGCTGAAGCTGGAGGGCGGCGAAGAGATTATCGAGACGGTGCGCACGATATTGGCAGCGGGCATTCCCGTCTGCGGTCATCTGGGACTGACGCCGCAGAGCATCAATAAGTTCGGCACGTACGCCGTACGGGCTCGTGAGGAGGCCGAGGCAGAGAAGCTGGTGCACGACGCCCACTTGCTGGCCGAGGCGGGATGTTTCGCCATCGTGCTGGAGAAGATTCCGGCTGCGCTGACGGAGCGCGTGTGCCGCGAGGTGGAGATACCCATCATAGGTATCGGCGGCGGTCCGGCCGACGGTCAGGTGCTGGTGCTGCACGATATGCTGGGCATGAACAAGGGTTTCTCGCCGAAGTTCCTGCGCCGCTATGCCGACCTGAACACCATTATGACGGATGCCATCGGGCAGTACGTCAGCGACGTGAAGTCGGGCGACTTCCCCAACGAGCAGGAGAAGTATTGATTTTTGGGAGAAGTTGAAGAGGTAGTTAAGTAGTTAGTAGTTAGTAGTTAACTACTGGCGAAGCATTATCTGCTTACCTACTTAACTACATATTTTTTAATCTTTTTTTAAGGAAAAGTTAAAATTCCTTTGTTCTCTCGCAAATTATGTGTATATTTGTGGGTTTTTAGGGTCAAATCGTGCCCTGGTCGCGTGAAAACAACCGAGAAACTAACTAAATTTATACTAATAAAACTACGATGAAAAACAGTATGCTAAAGCGAAGAGTTACCCGTACGGTGATTCCGGCTTGTGCTGCTCTTTTCCTGGGTGGAATAGGCACGTCGTGTAGCGACGACCTGCTCACCGGACAGCCTTCGTGGCTGGGAGAGAGCATCTACAAGGAGCTGGAGACACGTGGTAACTTCACAGAGACATTGAAGCTCATCAATGCTCAGGACGAGGACTACGCTTCGGTGCTGCAGAAGACCGGTTCCAAGACCCTGTTCGTCGCCGACGACCAGGCTTGGCAAGCCTTCTACCAGAAGAATGCGTGGGGGATCACCTCCCTGGAGTCCATGACAGCGGCCCAGAAGAAACTGCTCTTCAAGGCCAACATGGTGAACAGCGCCTATCTGGTGGAGCTGCTGGGTAACCTGCCCACGTCCAGCTCGACGGAAACCCCTCAGGAGGGTGCCTGCCTGCGCCGCTCCAGTTCGGTGGACCTGATGGACTCCGTGCCCATCGTCACCAAGGCACAGTTCCCGGTGGTGAACCCCGCCCGTGTGGCTGTGTCGACGAACGAGCAGATTGACTACTGGGGCCGTCTGCGCGGCAAGGACAGCATCCCCATGCTGATGGACGACGGAGTGGCCTCGATGATTCACTTCATGCCCAAGTTCATGCAGAACAACAATATCACGTCGGCCGACGTGGAGTTCCTGACCAACGGCGACATCAACTCCAACGAGGGAGCCTTCGTCAACGGCCGGAGCATCATCGAGAAGGACATCACCTGCCAGAACGGTTACATCCACATCCTGGAAGGCGTGGCACTGCCGCTGGACAACATGGCCAACGTGATTAGTACGCAGCCGCAGTTCAGCATCTACAGCCGCCTGCTCGACCGCTTCTCCTATCCCCACTTCGACCAAACGATAACCGACGACTATCAGCGTGTCTATGGCGGCAAGGACAGTGTCTACGTGAAGCGCTACTTCAACGAGCATACGCTGCACCCCTTCAACCAGACCGACGACAAGGACGGCAAGAAGACGGTGACCAACCTGTTGCCCTTCGATCCGGGATGGAACCGCTACTACCTGAACAGTACGAACACCACCTACCAGCAGGATGCCGCCGTCATGATGGTGCCCACCGACGAAGCCATGCGTGCCTATCTGCAAGGCAACGGCTCCGACCTGAACGAGCGCTACAAGGATGCCGGTCCCGGTGAGACGGCATGGGACAATGCCCCCGACGAGGTCATCCTGCCCCTGCTGCGCAACACCATGCTGCCCAGCCTGAAGTCGGCCATCCCCAGCCAGTTCGCCAGCATCAACAACACCGCCAGCGAACCCATGGGCGTCGAGAAGGCCGACATCGACAAGGTGCTCTGGGCCTGCAACGGTGTCATCTACCAGACCAACAAGGTCTATGTGGCCCCCGAGTACGTCAGCGTCTTCTACCCCTGCGTCATCCGCGCCAACGAAGACCTGAACCTGACCTACTCCGTCATCAACAAGGACCGCAACACGGCTGGTGGTGAAGGTTTCTATGCCTACCTGAACAACATGGGCAGCAAGTACAGCTACGTCATCCCCACCGACAACGCCCTGCAGACCTACTACGACCCCGTCAGCTACAGGCGCACACTGGCCAATGGAACCTCCACGGCCGTGGCCTACAAGTACTACGTCAACGACCAGGGTACCATCGCAGCCTACCCCTACCTTGTAGACTGGACCACCCTGGACGAGAAGGGTCGCGGAGCGATAGCCGAACAGAGCACCACACAGGTGAGTCTGTCCACGACGTTCGACCGCAACGGCGATGTCTTCAACCACTTCACCGACATCATCAACAGCTCACTCTGCACCAGCCTGTTCGTTCCCGGGCAGAAGTTCTACGAGGCCCGCAACGGCGGTCCCGTGGTCGTAGAGTGGGACGGCTCGAAGGTGACCGGCGTAGCAGGTTCGTTCCAGTACGAGCGCGGCTACTACATCCCCGTGACCGAGGTCTTCGACAAGAGCGTCGAGGGTAACGGACGCAGCTACATCATCGACGAAGAGCCCCTGATGAGTACCTTCACCAGCCCCTACGCCGCCCTTACCGACAGCCTGCGCGAGAATCAGTTCGGCTCGTTTGCCAACCTGCTGGCCAGCATGGACATCATCAGTACCAACGACGGTGCCAACCACGTCACCATGGACAACTGTCTGACCAACCTCAACAACTATCACTACACCATCTACGTGCCCACCAACGCGAGCATCGACGCCCTGACTGAGGCACACAAACTGCCCACCTGGGACGACGTGGACAACGTGATGAACTCGCACACCGTGGCCGCCAGCCGCTACTACGAGATTGCCGACAAGTACGGTGAAGGCGAGACACCCACCGAGGAAGACTCGCTGGCCATGCTGAAGATTGCTGCCGACACGCTCTACCTCTACGAGCAGATGCAGACCATGAAGAACGTCATCAACAACTTCGTACTCTACCACATCCAGGACAACTCCGTGTACGTGGAGGGAGCCAACCATGCCAACGACGTCTTCGAGAGCGCCTGCCTCGACCCGCAGTCCAACCGCTTCGTGAAGATCTATGTCAACTACGAACTGGGCGGACAGATGCAGATTGTCGACAACAGCATGAAGACCCACCTCGTAGACCCCAACTGCTGCAACATACTCACCCGTCAGTACTACTTCAACGGTAAGGACCTGAAGGGCAACAGCAGTTCGCGCATCTACTCCTCGTCCTTCGCCGTGATTCATCAGATCGACACTCCCCTGGAGGCATTCCCGGTGAGCGAAGAGAATCCCATGGGCGTTTACTACAACCCCACCGACTATGCGAAGGTGGAGCAGTTGCTGGCTGCCTATCCCGTGGTGAACGATGTCCCCACACCCACTCCAACTCCAACCTCAATCAAGCGTAAGAGATGAAAACACTTAAATATACCTTATTAATAATAATGTGTCTGACATCCTCGCTTGTCAGCGCACAGGTGACGCGCGTCAGCGGTACCGTCTCCGACGAGTTCGGCGAACTGCCCGGCGTAGCCGTCAAGGAAATAGACCCCTCGAACCGTACCGTCAGCGCTACGGTGACCGACGGTAACGGTAACTTCACGATGACCGTGAAGGATAGTAAGAAGAATCACCTCGTCTTCTCCTGCGTGGGCATGAAGTCACAGATTATCAAGCCCATCACGAAGCAGGTGTACAAAATCACGATGGGCGCCGACGTGAAAATCATGAAGGAAGCCGTCATTACCGGCAAGAAGATGGCACGTACCTCCGGCCTGGCCATCCCCGAGCGCGAGGTCAGCTACTCGGCCCAGGGACTGGACGCCAAGGAGTTCGAGGGACTGGGTATCACCTCCGTCGACGAAGCCCTGCAGGGACGTATCGCCGGTCTGGACATCATCGCCTCTTCGGGTAACGTAGGTGCCGGCTCGCAGATGCGTCTGCGTGGTGCCTCCACCATCTCCACCCTGACCAGTAACGAACCCCTCATCGTCGTCAACGGTGACAAGGCCACCGACGTGGACCTCTCCGACTTTGATATTTCCACGGCTACCGATGAGAAGTTTGCCGAACTGCTGAAGGTGAACACCGAGGACATCCTGGACATCAAGGTGCTGAAGGATGCCTCCGCCACTGCCATCTGGGGTAAGGACGGTGCCAACGGTGTCATCGAAATCACCACCAAGCGCGGTTCGCGCGGTCCGGTGCGCGTGTCCTACTCTGGTAAGATCACCATCAACGACAAGAACCGCCCCGTGAAACTTCTCAATGGCGACCAGTACACCATGATGCTGAAAGAGGCCTACTTCAACCCCCGCCTCTCCGACACCGACGGCAACATCCCCGAGATGAACTACAACTACGAGGGATTCTCGGAGGCCTATATGTTCGACAACAACACCGACTGGACGAAGCTCGTATCGCAGCTGGGTACACGCCAGAACCACTACATCAGCGTACAGGGCGGTGACGAGAAGACCCTCTTCCGCATCTCCGGCGGTTACGACCACGAGACGGGTAACATCATCAAGCAGAAGCTCGACCGCTTCTCGACCCGTATGGCACTGGACTACTACGTCAGCGACCGCATCAAGATTATCTCCGACTTCTCGCTGACCTACACCGACCGCAACATGAACTACGATGGACTCTGGGGTATCGCTATGGTCAAGATGCCCAACCTCTCGCCCTACTACGAGTATGAGAACGGAGTACCCTCGAACGACTACTACTATATGTTGCAGAGGGAGGCCTTTGCCAGCACCAACAACAAGAAACTGGACGACCAGCGCGGCTTGGCCAATCCCCTGGCAAGCGCCAACCTGGCCTCCAGCAAGCAGCGCCGCTACGAACTGGCTCCACGTCTGGAACTGGAGTACAAGCTGCTCGGCCTGGACGACGACCACCATCAGCTGAAGTACAACGGATACGTCTTCATCAACGTCTCCAACGAGTACGACGACAAGGACTATCCCCGCGAACTCAGTACCGCCAACTACATCGACACCCACACGGCCTACAGCTACAGCGCCAAGAGCCTGGGCTTCACCACCAAGCACACGCTGAACTACATCCCGGCCTTCAAGAACAGGGACAACTACATGACCATGCTCGCCCGCTTCGAACTGTCCAGCGGCAGCAACAGCAACCAGAGCACCAACGCCTATCGTCTGCCCAGCGGCGTCACATCGCCTTCAGCCGGCGGCCTCATCAGCGGCATGAGCTCCGGCTACGGACAGTGGCGCAGCATAGGCTACATGTACACCGCCCACTACTCCTACAAGAGCAAGTACTCCGTGGACGGCACCATCCGCATGGACGGTACCACGCGCTTCGGTCCCAGTCGCCGCTGGTTGGCCAGCTACTCCGTATCGGGACGCTGGAACATCATCGACGAGAACTTCATGAACTGGGCACGCGAGAAGGCCAAGGTGAGCATGCTGGCCGTCAGCGCCGGTTGGGGTAGGGTAGGTAACCCGCCCAACCAGGACTACCTCTACATGAACAAGTATTCGGCCAGCTCGGCCTATCTGGGCACCATCTCCATGAACCCCAGCGGACTGAAGCTCAACAATATGGGCCCTGAGCAGGTGACCTCGTGGAACGTCGGCTTCAACCTCGGCTTCTTCGACGACCGCCTCAAGTTCCGCCTCGACGTCTACTCGCGCCTGACCACCGACATGATGATGCCCAGCGGCATCCCCACCAGCACCGGCTACGCCAGTCTGGCCGTCAAGAACGTCGGCAACATGAAGAACAACGGTTGGGAGTTCAACATCGACGGTAATAGGCTGCTCAAGAAGGGCAAGTTCTCGCTGGACTGCTACGTGAACTTCGCCAACAACCACAACCTCATCACCAAGATGGACGAGAACGTGCTGGAAGGCTTGAACACCGAGTTCGCCAAGCAGAACGCTACTACGCTGCAGCGCGTACAAATCAACAACCCCTTCGGTTCCATCTACGGCTTCCGTTGCAAGGGTACCTATCAGTACAACTTCACCACGGCACAGCGCATTGCCAAGTACCAGGGTGCCGACGTGCTGCAGGCTAATATCGATAATGGCATAACCTATCCCGTGGCTCTGAACAAGGACGGACAGCTCATCCTGAACGAAAAGGGCGAGCCCCTGCAGATGATGTTCTGCTACGACAGTAATACGGGTTCTCCGTTGGGCAAGTTCAACGGTGGCGATGCCATGTACGAGGACATCAACCACGACGGTCAAATCAACGAACTCGACATCGTCTACCTGGGTAGCTCACTGCCCAAACTGACGGGTGGTTTCGGCTTCACGCTGAACTATGGCCACTGGCGCCTCTCCACACAGTTCAACTACCGTCTCGACTACGACGTCTACAACCTGGCCCGTCTGAACGTAGAGTCCATGAACTCGAACAACAACCAGAGCGAGGCCGTCAACTATCGCTGGCGTAAGGAAGGCGACGGCGGCGTGGGCAGCTACATCCCCCGTGCCCTCTCCAACTACTACACGACCAACTACAACACACTGGTCAGCGACCGCTTCATCGAGGACGCCTCGTTCCTGCGTCTCAACTACTTGCAGCTGAGCTATACGTTCGACAGCAAGCTCGTCAAGAAGTGGCACATGAACCAGCTGAAGCTGTCAGCCAGTGCGCGCAACCTCTTCTGCCTTACCAAGTACTCAGGTGTCGACCCCGAGGTCGGATACGGCGGTTACAGCATCTCTACGGATAATGCCAATACGCCTGCCCATGCCCGTGCCTACACCTTCAGTCTGAACATTGAATTCTAAAGAAAGGAGAGCATGAATATGAAACACAATAGAATCAAATCCATAATACTGGCGGGCGTCGCCTGCCTGAGCCTCTCCAGCTGCGGCGATTTCCTGCAGATTGAACCGAAGACCTTCGTATCGGAGGACAACTTCTGGAACGAGAAGAAGGACATCGATCAAATGGTGATAGGCGTATATACTAAGATGCAGAGCGATGCCTACATCCGTCGCTGCATCATGTGGGGTGAAACCCGTAGTGACAACATCGGCGAGGGCCTGAACTGCTCCGACCAGACCGACATCTACCGTACGCTGAGGGAGAACCTGCTCTCGACCAACCAGTACACCAGTTGGCACGCATTCTACTCCGTCATCAACCAGTGCAACACTATCATCGCCCGTGCACCCGAGGTCAGCGAGAAAGACCCCGTCTACACCCAGAGCGACGTGTTGGCCACACAGGCTGAGGTGTCCTTCCTGCGCGACCTCTCGTACTACTATCTGGTACGCGCCTTCAAGGACGTTCCCTATTACACCTATGCCATCCAGAGCGACGAAGAGGCCGGTCCCATTGCCGTTACGAGTGGCGATCAAATCATCAGTGAGTTGATTGTGGACCTGGAGAAGGTAGTCAGCAATGCACTGAAGGCCTACCCCAAGGACACGAACCGCAGCTACAACAGCAATTGCAACCGCGTGACGCAGAGCGCCATCTATGCCCTCCTGGCCGACCTCTGCCTCTGGGACGGACAGTACCAGAAGGCTGCCGACTATGCCCAGAGAGTCATCGATGCCAAGCTTCAGGAATACAAGGAAGACTATGCCGGTAAGACGGTGAGCACCACCCGCGGCAGCCTGGCCGTCTTCAAGTGGGCCAACTCCACCGGCGACGGCTATCCCCTCTATCCCTGCTTCAGCGGCAACTACTACGGCAACGACTTCAACAACATCTTCGGTAGCACGGGCAACAGCTTCGAGAGCATCTTCGAGCTGGCCTTCACCACGAATGGCAACGACAACTACATCTCCAATTCGGCCTGTGGTGCCCTCTACGGCAACTACTACATAAAGGATGGCAACAGTGGCAAAGGCTTCCTGGCTGCCCATGAAAACGTGGCCAAAGACCCTCAGGAGTCGTCCCAGGTATTCAGCCACCGTTACGACTGCCGCTACTATGCCAACCTGTCTGTCGAAAGCTCGTCCTCTTCGTCAAGCTCTACGGCCTACTCCACCAAGTTTGTGAACTACAGTGTTGAGGTTTCGGCATCAACGTCTGGCCTCCCCTTCAAGCAGACGTATGTGACGAAAGTCGCCAACTACTCCGACCGCAACTGGATATTCTATCGCCTGACCGACGTCATGCTCATGCAGGCCGAGGCCCTCATCGAATCGGCAAAGTATGACGACTACGAGGTGACGACCGTCAACGAGGAAGGTGCCCGCGTACCCCTGCTGGACGGGGACGGCAATCAGGTCTATGACCAGGACCTGAAGAAAGCCTTCGAACTGATATGGACGGTGAACCGTCGCAGCATCATGGTGCCCACGACGGAGAACACCTCCGCTGCAGCTAAGTACGAACTGTCGGCCAAAGGCCTGTCGCGCAGTATGTTGCGTGACCTCTGCATAGCCGAGCGCCGTCGCGAGCTGATGTTCGAGGGCAAGCGCTGGTTCGACATGCTCCGTCGCTGCCATCGCGAGGGCAAGGTGGACTACATCAAGAACCACGTACCTGCCAAGAGCGGCGGCATGACCCCCGTCAACTACGAAGCCCTGTTCTGGCCCTACAATAAGAACGAATTGAAGAACAACTCTCTACTTGAGCAGAAGCCCTACTATGGCGACAGCGACGATGAGGGTAATTACTCCAGCACGAAATAAACTTTACTTTATCAACTATGAAGACATTAAGAAATATTTATACTGGACTTGTCATCGCTCTGATGGGAGGAGTTGGGCTATCTGTCACTTCCTGTACCGACAATACAGCCGAAGAGAACTACTACACCTTCACCGGCGAGATGATGAGCGACTACCTACAGACACACGAGGACTTCAGCGAGTTTGCTGCCATCGTGAAGCGTGCGACGAACAGTACGCGTGGCGTGAACATCATGGACCTGCTCTCCGTGCGCGGACAGTACACCTGCTTTGCACCCACCAACGAGGCCGTGGCTGCCTACCTGCAGAAGATGGGCTATAGCAGTGTCAATGACATTCCCGCCGACATCTGCGACACCCTGGCCCGTACCCACCTGGTGAACGGTAAGGCTTACAACATGGTTGACTTTGCCGGCTCGTCGGCCCTGCCCACCGTGAACATGAACGACCGCTACCTGACCCTGCGTCCCGACACCGTCGTCGACGAGGAAACCCGCGACACGCTGTACGTGACCTACCAGCTCAACCGCAGCGGTGAAATCATCTACAAACTGGCCAACGACTCCGTAGAGAACGGTATCATCCAGCCCGTGAACGGAATGCTCTCGGCTTCGAACCAGACGCTGCCCGACCTGATGCTGGAGAACACCAACATCTCCCTCTTCAACGAGGCCATGCAGGCCACGGGTATCACCGAAATCATGCGCAACAAGATTAAGGACAGCAGCTGGAACCCCGACAAGTACGAGGACAAGATTGTCTACTCCGGAGGTCAGGACGACTACTGCCACATCCCTGAGAATAAAAAGTACGGTTTCACGGCCTTTGCCTGTCCCGACAAGGTGCTGGCTGAAAAATACGGCATCACCGACCTGGAATCGTTCTACAACTATGCACGTGGCATCTATGGTGGCGACGACTGGGCTGCCGTTCAGGCCGACCCCTCGAAGCTGAAGGAGTGGCGTAACCCCCTGCGCCGACTGATTGGCTATAACTGCCTTGACCGTCTGGGCATCTACGACCGCCTGACCACCATCTGCACCATTGCCACAGAAATGGTGAACCCCACGGAGTGGTACAGCACGATGGACTCGCTGACCACCATCAAGTGTGAGCGCCTGACGGTGGCTAAGTTCGTAGGCTATGGTGATAACGACGTACGCAACGACCTCTATCTGAACCGAGGCGACATGAACCGCAACGACTTTACACCCGGTGTGCATGTAGACCGCGACGTTGAGGGTGGCTACGAGCAAGTGGCCCTGAACGGTGCCTACTATACCACCGACGGACTGGTAGACTATGGTCAGGAGACCAAGGACAAGATTTTCAACACCCGTATGCGTATGGATCTCTACACCTTCTTCCCCGAGATGGAGAATAATAGTATACGCGACGGACGTACGACGAACCGCATCGAAGACTCCAAGAACCCCGACCCGTCGGTGACCAGTCCCAACTACTGGTTCCCCAATGGCTATCTGGACAACGTGAGCATCAACGAGGACGGAACCTTCCTGTTCCAGAGCCAGCACAACACCTACTGGAGCTACGAGGGCGACGAGTTCAACTGCTTCAGCGAGGTGAACAACTATGACATAACGTTTAACCTACCCAGCGTACCAGAGGGTACCTACCAGATACGTCTGGGCTTTGCGAACATGCCTACCCGTGGCATCTGTCAGTTCTACCTCGACGGCGAACCGAAGAACATCCCCTTCGACATGCGCGACACGAACTTCAAGAGCCGTACGGGCTACTTCGAACTCACGAACCAGAAGTTTGATTCGGAGGACGAAAAGGAGGCTGCCAAGAAGAATATGCACAATCTGGGTTGGTATCATGGTCCGCGCAGCGTCTTTGTCATGAACGGACAGGGCCACCTCGACGGCACCAACAACCGAGGTGCATACTTCTGCAATATCGAACGCACGTGCCGCTTCGTGCTCTGTACGGTGAACTTGGACGAGGAAATCCAGCACCGGATACGTATCAAGAGCGTCTGGGCTGTGGGTAAGACCGTGGTCATGATTGACTACATCGAACTCGTTCCCAAGAGCGTTTATGGCGTTGAAGGTGAAGGTAAAGCCGAAGACGACCTATGATAATTGATAATTGACAATTGATAATTATGAAGACAAATAGATTTTCAAAGATTATAGCCGCTGTCGTGGTGGTCGGTACTTCGGTGCTTTGGACTGCATGTACGGACACCTGGAACGAGCACTACGACGTGACGGCAGGTGGAATGGCCGACCAGCCGACCCTGTTGGAGAACATCAAGTCGGATGCCGCTCTGGCAAATTTCTACCGTGTGATTGCAGCCATCGGCGGTGAGGAGACCCTGAACTCGCCCCAGCAGTTGACGGTATGGGCTCCCAAGGGCCTGACGACGGCTCAGGCCGACAGCGTAATCGCCGTCTATCAGGATGGCGTGTCCAAGGGACTGAAATGGGAAGACAATAAGGCCGTCCAGCAGTTCTTCCAGAACCACGTCGCTTTGTACGCCCGTACGATATCTTCGCTGACGGACGACACCATCTCGCTGATGAACAAGAAGTATATGCGTCTGAGGGGCACCAGTGCCTCCACGGGCTTTATCGGCAACAATCCGTTCGACGAGGCGGTCCTCTGCTGCAACGGTATGCTCTACAAGACAGCCTCCATGCAGCACTTCTTCCCCAATGTGCGTGAGTACCTGGAGCAGCAGACGCGCCTGGACAGCGTGGCCAGCTTGATAGCGAAGTTCGACGAGTACGAACTGGACGAACAGTCGTCGGTGGCCGGCGGCATCGTGGATGGTAAGACCATCTACCTCGACTCTGTGACCGTACTTTCCAACGACCTCCTATCGGCCTACGGATACATCCAGCGCGAGGACAGCATCTACAGCATGGTGGTTCCCACCAATGAGGTGTGGACACAGCAGTATGAGAAGTACCGCAACTATTACCAGTACGACCCGACGGTCATGAACGCCGACTCGCTGACTGACATCAATGCGAGGCTGAGCATCGTCTGTGGACGTTTCTTCAACACCAGCATGGACAACAAGTACAACCGTCATCCCGAGGACTCTCTGGTGAACACTGCCTACAGCGAGCGCCAGTTGCACAATCCCCGCAAGAACGTCTACTACCGTCCGTTCGACTCCGACGGCATCCTGAACGGTCTGGAGAAGGTGGAATGCTCCAATGGCTTTGTCTATGTCGACAACAAGGGTGTCATCGACCCGCACACGACCTTCTTCGGACGCTCCGACATCGAGGCCAACTTTGCCCGCTACTACGAGGTGCCGAAGAACGCGAATGGCGACGACAGGATGGATGTCTATGGCGGACAGTACCTCATCTACGACAGCGATACGACATACAACATCGAGAAGTACTACAACTACGTGGAGGTAAGGGCCAAGACCGCTTCTGAACAGTCGGAAATCATGTATAAGTTGCCCAGCACCCTGTCCGATGTGTACTACAATGTGTACTTAGTCACCGTTCCCGACAATTATACGAATCTGCCTTGCTGGTTCCAGGTGAAGCACAGCGAGAAGAATGCCAAGGGTAACTTCCCCAGCGCATCCTCGTATGAAAACCCGCGCCCCATCACCCTGGACGACAGTCTGACGATAGCCAATGTCGATGTCATCCTGGCTCAGACGAACAACAAACGTTGCTATGTGGCCAGTGCCGAGAAGGTGGACACGGTGCTTATCCAGACGGCCGTGAAGTATGACTATTCGGGTGTGGGCCTGGACGAGGGCGTGGTTCGTCTGACCATCGGCTCGTTCGGTCCTTCCAGTGCCACAATGCGTGAGAAGATATATACGCGTACCCTGCGTCTGAACGAAATCATCCTTGTCCCCTTCGAGACGAAGGAGGAGGCTGAGGCAGCAGCAGACGACCTCGATGCGTTTAATGATGAATTACTGGAAGCTAACAAGGAAAACTAATACGATATGAAAAATATAAATATTCTATTCCTTTCCCTCTTGATGGTTTCTCCCGTGAGCCTCTATGCTCAGGACGACGAAGCCACACAAGAAGGTACTGCGTCTGTGATTCAAGTTCGCAAGACGAAGAAGCAGGAGCCCACGCGCACTATCAAGGGCCGCGTGATCAGCGAGGCCACGCGTGAGCCTCTGGCAGGTGTGCTGATACAGTCTATCGCCGGGGATGGCTATTCAACCCTTTCCGAGGAGGATGGAACATTCTCGATGCAGGTGCCTCTGTACAGCAGTGCAGTCACCGTAACCATTCCGGGATATAACATGGTTCGTGTGGGCCTGAACAAGTCGGGTATCCTGCGCGACATCAAGATGCAAAGCGATGCAGCTCGTGCCCTCTACGGAGCCGACGATAACATCCTGAACAACGTGAAGACGGGTTCCATGGAGTTCACCGCTGCCCGTAACGTGACTTCCGAAATCGGAAATCAGCTGGGTGCCAACGTACGTACCATTGCCCGCAGCGGTGCACTGGCCGTAGGTAACTACATGAACATCGGCGGCGTGAATTCGCTTCAGAGCAATTCCCAGCCCCTCGTGGTTCTGGACGGTGTCATCGTTGACCAGCAGTATGGTCGTGAGATGATACACTCGGGTTACTACAATGACCTCCTCACCAACATCAATCCTAACGACGTGGAGAGCGTGGAGGTGATGTCAAACGGTACGGCCCTCTACGGTGCCAAGGGTGCCAATGGCGTGATCCTCATCAAGACCAAGCGCAACACCTCGCAGGCTACGCGCATCGAGGCTGTTGCCAACGTGGGCGTGGAACTGCTGCCCAGCATGTACGACATGATGAACGGCAGCCAGTATAAGACGTATGCTTCCGGTCTGTTGCAGAGCACGGGCACGCGTACCACGAACTTCAAGTTCCTGAACGCCGATCCTACCTACTATTGGTACAACAAGTACAACAACAATACCAACTGGGCCGACCATCTCTATCGCGAAACCATCACCCAGAACTACGGTCTGAGTGTGCAAGGTGGTGGCGACATTGCCGGCTATATGCTCTCTGTTGGCTATACGAAGGACAACAGCGTGCTGAAGGAGAACAACTTCAACCGTCTGAATATCCGTTTCAATACCGACATTAAGATTACGAAGGGACTGTCCATGAAGTTTGATGCTGCCTACACCAACCAGACACGCAAACTGATGGATACGGGAGCTCCCGAGAGCTACGACCAGAAGTCCATCACCAGCACCAACTTCCTGGCTATGGCCAAGAGCCCGATGCTGAGTCCGTACTCCTTTGCCAATCAGCAAATCAATACGAACCACCTGGACATCGTCGACGAAGACTATCTGGACGAGGTGAGCACCCTGCGCAATGCCAACTACCGCCTGGCCAACCCCATGGCCATCAACGAGTACGGTACTGCCGAGAACAAGAACTACTTCGACAACTCGTACGTCAACCTGGCGGTCACACCGAAGTATCAGTTCAACAAACACCTCTACCTGAGTACCATGTTCTGCTACACGCTGGTGAATACCAACGAGAAGTACTATGTGCCCGTGAACGGTGTGCCCAGCTACTACGTGGCCTCGCTGCAGGGTACGATGGAGAACGAAATCGGTTCGCAGTACGGCAAGCAGAATACAATCAACAGCGACACGAAGCTCGACTGGACCAATTCCTACAATGGCCATAACATCCATCTGCAGGGCGGCTTCCGCTTCATCAACGAAAGCTATTCGCTGAACACACAGCACGGCTACAATACGGGTAACGACAAGACTCCCTTCATCAACAGCACCGACAGCAAGACGGCCAACGGCTCCGACGACAAGTGGGCCACCATCACCTGGTACGGACAGGCACAGTACAACTATGCCAACCGTTACTATCTGGAGGGCGCACTGGCCATCGAGTCGAACTCGCAGTTCGGTCGTGACGTGAAGAGCGGCTTTAAACTGGGTGGTGTAGCCTGGGGCGTGTTCCCCAGCATCCAGGCCGGCTGGCTGATGTCGAACGAGAAGTTCTTCGACGTGAAGGGTATCGACTACCTGAAGCTGACCGCAGGCTATAGCGTGAGCGGTAACGACAATCTCAGCTACGATGCCTCGCGCAGTTACTTCACCAGCAGCCTGTTCATGAACAAGGTGACGGGTATGTCGCTGAAGAATATCGGTAACACCGAACTCCAGTGGGAAACCACGAAGCGCTTCAATGCCGGCATCGAGTTTAAGGGACTGGACAACCGTTTGGGCATCAACTTCAACTACTTCCATTCCTGGACCGACCATCTGCTCACGCTGCAGGAGCTGGGCTTTGTCAGCGGTCTGGACTACAACTGGAGCAATGGCGGTTCGTTGAAGAACCAGGGCTTCGATGTATCGGTGACGGCCCATCTGCTGTCGCGCAAGAACTGGAACTGGAGCATCGGTGCCAGCATGGGTCACTACGTCAACAAGCTGACCGCACTGCCCGACAACCAGACGTTCCTGGACACGCAGGTGCTGGGCGCTACCGTCCGCAGTCAGATTGGTGGCGACATCAATACCTTCTATGGCTATCGCACCGACGGGGTGTATAGCACCTCCGAGGAAGCCAAGGCAGCCAACCTCTACATTCAGGATGAGACGGGTGCCAAGACCTACTTTGGTGCCGGTGACGTACGTTTCGTCGACATCAGTGGTCCCAATGGAACCCCCGACGGCAGGATTGACGAGAACGACCGCAGCGTTATCGGTTGCGCTACCCCTGACATCTATGGCAACATCTTCACCACGCTCTCTTGGAAGCACCTGACGCTGGATGTCAACTTCAACTACTCGCTCGGTGGCGATGTCTACAACTACATGCGCCAGCAGCTGGAGAGTGGCAGCCGCTTCATGAACCAGACCACAGCCGTGCTGAACCGTTGGACTACGGAAGGTCAGTCTACCGAAATGCCCAAGGCCACCTTCGGCGACCCCATGGGCAACAGCCGCTTCAGCGACCGTTGGATCGAGGATGGCAGTTACCTGCGCCTGAAGACCCTTACCCTCAGTTACAAGTTGCCTATCAGCAACACCTACATTCAGGGCATCACGATATGGGGCCAGGCCAACAATCTGTTCACGCTGACCCGCTATCTGGGCACCGATCCCGAGTTCTCGATGTCGAACAGCGTCTTGGCACAGGGTATCGACCGCGGTCTGCTGTCTCAGGGACGTAGTTTCCACCTCGGTGTGAAGATTAACCTCTAATAGAATTGACAATTGAAAATTGATAATTGACAATTATGAAGAAATATATTTTATCCCTGGTCTTTATCGGCGCCATTGCTGGTATGACCACATCTTGTGAGGATATGCTCGACAAGGGTAACGACTACGTCATCTATGCCGATGACCATGTTATTTCCACCCCTGCCGACACTGTAACCTCTGTGCTGGGTATTCTGAACAAACTGCAGGCCATCGCCGTGCGCACCAACCTGTATGGTGAGTTGCGTGCCGACCTGTCTGTTGTCAACGACAATGCCACCACTGACCTGAAGGATATCGCAGCCTTGGAAGTCAATGACAGCAACATCTATAACATTCCGCGTGACTACTATGCCGTCATCAACAACTGTAACTTCTTCATTGCCCGTGCCGACAGCCTGGCTGGAAACACGAACCGCAACGAGAAGTACTTCGATACGGAAATCGCTCAGGTTCACAGCATCCGTGCCTGGACCTATCTGCAGATGGTGCTCCTCTATGGGCGTGTGCCCTTCGTCACGGAGCCTGTGCTGACGAAGATACAGTCCGATGCCACCTATCCCATGTACGACCTGGAAAAGGTGTGCGAATACTTCATCCAGGACCTCAAGCCCTACTATGGTAAGGAATATCCTGACTACGGAACCGTAGGTGGCGATGTCGACCCTCAAATGTGCTTCTTCCCCACCCAGGTGGTTATGGGCGACCTGAACCTGTGGCTCGCCGCCAAGCGTCACGACCCCGAACGGGCAAAGGATGCAGCCAAGGCCTATTACGACTACATCGTTTGGGACCTCAGTGGAAAGAAGAACCTCGTGACATCTAACGACCGTGTCTATTGGTCCGAAAATGACCTTTATACGGGCCGCTACCGTTTCCCCAATGGTAGCATTTCCTATGGGCTGTATGGCACATGGGGCGGTCAGAACGTAGAGTCTGTCACGGTCATCCCCATGGACTCTGCGGCATCGGATGGTTACTACAACGAACTCCGCAACCTTTACAACACCCAGATGAAGACGGACTTCATCGAGGCCAGCATTGCCCCCTCGTCGGTGATAAAGGACCTCTGTCGCAACCAGGAGTACGTGGGCTACGACACCTATAAGCAGGTGACTCACGTCACGGCCGACAAGTTCACGGATGAGGAAATCAACGACGGCTATCTGGGCGACCTCCGCTTCTACGACACCTACAGTCAGCGTACCATTAAGTGGAACTCCGAGGAGGTTGACTATCAGAGCATCGGTAAGCACGCCTACCAGCACGTTGGCATCTATCGTGCCTCGCAAATCTATCTGCGACTGGCCGAGGCGCTGAACTATGCCGGATATCCCCGTTTTGCCCGTCAGATACTGACGATGGGTCTCTCGAATATCGTTATCCAGGCCGAGGTGCAGCCCTACTACACTACGGCTCAGGATTCGGCCTTCATCCAGTACTTCGACTTCAACACCAACGACTTCAAACCCTACGCCGAGAGCTATGCGGCAAGCACTTCTACCTATGGCGTCGTGCGCGGCTACACGGCCACCTTGCGTGACAATGAGCGTGATTGCAACATGTGGGGCATCCACAGCCGTGGTTCGGGCCTGGCCTTCACCAACCCCAACTATGCCACGCTGCATGTTGTCGACAGCACAGGCTATCCCCGTGAGAAGGAGGAAAACATCGGTGTTCGTCCTGTGAGGTCTGACTATGACTATCCCTCGGCACCCCGCGAGGTGAAGATTCCTTCTACCTGGGAACAGTATCCCAACCAGACGGTGGATAAGGACACCTATGCAGCCATCAACCCGAAGCTTTCTACGGCTGCTCTTGACCGTGCCTACAAGAACTACAGCGAGAAGGATAGTGTGGGTCTGTACAACACCTACATCACGGAGACACTGCCTGCCTACCGGGCCGAGGTGGATTCCATCGACCTTATCTTCGATGCCGACATGACGGACTATAAGACTCGTCTGAGTGACTTCATGACGGACTATGACGCGTGGTACAAGGACGCCTACGGCAACGCCGCCTTCATTAAGGGCGAACAGAATATGATTGACCAGTACATCCTTGACGAGCAGGCCATCGAACTCATGTTCGAGGGCAACCGCTTCTACGACCTCATGCGTCGTGCCTACTGGTACAACGACGAGCATCGTCTGGCCGACCCCGTCAGCGTGCGCAGTGCCGAGGCTGGTGCCAAGTTGCTCGACCGCAACAACTGGTTCATCGGCTGGAAGGGCAAAATCGGCCCCAACGTCTACTGATTGTTCGGACGGAATTATTTCCTACTATGACCGGAGCCCTGACGATGCGTCGTCGGGGCTCCGGTCATAGTATGGTCGGAGCCTGGTCGACGTATCGTCGAAGGCCCGTCCTAACTATGTGCGTACGTGTACCCGCGCGAGCGTTCCTCAAATAATATGAAAATATTCAGGTTACATATTTGAATATGACACGGATTTTTTGTACCTTTGCACGCCGATTGTAAGGCAAATGATAAATTGTTAAAACATAGAACACTATATGGTAAGAAAATTTCAGGAACGCACGCGACTGAACCTCTCGCAGGTGAACAAGGAAGTGCTTAACCAGTGGGACGAGGAAAACCTCTTCCTCCGCAGCATATCAGAGCGCGAAGGCTGCCCCTCGTTTGTCTTTTTCGAAGGGCCTCCATCGGCCAATGGTCACCCAGGCATCCATCATGTCCTGGCCCGCAGCATCAAGGACACCTTCTGTCGGTTCAAAACGATGACAGGCTATCAGGTCAACCGTAAGGCCGGTTGGGACACCCACGGACTGCCTGTGGAACTGGGCGTGGAGAAGGAACTGGGCATCACGAAGGAGGACATCGGCAAAACCATCTCCATCGAGGACTACAACCAGAAGTGCCGCCAGAACGTGATGATGTACACGGGCGAATGGGAAGACCTGAGCCACCGCATGGGTTACTGGGTGGACATGGAGCATCCCTACATCACCTACGACAATAAATATATAGAGACGCTGTGGTGGTTGCTGAAGCAATTGTACCAGAAGAACTTGCTCTACAAGGGCTACACTATTCAGCCCTATTCGCCTGCCGCAGGTACGGGTCTGTCCAGCCACGAGCTGAACCAGCCCGGCTGCTATCGCGACGTAAAGGATACGACCGTGACGGCACAGTTCAGCATTAAAGATGAAAAATTAGAAATTAAAAATGAGGAGGGCCTGCCCGTCTATATGTTGGCATGGACGACCACACCCTGGACGCTACCCTCGAATACGGCCTTGTGCGTAGGCCCGAAGATAGAGTATGTGGCGGTGAAGGGACAGAACCCCTATACAAAGGAAGAGGCCATCTACATTTTGGCCGAGAGTCGTTTGGCAGCCTACTTCAAGGAGGGCGAATACGAGGTGCTGGCCCGTTGCACGGGAGCTGACCTTGTGGGTCTGCACTACGAGCAACTCTTCCCCTGGGTGAAGCCCTGCGCGCTGGAGGACGGCCGGGTGGTGGACAAGGAGCAGGACGGCTTCCGCGTCATCCCTGGCGACTATGTCACTACCGAGGATGGTACGGGTATTGTACACATCGCCCCCACGTTTGGTGCCGACGATGCCAAGGTGGCCAAGGATGCAGGCATCCCCTCGCTGTTCGTCATCGACAAGGCTGGCGACACCCGTCCCATGGTGGACTTCACGGGTAAGTACTTCGTGAAGGATGACATGGACGAGGAATTTGTGAAGCTGTGCGTGCGCGACAGCTACTGGAAGCACAGCGGCGACTTCGTGAAGAACGCCTACGACCCCAAGTATGCCGGTATGGACGAGAAAGAACTCTCGAAGACCGAGGACCTGAATATCGTCCTCTGCATGGAGATGAAGCAGGAGGGCACGGCCTTCAAGATTGAGAAGCACGTCCACAACTATCCCCACTGCTGGCGTACCGACAAGCCCGTCCTGTACTATCCGCTTGACTCCTGGTTCATCCGTTCTACAGCTGCCAAGGAGCGCATGATGGAACTGAACAATACCATCAACTGGAAACCCGAATCCACAGGCACGGGACGCTTCGGCAAGTGGCTGGAGAACCTGAACGACTGGAACCTCAGCCGCAGTCGCTATTGGGGCACACCGCTGCCCATCTGGCGCAACCGCGAGACCCGCGAGGAGATATGCATCGGTTCTGTTGAGGAACTCTACAGCGAGATAGAGAAAGCCGTGAAGGCCGGCGTCATGCCCAGCAACCCGCTGAAGGAGCGCGGTTTCGTTCCCGGTGATATGTCACAGGAGAACTACGACCGCATCGACCTCCATCGTCCCTACGTCGACCAGATTTGGCTCGTGGGCGAGAGTGGCGCTGTGCTGAAGCGCGAACTGGACCTCATCGACGTTTGGTTCGATTCGGGCGCTATGCCATACGCACAGATTCACTATCCTTTCGAAAACAAGGACGCCCTGGACAATCGAACGGTATATCCTGCCGACTTCATTGCCGAAGGTGTCGACCAGACACGCGGATGGTTCTTCACTCTGCATGCCATCGCTACGATGGTGTTCGACTCCGTTGCCTACAAAGCCGTCATCTCCAATGGTCTCGTCCTGGACAAGAACGGACTGAAGATGTCGAAGCGACTGGGCAATGCCGTCGACCCCTTCAAGGCCATCGAGGACTACGGTTCGGATGCCGTACGCTGGTACATGATTACCAACTCGCAGCCCTGGGACAACCTGAAGTTCGACGAGGAGGGTGTGAAGGAAGTCACCCGTTCGTTCTTCGGCAAGCTGTTCCAGACCTATTCCTTCCTGACGATGTATGCCAACGTTGACGGATGGTGCTACGAGGAGGCCGATGTGCCCATGACCGCCCGTCCTGAGATGGACCGCTGGATACTCTCCGAACTGAATACTCTCGTTGCCGAGGTTGCCGACTGCTATGAGCAGTACGAACCCACGCGTGCCGGCCGTCTCATACAGTCGTTCGTGGTGGACAATGTTTCGAACTGGTTCGTACGCCTCTCGCGCAAGCGTTTCTGGGGTTCGGCCATGAGCATCGACAAACTCTCGGCCTACCAGACACTCTACACGTGCCTGGAGACCGTTGCCAAGCTGATGGCCCCCATCGCTCCCTACTATGCCGACCGCCTCTATCGTGACCTGACCGAGGCCACGGGACGCGACACGCAGAGCGTTCATCTGAGCGAGTTCCCTGTCGTCGACGAAAGCAAGATAGACAAGGAGCAGGAACAGCGCATGGAACTGGCCCAGCAGATAACCTCAATGGTACTCTCGCTTCGCAAGAAGGAGCAAATCATTGTGCGTCAGCCCCTGCAGAAGATAGCCATCCCTGCTGTCGACACCGAACAGCAGCAGCGCATCGAAGCCATGAAGCAGCTCATCCTGGACGAGGTGAACGTGAAGGAAATGGAGTTCGTAGAGGGTAGCGGCATACTGGTGAAGAAGGTAAAATGCAACTTCCGCACGATGGGCAAGAAGTTCGGAAAACTGATGAAGGACGTGAACGCTACTGTTACAGCTATGACGCAGGAGCAGATTGCCGAACTGGAGAAGCAAGGTTCGCTCAATGTGACTTTGCCCACGGGCGATACAGTCCTCATTGAAGCCGAAGATGTGGAAATCTTCAGCGAGGACATTCCCGGATGGACCGTAGCCAACGAGGGCTCGCTCACGGTGGCCCTGGACATCACCATCACCGACGAACTGAAGAACGAAGGCGTGGCCCGCGAACTGGTGAAGCGCATCCAAAACCTGCGTAAGGAAAGTGGTTTCGAGATAACCGACCGCATTGACATCCATCTTCAGCACTACGCCGAGACCGACCGTGCCGTTGAGATGTTCCGCGACTACATCTCGACTCAGGTGCTGGCCAACAGCATCACGCTGGTCGACACTGTGGCCGAACCTACGGTGTTGGATTTTGAAGACTATAAGGTGAATATAAACATCAAGCGATAAAATGGAGGAGAAAACACGGTATAGCGATGAGGAACTGGAAGAGTTTCGCCAGATTATCCTCGAGAAGTTGGAATTAACCAAACGTGACTACAAGAAGGCAATGGACGAGTTGTCGAAGGGCAACGAGAATGGTGTCGACGACACGTCGCCCACGTTCCATGCGCTGGAAGAGGGTAGTGAGACCCAGAGTAAGTCCCAGCTGATTCAACTGGCTGCACGAAGCCAGAAGTTCATTCAAGGACTGCAGGCAGCCCTTGTGCGTATCGAGAACAAGACCTACGGCATCTGTCGCGAGACGGGCAAGCTCATTCCGAAGGAACGCCTGCGTGCTGTTCCCCACGCCACCCTGAGCATCGAGGCCAAGCAGCATAGACATTGAGGGAGTAAAGGTTAAGAGTTAGGATGAAAAGGAAAAAGGTACAGGCGCTTGTGGCTATCCTGCTGTTTGTGGGAGTGATAGTCATCGACCAGGCTATCAAGATAGCCGTGAAGACCGGCATGTACCTCCACCAGAGCATTCGTGTCACGGACTGGTTCTACATCCTCTTCACGGAGAACAACGGGATGGCCTTTGGCTGGGAGTTTTTCGACAAACTCCTGCTCACGACGTTCCGCATCGTCTTTGTCCTGCTGATACTCATCTATATGTTCCGCCGCATACGGCGCGGCATCAGCTGGGGTTTTCTCGTTTGTCTTTCCTTCATCGTGGCAGGCGCGGCTGGCAACATTGTCGACTGCGTCCTGTACGGACTCATCTTCAACAATCCACCTGCTCCCCTGGTGGCCGACTTCGTTCCTTTCGGCACGGGCTATGGCACCCTGTTTCACGGCCGCGTCGTCGATATGTTTTACTTCCCCTTGGTGGAGTGGGACTGGCCTTTGTGGCTGCCTTTCCTGGGCGGTAACCATTTCATCTTCTTCTCGCCCATCTTCAACTTTGCCGATGCCGCCATTTCCTGCGGCGTAGTGGCCCTGCTGCTGTTCTATCGCAAAAGTCTGACATAAAGCCCCACCCCCAATATGCCATCCGCCCGCAAACTGCAGAACTATATACGCCCCTCCCTCGGGAGGGGATTGGGGGTGGGGCTTCTTCTGTTTTTTCTCTTTGTCTCCTGCACCGTCGACCTTCCTTCTTACGTCATTTCCGAAGGCCGAATGGAACGCATTCTCTACGACTACCATCTGGCACAAAGCATGGCCGAGTCGCAGGAGGGCGATGCCGAAGCCAACCGCTATCTCTATGTGCAGAAGGTCTTTGAAAAGCACCACATCACGGAGGCCCAGTTCGACACCTCGATGGTCTGGTACTCGGGTCATGCTTCCCATCTGGAGGACATCTACCAGCGTCTGGATACCCGTCTGGAGCGTGAGTCGAATGCTGCCGGACTGAACATTTCCGAAGTGGAGCAATACTCCCGCTACACCTCTGAGGGCGATACGGCCAACATCTGGAAGGGACGCGAGATATTCTTCCTGCACGGCAACCGCGAAGGCAACCTCTACACGGTGGTCATCCCTGCCGACTCCACCTATCGTCCGGGCGACTCCTTCATGTTCCACACGACCAACCGCTTCATCGTGCAGGACAGTCAGCGCGAGGCCTACATCCTCATGCAGGTCACCTACACCAACGACTCCGTAGCTTCGGCCACGACGCTCGTGGGTGGCGACAACGATATCTCGCTGCACATCGGTCGGGAGATGGTGCGCAAGTCGGACACCATCCGTTCCGTATCCTGTACCTTCTATTTCGCCTTCGACGAGCAGGCCGACGATGCCTTCCGTCTGTGGGCCGTCAGCCGTCCTGTCTTGTTGCGCTACCATGCGCAGGTTGGCGATTCCGTCGCCATCGTTGCCGACGCCGACACACTGGAGGCCGACACCTCGCGCTCCGTTTCCGAGCAGATGCGCCACAGGCGCGTGTCGCCCGAGGAGTTCCGCGACAACCAGGATATCGACCGCAAGATTCATGTCGTACAGAAGCGGCAGGTCGTCTTGCCTTCCGAACCCAAACGTAAGAAAGTCATTAAACCTCGGCGCTGATGGCGTGTCTATTAGGTTATCACCACCTCATTCTGCCTGACGGACGCCAGGAAGATATGGTTGTCGTGGAGGTTGACGAAGAGGGACATTATGTCGCTTACCATCCTCTTCATGGCGAAGAGCCCTTTGTGGAATGGGTGGGTGGAACATTAGACACAAGATTATGAAACATTTTACGTTATCTCTATTCCTTTTTATTGCTGTGTCAGTCCAGGCTGGCAATGTTACGATTGACCCCACGCGGCGCAACCAGACGCTGGAAGGGTGGGGCGTGAGTCTCTGCTGGTGGGCCAACATGAGTGGGCGCTGGACTGACGAACGCCTCGACACGCTGGTGCACTGGCTCACGAGTCCCGAGGGGTTGAACTACAACATCTTCCGCTACAATATTCCTGGCGGCGATGACCCTCAGTGGCGTCATTGCGAGCTTCACCACATGGCCAAACCCGGTTCGGGCAAGGGGCTGCGTGCCGAGATGGCTGGCTTCAAGGCTTACCCTGATTCGCCCTACGACTGGCAGGCCGACAGCGCGCAGATACGGGTTATGTTGAAAATCCGGGCTGCCCGTCCCGATGCCATCTTCGAGGCGTTCAGCAACACGCCGCCCTGGTGGATGACCGTCAGCGGATGCTGTGCTGGCCACGACGACCCTTCGAAGGACAATCTTCGGACCGACCAATATACTGCCTTCTCACAGTATCTTATTGATGTTTGTCGTCACTTCCGCGATTCGCTGGGCATCACGTTCCGTACGCTGGAGCCCTTCAACGAACCCTATACCAACTACTGGAACCGCAGCGGCAGCCAGGAGGGTTGCCACTTCGAACCCGCGTCGCAGGTTGCACTGCTCAAGGTGCTCCATCCCCTCTTGTTGCGTTCGGGCCTGGCGATGCAGTTGTCGGCCTCCGACGAGACGGCCACGAAGGCCTCGCTGCGCGACCTGGAGGTCTATGGCGACGCCACCCGGATGCTGGGGCAGTGGAATGTGCATACCTACAAGGCCACCAACTCCGAGCGACGAGCCATCCGCGAACTGACTCGCCAGAAAGGGCTGCGCCTGTGGATGAGCGAGAGCGGTGACGGCGGACGCGGGCTGCACGGCAACCTGGCCATGCTGCAGCGCCTCTTCGACGACATGCGCTATCTGCAACCCGTGGCCTGGGTCGACTGGCAGTATGCCGAGGAGTTCACCGACCAGTGGAACCTGGTACGCACCCGTTGGACCGAGCAGAGCTACGAACGCATCCCCAACTTCTACGTCCGTCAGCAGGTGACCCGCTTCATCCGTCAGGGTTACACCTTCCTCGATGTGGACGACGAACAGACCCTCTGTGCCCTCTCCCCCGACGAACGCGAGGTTGTGCTTGTCCGGCTCAATGGCAGTCGCGAACCGTCGCATACTGTCTATGACCTGTCGTCGCTGGGTGCAGTTGTCCCCACGATTCAGACCTATACCACCAGCCGTCGACAGCAGCTCGAACCGTCTACGACCACGCTTAACGGCCACCTCCTGGAGGCTGACTTGTTGCCCTTAAGCGTAGTCACCTATGTCATAAATATTCAACAATAGCATGGAGCGTTATTCTGCCGACGAACATCGTTACGAACAGATGCAATACCAGCGTTGCGGACGTTCGGGAGTCCTGCTGCCCAAGGTTTCGCTGGGCTTCTGGCACAACTTCGGGGGAGTCGACGACTACCAGCGCTGTCGCCAGATAGCCCGTTACGCCTTCGACCACGGTATCACCCACTTCGACCTTGCCAACAACTACGGCCCGCCGTACGGTTCGGCAGAGCAGACGCTGGGACGCCTTCTCGATGACGACCTGCGTCCCTATCGTGACGAGCTGTTCATCTCCACCAAGGCGGGCTACGACATGTGGCCGGGGCCCTACGGCAACTGGGGTTCGCGCAAGTATCTCATGGCCTCGCTCGACCAGTCGTTGCAGCGCATGCACCTCCAGTACGTCGACCTTTTCTACAGCCATCGCTACGACCCCGAAACGCCCTTGGAGGAAACCCTGCAGGCGCTCGTCGACATCGTCCGCTCGGGCAAGGCCCTCTACGTCGGCATCAGCCGTTGGCCACTGGAAGCCACCCGCTTCGCCTTCCGCTATCTTCGTGAGCGCGACGTACCCTGCCTCATTTATCAGGGCCGCATCAATCTGCTCGACCGTGCCCCCATCCAGGAGGGTATTCTCGACCTATGCCGCCAGGAAGGCGTGGGCTTCATCTCCTTCTCGCCCCTGGCCCAGGGACTACTCACCGACCGCTACCTCAACGGCATCCCCGAGGGTTCGCGCATGTCTCGCGGTAAGTTCCTGCGTCCCGACATGCTCACCCCCGAGGTCATGCAGCAGATTCGGCACTACAATGCTGAGGCCCAGGCTGAAGGCCGCACGTTGGCCGAATATGCCCTTGCCTGGATACTGCGCCAGGCGGGTGTCACCAGCGTACTGGTCGGTGCCAGCAGCACGGAGCAGCTTCAGAAGAACCTCCGTTGCGCCGTCCTCTGATTTTTTCGTGAGATAATGATGCAGATATAGAATTTTTTGCCTATATTTGCAGCGGAGACTGAATCTAATTCATAATCTGGATACTATGAAGAATACTACAGACTATGTTGTGAATGCCTTGAAAAGGGCATTGCTAACCCTGTTGCTGGTGCTGCCCACGGGTGTGGGGGCACAGGAATCTTGGCAGACGGCCAAGCCTCTGGAGCAGGGGATAGCAGCAAAGGGGAGTCTTTCAGAGACGATTCCCGAGGAATGGTATGCGATTGCAATAGCCGAGAATGGCGTTGCCACCATCAGCGTGACTAAGGACGAGAGCCTGTCGCTGGGCTACATCACGCTGTACACGCTCAACAGCGAAGGCGAAGTGATGGAGCGCGCCTACATTTGGGATAAAGGCGACCTGACGGTGAAGGACTTGGCCGCAGGCACCTATTACCTGAAACTATCCAACAACGGCGGCGAGGGGCAGTATACGGTGGTGTACACATTCGCACCGACGTCTGCCCTGTACAAGAACGATGTCGAACCCAACGACACCTGGCAGCAGGCCCAACCGCTGAGACGCGGCAACATCACTACGGGACATCTGGGCTATCAGTACTGCCAAGAACCCGACGGGGATGACTGGTGGATGCTGGACGTGCCGAAGGAGGGTACGGTGAAAATCAGCATTACGGCCCACGACGAACTGGCACTTTCCTACACCACGCTGTACACGCTGAACAACGACGAGCTGGCCGAACGCTCTAACTGTTGGGGGAATGGAGAAATCATCGTCAGCGATGCAGGCACGGGCACGTACTATCTATGTGTGTCGAACGGTGGCGGACAGGGAGCCTACTCGCTCCACTACAAGCTGGAACTGCCTCCATACGCCGCTGATGCGGAGCCCAACAACGAGCGGGCCACTGCGCTGCCCTTGGAGGCTGGCGCTACGGTGGCTGGAAATCTGGGCTACAAGCACAACGATGACGTCGACACCGAGGACTGGTACTGCGTGACCCTCCCCAAAAAGGGCGACCTCACGTTCACCTACTACGTGCAGGCGGGTCTCGATCTGGGTTACGTGATGCTGTACAACAGCGAGGAGGGGGAACTGGGAAGCCTATGGGGCAACGGTGAAGATGGCCATCAGCAGCTCACAGTCAGCGACCTGGAGGCTGGCATCTATTACCTGAGACTATGCTACGTCGGAGGTTCGGGCTACTATCTGCTGGCCTATGCCAACAGCCTGGGCACCGTGGAGCAGCAAGAGCAACTGCCCGACGAACCCTCTGACGACCCCCATGCGCAGCCCGTACCCGACGACGGCACAGGCGTGAAATACACCTACGACCCCGAGACCAACACCCTGACGGTGGTGGCCCCGTCGCCTACACCGCCCTATGTGTTCAAGTGCGCCTATCCCGATGAAACCGTGATGCCTACGCTGACGGTGCTCTTCCCCTGCGACATCTTCTCCGGCTGCGGTGAGGGCGACATCAGCGTGGGAGCCAAGACACCGCCGACGGTCGTTGGTGGCAGCTTCGATGTGGCCAACGTCGGCAACAGGACGCTGCACGTGCCCGAAGGTTCGGAAAAAGCCTACGAAAAGGATGCTAACTGGGGACTGTTCGGCACCATCGTCGGCGACTACGGCAAGCCCGACAATACCTCCGGGCCGCGCCTCGTCGTCTGGCTGAGGTCGGGCGAAAGGGTCATCTACCAGCTGGCCGACGTCCCCGTGACCACCTTCTCGGGCGGGCAGCTCGTCATCCGCACCAACAACGTCACCGTTCCCTACGACCGGAACGACGTCTTACGCTATACCTACGAGGCGCTGGATACGGGTCTTGACCTGCAGGCCAGCGAACGTCTGGTGCAGATAGACCGCGAGGGCAACGAAGTCAGCTTCCGCGGCTTGCCCACTGGCGC
This sequence comes from uncultured Bacteroidaceae bacterium, assembly GCA_905234735.1. Classification (GTDB taxonomy): domain Bacteria; phylum Bacteroidota; class Bacteroidia; order Bacteroidales; family Bacteroidaceae; genus Physcousia. The sequence continues at coordinate 24,467 of CAJOJA010000016.1, read as the reverse complement.
TACAGCCAGCATCTATTCCGTCAATGGTCAGCTCGTAGGGCAGGTGACTGCCTCCGACAACCAGCCACTGACCATCTCACTCCGGAACCGCCCCAGCGGCGTGTATATCGTTAAAGCAGGTACGGAAACCATTAAAATCTTGAAAAAATGAACACGCACGTACATAATTGGCTGCGCCGTGCAGCCCTGATGCTCGTTGTGCTGGCGAGTGCCCTTCCCGTCCTGTCGCAGGACGAGATCATCGAGGGCGGAGAGGCTTTCTATATCTACCAGAACGACGGACACTTCGACGGGTTCTTCTACGACCAGGTGAAGCAAATCAGTTACTCGCGGTTCGACACCCTGGGCATCGAGCACAACGAGTACGTCTCGCAGGAGATTGTCACTGCCGACTCCACCTACCGCATCATGCTGACGGCCATCGACAGCGTCTCGTTCTTTCAGCCAGAAATCAAGTTTGCCAAGGGCCTCCGCTTCATGCGCGACGAGGGAATGTTGGACTACTATCTTTCTATGGAAACGACCGACGAGGGCTACGTGCTCCGTTTCAGCGCCACGATGCCCGAAACCCTGCGGCCCAGGGTGGACGATGTGCTCAGCTGCCCCGACTTGACGGACTATGACGAGGCCTTCGTGGGCAAGGTGAAGAGCGTGAGCGAAGCGGGTGGTGAAATCGTTGTGAAGTGCGGTTTCGTGGAGGACTACAAGGATGTGTTCGAACAGTTCATCACCGTCGAGCAGGTGCGCAATGTGCAGACCCCCGAGGGTGCCCAGATGCGGCGACGCATAGCGGGCTGGAAGCAGCCTAAGAAGATAGAAGGCAACATCGAGGAGTTCACCCTCTTCAACCTCAGCACGGGTACGGAATTCAGCACGAAGTTCGGCCAGCTGACGTTTGGCATGGGCTTCAATGTGTGCTTCGCCATGAGCGTCTCGTCGGTCTACAACATTTCGCTCTCCAAATTCTACTTCAAGCACGAGTTGAAGGAGCAACTGGGCTTCGGAGCCTCCATCTCACTGGATGGTGAACTCTACAGCAACCCTGACCTCATGGAGATACCCGTCGTGAAGAATCTTTTCGCACGCTTTACGAAGATACCCATTCCTATCAACTTCCCGATACTTGACATCGAGCTGACACCAAGCTTGTTTGGCAAGTTCGAGGCCCACATGAAAGTGGCGCTGAATGCTGGCGCAAAGGTTACAGGACTGGCACAGCGAATAGAGACGAAGCCCGACTTCCCGTGGATTGACATCCAGCAGTGGCCCACGCCTCCGCCCTTCCCCGCGTTGATACCCATAAAACTGGAGCCCAGTGCGGAGTGGGGCATCAGTGCCCAGCTCAACGGCTCGTTCCAGGCGGGTGTGAAGTTCCCCCTTGCACTGAGTACGGAGACGTGGTTCAGCAAGCTGCTCGGACTCCGAACCGGCATAGACATCTATGTCGGCCCCAAGGTGACGGGCGAACTGAATCTTGACCTCTTCAGCAATACGGACGACGGATTCTTCACGGCCGAAAGGAAGAAGACCGCCTACGACGTGCTGAAGAGTTCGAAGGTGGACATCGCCCTCTTGAGCGTCGACCCGGAGATAAGCACAAATGTCAATGTCGGCAAGAGAAAGTGGGAGATGAAACGCACCACGAACCTCTCGCTCGGAGCGTTCACGCTGCATCTCTTCCCCAACTTCAAGGAGTTCAAGTGCGAAATCAGTGGCGACAAACTGAACATCGTGACGGCCACGTGCAACATCGACGGCGAGACCTGCATGCCCGAGCTGATAGGCTTCGCCCTATATAAGAACAAGGACGAGAATGACTCGCTCTTCACCGAGCTCTATCGCGATATGGTGCGTCCTGAGAGCTACTTTATAAACACCTTCAACAGCTTCAAACTCACGATGGAGCACGTGGCGCCAGGTATCTACAAGGCCTATCCCATTGTGAAACTGCCGATTGGCGTCACGGTGCCTGTCACTCCGTGCGAGCAAACCCTCACTATTGCCTCACAGGAGCTGGAGCTCAATCCCACCTATGTCACTGCCGAGGAAGAGGGTGGCACCTTCGAGGTAGACCTGTTGGGAAGTTTTGACGTTCCCATAACAGCTATGCCCAACGATGACTGGATAGAGGTTGAGGTGAAAGAGGGACAGGGATTCTCGAAGATTCCTTACATGAAGGTTACGGTGAAGCCCAACGATACGGATAAATACCGCACGGGCACCATCACCGCCACGCAACAGCTGAAGGATGGTGGCATCGTTGAGCGCGAACTCATCGTTAACCAGTACGGTGGGTTGCAGATAGAACCCGATAAGGTGACCTTCGGGCCTGAGGAGGGTGATACGTTCGTCGACGTTCTCACCTCCATGAAGCCCGTCACCTTCAACATCAAGGACGGCGGTGAAGAATGGCTCATGGGAGTGTGGTACGAAGAAGACCGCCAGTACCACCTCACGGCCCAGAAGAACAACGGGCCGCAGCGCAAGTGCACCATCACCGTTGCTGCCTGGAGTGAGAAGTACCAAGGCATCAGTACTGTCGACCTGACTGTGGTCCAGAAGGGACTCGTCGACGTGGTGCTCGACAAGGAGGAACTTGCCTACGAGGCTAACGGTGGAACACAGACCGTCAGCGTGACGATGGGCAGCGACGGCGCTCCGGCCAAGTACGAGTTCAAGGGCATCACCGTCGACGATGAGGACAAGGAGTGGATTATCGTAGAGAAACTGCCCAGCAGCTTCAACGTCACCGCCCTGCCCAACACTACTGCCGAGGAACGTGTCAGCATCATCTATGCTAACTTCACGAAGAAGAACAGTAGCGACAGCGGCCCCGAGACCTATCAGATTGCCGTTAAGATTACCCAGAAGGCCAGCACGGCCAGTGTCACCGACGAGGAACTCTACTTCCAGGCCAAGGGTGGCAAACTGACCACCAAGATTAACTTCGGCATCTTCCCCTACTGTGGTGCCTACTTCAACGACGATGTCAAATGGGCCAAGTTCTCCGTTGGCGACGACGGCACCGTCACCGTCACGGTCCAGGAGAACACCAGCGCTCTGGAGCGCGAGTGTACGCTCGTCTGCTACGTCAGCGGCAAGCTGAACCCAGAGGACAAGGAAATGGTGAAGATGCCCGTACGCATTGTCCAGGAAGGCATGACCATCACCCCCGACGGCGAAGAAAGTCCGTTCAACTACATCAACTTCTGGGCAACGCATACGGTTCACTACGTCTCGGAAGAGGCCGAAGTCGACACCATCGTGTCCACAAACCTTGCCTTCAACTTCAAGGCCGAATACAGCCACTTCACCATGGAGGAGGAAAAGGGCATCATCCACATCACCTGTGAGGGATTCCTCGACGACCCCGGCAGCCTGCAGTCTACAAAAGCCACAGGTGTCCTGTCGTTCGACATCGACAAGGCCAATCGGATGGTGCGCAACCTGAATTTCAAGGTGAACTCAGAGAATCTTTTGATTATGCATCCAATGCCGTTCGTGGATACAGAAACTGTCATGAACAACGTGACGGAACTGACCACCAGCGATTTCCCGCTGCAGAGTTACTTCAACACCTACAAGGAGGGCAAATACTCTGTAGCCGAGGGACTGAGATTCACCAGCTACTCGAGCATGGGCGACAGCAAGACAACGTACACCTTCTCGCCGCCACTCGACCCCAAGGACGCTCCATCTCCCTTTATCGAACACTCCGCCTACACATCGGTTGGCGACAGTGAGGACTACGTATGGCTCATCATTAGCATGAAGGAAACAGCCCCCGCCCTGGAGTGGCCCGACGACGAGGTGATGCAGAGCCTGGAGAACGGCGGTATGCCCATCCACGAGGGTGGTACGCCTCCCACCGTCAGCGGCACCTACTCCCTCTCGCCCATCAACGTGGTTTCCGACAAAATGGGAACCAGCGAGGAAATGGGGGACATCAACGGCATGGTGCTCAAGTTCAGCGGACAGAGTTCGGGAAAGCTCGATGTGGACTTCTACTTCACGGCTTACGGTGAGGCCGACAGCGCCTATGGAGTAGAGAAGGCCCTCATCAAGGGCAGCGGAAATTCGTTCTCCATCTGCGTGCCCATGCCGGACAACTCGCTCATCGTCTCCGGCACCGTTTCCGACGACGGCACCATCAGCGACCTGTACGTGGCGTGGACCGAGACGTATGTTCCCGACAAGTACCTCATCATGAAGGACGACGACGGCTACAGCGCCCCCACCACCTGGGCACCGGCTCCCGACGAGGATGAGTGACAAGGTGCAAGTTCTCTTAACAGCAAAAATAAGGGGTTGTGTTTGCCACACAACCCCTTAAATTCAGTCTTTAGCCTTTAGCCGCGCGAAGCGCTCACTTCACGGGAATTTCATCGATGCGCTGCTGGTGGCGTCCGCCCTCGAACTCGGTGGCGAAGAACTCGTCCATTATCTTTCGGGCCATATCGGTGTCTATGAACCGGCCGGGCATGACGAGCACGTTGGCGTTGTTGTGCTGACGGATGAGGTGGGCAATCTCTGGAATCCAGCACAGGCCGGCACGAATCGACTGGTGCTTGTTCAGCGTCATGTTGATGCCCTCGCCGCTTCCGCAGATGGCGATGCCGGGATACACCTCGCCCTGCTCGATGCCTCGGGCCAGTGCATGGCCAAATGTGGCGTAGTTGCAGCTCTCCTCCGAGTAAGTGCCGTAGTCCTTATACTCCAGCCCCTTCTCTTCGAGATACTGCTTTACGAATTGCTTAAGTGGGTAACCTGCATGGTCGGAGGCAAGGCCCACTATCGTAGTCTTTATCATATTTTTTTCACTTAAGCATGTCGCAGACTTGCTTATACACATTCTCTGCGGTGTAGCCGAGTTTCTCGTCGAGCACCTTGTAGGGAGCGGAGAAACCGAAGCTTTCGAGACCCCATACCTTGCTCTCAGGAGCAGCACCGATGAGGAAGCCCTGCAGGTTGACGGGCAGACCAGCGGTCATACCGAATACCTTGGCTCCGGCAGGCACTACGCTCTGCTGGTATTCCAGAGGCTGGCAGCGGAAGACGCCCTCGGAGGGAACGCTGACGATGCGAACCTTCACACCATCCTTACGCAGCAATTCGGCACCGGCCACGAGGGTAGAAACCTCGGAACCTGTAGCCACGAGCACTACATCGGGATTGGCATCCGAACCGGCTACGATGTAACCGCCCTTGCGAGCCTGTTCGTAGTCGTTGCCCTCGGGCAGGTTCGTGATGTTCTGGCGGCTGAGGATGAGGGCCGTCGGGGTCTTCATGTTGTCCATAGCCATGGCCCATGCAATGGTGGTCTCCTTGGCATCAGCAGGGCGCAGTACGAGGCAGGAGTTCTGGCCGTGGTGGTTCTTCAGCTTCTCCATCAGACGAATCTGTGCCTCCTGCTCTACGGGCTCGTGAGTAGGACCGTCCTCACCAACGCGGAAGGCGTCGTGTGTCCAGACGAACTTCACGGGCAGCTCCATCAGGGCAGCCATACGTACGGCGGGCTTCATGTAGTCGGAGAATACGAAGAACGTGCCGCAAGCGGGGATGACACCACCGTGCAGAGCCATACCGATGCAGCAGCAAGCCATTGTCAGCTCGGCCACACCAGCCTGGAAGAAGGCGCCCGAGAAGTCGCCAGCCTTGAAGGCGTGGGTCTTCTTCAGGAAACCGTCGGTCTTGTCGCTATTGCTGAGGTCGGCGCTGGCGCAAATCATGTTGGGCACCTGTTCTGCCAATACGGAGAGGCAGGCGGCGCTGGCAGAGCGTGTGGCATCGTTGTCCTTCTGCACACACTTCGTCCAGTCAATCTTCGGAGCCTTACCGCTGAACCATTCGGCCTGCTGGGCTGCCTTTTCGGGATTGGCAGCAGCCCAAGCCTTTTCTTCGGCATAGCGCTCGGCGGCCAGCTTGCGCAGTTCTTCGGCGCGACGGCTGTAGAGTTCCTGCACGTCGGGGAATATCTGGAAGGGGTTCTCGGGGTCGCCACCGAGGTTCTTCACCGTGTTCTTGAAGGCGTCGCCACCAAGAGGTGCTCCGTGGGTCTTGCAGTTGCGTTCGTAGCTCGAACCGTCCTCCTTCAGGGCACCCTTACCCATGATGCACTTACCAATGATGAGTGCGGGTTTGCCCTTCACAGCCTTGGCCTTCTCGATGGCGGCACGAATCTGAGCGGCATCGTTACCGTTGATTTCCTGCACGTCCCAGCCCAGCGCACGATACTTCATGGCCGTGTCTTCGTTCATAACCTCTTTGGTCTCGGTGGAGAGTTGGATGTCGTTGGAGTCGTAGAACATCACCAGATTGTCCAGACCCAGTGTGCCGGCGATGCGGGCAGCACCCTGAGAGATTTCCTCCTGCACGCCACCGTCGGAAATATAGGCATAGATGGTTTCCTTCTCGAAGGTGGGGTTACCCGTGTGAGCAGCCAGGAACTTGGCAGCAATGGCAGCACCTACGGCGAAGGCATGTCCCTGACCCAACGGACCGCTGGTGTTCTCGACGCCACGGGCAATCTCGAACTCGGGATGACCTGTTGTGGGCGAGCCCCACTGGCGCAGCTGTGCCAGCTCTTCCAGACTATACTTGCCAATGAGGCACAACTGGCTGTAGAGCATGGGAGCCATGTGACCTGGGTCGAGATAGAAGCGGTCGCGGCCCACCCAAGCAGGATTTTCGGGGTCGTACTGCAGATACTCGCTGTAGAGCACGTTGATGAAGTCGGCGCCACCCATTGCGCCACCGGGATGTCCACTCTTTGCCTTTTCTACGGCACTTGCAGCCAGAATGCGAATGTTGTCGGCTGCGTGATTCAGAACCTTAATGTCGTTCATAGTGTAGTTAGTTATAGTTAATGTAAAGAAAATGTTCAAATCCTTGCAAATTTACATCTTTTCCATCGAAATAACAAATATTTGTGCGTTTATTCCTACAGGAAATTTGCAAAGTAATCGAAATAATCTTATTTTTGCACTGTAATCATTAGATGAAGTACACGATGAAGAAGGTTTTCTCCTATAGCATCTTGTGTTTGATGCTGTCGCTTCCCCTGTCGGCCAAATCAGGCCATAAAGTCTCCGGTTCAGGAGTTCCGGCTCCGTGCTTGCCCGTCCCTACAACCCAGCAACAGGCGTGGCAGGACATGGAGATGTATGCCTTCATCCACTATTCGCTCAACACCTATACCGACCAGGAATGGGGCTTCGGCAACGAATCGGTGGAACTGTTCAACCCCTCCGACCTCGACTGCCGCCAGTGGGCGCACGTCTGCAAGCAGTCGGGCATGCGAGGCATCATCCTCACAGCCAAGCACCACTGCGGTTTCTGCCTGTGGCCTTCGGCATATACTGACTATTCCGTGAAGAATGCCCCGTGGAAACAGGGCAAGGGCGACGTGGTGCGTGAGCTGGCCGAAGCCTGTCGACGCGAGGGTCTGAAGTTTGCCGTTTACCTCTCGCCCTGGGACCGCAACTATCCAGAATACGGGCGCGAGGCCTACATCACCTACTTCCGCAACCAGTTGCGCGAGTTGCTCACCCAGTATGGCGACATCTTCGAGGTGTGGTTCGACGGAGCCAACGGCGGCGACGGCTGGTATGGCGGAGCCAACGAGGTGCGCAGAATAGAAAAGACCTACTACCGGTGGCCAGAGACCTATCGTATGATTCGTGAGTTGCAGCCCAATTGTGCCATCTGGGGCGACAATGCCAACCGCGCCGACCTGCGATGGGTGGGCACCGAGGCTGGCTATGTGGGTGAGACCAACTGGAGCATGATGCCAAGCCAGGGACAGGCCGACCGTCAGATGCTTCACTATGGTGTGGAGCAGGGCGATGTGTGGTGTCCGGGCGAAACCAATACGAGCATCCGTCCCGGCTGGTTCTACCATACGACAGAGGACGCCCTTGTGAAGAGCCTGGAAAAACTGATGGATACGTATTATAAGTCTGTCGGACGCAACTCCACCCTATTGCTCAACTTCCCCGTTATGCCCAACGGACGCATCAGCCCCGTGGACAGCCTGCACGGATTGCAGTTTGCCCGAATGGTGGAAATGGTCTTTAAGCACGACCTGGCCCGAGGGGCAAAGGTTTCGGCCAGCAACGTCCGAGCCAATGACAAACGCTATGCGCCCAAACTCGTCGTCGACGGAAAGTCCGACACCTACTGGGCAACGGACGATGATGTTACCAATGCCACGCTGACATTGACGTTTAAGCGTCCCACCCGCTTCAACCGCTTTCTGGCTGAGGAATACATTGCCCTCGGGCAGCGCGTGCGCTCGTTCACCCTTGAGGCACTTGTCAACGGCAAATGGATTCCCCTGAACGACGAACTGGTGGAACAGGGCAAGCCCCTCACCACCATTGGCCACCGCCGCATCGTCTGTTTCCCCACGGTCGAGGCCACCAGCCTGCGGCTGACCATCACCTCGGCCCGTGCCTGTCCGCTCATCAGTCGCGTAGGCATTTTCCTGGCGCCCGACCTTCAGCACCCGTCCGTTACTGCCGAAGGCAAGACCAAGGACAAGAAATCTGCCCTGCTCAATATCTTCTTCGCCAGTCCGAGACAGATGCTCATCGAATGCCCAGGCACGAAACCCATTCAGGGATTCCGCTACCTGCCGCCCCAGCAGTCGCGCAAGGGCGTGGTCACGCACTACAGCCTATGGGCGTTCGAAGGCAGCGGCTGGAAGAAACTCTCCAGCGGCGAGTTCTCCAACGTCGTCAACAACCCCATCTGGCAAAGCGTCACGTTCCCTGCCACCAGTGCCCGCTTGTTCCGATTCGATGCCGAACAGCTCGCTGAGGGCGAACGTCTGGAGTACGAGGACGTGGAAATCGTAAGCGAATAATTATAAAGTGAAAAAATAAAATGAAGCACCTTCTTTCCCTACTATGCCTGACGGCTGCCCTGACAGCAACGGCACAAGAGAGTTATCGCATCCCAGTCAGCGAAGAGCACGAACGCATGCAGACGGGACAGTACGAACCCACATGGAAGTCGCTGGAGACCCACGAAACACCCGAATGGTTTCGCAACGCCAAGTTCGGCATCTGGGCCCACTGGGGTGCACAGTGCGTGGAGGGCAGCGGCGACTGGATGGCCCGCGAGATGTATATGGAAGGCAACTACAAGTATAAGTACCATCGCGACCACTACGGCCATCCGTCGGAGTTCGGCTACAAGGACATCCTGCCCCTGTTCAAGGCCGAGAAGTGGAACCCAGAGGCGCTGGTGGAGCGCTACAAACGCTGCGGTGCGCAGTACTTCTTCGTGCTGGGCAACCACCACGACAACTACGACCTGTGGGATTCGAAGTATCAGCCCTGGAACTCTAAGAACATTGGTCCGAAACGCGACATTCTGGACGAATGGGCTCGTGCGGCCAAGAAGGTTGGACTGCCGCTGGGTATCTCGTTCCACGCCGACCACGCCTGGACCTGGTTCGAACCCTCGCAGCGCTACGACCTCGAGGGCGACAAGGCTGGCGTGTGGTACGACGGCAACCTGACCAAGGAGGATGGTAAGGGCAAGTGGTGGGAAGGGCTCGACCCCCAAATGCTCTACCAGCAGAAACACCCCATGAGCAAGAATTCGTGGGACAACGGTGCCATACACAGCCAGTGGGGCTGGGGTAACGGTGCATGCCTGCCCTCGAAAGAGTTTGTCACCAACTTCTACGACCGCACCCTCGATGCCATCAATCGCTATAATCCCGACCTCATTTACTTCGACGTTACCGTCCTGCCTTTCTATCCCGTGAGCGATGCCGGACTGAAGATTGCGGCTCACCTATATAATAAGAATCCGCGTGGCGTGGTGTTCGGCAAGATACTGAGTGAAGACCAGAAGAAAGCCTTGACTTGGGACGTGGAGCGCGGTGCTCCCAACCAGATGGTGGAACAACCCTGGCAGACCTGTAACTGCATCGGCGACTGGCACTACAACACGGGCGTCTATCAGCGCGGCTACCGCACAGCCACCAATCTGGTGAAGCAGCTCGTCGACATCGTATCGAAGAACGGTAACCTCCTGCTCAACATCCCCTTGCGTGCCGATGGCACCTACGACGAGAAGGCTGCCCGGTTCCTCGACGAGCTGGAGGCCTGGATGAGTCAGAACGGCGAGAGCATCTTTGGCACCCGTCCCTGGGTGAAGTTTGGCGAGGGACCTGTGGCCGAGAAGGACATCAAGATTAACAGTCAGGGCTTCAACGAGGGACAATACAACGGAATGGACAGTCGCGACATCCGCTTCAACCAGACGCCGAAGTATCTCTACGTTACCGCTATGGGCTGGCCCAAGGACGGTAAACTCGTCGTCAAGTCGCTGGCCAAGGACAACAAGGACTTCAAGAAATCCATTTCCAACGTCTACCTGTTGGGGCACGGGAAGGTGAAGGCCCGCCAGACGGCCGAGGGACTCGTCGTGGAACTGCCCAAGCCCTGCAACAAAATTGCTCCCGTGCTGCGCATCAATAAATAACCTCAGTTGTTTGTATATTCCGTTTTTTTCATTATCTTTGTCGCGTGTTAAGTGCAAATATTGACTAACAGACAGGATATGAGAAACGTTTTACACCGAATGACGGGGCTGTTGGCGGCTCTGATTTGTGTGGTTTCGGCCTATGCCGATAACCAGATTTACTTTGGCGTGTATCAGGGAACAGGCACGCTGAAAAACTATGGCACGGGAAAGGGCGAGACCTACGACGTGGCCCTGCACCTGACTGACCCCATGCTGGAGGGTATGGAGATATTGGGCATACGCATACCCGTGAACGCCAATGCCCAGAACACTCAGGACTACTCCGTGTGGCTCACCAAGGAGCTGACGCTGACCGGCAGCAAGAATGTGCCCGACATCGTGAGCATGGAGGTGACGCCCGACGGCAAGTGGGCCGAAGGACGTCTGGCCGAACCCTATGTCATCGGTCAGGGAGGTGTTTATGCCGGGTATAGCTTCAAGTCGACAGTTGATGCCGACAACGACAACGACCCCAACCGCACACCGGTGGTGGTGACCCCGACGGAGAATCCCGAGGGACTGCTCATCCACACCAACCGCACCTTCCGTAAGTGGGTGGGACTGGCCAATGAGGGTTCGCCCGCCATCGTCGTACTCATCGGAGGTGAACGGGTGAAGGCGAATGCTGCCATGCTGGTGGCTCCCGACAATCTGTACACGCTGGTCGGCAAGTCCATCACAACAAATCTGACCCTGGTGAACCACGGGACGGAGGATATCAAGAATCTGGACTATGAAATAGAAGTGAACGGAATCGTAGAGTCAAAGCACATCAGCAAGGCACTCTCTGGAGGCTACTTCGGTCGCAGCACGACACTGTCGGCCACCATCCCCGCCATGAGCGAGCCTGGGAGTTACGACGCCAAGTTCCGCATCACGAAGATAAACGGCCAGGACAACGAAGACCCGCAGGCCGAGACCGTTACTCCGGTGGTCTTCCTCAACGAGGTGCCTCTGCATAAGCCTCTTGTGGAGGAGTACACGGGCACTTGGTGCCAATACTGCCCTCGTGCGCTGGCCGGTATGGAGAAAATGGCCGACAAGAACGGCGATAACTTTGTGGGCGTAGCCTATCACGTGCAGGACGAGATGTCGTTCACGGCTTCGACATACTTGCCTGCTGACCCCAGCGGACTGCCTTCGGTATTCATCGATCGCGTGAAGGACTTCGCTCCCATATCGGGACAGAGCGACTGGGAGGCACGTGTCAAGATTATTGCTCCGGCATCCATTACTGTCGTAGGCGAATGGGCAGATGAGGCCAAGACCAAGATTAAGGCTACGAGCACCACCTCCTTCATCCGCGACTTTACGAACAACCCCTATCGCATCGGCTACATCCTGATTGCCAACGACCTGCACAGCAAGGAATGGAACCAGTCGAATGCCCTTTCGGGCTCTGGCACTACGGGCGACCCCTATCTGGATAAGTACACCAAAGCCGGTGTGAAGATTAACGACCTCCACTACAACGAAGTAGCTCTCGACCAGTCGGCCCAGTTCGGAGCCGGTATGCTAGAGAGCCTGCCTGCCGACCTCAAGGGCAATGTCCCCTATGAATACAGCTACACCTTCGACATCTCAAATAATGGACTGCCCATCGACAAGACGAAACTGGAGGTCATCGCCGTCCTCATCGATACCACGACGGGACAGGTGGTGAACTGCAACAAGGGACATGTCACGGATGCTGATGGCATCAGTGAAGTTGAAAGTTCAAAGTTGAAAGTTCAAGGTTATTACGACTTGAGTGGGCGTCGGGTGGAGAAACCCTGGAAGGGCGTATATATTGAGAACGGAAAGAAGGTAATCAAATAATTCGAAATATTATGAAAAGAATATTGTTAACTGCTGCCCTGCTTATCGGCGTAGTCCAATTTTCAATTTTCAATTTTCAATTTTCAATTGGCGGCGTAGCTGCTCAACTTCCCGCTATCACGCTGAAGACGATGGACGGACAGACGGTGAAGACGGACACGCTGAACAATCAGGGCAAACCCTTCATTATCTCGTTCTTCGCCACGTGGTGCAAGCCTTGCAACCGCGAGTTGAGTGCCATCCAGGAAGTGTACGACGAGTGGAAAGAGGAAACGGGGGTGAAACTGGTGGCCGTGAGCATCGACCAGGCGCAGAACATCAATAAGGTGAAGCCGCTGGTGGACGAACACGGATGGGAGTACGACGTGCTGCTCGATCCGAACAGCGACTTCCGTCGCGCCCTGGGCATACAGATGATACCCTTCACCCTCATCATCGACGGAGGGGGTAAAATCGTGTACAAGCACAACGGCTATACCGACGGGGCCGAGGTGGAACTCATCGAGAAAGTTCGTGAGCTGACGAAGTGAGGATTAAGGGATTAGGGATTATGAAGCGCATAGCACTTTTAATTTTTAATTTTTCATTTTTAATTGCCACGCAGAGCGTGGCGCAGGTAAGCGTGACGGGCAGTGTGCAGAGCGACATGCTATTGCCCAACAAGGACGTGGAGACGGGTTTTGTGAAGGGGAGTCCGACGGGTTATGAGGACAACTTCATGACCAACACCTATGCCGACGTGACCTTGCAGTCGAAGTATGTGGATGCTGGTGTGCGCTTTGAGTTCACGCAGTTTCCCTTGCCCGGCTACAACGATATGGCCAACGACTTCAAGGGGTGGGGCATTCCCAACGTTTATGTAAAGGGTAAGTTGAAGAACTTGGAAATCACGGGCGGCTCGTTCTACGAACAGTTCGGTTCGGGTTTCATCCTGCGCACCTATGAGGAACGTTCGTTGGGCATCGACAATTCGCTGCTGGGCGGTAGGGTAGTGTACACCCCCTATAAGGGAATCCGCCTGAAGGCGCTTGCCGGTGTGCAGCGCACCTACTGGAAACTGGAGAAGAACGCCATCACGGGTGCCGATGTGGAGCTGGACATCGACGAATGGTCGAAGTCGATGCAGGAGCGTGGCCTGCGCTTCGGTCTGGGTGCTTCGTGGGTCAATAAGCATGAGGATGCCGACCAGATAGTAATGGCCGATGCCACCCATCGCTATAACTTCCCCGCCTTCGTCAATGCCTTCGATGCGCGTGTGCGCCTGCAACAGGGCGGTTTCAGCCTGCTGGGCGAATATGCCCACAAGACACAGGACCCTTCGGCCGAGAATGGATATAACTACAAGGCTGGAAACGTGGGCATGCTCTCGGCATCGTATTCCAAGCGGGGCATGAGTTTCCTGGCACAGGCCAAGCGTTCGAAACTGATGTCATTCCGCAGTCAGCGTAATGTGCCGGCCATCTGTCGTGCAGCCTACATCAACCATCTGCCAGCTTTCACGATGGACCATACCTACGCGTTAGCGGCCCTTTATCCCTACGCCACACAGCCCAATGGCGAGTGGGCCTATCAGGCATCGGCTGCCTATACGTTCAAGAAGAAGACGGCATTAGGAGGCAAGTACGGAATGACAGCCAAACTGAACTTCTCCCACGTTCGCGAGGGGAGCACAACCTTCTATCAGGACATAAACTTGCAACTGGAGCGCAAGCTGACGAAGAAGTTCAAGTTGAACTTTATGTACATGAATCAGCGTTACAATAAGACCGTCATCGAGGGCGAGGGCGGTATGGTGAACAGCAACATCTTCGTCGTGGAGGGCAAGCACCAGTTCAACCGTAAGCATACGCTGCGCTTCGAGGGACAGTTCCTGCATACGCCCGACGACGAGAAGGACTGGCTCTACGCTTTGGTGGAATACTCCTTCATGCCGCATTGGATGATAACCGTGGCGGATATGTATAATGTGGGGGTCACCAACCGTCACTATTATCAGGGATTGGTGACCTACAACATCAAGTCGCACCGCATACAGTTGGGCTACGTACGCAACCGTGCGGGCTACAACTGTTCGGGTGGTGTTTGCCGCCGCGTGCCAGCCAGCAAGGGTGTGACGCTGTCGTATAACTATAACTTTTAGTTAATTGATAATTGATAATGAAGCACAATCTTAGATATCTCACTGTACTCTGTCTCCTCTGTGTACTCTGTGTTTCTTGCTCCCACATCGACGAGAACGAGCAGCTCATCTATGTGAAGCCAGCTGATGTGGCACGTGCCGTACTCATCGAGGACTTCACGGGTCAGAACTGCCTGAACTGCCCCAATGCCACACTCACCATTGGCGATCTGCAAGCTGCTTACGGACATGACGTGGTGGTGGCTGTGGGCATCTATTCGGGCGAATTCGGATATATGAGAGGCGATCGTAACCGTCCCTATCCCCTGACTACACAGACGGGCGATGAATACTATGTCCATTGGGGACTGGATCATCAGCCCGTGGGACTGGTCAATCGGCATGGTGCCAGCGAGTATCAGGAGTGGGGGGCATTGGTGCGTGAACAACTGCAGCAGAAATCCTCTTTGCAACTGGAGGCCCTCGCCGACTACAATTCTGCCAATCGTCAGGTAGCGATTAAGGTTTCGGCAATGGGCACCGACGGCAACACCAACGGCAAACTGCAGGTGTGGCTGACCGAAGACAATATCACTGACGGACAGCGCATGCCCGATGGCGTTTGGAACAAGGAATATGTCCACAACCACGTCTTTCGCGATGCCGTCAACGCTGCCTGGGGTACGGTTTTCAGCATCAAAGAGGGCGAACAGAAGGAACTGACCTTCACCTACACCATCGCCGAGGACAAGGACTGGCAACCTGCGAACATGCACGTTGTAGCTTTCGTCTACAATGACAAAGGGGTGGAACAAGTAACAACGGCTAAGTTGAACTCTGAACTAAAATAACTGCTTATGAAGAAACTTCTACTCATCGCATTAACGCTTGTGCTGGGCATAACAGCCTCGGCACAACCCAGTCGGAAACTCGGCCCGATGAAGGCCAGTAAGTCCGACATCATTCTGAAGCAACCCGAAGGCGAACTCCACACCTACATCCGTTCGGGTGGTTGTACTGATGTCATGTACAATGGCTTTTTCAAAGGTCTGAAGCAGGATGGTATGGTGGCTCGCGTCGTTATTTCTCCCGACGGACGTACGGCCTACTTCCAGAACATCATCTCGCGTGCTGCCACAGGTGCGTGGGTGAAGGGTAACATTGAGGGCGACCAGATACTTGTTCCCTACGGTCAGGTGATATACTGGTTCGACGAGGATGAAAACGGCCAGAAAAACTATGGCACGCAGTTGGCAGAGGTGCACATGACAGGCTCACATGCCAGCTACACCGTTAAGACAACGGGTAATGCCGTCTTCCGTATAAAGGACAACTGGAGGGTGCTCGAACTGGAAGGTACCAGTGCCGACCTGGAGAAGGACGACATCCTGGGCCTGGGCCTTGTCTACACTGACCAGTTCGATGGCGAATGGGCCTACTATCTGGACTATGAGACCGTCTATACCGAGGAGGAGATGAAGCCCGTGACACCCCCCGAAGGGCTCGTAACGGAGCGCTACTCCGTCACCCACGGCATCTATGGTCACTTTGTCGACGTCGGCTTTGCACGCGACGAGGTTTACATCAAGGGCCTGTCCGATGAGTACCTTCCCAATGCTTGGATGAAAGGTACCTTCATCGACGACAACAAGATTCGTTTCTCCCTGCAGATGGCCGGTTCCTATCAGGTTTATCTGTACTACTTTATGGGTGTCGACATCACAAAGCGCGATGACTACTATGGTGGTCAGTACGACTATACAGTGAATCCGGAGCAGACAGACATCATCTTCGAGTACGACCCCGAGACACGCAGCTTCTGGAACAACGACCGCGCCCTGATTGTCAACAACTCCAAGGACTCCGTCGACCGCTTCGAACGTTTCCCCAAGCCCATGTTCCGTCCCTATACGGAGAAGGCTGGCAAACCGGCCAACCCGGCTATCTTGCAGATTGACGACCGATTCTGGGCCTACGGCTATAAGATGTCTACGGTAGCTGTCAGCATCCCCTGCATGGACGACGAGGGCAACTTCCTCGACCCCTCGAAGCTTTTCTATAGCCTCTATGTTGACGATGACGAACCCTACCTGCTCTATCAGGACGAATACGAAGGATTGCCCTTTGACGAAGTGGAGGAGATACCCTATCTCTATACCAACGGCAAGTCCATCTATCCCAAGAGCGTGGGGCTCTACATCTATCAGAATGGCTTCGAGCGCATGGGCATCAAGAGTATCTACTACGGCGGCAACGACCGCCAGGAGACCGACATCTTCTATACGGTACCCAACTCGTTGATAACCGACGGCATCAGTGAAATTAAAAAAGAAGAATTAAAAATGAAAAGATATTACGACTTGAGTGGGCGCCAGGTAACAAAGCCTACGAAGGGCGTCTATATTGTAAATGGTAAGAAGGTAATAAAGTAACTGATATGAAGAAGATACTCCTCACAGTAGCCCTGATGCTGTCGGTCGGCAGCATCTCTGCTCAGGATTTTGCATACGAGTTTGCCACAGCCGACGGCACCATCGTGCCCGATGGCAGCGTTGTAACCATTACCACCTATCATGAAGCCGACGACGGTTCGGGCGACATAGAGATGTCCGCAGACCTCTTTGCCAAGAACGTGGATGGTGATGCCGACGACCTCCTGCGCATTGCCTTCGACGTGCAGACGATGGAGAACGGTCTCATGCAGATTTGCTTCCCCTCGGCCTGTGCCAGCATCAACAGCCTCCGTCAGGGCACCACCCAGCCTGGCAAGCTGTCGGGCAACCTGCACAGCATCGCCACCGAGTGGTTCCCGACAGCCTACGGCAAGTGCACAGCCAAGTTGAGCCTCCAGACCGTGGTGAAGACCGTCAGCGACTACACCGTCATCGACGACGGTCCCACCATCACCCTCCAGTTTGTCTATGCCGACCCCGCCAGCGTTGCTTCCGCCATCAGTGTGGCAACCCCCGTTGCCTACTATTCGCTCAGCGGTCAACGTCTTTCCAGCCGTCCCCATGGCATAGCTCTCGTCCGCCTCTCCAACGGCAAGGTCGTGAAGCGGATGTTGAAGTGAGATATATTTAACACGGAATCAACAATTAGGGGGGCTCATCGTGCCCCCCTAATTGTTGATCTGTTCTTGTCTATTGTATCATTCCGGCTGTCACCAGTCCGCGCCGCGGGTCGCTTGCGGAGACCTTGTTATTCAGGTCGGGGTCGCGTTCGGCTTGCCATGTGCGGTATTGTATGGTGGGGGATGTGGGGTCGGACACGTCCACCAGAAGGAAGAGGAATCCCGTGTCGCTGTACGTGGAGGAGAAGTAGTCTTGGCGCAGGTTGATGCCAAAGCGGTCGTCGTACATCTTTTCCATGAGGCAGTCGCTGAAGTGTATGTTGATGAACTCGTTACGCTTGAAGCAATCCATCAGGCGCTTCATGTATTCCTCTTTGTTCATCTTCGTATACTGGATATTACCCTTTGCCGATTTTACGGTGAACTGTCGTCCGTCCTTCATGTGCGGCTTGGTGCTCTGTTTGAGCATGTGGCCTGTGATGATGACGGCTCCGTCGGCAAAGATGTCGCGGATGTAATCCAGTCGGTGCAGGGCAAAGGCCGTTTTGTAGTTCTCCAGGAAAGTGGCAAGCATGGTGCAGGTACTGTCCCCCCAGTACTGTAGGTGGCGCTCGGTGTATATTTGGTCGCGCATCGCCTTGTCCAGGCCGAAGGAAACGTTCTCGACGAGTTCGTCCTGGTTGAAGGTGAATGTGACATCTTCTACGAAGACGCGCTTGTTGTTCTTGTACGTAAAACGCATCGGGATGCTGCGGCAGATGACTTTTTCGCGGTAGGGGAAACAATGAAGTTCGGGGATGGTGAGAATCTCGGCCTGGCCGTAGTTCATCAGTCCGTTGAACATGTCGAATCCCTCGTCCGTAAAGTATTTGCGCACACCTTCGTATTTCTTTTGTCGTATGGCATCTGCAATCTCCAGCACGGTCTTGGTATAGTCTTTTGCCAGACTGCGTTTTATGAAATCGTTCGTGGGCGTGGCTTCTTCCTGGGCTGCTGCGACGAATTGGGCCTTGACGGCCTTCATGTTCTTCTTGTCGGTCATGTCTGCTGTAGTATGCGCCTGGGTGTATTGTATGTCACCATACATCTCCATCAAGAAGGCCAGCTCAGGGTCGTTGCGTGTCTCGTTCTTATATTGCAGCTCGTAGTAGATGTGAACCAGGTTCTCGCTGTAGTCGCTTCTCAGGCGGATGGAGGCCATACCGTCCTTGGCTGTGTGTTGGTCGCTTTTCCCAAGCCCGTGATTGTAGACAAAGTCCACGCTGGACGCGGGTTCTCCCTTGTAGGTTATGAAGAGTTTGACGTTCTGTCCGTCCACCTCAGCCACCTCAGCCTTGAGGTTACGCAGAATTTCCTTAATCTGCTCCGGAATGACGTTTACCAGAATCTTGTCTTCGAACTTCAGGCTGCTTGGAACCTCGGTGCTGTTGATGAGGCACAGAGACCAGGTGAGGAAACGGAGTGCATCGCTGATGTTGCCCACCTTCTCTGCATTCTGTGCGTCGATGTAGAACTGCTTGGCTCGTTGGAACCGCTGGTTGTATAGCGTGTCAAGCTGTGCTTTCGTGATATAGGCCATTACCCGGCATTGAGGAGGGTTGGCAAGAATGAGCGTGCTGACACCGTGCAACTGTCCGGCTGCCTTCACCGTCAGGTCGTTCTGTATCGATGTCGTGGAGTTTGTAATCTTTAGGTCTATCTTGCCCTTGATGTTCGATGAGATGTTCATCAACAGATCCTGCCTGGCCCGCTCCGTGGCTTGGGCTATGTTGTCGCTGTCGCCAAAACCATAGCGATAGTTGATGTTGTCTTCCTGGATGCGATGGGCCAGTTTCTCGTTTTCCTTCAGGTTTTGGCTCCATGTATTCTCAATACCTATCGCCCAAAAAGCAGCAATACAAAATAGACGAAAGAAAAGTGTTTTCATCAATTCTCAACTATTAATTATCAATTCATTATCAATTATCAAATTCCAATTTTCAATTTATTACGGGGTGGGGTTGTTGTCCCGTCCGGGTGTGAGTCGTGTCTTGAATGAGGTGGTTCCACTGTAGGTTGTCCCCACGTCGTTCCTGGCGAATCCGCAGACGTAGTAGGTCGTTCCGGGATTCAATCCCGTCAGCACCGTGGCGGCCTCGTCACCAGTGAGGGCACCCTTGATGAGTGTCCCCTCGTGTACGGCATCGGGGTTGGTGCTGTAGAGTATGCCGCACTCCTTGACTCCGAATGTCGAGGAAGTAGTAACGAAGGTCAGTGTGGCATCCGTCATCCCTACGCTTGTCGCGTGTGGCGTGTACACAACGGGCCGTGTCCCACCTTCCTGACGAATGGTGAGTTCGTGTCGCTTGTTGTCCCCGATGATGGACTTTGTCTGTATCAGGATGGTGATGAGCCGTTCCGTCTCACTAGTGTTGGGGGCTACCTTGACCTGTACGGGTATGGGCTCGCTGGCTGGCTCTCCCTCCTGGTGTTGCAGCCCGTTGTCAAAGGCTGCCCACAGTTCGTCACCCTGTGGTTCCAGGCGTGTGATGTTTGCCTCCCATTGGAAGTTCGACTCCACGCCGAAGGTGACCACGCCTCCTGTCGGTGCCACGTTGCTTGCTGCTGTGACGGTCAGCATCGTGCTCTTTCCACCGATTTCGACGGGGATGGTGGACTGTTCCACCTTGTGGTGGATGTCAGCAATGGTGATGACGGCCGTCATTCCATCGGGGTTGGGATTGGGATCGGCGCGTACGGTGAAGGTCCTGTCTCCCTCTGCTGTCAGTATGCTCTCACCGTCCACCTTCAGCCATCCGGCCGAGCTGGTGACGGTGTAGGATGAGTTGCAGGTCACCTGCATACGTTGCTCTCCGCCGTCGTAGGTGAAAAACAGCGTCGAAGGCGTGGCCTGCAGCCAGATTTTGCCCGCACGCTGGGTGACGGTGATGATGCGGGGCATTCCGCCGTCGGTGGTGATGGTGAGATGCCCCGTCTGGTCTGTGGAGAGCAGGCTTTCCGCAACGTCGAACACCACGTTTCCGCTTCCGTTCCCGAGTCCTGCCTCGGGCTTGGTGACGGTTATCCAGCTGACATCGGACTTTACCTGCCACCCGCAGTTCGCCTCTACGGGTATGGTGTTGTCCGCGGATGCACTTCCGCTGACATCGATGGTGGTACCGACGACCAGTTTCTCACCGCTCACGACATCCGCCTCGATGCTTTCGCTGCTGCACGAGGCAAGAGCCATTGCCAACATGGGCAATGCCCAAAGTGTATGTATAATATAGTGTTTCATCATAATTCTTAATTCTTCACTTTTCACTTTCTCATTTTTCACTCTCTCTACTTATTACCAAAGTTCACGAGCAGGCCGATGCTGACGGAGAATCCTCCGGCACTGAAGTCTGCCGCACTGGCAGCTCGGTTGAAATCGTTGCTTTTCTTAATAGGCAAGGCATATTCCGGTGTCAGGAAGAGGTAGAGGTGCTGCACGGGCACGCCCAGAATCTTGGCCCCGATGGTGAGACAGTGGGCCGAGGCCCCCTGTGCGAACTTCCCGCTTCCCTCGATAGTATTTGCCGAGAGCATCTGATACATGTATCCCAGCTGGGGCGTGAAACCGAGTCTCGGTATGAGGCGTATCTGATAGCCAATGCGTGCAGCCATCGCGTTCATCTTGTAGGTATTGCCGCTCAGCATCTCGTTGCCTGTAGCAGCTTCGGATCTGTACATGTAGGCCGGATTGGATTTCTTGAGCCCCAATGTGTAGGATAGTTGGAGGTCAACGTTTCTCAGCACGCCGCCGATGTATCCCGTCATGCCCGCCAGACTGCTCAGTGTGTACCCAACTCCAAAGTAGAATCCCCACTTGTTCCTCAGGTAGTTCTTGTAGGAGAGGGTGATGGTGTCCGTTAGGGTCATGTCACGCTCCACGTTGTATATCTTCTCCAGAGGCTGGTAGTCCTTACGGGTGAAAATCAGTTCGTGGCGTCCCACGGGCAGTGCGCGTGGCTCGCTCAGGTCAATGTCCTTGTTCCCGTCATA
The DNA here is from genome assembly GCA_905234735.1 of uncultured Bacteroidaceae bacterium. Taxonomy (GTDB): domain Bacteria; phylum Bacteroidota; class Bacteroidia; order Bacteroidales; family Bacteroidaceae; genus Physcousia. The sequence goes on along the minus strand of CAJOJA010000016.1, from coordinate 2,889 downwards.
TTTTACCTTGGCGCTTCTCGGACGCACGTCGATGTGTATGGTTCCCGTGTACGGTATGGGTGCGTTGAGCTGTACGTCGTTTTGGGTCTGCGCTTTTACGGTGAACAGGGTAGTGGCGTCCCCGCAGTCGCGCTTGCGTGTCACGATTTCGTGCTGGCCTTCTCTCAGCAGCGACTTCCATGTGCCGGCTCCCACGCGCTCGCCTTGATAGTAGATGTCGGCATCGGGGTCGTCCGTCACGACGGCTGTGATGTCGCCGTAGTGCGGTGTCTGGTCAATCATCTCTATGCTGAAGAACTGCTGCTTGTCGTCCTGGTTTTTGCTCTGTACGACCTCCAGTTCGGTCATGCCCTCGAACCTGTCCTTCACGGCCTCCACTTTGTACTTTCCGAAGGGCATGTAGTGGTTGTAAATAGGCGTCTCTCCGATGTACTTACCGTCAATGGCAATGCGTGCGTGGCTTGCCCCGTTGCTGTTGATGGTAACGAAGCGTCCGGAACCGACATTGAGCAGCATCTGGTACGTGGCACCCTGGCTCAGGGCGAAGGGGTATTCGTATTCTATGCGGCCGAACATGGCGTGGCTGATGGTCAGCTGCAAGGCTGTGGCCGGTACGTAGACCCATATCTCGCCACCCTTCTTCTCTGTGGTCAAGAATCCGCTCTGCGCTCCTCCGTAGAAGGTGAATCCCTCGACCTGCGGGGCGAAAACCTTGATGAGCGCGCAGGGGTCTCCATTCTGGTCCACCACGGGTTTGTCGGTGGAGCGTGCACTCATGTCGTTGAGTCGCTGCGAGAAGTCGTCCACCGTTAATTGTGCGTACACATTGCTGAACGTGTACGCAATGGATATGAGTAAAAGCAATAAAGTGCGTTTCATTTCTTATTTGATTACTTTAAGTTTACCGTTAATGATGTATATCCCCTTCCTTGTCGGCGAGGTCTTCCTTCCCGCAAGGTCGTAGGTGAAGCTGCTGGTAGCGGTACCCGAAATGTCAGTGGGCCTGATTCCGGTCTCCGCATTGTCGAAGATGTTCAGGTATCCCTTGACAGGCTTCGTCCCCGAAATCTCGAAGCAGGCCTCGAAGGGGTGTGCTCTGCGCTCGGGGCGCTCCGTTGCGAAGACGCTGCCCTCCGGATGTTCGTCGTAGGCATCTCCCACGTTGAGCAGATACAGACCGTGTGTCTCCATCTCGTGGCGGAAGTTCGGTCTAAACGTGCGTTCCGCAGCCTCTACGCCTTCTGCCTCCATGGTGGGTTGTACCGTAGCATTGGCAGCACGGAAGGTGACTCTGCCGTTCAGTTTGTAGACGTCCCACAACTCCGGTTCGTTGGGCATGGACAGGATGTAGGGCTCGTTGGCACGTATGGCCTCCGCCTCGACAAACTGTCCCTCCTGTGTGAACCGGTAAAGCCAGAAGGGTTTGTAGCCGTCCATAATCTTCTCCTGTATCAGACCATCGGCATCTGAAATGCCCTCTTCCAGCAGACTGGCGAAGGGGAATATCTCTCCCTGCGTCTCATGGCTGAATTCAGCCACATCGAAGGGCAGGACGATGCTTTCCCACCCCTGGCACTTTCCCGACAGCGTCTGCTGCGTGTAGTCGTGGGTGTAGGAAATGTCCTTGGCCGTGAAGGCGATGGGGCAGTAGAAGTCTCCGTATTCCCTGGTATCGCTCAGCGTGATGCGTTCTGCTGTCAGGTTGTCAAGGTCAATCAGATTTGTCAGTTGACATCTGACAATCGATGTATCGTTGACGTAAACCAACAGGTTAGGATTGGCGAAGGTTCCTACCGCTTCTGCGGTCAGTGGCGAATGGGCCTCCCATATTATTGCAGCCAGACGGGTGCAACCCTCGAAAAGGTCGTCGTGCACTCTTTGGATGGTGCTGGGAACAAACAATGTTACCATATCGGTGTTACCGGCAAAAGCATGGTCTGCAATCGTCGTAAGCCGCCATTCCTTTTCGTCCATTTCTACGTGAGAGGGCAACTCTATGTATTCTCTGTCATGCGCTTCGATGAGGGTTGCTTCATCTTCTGAAGGATAATTCAGCAGGATGCGGAATCCGTCCCATTCCTCCATTTCTTCATGTTCTGCGAAGGTTGCAGTCAAGTGAGTGTCCGTCTGGATTTCTATGCTCAAACGACCGTTCTCATCCACCAACTCTGTCTTGTCCTCGCCGTTCACCACCACCTGTTGCAGCGTTGCACCACGGTTTGCGACGAACTCCAGTCCCATACGCGACAGTTCAGCAATATCGTTCAAGGTAGTATCGGAACGGATAATCATATTGTCGTAAATAATACTGCCGCGTCCCGCGATTAGGAGTGTTACGGAATGCATCGTTTGTTCAAATGTCACCACGATGTTCATTTCTTCCACGCAACTGGCAATAGTGAGTTTTCCGTCTTCCACTTGCATCGTGGCATCCTCCCCGTTCAACGTTACGCTCCCAATGTGGTATCCTGTATCGGGCACCAGCCCTATTGCCACGGTCGAAAGCTCCGCAACTTCGTAGTTCACCGTCCCGTTCCGGATGGAGTCTGTATTGAATACCATCGTTCCATGTTCCGATGTCGTCAGCCTCAGCGTATGGAAGTTCTGGGTATAACTTCCAGTGAAGACGAGAGCGCTGTCGGGCATGGTTGCGGGAACCACCTTGTCCCATCCGGCAAAGGTATAGCCAGTTTTCTCTGGTGGAGTCGGTACTGTGATGCTGTCCCCGTAGTTCAGTGTCAGCACCTCCTGCCACTCTTCCGAGGGTATGGTGAAGGTGGCGGTGTACTGGTTCACTGTGAACACGGCACTGAACGTCAGGCTGCTGTCGGGCATGGCCGCAGGAACCGCCTTGTCCCATCCCGTGAAGGTATGCCCCTTCAGGGTCGG
>CAJOJA010000015.1 GCA_905234735.1 uncultured Bacteroidaceae bacterium | reverse complement strand
TAGAGGGGCTTACTTTTCAAAAAAAGAGTCCGCAATGCCTATTTATCGGCATCGCGGACGATTATTAATGCTCATTTGAGTTTTAGCGGACAGCAATAACTTTTTTATCTTGTGATACTTAATTTTCTGGCACAAAATTAGAAAATATCTCGCAATGTCACAAGAATAAAAATCGCTGATTCCCAGCGGTTTATACGAAGTACACCATTGTTCACTGAAGTTCAGTGAAGTACATCAAAGTACATTAGTAAAAATGTGGCTACCTGGTGGCTAAAACGCAAAAAATCCACAAGTTTGGGACTTGTGGATTGTGATTATAGAGATGGCACAAGAGGACTATGCTTCTTGATTTTCCAATGTGGCAGTTAGTTCCTTTAGCTTATCATTCAAGAGGGATTTAGTTGCTTCTATTGTTTTGGAGGAATAGTTCCTATTATTATTGGAATTTATTGGTGTCCGCTAAAACTTTATAAATGGTCACGGTTTCAGCAGATTGATAGGAGCCACATATACACCATCTTCCCGTTTGTATGCTCCACCCACAGCAGTTAGCACCAGTAGGAACGATGGTGCTTTCTCGTCACTCTTCTCCACAATTTTGTTACGAAGCTTTTTAAGTGACTCTGCACCTTCATTTATCAAATCGTCACCACCGAGTTTAATCTCAATGCCTCCCCATCTGCCATCTTCAAGATGGACCACAGCATCACACTCTAACCCAGCATTGTCCCGGTAGTGCTTCACCATTCCACCCAACGTGTTAGCATATACTCTTAGATCTCTTACGGCAAAGTCTTCATAGAACAATCCAAAACTATTCAAGTCCTTCATTAAGTCACCAGGACTCACACCAAGACTGCGACATGCTATTGATGTATCTACGAAATGTCTCGTCGGCGTACTCCTAATTGATGTCTTTGATCTGATGTTCGGATTCCATGCATCCATATCTTCAATGATAAACAGGTCCTCTAGCGCTTCCATATAATCATCGTAGGTTTTTACGTCCATTGTGCGCTCATTGCTTTGGCGGATGTCAGATATGATAGTCGACACCGCAGCCTCTGATGATATGTTTCGAGCATAGCTCCTAAGAATCATCCTCAATACTTCAGGTTTCTTGTTACGGAAACGCTCATTCTCACTGTCCTCGAAGACAAACAGCCCGTTATAATAGTTCTTCGTTATTTCAAGTGCTATATCTCTTGGTGCCAGCACCGATATAGGCCAACCACCCCTGCACAGTAGAAATGCCACATCATCCAAAGTAAACTCTGTATTCAAATCCCATGGGAAATTTTGTCCACCGTCAAACAAATCCTTCAACGACACCGTGCCTTTTGATTCCTTCGATTCCCATAGGGTCATCGGACGCATATTCAGGGGAGTGATTCTTCCCGCACCACTATGATGTACATCTGTCTTATCCGCAGGTGTACTGCTACCTGTTAATATATATTTCCCGAACTGGTAATCAAAATCCAAATCATCCTTTATTTGGTTCCAGATGTCCGGTGCTTTTTGCCACTCGTCTATAAGCCTCGTCTTTTCACCATTGAGAACGGCCTTCGGATTCATTCGCGCCATAGCAATGGCCTGTTTCGTGTTCAATTTCACGAAACTCTTTTGATAAAGCATACACGTAGTTGTCTTTCCGCAGAACTTCGGCCCGGCCACAAGAATAGCTCCAGACGACTTCAATTTCAGTGCTATTTGATCTTCTATAAGTCTTTGATAATACATATTCATATCAGTTTTGGGTACAAATATACAAAATTCCTATGATTTTCAATGAAAAATTCCCAAGATTTTCAATTCCTATTCTAATAATACAATTGTGCGCACCTTTATGCTTGTCGGGGGATGCCGGGAACTGTTGACAAATGGGTCCAGACTCACGACAATCTGCAATCAAACTATGCAGGGAGGCGGTGGCCGGCTTTTTTGCAATAATAGTGAACAAAATTTGGCATTTCGCCCACTTATTCGTATCTTTGTCGCGCAAAATAAATATCCATAACAGAAACATGGCAAAAGAATACAATTTCAGAGAGATTGAGAAGAAGTGGCACCAGCGGTGGGTGGAGCGTCAGACCTATCGCGTGACGGAGGACCCGAGCCGCAAGAAGTACTACGTGCTGAATATGTTCCCCTACCCATCGGGGGCGGGTCTGCACGTGGGTCATCCGCTCGGCTACATCGCCAGCGACATCTATGCCCGCTACAAGCGGCAGCAGGGCTACAACGTGATGAACCCCATGGGCTACGACTCCTACGGTCTGCCGGCCGAACAGTATGCCATACAGACGGGACAGCATCCCGAGAAGACTACGTACCAGAACATCGACCGCTACCGCGAACAGCTGGACAAAATCGGGTTCTCGTTCGACTGGAGCCGCGAGGTGCGCACCTGCGACCCGGGCTACTACCACTGGACGCAGTGGGCCTTCCAAAAGATGTATAACCACTATTTCGATGAGGAACTGCAGAAAGCACAACCCATAGAGAAACTCATAGAGAAGTTCAAGGCGGAAGGTACATGGCCCGCTGACGAGAAGGAACAGAGCGAACTGCTCATGCAACACCGCATAGCCTATCTGGGCGAGACGATGGTCAACTGGTGTCCGGCACTGGGAACGGTGCTGGCCAACGACGAGGTGGTGAACGGTGTGAGCGAGCGTGGCGGATATCCCGTGGAGCAGAAGCGGATGCGCCAGTGGTGCCTGCGCATCAGCGCCTACAGCCAACGTCTTCTCGACGGCCTGGACAGCATCGACTGGAGCGAGAGCATCAAGGAGACACAGAGGAACTGGATAGGTCGCTCGGAAGGTGCGGAGATAGAAATCAAGGTAGCCGACCAGGATGTGGACTTCACCATCTTCACTACGCGTGCCGACACGATGTTCGGCGTCACCTTCTTCGTGCTGGCTCCCGAAAGTGAACTGGTGGACAAGGTCACCACGCCCGAACAGCGTGCCGCTGTGGATGCCTATCTGAACTATGTGAAAAGCCGTACCGAGCGCGAACGCATGATCGACCACACGGTGACGGGCGTCTTCAGCGGTGCCTATGGCATCAACCCCATCACGGGCGACAAATGCCCCATCTACATCGCCGAGTACGTGCTGGCCGGCTACGGCACGGGAGCCATCATGGCTGTGCCTGCCCACGACAGCCGCGACTACGCTTTTGCCCGTCACTTCGGTCTGCCCATCATCCCCTTGGTGGAGGGGGCCGACGTGAGCCAGGAGAGCTACGATGCCAAGGAGGGAATCGTCATCAACTCGCCGCGAGTTGATCAAAATAAAAATGGATTAACCCTCAACGGACTGACCATCAAGGAGGCTATTGCTGCTACAAAGAAATACGTTGAGGAACAGGGACTGGGACGTGTGAAGGTGAACTACCGCCTGCGCGATGCCATCTTCAGCCGTCAGCGCTACTGGGGCGAACCCTTCCCCGTGTACTACAAACGGGGTATGGCCACGATGATTCCCGAGGAGTGCCTGCCCCTGGAACTGCCGCAGGTGGAGAACTTCCTGCCCACAGCCACCGGCGAGCCCCCATTGGGCAACGCACGCATCTGGGCCTGGGACGAGGCCAACAGGAAGGTGGTGGACAAGGCTCTCATCGACGAACAGACGGTCTTCCCCCTGGAGCTCTATACGATGCCCGGATTTGCCGGCAGCTCGGCCTACTACCTGCGCTATATGGACCCCCATAACACGGAGGCACTGGTGAGCAAGGCGGCCGACGAGTACTGGCAGAACGTAGACCTCTACGTAGGCGGTTCGGAACATGCTACGGGCCACCTCATCTACAGCCGCTTCTGGAACAAGTTCCTCTTTGACCTGGGCGTGAGCTGCAAGGAAGAACCCTTCCAAAAACTTATCAATCAGGGCATGATCCAGGGCTGGTCGAGCTTTGTCTTCCGCATCAAGGGGACAAACCGCTACGTCAGCTATGACCTGCTCGACGTGCAGTACAACGACGAGACCAAGAAGAACAGCTACACCTACGAGGGTAGCGAAGTCGACCCCATCTACACCGACATCAGCACGGTGAACGGCAAGGAACTGGACATCGAGAAGATACGCCAGTGGATGCCCGAGTTCCGCGAGGCTGAATTCGTACTGAACGCCGAGGGCAAGTACATCGTAAACCAGGCCATCGAGAAGATGTCGAAGTCGAAATACAACGTGGTGAACCCCGACGACATCTGCGAGAACTACGGTGCCGACACGCTGCGTCTGTACGAGATGTTCCTGGGTCCCATCGAGCAGTCGAAACCCTGGGACGTAGCCGGCATCGACGGCTGCTTCCGCTTCCTGAAGAAGTTCTGGATGCTCTTCTGGGACAAGGAAGGCCAGCTGCAGGTGGACGACAGCGAACCCACGGCTGAGAACCTGAAGTCGCTGCACAAACTCATCAAGAAGGTGAGCACCGACATCGAGGAGTTCAGCTACAACACGTCGATTCCCGCCTTCATGGTATGCACGTCGGAATTGGCCAACCAGAAGTGCCGCAGCCGTCGCGTGCTGGAACCCATGGTGGCCCTATTGGCCCCCTTCTGCCCCCACATCGCCGAGGAACTCTGGGAAGCACTAGGCCACACGACATCCGTCTGCGACGCCCAGTGGCCCGAGTTCGACGAGAAGTACCTGGTGGAGTCGACGGTGAAGATGCCCGTGCAGTTCAACGGCAAGGTGCGCTTCACACTGGAACTGCCAGCCGACATGTCGAAGGAGGATGTTGAGCGCACCGCCCTCGCAGCCCCCGATGCCCAGAAGCATCTGGAGGGACAACAGGTGGTGAAGACCATCGTCGTGCCCGGCCGCATCATCAACATCGTGGTCCGCCCGGCCTAACTCGTAACCTCCATTTTGTGTAACTCCAAATTCTACCCACAATGGCAAGCTATCCGAACAAAGTGTTAAAAAGAGCCTGGGATTTCTCCAAGGACTTCCTGTATCTGAATCTGGGTATGGCCATCTACATGGCCGGATGGACCGTCTTCCTCCTGCCTTACCACATCCCCACGGGAGGATGGGTCGGTGTGTGCTCCATCCTCTACTATGCCACGGGTTTCCCCATGAGCCTGGCCGTGCTGATAGGCAACGGTATACTGCTCTCCTTCGCCCTTTGGCAACTGGGCTGGAGATTCACGCTGAAGACGGGCTACGCCGTAGCCTCGATGGTCTTCTTCCTGGAAATCGGTCAACGCCTGATGACGGGCGACGACGGGCAGTTCATCCAAATCCTGGGCCCCAACGAGAGCACTATGGCCTGCGTGCTGGGCGCACTCATCAACGGCGTGGGCGTGGGGCTGTGCTTCCTCTCCGGAGGCGTCACGGGCGGCTGGGACATCGTGGCCGCCATCGTTAACAAGTACAAACCCATCTCCTTCGGTCGTGTGCTGCTCTATCTGGACCTCCTGGTCATCGGCTGCAGCTACTTCATCTTCAAGGTGAAATATCCCGATGAAGCCTGGCACATGGTCGTCTTCGGCTACGTCACCCTGTTCGTCTACACCTATGCCGCCGACATGATTATCAACTCGGCCAAGCAGGATGTACAACTCATCATCATGACCCAGAAGGGCGAACTGATGGCCCGCATCATCCGTGAACACACGGGACACACCATGACCCAGCTGAACGGCGAGGGATGCTACAGCCACGCCCCCATCAACGTCATGCTCTTGATGGTGCACCGCCACGAACAAATCAGCGTGTTGCGACTCATCGAGGACGTCGACCCCTCGGCCTTCGTATCCTCGAGCCGCGTAGAGGGTGTTTACGGATTGGGATTCAATCGGATTAAGTAAAGATGATTAAGGAACTGATATTTTCCTATTCGAAGATATTCTTCGGGCTGATTCTCTTCTCTATTGGCTACACATGCTTCATGCTGCCGTACCAGATTCTGAGCGGCGGCGTGGCAGGTATATCGGCACTCATCTACTACGTGACGGGGTTCCACGCCAGCTACTCTTACTTCCTCATCAACGCCGTGCTGATTCTCATGGCCTGGTACACCCTGGGCTGGCGCTTCTGTCTGCGCACCATCATAGCCACAGTAGTCGTGTCGTTCATGATTGACTACATCCAAGCCATTATTACCGAGATAGGACCAGACGGCAAGGAATGCCTCATGCAACTGGCAGGCGACCAGGTGTTCATGGCCTGCGTCATCGGAGCCATGCTCGAGGGCGTGGGGCTGGCCATCGTCTTTCTGGCCGGTGGTTCGACGGGCGGAACGGACATCGTGGCCCTGACCGTAAACAAGTATCGCGACATCTCGCTGGGGCGTGCCATGCTGTTCGTCGATGTGCTGGTGGTCGGACTGTCGTACGTCGTATTCCGCGACATACAGCGACTGGTGGCCTGCTACATCACGCTGTTCATCTCCATCAATGTCATCGACTATGTGGTCAACGGTGCGCGCCAAAGCGTACAGTTCACCATCATCTCGGAAAAATGGCAGGAGATAGCCCAAGGGGTGAGCGAGAAGGCCAATCGCGGCGTGACCATACTGAATGGTGAGGGCTGGTACAGCAAGGAGAAGCGCAACGTGCTGCTCATCATGGCCAGAAAACAGGAGAGCCGCATCATCTTCCAGCTCATCCGCTTCATCGACCCCAAGGCCTTCGTCACCATGTCGAACGTGGAGGGCGTCTTCGGAGAAGGATTCGATAAGATTAAAAAGTGAAAAGTGAAAAGTAAAAAGTAAAAGATAAAAGTTCGATGGAAGGTAAGAGGCCGGTGCTGATAATGGCCACAAACAACGAGCACAAGTTGCGCGAGATTCGTCAAATACTGGCCGACCGCTACGAAGTGAAAGGACTGGCGGACATCGGCTGCCACGAGGACATACCCGAGACCGCCGACACGCTGGAGGGCAACGCCCTGCAGAAGGCTCGCTACGTCCACGAACACTACGCAATGGACTGCTTTGCCGACGACACGGGACTGGAAGTCGAAGCACTGGGCGGTGCCCCAGGCATCTTCACCGCTCGCTACGGCTACCTGAACGGCTACGGCGACAGTCACGACTCGGAGGCCAACATCCGCTGCCTGCTCGACAAACTGCGCGACAGCGACAACCGCCAGGCACGCTTCCGCACGGCCATCGCCCTGGTGCAGAACGGCGAGGAACACCTCTTCGAGGGTGTCGTGGAAGGCGAGATACTGCGCCAAAAAACGGGAACCGACGGCTTCGGCTACGACCCCATCTTCGCACCCACAGAGGCCGGCATGAGCTTTGCCGAAATGGGGCCGCAGGAGAAGAACCGCATCAGCCATCGCGGACGCGCCACTCAGAAACTGGCCGACTTCCTCAAGACATGCATGCTTCTGCTGCTACTCTGCTTCCCCCAACTATCAATTTTCGATTCTCAATTTTCAATGCTCAATTCCCTCCATGCCCAGACCATCGGAGAATGGAGCCTCTACCCCTCGTACCAGATTGTCCAGAAGAATATTGCCGTCAACAAGTCGGTCTATGCACTGACCATCTCTCAGCAGCAAATCTATGCCAACATCAAGGAGAACTACAACCTGGTGCGCTACGACAGCGAAGACACATCCGTGCATACCTATAGTGCCCTTGACATCCTCAACGACCGACAGATTGTACACATGGCCTACAGCGAGGAGGCCAAACGTCTGATACTCGTCTACGAGAACGGCAACATCGACCTGCTGGACCTGAACGACAAGGTGCTGAACATCGCCAGCCTGAAGCAGAGCAGACTGAACGACAAGACGGTCAAGAACATCTACATCGACGGGCAGATGGCCTACCTTGCCACAGGATTCGGGTTCATCATCGTCGACATGCAGGAAGGCGTCATTCGCGACACCTACCAGTTGGGCGTTGACGTGCAGGCAATAGCCGTGCGCGACGGGGTCGTATATATAGGTACGAATAGCGGCCTCTACTACTCCACCGACAAGAACATGCACCTGCTGGCCAACTGGAAACTGCAATCCACCGTGTCCAATGAATACACCCAGATGTTTGTGTTCGATGGCCATGTCTACGCCGTAGAGTATAGTAGCCTCTTCCGAATAAACGACAATGCACAGGGCTTGACAAGGCTGGCTACCGGGGTCAAATTCGCGTCGTTGGCCAACAACCAGCTCGTATACATCACGGAGTCGGAAGCCTGCATCTATCAGTCTGACACTCAGGTCCAGCACATTGCCCTCGACCGTCAGTGGCACTCCCTATCCTATGCCAACGGCACTTATTGGGCCAGCGAGGGAGCCGATGGGCTGAAGGGCTACAAACTGTCCAATGATGCCTTTGTGGAAACCGTTGGCAGCATACATCCCAATAGCCCCATACGCGACCTGCCCTACCGTATGCACTATGTGGGCGACCGTCTGCTTGTGGCGGGAGGCATCAATACACCGTATGCCATCTACTACCCACCGACAGCCATGTACCTCGACTATGACGGCAGGTGGACCAACCTTGACGAGGACACCTACCTGGAACAATACGCCGACCTGCGCCATCGCAACATGACCCACCTCGTGCAAGACCCCACCGACTCCACTCACCACTACGTCAGCGGTTATCGCACAGGACTCTACGAATATCGCAACGCCAAATTCATCGCCCTCCACAATAGCGACAACAGCCCGCTGCAGCAGATTGTACTCAATGGGACAGCACTGGGACTGAACTACGTGGGCTGCACCGGTCTACAGTACGACGAGGACGGCAACCTGTGGCTGATGAACCAGCAGACCGACACCATCGTACGCATCCTGCAACCCTCAGGACGCTGGCTGGCACTCTACTACGACGAAATCAGCGGTATAGAGACTCCCGAAGACTATCTATTTACCACCAGCGGCGTGAAGTTCCTCGTCAGCCGCCGTGTTGACGGTCGCGGATTCTTCGGATTCCACACCAACGGCACACTCAACTCCGTGCGCGACGATAAGCACCTGCTGCGCTCCACCATCACCAATCAAGACGGTACCTCGTACAGCCCTGACCAATTCTACTGCATGGCCGAAGACCTGGACGGACGCGTATGGTGCGGCACTCAACTGGGACTGTTCGTCATCAACGACCCCACCACGTTCTTCAACAGCGACTTTACGTTCGAGCAAATCAAAATAGCCCGCGACGACGACAGCGGCTTGGCCGACTACCTGCTCTCGGGCGTGGCCGTCACATGCATAGCCGTAGACGAGGCCAACCGCAAGTGGATAGGTACCAGTTCCAATGGTCTCTACCTGATTAGTGCTGATGGGCAGGAACTGATTCATCATTTTCAGGCCGACGATTCCCCCTTGCCATCCAACAACATACAGTGTCTGGCCATTCACCCGCAGACGGGCATCGTGATGATAGGCACCAACGCAGGACTCTGCTCTTACGTCAGCGATGCTACGGAAGCTGAAGAAGAACTGCAAGGCGACAACGTCGTTGCCTATCCCAACCCCGTACGCTCCGACTACACGGGCCCCATCGCCGTACGCGGACTGACGATGGACAGCGAAGTGAAGATATGTTCCACAACGGGTCAACTGGTATGGAGCGGCACATCCAACGGCGGCACGTTCACCTGGAACGGAACTGACAAACGCGGACGTCGCGTGGCAAGTGGAGTCTACCACGTTATAGCCAATACGGCGACAGGAAAGAAAGCCGTAGTCTGCCGTATTATCGTCATAAAATAGCGACTTGCACAGAAAACTTCAAAAAGTGCAGGATATTTTTTGTTTTTCGGCCGAATTGCATTATCTTTGCTTTCTCCTTAACCATAAATAGTATGTACTATGAATAGAATTATCATTATCAACGGCCCCAACCTGAACCTGTTGGGAAAGCGAGAGACGGAAATCTATGGGGTGCACGACTTCAAGGGATATCTGGAAAAACTGCGCGAACGCTACCCCGATGTTCGCCTCGACTTCTTCCAGAGCAACATGGAGGGTGCACTGATAGATAAAATCCACGAGGTGGGCTTTGGCAAGTGCGACGGCATCATCCTGAATGCTGGTGCCTATACCCATACGAGCATTGCCATACTGGATGCCATCAAGGCCGTAAGCACCCCCGTCGTGGAGGTTCATATCTCCAACGTCTTTGCCCGCGAATCCTATCGCCACCACAGCATGATAAGCGAGGCGTGCAAAGGTGTGGTTACAGGTTTCGGTCTGGACTCCTACCGCGTAGCACTGGAAGGCCTGCTTGGATAAGCTCGACGAATACATCCGCAGCCACATTGACCCCGAGGGCGACTATCTGCACCGTCTTTGGCGTGATACGCAGTTGCGCCTGTCGTACGGCCAGATGGCCAGTGGGCATGTCCAGGGACGATTGCTGAAGATGTTCACCCAGATGATACGGCCCCGACTGGTCGTGGAACTGGGCACGTTCAGCGGTTATTCGGCTCTGTGCATTGCCGAGGGCCTGGAGCCGGGTGCTGTGCTGCACACGTTCGAGGTATACGACGAGCAGGAGGACTTCACCCGCCCGTGGATAGAGGGCTCTGGCTACACCGACCGCATACAGCTGCACATCGGCGATGCGCTGGACCTCATCCCAGAAATGGGGTTGTCGGACATCGACATGGCCTTCATTGATGCCGACAAGCGCCACTACATGGACTTCTACGAAATGCTACTGCCCCGTATGCGTCAGGGCGGTTTCATCCTTGCAGACAACACCCTGTGGTACGGCCACGTGGTGGAAGACTCCACGCGTGAGAGTGACCTGCAGACCCTGGGCATCAAGCGCTTCAATGATTTCCTGGCTAAGGACCAGCGGGTGGAGAAGGTGATAGTGCCCGTTCGCGACGGACTGACCCTGATTAGAAAACTCTAGTCAATCTAGAAAACAATAAACACTATGGACAGTACAAGACAGAACAAGGTTGCCCGCCTGATACAGAAGGAACTGAGTGAGATATTCGTGGCCCAGACACGCCGAATGCACGGTGTTCTGGTCAGCGTTAGTCAGTGCCGCATCAGTCCGGACATGAGCATTTGCCGCGTCTACCTCAGCGTCTTCCCCAGCGAACGCGCCGAAGAGATTGTGTCCAACATCAATGCGAACCAGAAACAGGTCCGCTTCGAGTTGGGCAGCCGCATGCGCCATCAGTTGCGCATCATTCCGGAACTGAAGTTCTTCCGCGATGACTCGCTCGACTATGCCGAGCACATTGACGAACTATTGGGCAATGTCTAATTATCATCTTTTCATTGCCTGGCGCTATCTCTTTTCCAAAAAGAGTCATCATGCCATCAACATCATCTCGGCCATCTCAGCCTGTGGGGTTGGGTTGGCCACGCTGGCTATGGTCTGCACGCTCAGCGTCTTCAATGGTTTCCAGAGCCTCGTCTCCGACCTATTCACGGACTTCGATCCAGAACTGAAGATAACACTTGCCGAAGGGCATACCCTGGAGGCCAGCGACCACGCCATCCGCGACCTGCAGAAGCGCGACGATGTCGAAACCGCCACGCTCTGCCTCGAAGACCAGGCCCTGGTGGTCAGGGACGGGAAACAGATGGTGGTGACCATCAAGGGCATGAGCGACAACTATGGCCGTCAGCTGAATACCGCCCGACTGCTCTATCCCAGTACGGAAGAGGCTCCCGTGCTGCACGCCGACGTGCTGGAATACAGCATCCCAGGCATACAACTGGCCCTGAAGATGGGACTGCGCCCCGACTTCGAGCCGCCGCTACAAGTCTATGCTCCGAAACGGGGCGAGCGTGTGAATATGGGCAACCCCATGAGCAGTTTCAACAGCGACGAACTGATCAGCTCAGGTGTTGTCTTCCAGGTGAAACAGTCCAAGTACGACGCTCACTACATCCTCACTTCGCTCAACTTTGCCCAGAATCTCTTCGACCAGCCAGGACGCATCTCACAAGTGGAGTTGCGACTGAAGCCCGGCACAAACACCCATCGTGCCCAGCGAAGCATCGCCCGTCAGCTGGGTTCGCGCTTCATCGTCAGCGACCGCTACGAGCAGCAGGCCGACGTGTTCCGCATCATGAAGATAGAGAAGTTCATTGCCTACCTGTTCCTCACCTTCATCCTCATGGTGGCCAGTTTCAACATCGTGGGGTCGCTGTCCATGCTCATGATAGACAAGGAGCGCGACATCGAAACCCTGCGCAACCTGGGCGCATCCCCCCACGACATCAGCCGCATCTTCATCCTCGAGGGCAACATGATTAGCCTGCTCGGAGCCATCGTCGGAGCCATACTTGGTGTTGCGCTCTGCTGGTTGCAACAACGCTTCGGCATCATCGCCATGGGCCAGAGCGAGGGGGCCTTCCTGGTTGAGGCCTACCCCGTGGTCGTACGTGCGTGGGACATCGTGCTCATACTGCTCACCGTCCTGCTGACCAGCGCCGCCATCGTATGGTACCCCGTGAGAAAGAACTACCCAAGATGATTTCCCCCTTCGCCCGTCCGCTCTACGTCATGCTCAAGCCCATTGGGGCACATTGCAACCTGGCGTGCGAATACTGCTATTATCTGGAGAAAAAACACCTCTACGACGAGGTGCCGCGCCATGTGATGAGCGAAGCCCTGCTGGAGGAGTTCATCCAGCAATACATCGCCGCCCAGACCACCGACGAGGTTCTCTTCACCTGGCACGGAGGGGAGACTATGATGCGACCGCTCTCCTTCTATCAGCGCGCCGTAGAACTGCAGCAGCGCTACGCCAATGGCAAGGTCATCAGCAACGCCATTCAGACCAACGGCACACTGCTGACCGAGGAGTGGGCACGCTTCCTCCACGACCAACAGTGGCTGGTGGGCGTCAGCATCGACGGGCCACAGGAATATCACGACCACTATCGCCGCACGCCACAGGGTCGCCCCTCGTGGGCAAAAGTGCGTCACGGAATTGACCTGCTCAATCGTTTCCATGTGGAATGGAACGCTATGGCTGTGGTGAACAATCTGAACGGCGACGACCCCATCGGCTTCTATCGTTTCTTTCGCGACGAACTGCAGTGCCGCTACTTGCAGTTTACGCCCATCGTGGAACGCACGTCCGATGGCCAGATGACACCAGAAAGTGTCCGTCCTCGCCAGTGGGGCCAGTTCCTCTGTGCCGTCTTCGACGAATGGGTCAGCCACGGCGATGTGGGCGAGATGTTCGTCCAACTGTTCGATGCCACGCTGTGCAACTGGTGCAGAGTCACCCCTGGCGTCTGTACGATGGGCCGCTCCTGTGGCCACGCTGCCGTGATGGAGTTCAATGGCGACGTCTATTCGTGCGACCACTTCGTCTTCCCAGCATATAAACTCGGCAACATCCGCGAGACCCCACTTCTGGAGATGATGTACGGCGAACAGCAAACCCTCTTCGGTCGTATGAAACAGGACACACTCACCGACGGATGCCGCCAATGCGAGTGGCTCTTCGCCTGCAACGGCGAGTGCCCCAAAAACCGCATCCTACCCGACGGCCGCAACTATCTGTGCGAGGGCTATCGCATTTTTTTCCAGCATGTTGCCCCCTGGATGGACGAAATGAAAAATAAATTGACCATGAATAATTGACAATTGAGAATTATTTCTTATATTTGCCCTCGTAAACCTTAAACATCAGCATCTTAAAACACTAACTATCATGGAAGAGAACCAACTGAAAGCTATCGTCGGCAAGTTTGCCGTCGAAGGCACCATTGAGCAAATCAAGCCACTGGGCGAGGGCCTCATCAACGACACCTACAAGGTCATCACGGCCGAACCGGCAGCCCCCGACTACGTCCTGCAGCGCGTCAACGACAACGTCTTCCCCGACGTGGACATGGTCATGCGCAACATCGGCGCCGTCACCGACCACATCCGCAAGAAACTCGTAGCCGCCGGCGAGGACGACATTGAGCGCAAGGTACTGCGCTTCATCCCCGCCAAGAACGACCAGAGGCTCTACACCGTCATCGACGGACAATACTGGCGCCTGATGGTCTTCATCCCCAACGCCATCACGAAGCAGGCCGTCGACCCCGAGTCCAGTCGCGACGCCGGACGCGCCTTCGGACGCTTCCAGGCCATGCTGGCCGACATTCCCGTACAGCTGGGCGAGACCATCAAGGACTTCCACAACATGGAGTTCCGCCTGCAGCAGTTGCGCGAGGTTGTCTCCCGCGACCCCGTAGGCCGCGTCTCCGAACCCAAGGTGCAGTGCCTCCTGCAGGAAATTGATGCCCGTGCTCACGAAATGACCAAGGCCGAGCGCATGGGACGTGAAGGCACACTGCCCAAGCGCGTATGCCACTGCGACACGAAGGTCAACAACATGATGTTCAACGACCGCAACGAGGTGCTCTGCGTCATCGACCTCGACACCGTCATGCCCAACTTCATCTTCTCCGACTATGGCGACTTCCTGCGCACGGGTGCCAACTTCGTGGCCGAGGACAATGCCGACATGACGGCCGTGGGCTTCAACATGGAGATTTTCAAGGCCTTCACCGAGGGCTATCTTGAGAGCGCCCGCTCGTTCCTGCTCCCCGTCGAGATAGAGAACCTGCCCTACGCAGCCGCCCTGTTCCCCTACATGCAGTGCGTCCGCTTCCTCTGGGACTACCTCTCGGGCGACAAGTACTGGAAGTGCCAGTACCCCGAGCACAACTTCGTCCGTGCCAACAACCAGTTCCACCTGCTCCTCTCCGTCGAGGCCCATTACCCCGAGATGCAGGCCTTCATCCAGCAGTGCCTGAAGTAAGTCTCTCAGACAACTCACATACAAAATTATTGCTGCCCGCCAAACCTGCGCGGACAGCAATATTTGTTTTTATGGATTAGTTCATCTTCACGTTAATTTCGTAATACTTTCCGTTGGTGAAAGTAACATTCGACTTGGTGAATGTGTAGGTCTTATCGCCGACGGTGGCAGTGAGCGTAACGGTCTTTTCACTGAACCCGGGAATGGCCACGAAGAGCACGCCGTTGCCATTGGTGTCATAGGTGGATGCAGGGATGTCCACTAATGACAGGCTTTCTGCACCATACTGGATGGTCAGCGCCGTTGGTTTCAGCAAGGTAGTTTCGTCGGCTTTGTCTTTGAGTTTGTCTTTGAGTGTAAACTTGACGATGGCCTGCTGATTCTCGAGCGTCACGGGTGAAACCCCTACTACGTTGTTTTCATTTACGTCCACCCTCACTCCTTCGGCTTTTGCATAGTCATATTTCGCAGCAATATCTGCCAGCGTTCCTACCTGACCTGTATAATCTAAATTACCAGAACGCGGAAACTGAAGATTCAATGTATGAGGTATGCCTATAGCCTCATCAATCGAAATTTTCCAGTCTACCGGCAGACTGATAGTCCCATTCAGCCGTGTGGTGATGGTTCCAACTGACTGAGGCTGGAGAGAACCCTCGAACCAGAAATACGAGTCTTTAGCCAACAACTTCCCTTGCACATAGACCTGCTCCGAGGCTGCCCACGAGGCATTGAGCGTAAGGCCGTCGAGTGTCAGGGCACGGGTATCGGCACGTACGGCGGCTTCATTCGCGCCTTTCGTGGCATCTATGGTCATGGTATAAGTTTTGACGGCAGGTTCCACCTGACTGTCGTCTGACGAGCAGGCCGCCAATGCGAGACCTGCCATGAGCAACACACTGAAATTAATTGTTTTCATCGTAATTTTACCTTATTGCTTCTGACTGCTTAATGTACCAATGTTCGTACAACTCGTCTTGCGGATGTTCCTCGTTGCGGCGCCGGATATACTCATCTGCTTCCTGACGGTTATGGAAAGACTTGATAAGGTAGTCGCTGCCGTCGCCAGTCTCATAACACCTCACCTCGTAAACGGTACTCATCAGTCGTTAATATGTTCGAAACATTCGTGATACTGCATGGCCAGCCGCTTATAGTATTCCACGGTGGCGACGCTGGATGTATCGGCACGCATTATCTCGTAGTAGTGGTGCGACATTCCCGGCTCGTCTCTGCCCACGCCCCCTGTGCAACCGTGCACAGCAGGGCAAAAATAAGTAGTATTCTCTTTTTCATAACTATCGTTAGTAATCGTATATTATTCTGCGCGACAAAGATACTCTAAAAAAACGAGGATTGCAAGTTCAAGAGTCGCCGCGAGCAAGATTTTGCATTAAATGAGACTATTTTTGCATTAAATGAGAGTCGAACTGCCGATGACATGACAAAAATAATAACAAAACTTTTCTTAATATGCCCGAACAAGTAACTCCATTGTCGATATTTTATTTCCTGCTCTACGGCGCAGGAACTGGCGTGTCCGCCTGGATGCGCGAAGAGGCATTGAGCAGCCCATCACGATGAGCACAGTCACGATGACGGCCAGCATCACGATAATGTCATCAGCCCCCAACACTCCCTACGTCGCCGGAGCTTCGTCGACGTATCGTCGAGCCTTCGTCGACGCGTCGTTGGAGCCCCGACCATAGTATCGTCGAAGCCTCGGTCCATCAACGCCTGCGCACGTACGAGCGTACGCGCGTTCCTTTATTTATTTCGTCTCTCCCCTACGAAACATGGAAATATTTTTGCAATTTTGCATCTTTCTTTGTAACTTCGCGCTCGATATTGGGGGATATGCCCCTTTTATCCGTAAAAGACAATGAAAAAACTCCTCATAGAGACATACGGATGCCAGATGAACGTGGCTGACAGCGAGGTAGTTGCCTCCGTCATGGGCATGGCTGGATACGAGTTGTGCCAGTCGGTCGACGAGGCCGATGCCGTCTTCCTGAACACCTGCTCCGTGCGCGACAATGCCGAACAGAAGATACTGTCCCGGCTGGAATACTACCGTTCGCTGCGCAAGAAGGGACGTCGCCTGATACTGGGCGTGCTGGGCTGCATGGCCGAACGCGTCCGCGAGGAACTGCTGGAAGAGCACGGTGTGGACCTGGTGGCAGGCCCCGATGCCTACCTCAGTCTGCCCGACCTCATCGCCCAAGCCGAACTGGGGCAGAAGGCCATCAACGTGGAGTTGTCCACCAGCGAAACGTACCGCGACATCGTGCCGCAACGCATCTGCGGACCGCACATCAGCGGGTTCGTCAGCATCATGCGCGGCTGCAACAACTTCTGCCACTACTGCATCGTGCCCTACACCCGAGGCCGCGAACGCAGCAGGGACGTGGAGAGCATCCTGCGCGAGGTGCGCGACCTGCGCGACCGCGGATTCAAGGAGGTGACCCTGCTGGGGCAGAATGTGAACTCGTATGCCCACCCCGGGGTGGGCTTTCCTGAACTGCTGCGCATGGTGGCCCGCGAGGTGCCTGAGATGCGCGTGCGCTTCACCACCAGTCATCCGAAGGACATGTCGGACGAGACGCTGCGCGTGATAGCCGAGGAGCCTAACGTGTGCCGACACATCCACCTGCCCGTGCAGAGCGGATCGAACGAGGTGCTGAAACGCATGAACCGGCGATACACGCGCGAGTGGTATCTAGACCGCGTCAGCGCCATTCGCCGCATCGTACCCGACTGTGGTCTATCGACCGACATCTTCGCCGGATACTGCGGTGAGACGGAGGAGGACCACCAGCTGTCGCTTTCGCTGATGCGCGAGTGTCAGTACGACTCGGCCTTCATGTTCAAGTACTCGGAGCGCCCAGGAACGTATGCCAGCAAGCATCTGCCCGACGACATCCCCGAGGAGGTGAAGATACGCCGACTGAACGAACTCATTGCCCTGCAGAACGAACTCTCGGCCCAAAGCAATCAGCGTTGCATCGGACGGGAATACGACGTGCTGCTGGAGGGTGTGAGCAAGCGTTCGCGCGACCAGCTCTTTGGTCGCACGGAGCAGAACAAGGTGGTCATCATCGACCGCCAGGGGCACCACATCGGCGACACCGTCCGCGTACGCATCACCGAAGCCAGCAGCGCCACGCTGAAGGGAGGAGAAATTGAAAGTTGAAAGTTGAGAATTGAAAGTTGAGAATCATAAAATGCCTCGAAAAAGAAGAAAGATAAGCCTGCGCTGGCAGGCACTGACCAGCACCATCAGCACCACGTTTGTGCTCATTCTCATGGGACTGGTCATCATCTGTGCGCTGACGGCTCACCGTCTGGGCGAGAGCGTACGCCAGAGTCTGGCCGTGACCGTCGTGATGAGCGACGATGCCAGCGACCAACAGACCGTAGAACTGAAGAAACGGCTGCAGACACGTCCCTGGGTGAAGGACATCAACTACATCAGCCGCGAACAAGCCCTGAAGGAACAAACCGAAGCCATGGGACAAGACCCCACGGAATTTCTGGGACAGAACCCCTTCACGCCCTTGCTGGAACTGCACCTCCAAGCCGACTATGCCTGTACCGACAGCCTGCTGTGGATAAGCAAGCGACTGAAGTCGAACAAACTGGTCACCGACGTCATCTACCAGAAGGAAATCGTGGAGAGCCTGAATCGCAACCTGCGACGGGTCACCTTCGTGCTTCTGTGCATGGCTGGACTGCTGTTGCTGGTGACGCTGGTGCTCATCAACAACACCGTCAGGCTGAGCGTCTACTCGCGCCGCTTCATCATCCACACCATGCGACTCGTGGGAGCCTCGTGGGGATTCATCCGCCGGCCGTTCATGTTGCGGGCTTTCTGGATAGGGTTGGCAGCTGGCATTCTGGCCGATGGCGTGCTGCTGGGCGGACTGCATGCCCTGTGGGAATACGACCCCTCCATGTCGGAGTACGTGACCATGCAGAACGTGGGCATCACGGCACTCGCTGTGCTGGTGTGCGGATTGCTACTGACACTGCTCTGCACATTCATCAGCGTCAGCCACTATCTGGGCATGCGCGAAGGGGAAATGTATGAGTGAGGGAAGTTGAAAGTTGAAAATTGAAAGTTGAAAATTGAAAGTTAAAAGATATGGACAAGAAAAACTTTGCCTTCGGGCGTATGAATTACATCCTGCTGGCCATAGGCATGGCAGTGATTATTCTGGGATTTATACTGATGTCTGGTTCGGGCAGCAACGAAACGGCTTTCGCCCCCGACATCTTCAGCGCACGTCGCATCAAACTGGCTCCCGCCGTATGCTTCGCGGGCTTCATCTTCATGATGTATGGCATTATGCACAAGCCTAAAGTTGAAAATTGAAGGTTATGAACGAACTGCAAGCATTTATCCTGGGACTGGTGCAGGGACTGACAGAGTACCTGCCCGTAAGCAGTAGCGGTCATCTGACCATACTGTCGAACTACTTCGGTCTGGACGGCGAACAGAACCTTACGTTCACGGTTGCCGTCCACGTGGCCACTGTACTCTCCACACTGGTCATCCTGTGGAAGGAAATCGTATGGCTGCTGAAGGGCATCTTCCGCTGGGACGGACAATTAAACAGCGAACAGCGCTACACGCTGGCCATACTGGTCAGCATGATTCCCGTGGGCATCGTGGGCGTATTCTTCAAGGACTACGTAGAGAAAATCTTTGGCTCCGGACTGTTCATCGTGGGCTGCTGCCTGATAGCAACGGCCTTGCTGCTCATCTTCAGCTACTATGCTCGTCCGCGACAGAAGGAGGAAATCTCGCTCTGGGACGCCTTCGTCATCGGTCTGGCACAGGCCGTGGCCGTATTGCCGGGACTGAGCCGGTCGGGCTCCACCATCGCCACGGGACTGCTCCTGGGCAATAAGAAGGAACAGCTGGCGCAGTTCTCCTTCCTCATGGTCATCCCCCCCATCCTGGGCGAGGTCCTGCTGGACGTACTGAAAGCCATGAAGGAGGGCACCGATACCGCAACAGCAAGCATAGGCACATGGCCCCTGCTGATAGGGTTCCTGACAGCCTTCGTCAGCGGTTGCCTGGCCTGCAAATGGATGATAAACATCGTGCGCCGAGGCAAACTCATATACTTCGGCATCTATTGCGCCATCGTCGGACTGCTGCTAATACTCCTATAAGACCTATAAGACCTATAAGACCCATAAGACCTATATAGCCATGGACTTCGAATCGGGCGAGATACTGTACTTCGACAAACCGCTCCGCTGGACATCTTTCAACCTGGTGGCCAAGGTGCGCTGGATGCTGTGTCATCGCCTGGGTGTGAAGAAACTGAAGGTGGGACACGCCGGCACGCTCGACCCTCTGGCTACGGGCGTACTCATCGTCTGCACAGGACGGGCTACAAAACGCATCGACGAACTGCAGGCGGGCACGAAGGAGTATGTGGCTACACTGCAACTGGGGGCCACAACACCCTGCTTCGACCTGGAGCGCCCCATCGACCAGACATTCCCCACGGAACACATCACACTGGAACTCATACAACAGGCTCTGCCGCAGTTCATGGGACGCATAGAGCAGATACCTCCTGCCTTCTCGGCCTGCAAGGTCGACGGCCACCGAGCCTACAAACTCGCACGCAAAGGCGAGGACGTGCCACTGAAACCGAAGGTCCTGGTCATCGACGAACTGGAACTCGTGAACTTCGATGCCAGCCGGATGCAACTCACCCTGCGCATCGTATGTTCGAAGGGAACCTACATACGTGCCCTGGCCCGCGACATCGGACAGGCCCTGCAGAGCGGAGCACACCTCATCGAGCTGCGCCGCACCCGCATCGGCGACGTTCGAGTGGAAGAGTGCATGAAAATCGAGGACTTTGAGGCCTGGATGGAGGAGAGATTGAGAGAATGAGAAATTGAGAGAATGAGAAATTGAGAAATATATGAAGCTGTCACAATTCAACTACAAACTACCTGAAGAACGCATTGCGCAGTATCCAACCCCTTATCGCGACGACTGCCGACTGATGGTCATCCACGCCAAGACGGGCATCATCGAGCACCGCGAACAGTTCAGCGACATTCTGGAGTTCTTCGACGAGAAGGATGTCTTCGTGTTCAACGACACCAAGGTCTTCCCCGCTCGCCTCTACGGCAACAAGGAGAAAACGGGAGCCAGAATTGAAGTATTCCTTCTGCGGGAACTGAACGAGAAACTGCGCCTTTGGGATGTACTCGTAGACCCCGCACGCAAGATTCGTATCGGCAACAAACTCTACTTTGGCGAGGACGACTCCATGGTGGCCGAAGTCATCGACAACACCACCAGCCGAGGGCGCACACTGCGCTTCCTCTACGACGGCGACCACGAGGAGTTCAAGCAGGCACTCTTCTCACTGGGCGAAGCACCACTGCCCAAGGAAATAATACACCGCGCCGCCGAACCCGAGGACATGGAAAACTTCCAGTGCATCTATGCCCAGAAGGAGGGAGCCGTCACGGCACCCGGGTCGGGCCTGCACTTCTCGCGCCAGTTGCTCAAACGACTGGAGATAAAGGGGGTGGATTTTGCCTACGTCACCATGCACTGCGGACTGGGCAACTTCCGCGAAATCGACGTCGAGGACCTGACCAAGCACAAGATGGACAGCGAGGAGATGCATGTCGAACAGCTGGCTTGCGACATCGTGAACAATGCCAAAGCCAACGGACACCGCATCTGCGCCGTGGGCACCACCGTACAGCGCGTACTGGAAACAGCTGTATCGGCCGACGGACGACTGAAACCGTTCGACGGATGGACCAACCGCTTCATCTTCCCGCCCTATGACTTCCAACTTGCCGATGCCATGGTGGCCAACTTCTACCTGCCGCAAAGCACAATGCTCATGCTCACCTGCGCCTACGGAGGCTACGACCGCGTGATGCGAGCCTATAAAGAGGCGCTCTCCGACAAACGCTATCGCTTCGGTGTCTATGGCGACGCCATGCTCATCCTGAATGACTAAGCATAGGCTATACATCGGATTGGGCAGTAATCTGGGCAACCGCAAGGCTCTCATCATGGAGGCCTTGCGGCTTGTCGATTTATGTGTAGGGCATGTGGAGCGTGTCTCCCGGTTCTACGAGACAGCACCTTGGGGTTTCCAGTCCGAACATCCTTTTCTCAACGCGGCTGCCCTGGTGACAACCCGTCTCACACCCCACGAATGTCTGGCCACGACGCAGCACATCGAGCGCCAGCTGGGCCGCACCCAGAAAAGCGTGGATAGACAGTATCACGACCGCACCATCGACATCGATCTTCTGCACTACGACGACCTCTGCATACGGACAGAAAAACTCACGCTCCCCCATCCGTTGATAGAGGAGCGCGAATTTGTCAAAAGGCCGCTCAGCGACCTGTTGGGGTAGATTTACCTAAGATGATGTTGACCAGGGCTGTGACGTCGGCTATGCCGATTTCACCGTCGCCGTTGATGTCACCAACCTTTGCCAAATCGATGGTGACAGTTTCCGTTTCGGAATTTTTATAGCCTTCACGTGTGGCATATACACTTACGGTGAAGGTGGTTTCAAGGTCAACGGTTCCAGAAGTGATTTTGCCAGAAGATACTTTACTACTAACATTATACACAAATTCTACACCCTCTGTCTCGCAATCGAACTGCAGTTTGCCGTTCTTGTAGCTGATACTGGGCTTGGCGCATTGTGGCAGCTCAGGTGTCTCGTCGTCAACCCCGTAGATTTCAATCTTCGTGAATTGAGCGTTGTGCGCCGTAGTTATTTTCAGCGTATATACATTGCCCGCTGCTTGATAAGCCTCTGATATCTCGTAGGTGTTTACATCGGCACTACCCGTAGTGGACGTGCTGACCTCATTGTTGCCAACATAAACATTCATTCCAGTTGAAGAAGATGCACCAGACTTACCTGTTACGACAATCTTGCTAACAGCAAAATCGAAGACAGGTAGAGTAAGAGTGGCATCCTGTTTACCCAATAACAGGTAACCAGAAGAGGTATTGAAATAATAACCATTCCCCGAACTGCCTGTCAAGGTAATGGTGTTACCTACATTATCGGTAAAGGATTTTGTTGCCGTAGTCTTATTCGTAGAACCTTCGGGTAAGCCCCATGTGTTGCTGGTGAAGTCTAACGTTATCAACTTAGCCTCACTTTCTTGTTGTTCACTATCTCCTATCGTTATATTGAAGGAGATGAGACCGTCCGTCTCGGTGATGTCCTCGATGGGTTTGTGCATCAGGTTCGTTCCATCCGTATTCTTATTATAGAGCGAAGCCTTGGGCGTACTGGTGTCAGTCAGTGCCGTATTGTTAGTACTGCCTGGCCATGTGTCGCCGTCATTGCCATAATAATACTTATCTCCTTGATACGTCCTATAGTTAAACTTGTTGTCAGCAGGAATGATGGTCATACGCTGGTGGTCAGGGTCATCATTTGGCCCGTTGTTATCCCAAACACTTTTGCTATAATCAACGTGCAGGATGAGCAATCCCTTTCCGGATTCAGCCTTATCCCATCCTTTCTGCTGATGGTTGGCCAGCATGTAGTACTCGTTACGATTCCCGTCGTTGTAGATGATGTAGGCTTCGGGTTCGTCCTCAATGGGCTTCATTCCATTCACATTGCGGCTGCTATTGAGTTCCACAGGTTCTAACCAGCCGCTGAACCACCGTTCGTAGGCCGTGTAGCCTGCAGGGCAATAGCCGTCACCGTTATAGCTTCCTCCGTCCATGATATCCCAGTCAAACATTCCATGTCCGCCGCTGTAGTCAACATCATAAAAGTCGGGTAATCCGAGACAGTGACTGTATTCGTGACACATGGTACCGATGCCGGAGATTGCACCTTCCCCGTTCAATTCAGCACCACAGGCATAAGTGTCAATTTTCACGCCATCCAGTTTGAGCGAAAGCGAAGCAGCACTAAGATAGTATTGGTGGGGCCAGATCGTATTGCTTGCACCACCATCAGCCTCGCCATATCCTGCATATGTGACGTAGATGTTTTCTACTTCTCCGTCTCCATCCCAGTCGTAGTCAGAAAAGTCCACCTCGCTGTTTACCAATTGACAAGCTTCGTTGACCATTTTTTCAGGAGCCTTATCGTTGCCTTCACTGTCGTTCGCGCCATAGTAACTCATGTTCTGCGACACCGTCACGGGGCCGACCACATCGAACTCAATGTCGAGCTGTCCGTAGCTTTGGGCACGGAAATACTCGCGCACACTTCCGTAGTTCTTGCCGTAGGGGTTACCAATGGCATTGAGCATTTGGTCAAAGATAGCTTGAGATTCGTTGCCGTTGAGCATCTCCACATCCTGAAAGTTGACCAAGATGAGCAAGCCCTTCTTGGTGCCCGTCACTCCTGTCGATTCGCCCACTCGCTTGGGGGCCTTCATGGCTTTATGAACACGCTCGGCCAATTGCGAACGACTGTAATTACGCTTTTGATAGGCTTGTTTCCACAGCGTCTTCACATCGCGCGTATCCTCGGCCCATGTACCGTCGGCTTGTTCGCAAACGGGTGTTCCATTGGAGTTTACGTAATAGTGAAAAGTCTCGTCACCACGCAGTGTGACGGTCATTTCCTGTCCGTCGGCTCCCATCACGGTCTTCGTCACACCCCGTTTGGCGGGGACGGCCCACAACATTGCTGCCAGCCCTGTGAAGGCCAGCAGCATTAAGAATCTTTTCATTTGCTTCTTTTACTTCTTTAACTTTCCTTAAATAATGGTACAACCCTGACAGGGTTTCAGCTGCTTGAAGAAGTCGTTACCCTTGTCATCCACCAGAATGAAGGCGGGGAAGTCCTCCACCTCAATCTTCCAGATGGCTTCCATGCCCAGTTCGGGATATTCCACGCACTCAATGGACTTGATGTTGTTCTGTGCCAAGATGGCAGCAGGACCGCCAATGGAGCCCAGATAGAAACCGCCATGCTTCTTGCAAGCATCCGTCACGTCCTGCGAACGGTTGCCCTTGGCCAGCATAATCATCGAACCGCCATTGTCCTGGAACTCGTTGACATAGGGGTCCATGCGGCCGGCTGTCGTCGGACCCATCGAGCCGCAAGCCATACCGCAGGGAGTCTTGGCCGGTCCGGCGTAGTAGATGGGATGGTCCTTCAGGTACTGGGGCATACCCTCGCCGGCGTCCAGGCGAGCCTTGATCTTGGCATGGGCAATGTCGCGACCCACGATGATGGTGCCGTTTAGCGAAAGGCGTGTGCTCACGGGATACTGCGAGAGCTGCTTGCACACCTCGCTCATCGGGCGGTTCAGGTCCACCTTCACCACTTCACCCTCGCCTGCCTTGCGCAGTTCTTCGGGAATGAGTTCGAAGGGTTTGTCGTCCATCTTCTCAATCCAGATGCCGTCCTTGTTAATCTTGGCCTTGATGTTGCGGTCGGCCGAGCAGCTTACGCCCAGACCGATGGGGCACGAGGCACCGTGGCGGGGCAGACGAACCACACGCACGTCGTGGGCCATATATTTGCCACCGAACTGTGCTCCGAGTCCAATCTTGTAGGCCTCTTGCAGGAGTTCATTCTCCAGTTCCACATCGCGGAAGGCGCGTCCCGTCTCGTCGCCAGTGGTAGGCAGCGAGTCATAGTAGTGGGTCGAGGCCAGTTTCACGGTCAGCAGATTCCTTTCTGCCGATGTGCCGCCGATGACGATGGCAATGTGGTAGGGAGGACAAGCTGCTGTGCCGAGGCTCTTCATCTTCTCCACGAGGAAGGGGATGAGCGTGCCGCGGTTCTGGATGCGGGCCTTCGTCTCCTGATACAGGTAGGTCTTGTTGGCCGAACCACCGCCCTTGGTCACCATCAAGAAGCGGTATTCCATGCCCTCGGCAGCCTCAATGTCAATCTGTGCGGGCAGGTTGCACTTGGTGTTCACCTCGTCGAACATCGTCAACGGAGCGTTCTGCGAGTAGCGCAGGTTGTCCTCAGTATAGGTCTCAAAGACACCCTTCGACAAGGCCTCCTCGTCACAGAAACCTGTCCACACCTGCTGGCCTTTCTCACCATGTATGATGGCCGTACCCGTGTCCTGACACAGGGGCAGTTGTCCCTTGCAAGCCACTTCGGCATTGCGCAGGAAGGTCAGTGCCACATACTTGTCGTTCTCCGATGCCTCGGGGTCGCGCAGAATCTTGGCCACCTGTTCGTTGTGGCTGCGGCGCAACAGGAAACTGACGTCGTGAAACGCCTGCTTCGACATCATGGTCAGTGCCTCGGGCGTCACCTTCAGGATGGGGTGCCCCTCGAATTCGCTCACGCTAACTCCCTCCTTCGACAGGAGGTAATACTCGGTCTCGTCTTTGCCCAACTGGAACATCGGGGCGTACTTGAAATCTGCCATAGTTTTATGTATTATGAATCAACTTTCAACAACTTTGAACTTTGAACTCTATTTAAAGTGTTCCCGCATCAGGCTGTCGGGGTCTATGCCCTCGCGAAGGAGAGCCTCGCGTATGAGTTCGCGGTCGGTCTTGATGTGCTCGTACTCCCAGAGTTTCTTCAGCACTTTCTTGCGTCGGCGTTCTTCCTTGCGCTGCTTAATGGCGAAGGGGTGCATTATCATGTCGGTGGCTCTCCGCCCGATAAGGTCGCTGAGGTTGGGCACACGCACTCCCTGGTTTTTCGACTCCGGACTGACAAAGATAGGCAGGCGGCGGTCTTTCGTCACCACCACTTCCCTCATCTTCACGCCCTCGATGGTGGTATCGTTCTGCGTAGTGTCACGTGTCTCGCTCTGCGCCCATATGAAATGGGCGCATAAAACGAGTGTTATGAGTAAAAACAATCGCTTCATCGCATTAACTTTGCACAAAGGTACAAAATATTATGAATTATACATTATGAATTACGCTTTTTTTAACGTACCTTTGCATTAATTATGCTACCATCTCTGTTCAATCCGTCCAACGACATGGCCCTGGCTGCCAACGTGCGGCAGTATTTCCCGCCGCAACGCATCCAGCAGATGGAGTCCGACCTGGCCCGTCTGTCGCGCTTCTGGGACGAGGGACCCTGGGGGTGGAGCCTGGCCACCCGCCAGCGATATCTGCGGATGGGCATCCCTGCCGACCAACTGCCCAGCGACGAATGGCTGGCCGAGCTGCGCCGGCTCTCCAGCCGAGAGTTCGGCGTTTCCTACTATGATGGGATTTGCAGGACATATAAGGCTTATGATACCTATGGGATTATCCCCTGCCAGGCCCGTTTCTGCACCAGCCTCGACGAGGTCAAATTATCAATTTTCAATTATAAAGTCTCAATTATAAAGTCTCCCTGGTCGAGCAGCGGACGTGGGAATATCGTAGTAAATGACAGGCCCGACGACAAAACCGCAGCACGCATCGAGCGCATCATTCGCCAGCAGGGCGGCATCGTGGTGGAACCCTATTATGCCAACAAGGCCCTGGACTTTGCCATGGAGTTCTGGGTCGAGGACGGACAGTGCCGTTTTCTGGGCTATAGTGTCTTTTTTGCCGATGAAACGGGTCATTATGGAGGCAACTGCGTCGAGAGTCAGGAACAGCTACAGCAGCGCATCGCCCTGCCCGACGACCTTCTCCGAAGTCTCGTCGAACACCATCGGCGCGAGTTGGCCCAACTGAACTACCGAGGCCCAGTGGGCATCGACATGATGCGCCTCTCGGATGGCCGCGTGCATCCCTGCGTGGAAATCAACTTCCGCATGACCATGGGCCTGCTGGCCCTGCTCCTCTTCGACAGGGGGGTGCGCGACGACCAACTGCTGGCCGGCCGGCCCGATCGTGGATTTGCAGCCGCCATCAGCCAGGGAAGGCTCATTCTTTATCAAACGTAAAAAACGTATTTCAGTCATACTTATTTGGCTTTTCGCTCGACTTTTCGTAACTTTGCCCACTGAATTAGAGATTTTTAAGGTAAGATAAAGCTATGATTTCGTTTCTGATAAGTTTGGCGTGCCTCGTCGCTGGCTACTTTGTTTATGGTCGCGTGGTGGAACGTGTATTTGGTCCCAACGACCACGAGACAGCGGCTATCCGCAAGGCCGACGGCATCGACTACATCGTGCTGCCCGGCTGGCGCATCTTCATGATTCAGTTCCTCAACATCGCTGGAACAGGCCCCATCTTCGGAGCCATCATGGGTATGTGGTTCGGTCCCTCGGCTTACCTTTGGATTGTACTGGGCTGCATCTTCGGCGGTGCCGTTCACGACTACATGAGCGGTATGCTCTCGCTGCGCCACGACGGCGAGGGATTGGCCGAACTGACTGGTCGCTATCTGGGTCCAGTGGCACGCAAGTTGCTGATTGTGTTCACGATGCTGATGATGGTGCTCGTGGGAGCCTTCTTCGTCTACTGCCCGGCCATCATCCTCAGCGGCATCTGGGGCGACAAGATGATGTGGGTATTCGTCATCTTTGCCTACTACGTGGCCACCACGATGATGCCCATCGACAAGGTCATCGGTCGCATCTACCCCCTCTTTGCGCTGTCCATGCTCTTCATGGTGCTGGCCCTGGGTGTGGTGCTCTGTATCAAGCATCCCGTCTTGCCCGAGGTGTGGGACGGGCTGGGCAACTGGGGGCAAGAGCGTCTGGGACTGAAGCAAAGCATCTTCCCTGCCCTGTTTGTCACCATCGCCTGCGGAGCCGTCAGCGGTTTCCACGCCACGCAGTCGCCCATGATGGCCCGTTGCATGAAGTCGGAGCGCCAGGGGCGTGCCATCTTCTACGGAGCCATGATTACGGAGGGCATCGTAGCCCTCGTCTGGGCCACCATATCAAGCTATTTCTTCTTCTACGGAGGTTGGCGCGAAGTGTGTCCGCCTGAGGTGATTGCCAAGTTCGAGGGACAGACGGCACTGTCGCTCATCCAGTTCTTCGATGCTCCCACAGTGGTCAACATTGTCTGTGCCTCATGGCTGGGCACCTTTGGCAGCATCCTGGCCCTGCTGGGCATCGTGGCAGCCCCCATCACCACGGGTGGTTCGTCGTTCCGTGCCGCCCGTCTCATTTTGTCTGAAGCCTTTGGTCTGAAACAGAGCTCCCCGTACATAGCCGCCTGATGCTCAGCCTGCCCGTCTTTGCCGTGGGCATCGCCCTGCTGGCTTGGCAGATAGGCAACCCGTCGGGCTTTGGTACCGTGTGGCAGTATGTGGCCTGGGGCACACAGGTGATGGCCGCCATCACGCTATGGATGTGCACCGTCTATCTGCGCCAGGAGAAGAAATTCTACTTTATAACCCTCCTGCCCGCCATGTTCATGACGATGGTGGTCACGGACTTCTTCTTCGTCTCCCCCACCATACTCGGGCTGGACTACTGGCTGTCGCTTGCGCTGGCCTCGGCCGTCACGCTGCTGGCCACCCTGTGCTTTGTCCGCCGTTTCAAGATGCTACCTTAACCCTACTTGTTTTTTGCTTCGTAAACTTCTTCGATAGTCATCGGTTTCTTAATACTGCCTAAAAGGCGGGCACCAGTGGGCGTTATCAGGTAGTTCAGCTCGTTGCGCAGCCCCGTGAAGTCGCGCCAGGCATCGAGTTTGTCATAACAGATGAAGTCCTCAAACTTGTGCTCAGCACGCCATTTATCCATCAGTTCGGGAATGAAATAAATGCCTGGCTCGACGGTGAACACGAACCCTGGTTCCAACGGACGGGCCAGGCGCAGCGACTTGAAGCCGAACTGTCGGCTTTTCACCATCCCCTCGGAATAGCCTACATATTGTTCACCAAGGTTCTCCATGTCGTGTACGTCCAGCCCCATCATGTGACCCAGTCCACAGGGGAAGAACATGGCGTATGCACCTATCTCCGCCGCCTCGGCTGGATCGCCCTTCATCAGGCCCAGCCCCTTCATCCCTTCTGCTATCTTCGTGGCAGCAGCGATATGAGCCTCACGGAAGGGAACGCCCGGCTTCAGTTTGTCCACGGCAGCGTAAAAACTCTCTAAATGGATGTTATATACTTCAGCCTGCCGTTCTGTGAAGTGTTCACCGACGGGCATCGACGAAGACAGGTCGCCGGCATAGTGCTCGTTTGTCTCTGCTCCGGCATCAAGCAGGAAGATGTCGCCCTCCTTCAGTTCATGGATGAATCCGTGATTATGCAACACCTGCCCCTGTACCGTAGCGATGGTGGGGAATGCCAGTGCATTGCCGTGACGACAAGCCACCTCCTCAACAGCGGCAGCCACCTGCGACTCGTGGACACCCGGGCGCACCATGCGGTAGGCCGCCAAGTGCATCTCGGTACTCAGGTCCACCGATACCTCGATGGCGCTGATTTCCTCTTCGTCCTTGTGGTTGCGCTGTTCCACTATGGCCTTGATGAATGGCACTGAGGCCTTGTCCGTCTGTGCCTTGGGCTCCACGCCGAGCAGTTCCCACAGCCACACGCGGTGGTCGCCTCTGTAGGGTGGCAGGAAATGCACCGTCTGTCCCTTGCTGCGAGCCCTGTCCACGTAACCTTTCAAATCATTCAGCGCCATTGTCTTTGTGACCCCGACAGCAGATGCCTTTTCGCTGAGAGTTGGCTGAATGCCCGTCCAAACGATGTCGTCGATGGTCAGTTCATTGCCAAACACAATCTCCGTGTCGGCATCAATGTCGATGACAGCGGCCAGCCCGGCATAGTCGAGGCCGAAGAAATAAAGAAATGTCGAATCCTGACGGAAGCGGTAAGTATTGTCGGCATAGTTCATGCCAGCCTCGTCGTTACCCAGAAAGAGCAGTATTCCACTGCCCATGTCTTTTTTCAGTTTCGCCCTGCGGCGAATATAAGTTTCTTTCTTCATACGATGCAAATTTATATATAATTTCCGAGATTACAAGCCATTCGAGATAAAAACTGGAACAAATTGCCCCGAAAAGTCAGAAATCAAGGCGGACAAGGCATGCCGACGTGACCGCCACCGTCAACATCATTCTGAAGAAGTTATTCAATTGCCTCCAACAGCGCCTGCTGGAAGCGTCCGTTCGTGGCCACCACCTCGTGTCCGTTCAGGAAGAATGCATCGCCCGCATACGTGGTGACGATTCCGCCCGCCTCCTGCACCAACAGGGCTGCAGCCATGAAGTCCCACGGCTGAATGCCGCGTTCCAACCATCCGTCCCAACGGCCGCAGGCCACATTACACAGAGCCACAGCTGCCGAGCCGTTCATGCGGATGCCTCCGCACAACCCATAGAAACGACGGATGAGACGGGTGCCCGTGTCACGATAACTGTCAGCATCGTAGGGCAGTTCGATGCCCAGCATGGCTTCCTCGATGGGTTTGTTGCTGACGCGGATGGGGTTTCCGTTCAACCAGGCTCCACCTCCCTGCCAGGCATAGAAACATTCGTCGAGACTGACCTCGTAGACCACGCCCAGCAGTATCTCCCGCTCGTTGCGCAGGGCGATGGAGACAGCAAAGGGGTTAAACCCGTGGATGTAGTTCGTGGTGCCGTCCAGCGGGTCGACGACCCAACAGGGCGAGTCCCCTCCGCCAACCTCCCCCTTCGGGAAAGAGTTTTCCGTGGTACCCTCCTCGGTCAGGAAGGAGGCCTCGGGCAATAGGCTCTTCAGCCCGGCCACAACCAGTTCCTCGCAGGTGCGGTCAACATACGACACATAGTCGTGGGCGTGTTTCCGCTCCACCTGTTCGGCGTGCAACTTCTGCTGTTCCTCTCTCAGATATTTTCCCGCCTCGCAGGCTATGCGGCACACCTCCTGGGTCAGATGCTTTAGGTCAGTATTCAAAATACAAAATTAAAAACAAAGATTAAAATGGTATTTGGCAACAAAGGTACAAAAAAACATAAAAAAAACAATAACTTTCAACGGAAAAAACTGGAGACGATTCCGTTTCCGTGTTTCCAGTATTTTCTACATTTTCCTGTCATATTCTTTCCAGCCAGCGAGAGAGGAACACATTGTATAAAGTATAGGTCGTAGATTGCGGACCAATAGCAGGCAGAATAAGTTCCTTCTCCACCAGGGCGTCAAGCAGTCGTTTGGAGTTCGAGGGAGTACCAATCTTGTATTTGGAAATGAACTCACCTGCCGTCGGTTGTTCCACAATGCCCTCTTTGGCCACGGCTTGCAGGAAGTTCCACTGGGCACGTGTCAGCATGCTGCGCCATTGCATGAATGTTTCCGTGTTTGTTGTCAGGATGAGGTCGATGGCCCGATAAACGTCCAGCAGGGTCGCCTTCCTACGGCATTGCATGAATACGGTGTTGCATAGCGTCTGGGTGTAGAACGTGTGGATGCGTGTCCAGTCGAGAATGTAGTCGACAGCTTCACGGGTGATGGTCTTACCGCTCTCTGTGAATTTCTCTTCAATAAAACTTGCGTATGTCTCTCTGTCAATCTTATCAAGATAGATATGTCTCGTACTTTCGTAAAAAGGACTACGCGCATCTGTGAACATCTCTGCCATAATATGCTTTTTGCTGCCGCAGAAAATGAATTGCACGTTTTTCAGGGGTTGGATATACGAACGAAGCATAGCCTCCATGTTCACCCCATCGTATTCACGTATCTGCTGAAACTCGTCAATAGCCAGCAGAACGCGCGTCTCTTGTGCTTCCAGAAAATTGAAAATACTCTGAATACTAGCCTTTTTTTCCTGTTCATTCGCAAAGGTAAACGAGAGTTTCGCCTTGTGTGTGATAGTATCGTAGGTCAGCACGGGACGGATATTGCTGATACTTTTAAACAAATTTTTTAGGACAGAACCCTTATTCAGTACATTCGCCAGCCCCTCGGTCAATTTCTCAATGAAGTCCTCAAGGTTTTGTGTAGCATAAATGTCGACATAGAAGGTTCGCAGAGGCAGTTTCAAGTCATTTATTTCATCAAAAACACGATAGATTAGTCCTGTTTTCCCATATCTTCGAGGGGAAATCAGGCTGATATTTGAACCATTCTGAATGTAGTCACATATTAACTGCAGTTCCTTTTCTCTATCGCAAAATGTTGATTTTGAGATATAAGGAATCAAAGCAAAAGGGTTTTCCATAGTCGTTACATTTAGTAATATGCGCTACAAAGTTACTACTTTTTTTGTGTAACGCAAAATAGGTAGTGACTTTTCTTCAATTCATTGTTCCTAATCGGACGGCCTTTGGCCTACGCTTGCACAGTAAAACGGAGCAAGAAATCCCTCGCTTAATCGTACTCTGAACTGCGTTCTAAGATACTCACGCTCGGATAAAATCAAATAAATTTGTTTTATCCCTCGCTTAATCGTATCTTTGCAGGACGATGAAGGCAAAAATAACAAATAACAACGTGATTCCCGTCCCCATACTGCGTCGCTATAGTCAGTATCTGCGACTGGAGAAGGCCTTTTCGGCAAACACGCTGGACGCCTACATGCGCGACCTGCAAAAACTCATCGACTACTACACCGGCGAGGGCATCGACTTCCGCGAAGTGACGCTGGAACAGCTCGACCGTTTTGCCGCCTCGCTGCTCGACAGGGGCATTTCGCACAAGACCATTGCACGCGTCCTGGCAGGCGTAC
This sequence comes from uncultured Bacteroidaceae bacterium, assembly GCA_905234735.1. Lineage (GTDB taxonomy): Bacteria > Bacteroidota > Bacteroidia > Bacteroidales > Bacteroidaceae > Physcousia. The sequence goes on along the minus strand of CAJOJA010000015.1, from coordinate 41,767 downwards.
GCTCGTTCTACCATTTCCTTTTCGTCGAGAAGGAAATCCGACAAGACCCCACCGAACTGCTGGCTTCGCCCAGCCGCGGGCTGTACCTGCCACAGGTGCTAAGCCTCGATGAAATCGACCAGATTCTGCAATCCATCGACCAGTCTAAGGACGAAGGCATACGCGACCACGCCATCGTCGAGGCCCTCTACAGCTGCGGCCTGCGCGTGTCGGAACTGTGCAACCTCACGTTCTCCGACCTCTTCCTCGAGGAGGGCTACATCCACGTTCGCGGCAAGGGCAACAAGGACCGCCTCATCCCCATCTCCGAGACGGCCATCGAAGAACTGCGCCGCTGGTTCGTCGTACGCCAGCGGGTAAACATCAAGCCCGGCGAGGAGGACTACGTCTTCGTCTCCGTTCAGCGCGGACGCCACCTAAGCCGCATCACCGTCTTCCACAACATCAAGCAGTATGCCCAACTGGCCGGCATACAGAAGGAAATCTCGCCCCACACCTTCCGCCACTCCTTTGCCACCCACCTGCTGGAACGCGGAGCCAACCTGCGCGGCGTCCAGGCCATGTTGGGCCACGAGTCCATCTCCACCACCGAAATCTACTTGCATCTCGACCGTCAGCATCTGCGCGAGGAGATCCTGACCTGCCATCCCCGCAACACGAAAAAACGAACCTAACGGAATCTATTTGAAAGAACTTCCGGTAATGACACCCCAGAAGCGGCCATCACCACTGGCGCGCTCTTCCTCCTTCCACTTATTATTAATGTTGGGATCGCGCTCCGGTTGCCAGGTACGGTACTGGATGAGTGGCGTCAGCGGATTGGACACATCCACCATCAGACAGAGGAATCCCGTGTCACTATAGGTATTGGAGTAATAATCCTGCCGGATATTGACGTAGAAGTGCTCCCCTGCCAGTTTCTTAATCATGCAGTCGGTGAAGCGAATGTTAATGAACTCATTGCTTTTGAAACACTTCTCCAGGTTTTTCATATATTCCTGCTTGTTCTGCTCGGTATATTTTATCAGCGGATGACTGTATAGGTGCTTAACCCCATCACCCTGTGTGCGGTTGCTAAGCACAGCCGGTTTGAGCACGTGGCCCGTGATGATACGGGCATTGTCGGCAAAGATACCCTCGATGTAATCCAGTCGTTTCAGTGCCCAGGCCGTCTTGTAGTCTTCCAGGAAGATGTTCAGCAACTCACACTTCTCCTCTCCCCATGCTGCCAGATGCTCGTCCGTGTTTATTTCATTCCGTGTAGCCTTGTCCAGCCCAAAGGCAACACATTCTATCATGTCCTGAGCGTTAAAGGTAAAATAGACATCTTCCGTGAACGAGCGCTGGGTGCCTGGATAGGTGAACTGCATAGGTATGCTGCGGCAGATGACTTTCTTTTCTTTGTCGCTGTAGGGGTAGCAGTGCAGTTCGGGAATAGTCAGGATGCGGGCCTGCCCGTAGTGTAGCAACTTTTCATATATCTCATAACCTTCTGGCGTGAACAGTTCCCTCACACTCTCATACTCCTTGCGCTGTACTGCCTCTGCAATCCTCATCACAGTACCAATGTAGTCTTTGGCCTGGTTGCGCTTGAGGAAGCCCGTGTGGGGTGTGGCAGCCTCCTGCGCCGAGGTCTGGAACTGCTCGGCTGCAGCCTTCATCTCCCGTTTGCCACCCTTGTAAACGGTGAACTCTGCACTCTCGAAGGATGGCACCTTAAAGAACTCCGACACCATTCTCAATTCGTTGTCATTGGCCATTTCATTTTCGTAGGCATACTTATATTTCATCACAATATTGTCCGCCGATTGGCCTCTTTGGAGATCGTAACACCCTTTTCCGTCCCCGATTCCAATCGAGTGACTGCGATTGTCATCTCCGTCATATTGCAGGTCAATGCTGGTGACAGGCTTCCCGTGATAGGTTACCCATAGTTGAACCTTCTGTTCATCTATGTCAGAGATTTGCGTCTTCAGGTTCTTGAGGATGTTATTGATGTGCATGGGCAGCCAATTTACGAGAATCTTGTTTCCGGCCGTCGGTCCCTCAACGGCATAGGTGAGGTCGCTGGGATATTGGACAGTTCGCAGCAAGCCCAGAGCCCAGGTGAAACTTTTCAGTGCCACGTCTATCTTGCCCTGCTCTTCGGCACCCAAACCATCAATCACATATTGAAGCACCCGTTCCACACGCTTACGGAAGACCCCCTCTACTGTGGATTTGGCAACATAACACATCACGGTAACCTCGCCCCCCTTGCGCTCCAGCACCAAAGGCTTTGTATCTTTCAACTCTCCACCCGAATAGGTCTTCATGATATTGTTCATCACACTGTGGGTGGTGAGGTTTCCGCCCTGATTCAGTTCCTTCAGGTTCCAGTCAAATTTGCTTTCAATCGTAGAGGATATCTGGTTCATCAGTTCAACTCGAGCTATTTTCCCTGCCTCGTACTCGTCCTTGCCCGTACCAATAGCCGAATAGTAGGAGTCGTCCCTCTGAATTACTTCTGCCTTTTGCCTGTTCTCTTTCAGGTTCTGCGCATTCGTCGGCATCACCGACAGCATGAGCACTACAAGAAAGCTTGTCGTAAATAGCCTCTTCATTGTTCCTTGGATATACATTATTTATACATTGCTATTCTATATCGGGATCCCCGTGATCATCCCGTCCCGGCACACTACGTGTCCGGAAGGATACCACACTGCTATATCGGGTGCCCACGGCATTGGTGGCATAGGCACAGACGTAATATACAGTGTTTGGAGATAAGTCTTTCAAGTTTATTTCGGGCTTATCCTGCACAGTACCCTTTTCATCTTTACCATTTTGTACATTAGATTCATCCGTACTGTAGCGCACACCACATTCCTTAATTTCAAAGGTGTCGTAACTCTGTTGGAAAGAAATAGTGGCAGAAGTATGTGTAATGTCTCTGCATTTCACATTCACGATATTAGGGAGTGTGCCTACATCTTGTATGACTATACGCGTTGCATAGTCCTTATTGCCAATGCTAAATGTGACTTTGGCAGTACGTTTTAGCAGTGAGGGATTGGGATCTAAAAACCAACTTAGAGAAAAATAGTTATTGTTGGCCTGACCACGATAGTGATAGGAAGGATTGCCTTCTGTAAAATGAAACCATTCTCCACCGTCTGCCATTGTTGCAGTGGCCTCCCAATCATAGTTACAGTTCACATAAAATGTATCCACTCTATTACCCAAGGCAGGTATCTGAATGGTGTCATTTGGGGGTAGAATTCTCATATTGGGTTCACGACTTCCCACTGTTACCCTCACTTTGGATGTTCTGTTTCCATCCTGGGCACGAAAAGTAATAGTACCTTCCAGTTGTTCCACACTATTGTTGGCATCCGCATGCAAGTATAGTTTTTGGTCAAATGGTTTGGGGTCACCATTAGCCGTCACCTCAGAATCCCATTTTTCGGAGTCTATGCTCACTTTCAACCAACTCTCGTCGCAGGTGGCGGTCCACTGTACATTACTTTTAATATTGATTGTTTTTTCCCCACCGGAAAACTTGAAAAAAACTTCTGTGGTGTCCATGTCAATTATTGCATCCCCAGCACGCTGCGTCACGGTGACAATGCGCTCAATACCATCCGTGCTACGGATAATCAGTTTGCCGGTTTGCGACGTAATTAGCGGACTGGCATCAATGTCAAGCACCAGGTTCTGGGTACCACTTCCATGACCGTCTTTCGGATTGATGATATGAATCCAACTGTTCTGGGTCGTAACCGTCCAGTTGCAATTGGCCTCCACTTGGATGGTATCTTTTGATGCACCTCCACTGACCTCAATGGCACTGCCTACCGCCAGCAGGTCAGCACTCATCACATCGGGCTGCTGGTTGTCGCCGTTGCAGGCTGTCAGTAGGAGAAGCACTGCCGCCAACCACCCAATTATGTATGTATTGTCTGTTCTCATAATCTATATTGAACTAATAAAATCACTTTCCGATATTCACGAGCACGCCTGCACTTACAGAGAATCCCCCGACACTGAAGTCAGCAGCTTTTGCAGCCATGCTGAAAGACTCCTCTTTGCTAATATTCACAGCATACTCGGGATTCACGAACAGATAGACCCGATGAATGGGTACAACCAGAATCTTGGCTCCTATCGTTAAATTGCTAGCTTTGGCCCCATCGGAATATTTACCAGTATAACCGTTCAATACTTGTGCTGTCAACGTCTGCTGCTGATAACCGATCTGCGGCGTGATGCCCAAACGGGGAATCAGACGGAATTGGTAACCCACGCGCACTGCCATTGCGTTCATCTTGTAGGTATTTCCGCTCAGGAGTTCGTGCCCCTCTGCAGCTTTTTGGTACATATACACGTTCTTGCTTTTGTTCAGACCGAAGGTGTAACTGAGTTGTACATCCACGTGCCTGTACACGCCACCCAGATAAGCCGTCAGTCCGCCCAGACTACTCAAGGTATAACCGACACCGAAGTAAAATGCCCACTTGCTCTTCAGGTAGTTGATTCCTTCCAGCACTATGGTATCAGCCGTCAATGAATCTCTGCGCACGCTGATTTCGCGTTCCTGCGTCACATAATCGCTATGCTTAAACTGGAACTGATGCAACCCGACAGGCAGCACACGCACCTCCGACGGGTCAAAGGTCTGATCGTTGTCATAGACAATCTTCGTGCCACGGGGGCGCACATACAGTTGAAGACTACCCGTGAAGGGCTCCGGACGCTTGGCACTCACCCGGTTCTCCTGACCGGCCACCACATCGAAGACCGTGACGGCATCTTGGCAGTCCTTTTTCCGGGTCACCACTTCGTAGTGTCCCTCTCTCAGTTCCGTTCGCCAACTGCCTGCAGCCCGTCGCTTGCCCTGGAAATAAATCTCCGCATTAGGGTCGTCCACCTCGATGAGGACATCGCCAAAGTGCGAGGACTGGTCGGCAAGTTGCACGTAGGTGGATTGTAGGCCTTCGCCCTCTACCACCATCACCTCCGAATGTCCTTCAAACTTATCTTTCACGGCAGACAATTGATGCTTGCCGAAGGGCAGGTAGTAGTTGTAGACAGGGGACAAGCCCGCTTCAATGTCATCAACCGTGACACGCGCTCCTTCTGCCCCTTGGGTGAAGATGTTCACAAACCGTCCGCCGCCCACGTTCAGCAGCAACTCGTACGTGCTGCCGTCACGAAGCCGTTCAGGAAATTCCAGTTCCGTTCCCGTGAACCGCTCATGGCTGATGGCGATGCTCTCCACCTCACGAGGGATATAGACCCAAATCTCGTTGCCATTGACGGCTTTTTTCTTCACACCGAAGGCACCGGCATTGAAGTAAAATTTGTCCAACCCCACGGGTGGTGCTTTCACTTTTATCAGAGCACAGTATTTTCCATTGCCGTCCTCGACTCGGGTTGTGGAGTTATTTGCCGTTTGGTCATTGACGAGTTCCTCGAACTTGTCCACTCGCAGTTGGGCCACAGCAGAACTCGCCACCAGTAGCAGCAGCAATGTCAGCACCGCCGATATGCCCCTTATCCTTGATTTTTCCTTCATCATGCTTATCGTTTGATGTATTTCTTTCCGCCCACAATGTACAAGCCCTTCATCGGCTTCGCCACGCAGCGGCCTGTCAAGTCGAAGAAGGGTTGAGAATTCTCTTCATTCTTCATTATCTCCTCCATGCCATCGGTCATTGCCGTCTGTATGCCGAACGCCTTCACACCCGAAGTGCTGGTGAAGCAGGCCTCGAAGGGGTGGGCCACACGCAGTGCCTGCACAAACACGCTACCCTCGGCACGACCGTTCCACTGCTCACCGACGTTCAACAGATAGACCCCTTCGCCAGCGTGATTGCTGAAGTTGGGATGGAAGGTATGGTCGCTGCCCTTCACTTCGATAGCATCGGCTGTGGCACGTACGGTAGTGTTCGCAGCACGGAACGTCACCGTACCCTTGAGGATAAAACCCTCCCACAGAGCATCCTCGTTGGGCATGGATATAATATACGGGGTATTGGCCACGATGCTGCCTGCCGCCTTGAATCCCTCGGCTGAGTACTCGTATAGCCAGAAAGGCTTCATTCCGTCTTTGAGAATTTGATCGTCCGTCAATGTGGCAAAGGGATGAATCTCGCCTTTCTCCTCATGTTCTATAGTTGACACGTCGAAGGGCAATGTCAGCGCATCCCATCCCTGGTTGCTACCCGCAGGGGTCTCCTGCAGATATTCATGGCTGTACCTGATATCGGTTGCCGTAAACTCTATTGGACAATAGAAGTCATTGGTGTTGCCCTCATCGGTCAGCACGATGTTCTCTGCTGTTAGGGCGTTCAGGTCTATGAGGTTCTTCACGCCATCCAGAGCGCTTTCCCTATCTGCAACATAGAGCAACAGGTTAGGATTGCTGAATTTTCCCATCATATCACTGGTCATTTTCAAAGACGAGTGCCACACAATGGCCGCAAGATGTCGGCATCCGTCAAAAACATCCTTGCCCACGACCTTGATAGTGGCAGGTATCACTACTGTCATCAGAGTCGTATGCCCTGCAAACACACTGTCAGCAATCGATGTCACTGTCCATGTCTGTTCTCCGAACTGCACAGAGGAGGGAATCTCCACATGTGCTTTTTCCTCACTAGTTGTCAATACCACTTCATGGACCTGGGCATCCGGAATATAGAATGTCATTCCGTCATGAGGAATAAGATACGACGGCAGTGGCAGCACAGTCAATGTGCCAGATTCATATTTTATCTCGTAGTTCTCTGCGGCTCCGCCTGTCACCTTTATCGCATAATCTCCGGGCGGACTGCTCCTGTCAGCATCTGTCACAGCCACAGCCTTCTCTGAAAGTACACTCTCGTCATCATCCAACTTCCACCCGCTATACTCCACTTCCAGCGTTGGATTCTCTTCTCCTTCATAGCGGCTCACATCCTTACCCTTTGCCGTCAATGGTGCAGGGATGATGGTTAGTGTACCATTTACATAGCTATCGCCAACATTGGTGACACTACCTCGTGATATTACAATCGGGTAGGTTCCTACAGGGGATGATGAAGTAGCAGTACAAGTGATGTTAGGCGTACCTATCGGTTCTGCTCCCTCCCAAATATAATTGAATGTAGGGTTTTCTTCACCATACTCTCGACTGTAGCTGTTGGCAGTGAAAACGATGCCATTATATATGGTGAGCGTACCGTCTACATACGTGATTTCATAGTTCTGCGCCTCGGCATTGCTTACCTTGATGGGATATGTGCCAGTGGGACTATCGGCTGTGGCTTCACATGTGATGGTGGGCTGCGTCGTCAGCACCGCACTTGACTCACCGTTTTTGAATCCCTCATAGGTCAGCGTGAACTCTGGCATTGGGTCGCCTTGCTGCTTGCTGACAGCATTAACGGTAATGGTCAGCGGAGCCTTTGTCACCGTCAGTGTGCCGTTGACATAGCGATCGTTGAAATTGGCAACACTGCCTTTGCTGATGACTATCGGATAGGTGCCAACGACGGAGGTTGGCGTGGCCTCACACGTAATCGTAGGCGCACCCACTAATGGAGCACCTTCGGACGTGAAACCAAATGATGGATTCTCGTCGCCATACTCGCGGCTGTAGCTATTGGCCGTCACAATCACAAGAGGAGCTTCTGTCACGGTTAGAGAAGCATGGACATACTTGATTTCATAGTTCTGTGCTTCTGCCCCGCTTAGTGTTATAGGGTACGTGCCACTGGGGCTTCCTGCAGTCGCCTCACATTGGACGGTTGGCAATGTTGTCAGCACAGCATCCGTCTCGCCGTTCTTGAATCCGCTGTATGTGATGGTGAACTCTGGCATTGGATCGCCCTGTTGTTTCGTAGCAGAACTGACGGTTATAGTCAACGGGGCCTTGATGATGGTCAATGTGCCGTTGACATAATAGTCATTCTCGTTTTCCACACTACCTTTGCTGATGACGATAGGATATGTACCGACGGGAGTTGTGGAATTGGCTTCACAATATATCATGGGAATCCCAATTATTTCTGGTCCGCTGGTTGAATAATCAAACGTCGGGTTGGGGTCGCCATATTCGCGGGTGTAACTGTTTGCCGTCACCGTCAGCGGTGCCGTCACATGTATTTCTATGGCGAGGTCATCAAGTGCCGTTTCTTCCCCCGCCTTAGTTGAGAATAGAATCTCGCTTACCTGGGCTGTCAGTTTTTTCCCACGTAGCGAGTCGTTTGCCTCTATGGTCAAGGAGATGAGTTCGCCTTCAGTCCCTGTTAGCGGAGTGCCATTGGAAGAATAGCATACCACGGAGTAACGGGTCGGGGTCTGCTGGTGAACCGTCAGGGCGTAGCTGGCATCGTGGCGCGAGGAGAGTTCGTAGAGGAACTCCCCCTTGGCACTCTTTTTCCATTCCATGCCCTCGGGCAATGTGAGCACGAACTGATAAGAGTTCCACTGCTCATTTTCGTTCTGGAGCGACAACGTGAGTGCTGCTGCATCTTCATGCCCAAAATGAACGGCAGTGGAGGTAAGGCTGTCGGCCCGGACTTCGTTTACTATGGCAAGTATGATGTTTAAGATGATGAGTATGCGCTTCATTTGAATATGATTTTCTTTCCACCGATAATATAGATGCCTCTTCGTGGCTTTGCCGGCACAATACGTCCATTGAGGTCAAACGCAGACGACCGCGTAGCGATTTGCGACCTCTCCGAAATTCCTGTGGTGCCATTAGCAAGAATGGGACTGAACTTTTGGGTATGCCCCCGTTTTGTGACGAAAACGATGTCATCTACCAACACTTCGCCTTCAATCGGTCTTGTCGTCTGCACTTGCAACAGTTGCCCGTCAGAACCCTCCAACGGGCTGTTGTCGCCCGAATATACCACGACCTTCATTCGTCCGTCACCGCATACGCCGCTGGTCAAAACGTGATTGTTGCCACGAGTGAGGCGCAAGTCTTTGACATCTGCTCCTTCCGGTAGCGTCAAGGACAACTGGAAGCAAGTATATTCCGTAGAGTTTGCCAAATCCAGGGACAATAGGGAGCCCTTGATTTGCCCTGTCAGTACATTGTTACCGTCATCTTCTGCTTCGCGATGCAGGGCAGGTGCATGACGGCCGCGCTCCACGGCTCCCGTAATCAAATCGACAATGCGGGCAACATCGCCGACATTCACTTCTCCGTCATTGTTCGCATCAGCCTGACGGAGCACGAAGGGCGACGGATGACCTCCCACCAAGTAATCCACCGAGAGGGAAAGGTCTGCCACAGATATGCGATTGTCGTTGTTTACGTCGCCAAGTTTCGTGAAGTCTGTCAGTTCGAAAGTGACTGCTATGGACATTCCCTCTGTGGCATAGACGCTCACTTTGTTGTCCTCTACACGGTCTGTTACATCCTCTGTTCCATTCACGATTACGCTGCCCACAACATATCCTTCATCAGGCTTCAAGCTTAACTCCACCGTATTCCCCACGACGGTTTCGAAGTCTTTCACGTCATCGCGGAACTCATCATTGTTGTACGTTACGGTTCCATTACCCGTTGTCATAATGGTAAGGGCGCTCGTAGTGAGCGTAAATGTGGCAGAGGCCACTTGACTCCACATGCCAAATTTGTCTTGAACTTGTAAGTACAGGGTATGTTCAGTGGCTGCAAGGGTGTCGATAGGAAGATTCAGTTCCATCAGCCCGCCATAGTTTGTTCCCGTAACAACATTGGCTTTTTGGTCGTCAATCCAATAGCAGAATTTTGCAGAATCCGTGAAGCGGTCAGAAAAATCCGGGACGATGGCAAAGATGCGTGTGACCGCCGGGCTCCACTTTCCCGTGTTGTCGCAGACTTGGAAGTGTAGGTAGTTCAGCCAGTCCGTGAGGTTATTGACAGGTAGGCTTAGGGGCATCACCTTTGAGGTCAAATCTCCAGTGACCACGCTCCCTGCATCGTCGTTCAGCCAATAACGGTACTTGGCTCCCTCAGAGAAACCGTCGATGGAATCCTCCACTAGCATGAAATGCCGTGTGACCGCCGGGCTCCACTTTTCCGTGTTGTCGCAGACTTGGAAATGTAGGTAGTTCAGCCAGCCCGTGAGGTTATTGACAGGTAGGCTTAGGGGCATCACCTTTGAGGTCAAATCTCCAGTGACCACGCTCCCTGCATCGTCGTTCAGCCAATAGCGGTACTTGGCTCCCTCAGAGAAACCGTCGATGGAATCCTCCACCAGCATGAAATGCCGTGTGACCGCCGGGCTCCACTTTCCCGTGTTGTCGCAGACTTGGAAGTGTAGGTAGTTCAGCCAGCCCGTGAGACCATTCACCGGAAGGCTTATCTTTCCGTCTTCGGGTAATGTGCCCACACGCACTGTTGCTTTATCGTCATTTATCCAATAACGATAGTTGTAATCGGTCTGTCCTCTTGCGGCTTGAAGTGCAAAGAGGAAGAATACGAATAATGAAAACTTGCGCATCATGCTCAATCGCTTATTCGACTTCAACATCTGCTTTTAGGATTCCTTCTGAAGGCTTTGCATCCATACGGAAACTCTTAATTCTTGGCACCGAAGGAGTAGGATTGTAGGGCATGGCACCCCCATATATTCCCACTTCGGTGCCATCGTTGCCAAGAAAAGATTTCTTTGCGTTATTTGTAAGTTGAAAGGATTCTGTTCTACCAAAAGATCCACCATTATCAGTTTTATACGTACTAAAAATACTATCGGAATTATTGTAGTACATTAATGAGTTTTTTTCGATGGTAATATATCTATCCATAGAGCCAGTAGGGATAAGACAAGAAATAAGTGAATTATCACTGGATAATTCATAAATAGTATTATAGCTATATAGAATACAATTTGTAAAAGTAGAACGGAATAACTGATGAGCATTTGTAGGATAACCTTTATAGCCTGGCCAAATGAAACAATTGTAGCAATCATAGGAAGTTGAATCTTTGTAGTAATTATATAAACCATGAACGATGCAGTTGATAAGAATTGCATGGCCTGCTATGTTATACAAATTATAATCAAACCTGCAATGTATGAATTCTGCACCATATTCACCTCCACGATAATTTAAATTATTTTCGAATGTACATTTCTTAAATAGGGCATAATTTAAAGAGAAAGTAGTCGTAAAGGGAAAGCGAATTCCTTCCACCATCAATTTTTTAGTTGAGTCAAGAGGTATTGCTATCTTCAATGAATCTCTAGTAATTAGGTGTGTTGCATTTTCATAAGGGAGTACACCTGCTCCGTACAACGATATTGCTTTGGTGATTTCAGTGGCATTAAATTCTCCACTTGACAATGTAATCACATCACCATCAATAGCTGCTTCATGTGCATTAATAAAGGCATCTTTGCCAGTAAACACAGACACAGTCCCCTCATGGTCGAGGGTCGCAACCAAGTGATTCTGTGCATAAGTCTTGCCCATAAAGGTGAACAGGGCAAGGAGGGTAAGGAAAAAAATCTTTTTCATAGTTGTATGTTTTTGTTTTGTGAATCGTTCTGCTTTATCTACACACAAAAAAAGCATGGATGTTTACATCTGCCTGTTTGTCATCCGAGGCTTAGCACGGCCCTTGAGAAAAAACAGACAGAGAAACATCCACGCAGGGAGTATGCTATACACCGTAAAGTGTGCGATGAGGAAACCCGTTCCTCGCGCACACTACGGAGAGTATACGCTACACCCCGTGGCAGTCACCCCTGCATTTGTCTTTGTTCTCAATGGAAAGTGCTAATTTCGAATGACCAAAAACAAAGCGTCAGTAACGCCTTTTAATATGTAGTGTCCTGCCCACTGGCAATCTTCGCTCAGAATGGCCTCTGACGGACAGATACGGCCACAAATGTACAAAAATATTCGGGAAACTACGCACGTAATGGCAAAAAAATGAAAGGGAAGGCAGAAATTAACTGGCTTAGTCGCTTAGGAATGTGGCTTTCTCATAGTCTGTGAACAAATCGGACTCGCGGGCAGCGGAAAGGAGTTCAGAGAGATGGACTGGCTGCATTTCACCAACAACGCTTGCAGTACCATCAGCAATGTCTGTAGCAAGGGCGCTCTTCTCTATGGTCATTATGTTGGTGGCGCACAGGAAAGAATCATATCTCAAGAAAGGATAGTCAGCCTGTTTCATTGGGTACTGCATGTCCAACAGGCGTTGCTTTCCGAATATCATCCGGTTGATGGCAGAGTTGATGAAGAAGAAACCAACTAAACTCTCGCCGTTGAAACCAACCACCACAAAGAATTTGCCGTGGTCTATATCCGTGAAGCCGTAAGAGTGGATGATGGTACCACGGCGTATGGTGTGCTCGATGAGGCCTGCGGGTAACTCCATCATACCGTAGCTCTCTCCAAAGTAATCATCTCATTGACGAAGTCGATATACTCGTCGCGGTCGCCAGCCTCCTTCAAGATGTCATCCACGGAGATGGGACGGTCTTTGGCAGTGCTGCTCCAAGCATAACCATGCGATAGCAGCGTAAGCTGTCCAAAATCGAGATCCTTGCACTTCGCTATGGCATAGTCAAGGCATTCTACGTCGCTCTTGGAAAGGTGCTGCATGTCAGGTTCCCGCCCTGCTTTCAGAATGTAGTCGTTCTGAAACGAGAACACGCCCTCGAACTCCTTTGCATACTGTGAGAAATAGCTCTGGTGTCTGACTGCCTTGAAGATGTCCTCGATATACGAAGGAACAGGCCCGTATGTCATGGCGATATAGGTGTCACCAGTAATGCTGCGGCCACACTCTGACATCGACTTCTGGTCTGCAAAATAGAGTATCTTGCAGATTTTGTGTATGTCGCTGCATTCCAATTTGCTGGCAACATAGAGGATGGCATTGACAGCCTTATCTTTCTTGAATACGGGTTGCCTCGTCATGTTGAGCCCTTTCTACTATTTGCTATGTCCATAATACTGGACAAAATTACACAAATTTTTGCAATCCACCTTAAAGTCTTCCGAAAATCTTCCAATAGAGGTAAAGATTTTACGGGATCCTCACAACGGGAACTGCAGCCATCGACGGCGAACGGACATCCATCGACGGCGAACGGACATCCGTCGTCGGTGAACGTCCGTACATCGCCCGGTGTACGGAGTTATCCCTATGAAGTTCTCAAAAAGGTTTTACGGCGGCAAGAAGAAATATCGGTAGAATCATTTTGTATTTCGCACGAAAAAGTCTATCTTTGTACTCGATTATATTCACAACATCCAATAACTAAAAAATTAAATCTATGAAAAAACTTTTACTCACTCTCTTTGCAGCTCTGACTGCAACGTTTGCCTTCGCCGGCGACGGCACAAAGGCTAATCCCTACACCGTGGCCGACTTGCAGGCTATGGATGCCAATGCCTTGACCGACGAGGCTGCATGGGTGAAGGCCTACATCGTGGGTTCTGCTCAGAACAAGCTGGAAAACCTCATCACCACCGCTGAAGGTGCCGTGGCTTCGAACCTGATGATTGCCGATGCACAGTCGGAAACGGACTACACGAAGTGCGTGCCCGTACAGCTTTCGAGCGGCAGCGATGCCCGCAAGAGCCTGAACCTCATCGACAACCCCACCAACCTGGGTCGCGTGCTGCTCGTAAGCGGTACCATCTCGAAGTACTTCAGCGTGGTGGGCATCAAGAACATTGCTGAGTTCGAGCTGAGCGGCGAGGGCGTGGACCCCACTCCCCAGCCACAGGGTGACAACTACGAGGCTGCCCTGACCGACGGCAAGGGTAACTGGACGTTCGAGGACGTGACCCTGCCCGAAGGCCTCACCTACATCTGGCAGCAGACCAGCAACTACGGCATGAAGGCCACTGCCTTTGCCAACCAGACAAAACATGTCAGCGAGAGCTATCTCGTGTCGCCCGCCATCATCCTGAAGGAGAACAGCGTGCTCACCTTCGACCACGTACAGCGCTACGGAGCCGAAGACCCCTCCACACAGCTGACCCTCTGGATTTGCGGTAAAGAAAATGAGAGTTGGGAATACCAGCTTCCCATTCCCACCTACAGCACTGGCGAAGACTGGAACTTCGTCAGCAGCGGCGACATTGACCTGTCTGCCTATGCAGGCAAGACCATCCACCTCCGCTTCCGCTACACCAGTAGCGAGGACTTTGCTGCCACATGGGAAATCAAGAACGTGAAGGTGACTAACGCCAAGGCTGCCGAGGCAGCTCCCACGCTGAAGGATCCCAGTAACAAGCCCGAGTCGGCCTACACCATCGCACAGGCCATCGAAATCATCAACAACAAGGACCAGTACGACATGTCGAAGGAGGTCTACACCAAGGGCACCATCGTGAACATCAAGAGCATTGATGTGGACAAGTATGTACGTGCTCAGTACTGGATTGCCGACAACAGCAGCACCGACAGCATTCAGGTGTACAACGGCTACTACCTGGGTGGTGCCGACTTCACGGCTAACGACCAGATTAAGGTGGGCGACGAGGTTATCGTCTGTGGTAAGCTGACCCTGTACAACACCACTTACGAGATTGATGCCAACAACTACATCTACTCGCTCAACGGCAAGACCAGCGACGGCCAAGAGGAAGACCCGTACGCCAAGGTGGAGGCTATCTCGATTGCCGACTTCCTGACAAAAGCCGACACGCTCACGATGTATAAGCTGACCGGCGTGGTCCGCAATATCAAGAACACCACCTACGGTAACTTCGACCTCTGCGACAAGAACAACGAGGACACCAAAATCTACATCTACGGCGTGGTTAAGCAGGACGACCTGAACAACAACAAGATTTGGGAATCGCTGGACGTAAACGAGGGCGACCTGCTGACCATCGTGGGCACCTACACCACCTTCAAGGACGCTCCCCAAATCGTCAAGGCTATCTACGTCAGCCACGAGAAGGGCAGCGAACCCGTCTACACCATCGCCAACACAGCCGAGACGGCCTACACGGCCACCGAGGCCATCGCTCTCATCGATGCCGCCAAGGACCTGACAACACCGGTTTACGTAAAGGGTAAGATTACCTCCATCAAGGAAATCAGCACCCAGTATGGCAATGCCACCTTTGACATCACCGACGAGGCCAACGCCCAGTTCACCATATTCCGCACCAAGTATCTCGACAACGAGGCCTTCACAGCCGAAGACCAGCTGAAGGTGGGCGACGAGATTATCGCCTACGGTACGCTGAAGCTCTACAGCAATGGGGATAACAACACCTACGAACTTGTCAGCGGTCAGCTCTGCAAGGTGAACGATGCCATTGCCAGCGGCATCCGCAGCATCGAAGTCGTGAAGAACGGCGCCATCTTCGACCTGAGCGGTCGTCGCGTAGAGAAGGCCCAGAAGGGCATCTACATCGTGAACGGCAAAAAGGTGGTTTTCTAAAGTAAAACGTAATAAGGGAGCCGCGGATTCGTCTGCGGCTCTTTTTTTATGCTTCTTTGTTCGATTTTCAATTCTCTATTTTCTATTTTCAATTAAAAGTACTAATTTTGCAGTATGGTACTGAATTACATTTGGATTGGTTTCTTCCTCATCGCATTCCTTATTGCGACGGTAGAACTGTGCATGGGCAACACCGAGGTGTTCCCTGCCATCATCGAGAGCACTTTTGCGTCATCCAAGACGGCGTTCGAAATCTCCTTGGGACTGACGGGTACGCTGGCCCTGTGGATGGGTATTATGAAGATTGGCGAGAAGGGCGGACTGGTGAATGCCCTCGCGCGTGCGCTTAATCCTTTATTTAAGCGGTTGTTCCCGGAAATTCCCGAAGGGCATCCCGTATTCGGGCACATCTTCATGAACCTCGGAGCCAACATGCTGGGACTGGACAATGCTGCCACTCCCCTCGGCCTGAAGGCGATGGAAGGTCTTCAGGAAATTAAAAATGAAAAACTAAAAATTAAAAAAGAGCGGGGTGAGATTGACGACGCCGAGATGCAACGGCTTCGGGAGACGGCCTCCAATCCGATGATTATGTTCCTCGTGCTGAACACCAGCGGACTGACGCTCATCCCCGTCTCCATCCTTGTCTATCGTGCCCAACTGGGAGCCGCACAGCCCACCGATGTCTTTATACCTATATTATTAGCCACCACCATCGCCACAATGGCAGGCATCATCATCACCAGCCTCTACCAGCGCATCAACCTCTTCAACCGCGCCATCATGGGCACCATGCTGGGACTGTGCCTGCTGGTGAGCGGCATGGCGTTCTGTGCTTCACGACTCAGTCGCGAAGACTTGAATCTCTATAGCACCACCGTGGCCAACGTCCTTTTGTTTGGCATCATCGTAGCCTTCATCGTGGCTGGTATGCGCAAGAAGGTGAACGTCTACGAGGCTTTCATCGAGGGTGCCAAGGGTGGCTTCGAAACAGCGGTTCGCATCATCCCTTATCTGGTGGCCATACTCGTCGCCATCGGCGTCTTCCGGGCCTCTGGGGCAATGGATGTGTTGATTAGCGGCATAGAAAAGGGGTTCCAGTTCATGGGCATCAATGCCGACTTCGTGGGTGCCCTGCCCACAGCACTGATGAAGCCCCTGAGCGGAAGCGGAGCACGCGGCATGATGGTGGATGCCATGACGACGTACGGTGCCGACTCCTTCGTGGGTCGCCTCTCGTGCATCTTCCAAGGGGCAACAGACACTACCTTCTACATCCTCGCCGTCTACTTCGGCTCCGTGGGTGTCCGCAACACGCGCCATGCCGTTGCTGCCGGCCTGCTGACCGACCTTGTGGGTGTGTTGGCCGCCATCGGAGTGGCATACCTGTTCTTCTATTAAGCGTTATCCCGACTTCGAACGGGAGCCACACGGTGCATTCAGAAACTTATCAGGAAGGTGGTCTGCGGGGCATCGGTGAGTTCCAGGTCACCGCCTTGCAGCGACAACATTCGGCGACTTAGGGAGAGTCCAATCCCTGAGCCGCCTTTTTTAGTGGTAAAGAACGGTACGAAGATACTGGGCCGTGCTTCGGCAGGAATGGATGCCCCGTCGTTCGAGACATAGATGCTGACGCGGCTGGCACCTCCATGTTGCAAGTTGCGAGGTTTTGCTTCGCACCTTATCCGTTTAGCCCCTGCCTCCACGGCATTCTTTGTCAGGTTTATCAGCACCTGGCGCAACAGGCCCGGGTCGGTATGCACCATTGTCCCGTCGGCTATGGTCACGTCCCACTGCAGGTCGGGATACAGTCCCTGCACCTCGGTTACAACGCCGGCCAACAGCACATCCTCGGGCACGGACTGCTGCAGTTGCGAGAACTTGCGGTACGAATCCACAAACGTTCCTAAATGCCTTGCTGCCGTATGTATGGCACGCATCCCTTCCTCCAGAGGCGTATCCTTCACGTCCTCGCGTCCGAGCATCGACTGGCTGATGCTGGCGATGGGGGCCGTGGCGTTCATGATTTCGTGGGTCAGCACGCGTGTCAGCCGCTCCCACGATTCCACCTCACTGCGGCGCGTCTGTTGGCGAATCACGTCGCCCAACTGGTTCAGGGTTTCCTGCATCGCCCGTTCGCCTGAGAGCAGTCCGTCCGTAGGCAGCCGGAATTGGAAGTCGCGGTTCCTGATGGCCTCCTGCATCAGATGGGCACGGATGCGCAGCCTTCGCTGGTGGTGCACCACGAGGAAGGCCACTGCCACAACCCCAATACCTATTATAATATACAACATAGTTCTTTTATTTCCTTTTCAGTTTCTTGTACAATGTGGGGCGACTGATGCCGAGCAGGTCGGCAGCCTTCGACATGTTGCCGCGGCTCACGTCCAGGGCCCGGCGGATATGTTCGTTCTCCAAGGCATCCAGCGTGGGCATGTTGCTGTGCTGTTCCATCACGTCGCGGAGCTTGCGCATCAGTTCCTCGTTGTCCCAGGGCTTCACGATGAAGTCCGAGGCACCCGCCTTCAGTCCTCGGACAGCAAGGTTCACGTCGGCATAGGCCGTCAGCAGCACCACGGGCACGGAGGGATGGCGCTTCCGCAGGGCACGCAGCCAGAACAGGCCCTCATTGCCCGAGTTCACGCCAAGCGAGAAGTTCATGTCCAACAGCACCATATCGACCTCCTCCCCGTCCATTGCCTTCAGCAACAGGTCGGGGGCATCCAATGTCTTTATTCGGGTGAACATCGGTTCCAGTGCCAGGCGCAGGGCCGTGAGCACCGTTTCGTTGTCGTCCACGATGAGCAGGGTTCCGTATTTCATCATTCTTTCCTATTAGCACCACAAAGATAGGAACATTTCGCGAAAGCCCCTGCCTCGCACCGCTGAAAAGTGACGGTTCGCCCCCACGAAAGGCGAAAAGTGTAAAGAAACGATACACTTTTGTGTTAAATCCCTTTACACTTGCCGTTTTTCGTCGAAAATAGTTTGCCGTGCCAAGACGAACACCCTACCTTTGCAATGAATTTGAAAGAACGAACAGCTTTCCTGAACGACAATGAAGAAGACCCTACTCATAACCCTCTGTTCCGCCTGCTGCCACTGGGGCACAGCCCAAGAGTCGAAACCCATGACCGTCGACGAGTGCATTGCCTACGCCGTGGCGCACAACCGTGAGGTGCGGAAGGCGGAACTGACATTGGACAACTACCAGGCTAATCGCCTCAGTGCCATCGGCGAGTTCCTGCCCGCCGTGTCGGCCAACGCTTCGGCACAGTACAATTTCGGTCGTGGCATCGACCCCAAGACGAACACCTATACCAACGTAACGACCTTCCATCAGGGATTCGGCACCTCGGCCTCGCTGCCCGTGTTCGACGGGCTGGCACGCCTCCATGCCCTGCGTGCGGCCAAGGCGGACGTGCTCATGGGCAAGTCGGCCTTGCAGCAACAGCAGCACCAAGTGGCCCTGGAGACGCTACAGGCTTTCATCAACGTCCAGTATTATCAGGGCACTGTGGCAATGGCAGAGGAGAAACTGCGCGAGAGCGATGCCCTGCTACGACAGACTCGCGTGATGGAGGAGGTGGGTCGCAAGTCGCCCGCCGACGTGGCACAGATGGAGGCCCAGGCTGCCGAGGCCGAAGTGGAGGTGGTCAGGCAAAAAAACCGCTTGGAACAGGGGATGCTGATATTAAAGAATACGATGAACTGGCAGGAAGAGGCCCCTCTCCCCTTAGCCCCTTTCCCCAAATGGGAGGGGGAAGAAGTTACCCAAACTCCCCTCCCATTCCTGAACGGGCCAAGCGCAGACCTGCGGCCGTCCGACTACGGGGGAGAGGGACTTCCTGAGGAGCGCCAGGCCTTCTTCGCTATGGAATCCGCCCGTCACACCCTGCGCCGTACGAAGGCAAGCCTGTGGCCAAGCATCAGCCTCTCGGCCGGATGGAGCACGACGTACTACAAGACGCTGGACGCGCCTGCAAATCTTTCGTGGCGTCAGCAGATGCGGGAAAACCGTGGCGAATGGGTGGCCGCAAGCCTCTCGTTCCCACTCTTCGGTCGGCTGGGCACGGTGACGAGCATCCGCCGTGCGCGCAATAATTATAGGTATGCCATGGAGAATTACGAACAGAAGCGCGAGGAACTGGAGCGTCTGCGCCGCGAAGCGGTGATGGATGCCGAGGCCTACCGCCGTGAGGCCCAGGGAATGCGGAAGAAGGTGGAGGCGGACAGCCTGGCCTACGCGCTGACGCGCCGCCAGTGGGAAGAAGGCCTGTCGACGGCCATCGACGTGACGAACACCTCGGCCGCCCTGCTCAACAGTCGCGCCACCGCCTTGCAGGCAAGGTTGATGGCAGTGCTAAAAGCACGACTGGCACAGTATTACGGCCCCGCCCCCTCACCCCTCCCGAGCGAGGGGAGTATGATGGAGAACATGGGGCATAAGAAGATAGCAAGAATCAATAACTAAAAGTAACCACTCCCCTCCCCTGCGCAGGGAGGGGGACGGAGGAGAACCTTATGGATAGGAAGTTAGAAAAGCCGCGCGGCTACAGGCTGCGCAAATGGTGGCCACTGGCGGCAGCAGTCGCAGCGGTGGCAGGGGCGGTGCTGTGGCTCGCAGTGGGCAATCACAGCGCAACACTGCGCGTGCCAAAGGAAGAACTGACGCTGAGCACGGTGAGCCGGGCCGAGTTCAAGGACTACGTCCGCACCTCGGGGCAGGTGATGCCCATCCAGGTGGTGCAGATAGCGCCGGAGGAAGGTGGCATCGTCATGGAGAAGGTGGCGGAGGAAGGTGCAAGCGTGCGTCGGGGCGACGTCATCGTGCGCCTGTCGAACGCCAACCTCGACCTGCAAATCCTCAATGCCGAGGCCGAACTGGCCGAGAAGCAGAACATGCTGCGCAATACGCAGGTGGCCATGGAACAGGACAGGTTGAACAACCTGACCGAGGAGGCACAACTGGACATGGACACGGAACGCAAGCGACGCACCAAGGAGCAGAACGAACGGCTCTACGCCGAACGGCTCCTCAGCCAGGAGGACTACGTGCAAAGCCGCGAGGACTGGGAACTGGCGGAGCGCAAGCGCAGGCTCGTCAGCCAGCGGCTTCGGCAGGACAGCATCTACCGCTCCGTGCAGATGGACCAGATGGAGGACAACCTGGCCAACATGCGCCGCAACGTCGTGCTCGTGCGGCAACGGAAGGAGAAACTGGAGGTGCGCGCCACGATAGACGGCGAACTGGGCCTACTGGACGTGGAGCTGGGGCAGAGCATACAGCCAGGCATGAAGATAGGACAGATAAACGACCTGCGCGACTTCAAGATACAGGCCCTCGTCGACGAGCACTACATCGAGCGGCTGCGCCAGGGTCTCTTTGCCACGATGGAGCGCGAGGGGCAACGCTACACGTTGCGCGTCCGCAAAGTATATCCCGAAGTCAGGGAGGGGAAGTTCCGCGTCGACTTCGTGTTCGATGGGGAACGCCCCGAGCAGATGCGCTCCGGCCAGACGTTCTACCTCAACGTAGAACTGGGACAGAGTGAGGAAGCCGTGCTCGTGCCACGCGGCACCTTCTTCCAAACGACGGGCGGACAGTGGATATTCGTCCTCTCGAAGGACGGGAGCAGGGCCTACAGGAGAAACATCCGCATCGGGCGACAGAACCCACGCTACTACGAGGTGCTGGAAGGACTGTCCGAGGGCGAACAGGTGATAACGAGTGGCTATGAGGCGTACAAAGACTATGAAAGACTGGAGATTAAATAGTACCGTCAAAAATCCGTCAATAGTTTGACGGTAGTTCCGTCAATACGTTGACGGTACCTCCGTCAATATAATGATGGTAGTACCGTCAATATATTGAAGGGGATGAAAATAAATATAGTAAATGGCAAAAACATACGAAACAATGACAGACACACTACGAAACCTTTACTACATGGCCCGCTGCTTCCGGACGGCGACCGCACTTAACCTCATTGGCCTCACCGTGACCTTCACCGCCTTCTACCTGCTGATGACGCAGGTGCAGTATAACGCGGGCTACAATCGCGGCCTCCCCGATGCCGAACGCCTCTTCCGTGTGGAGGCGAAGATGAACCTGGATGCACCCTGGGGCGTGCACTGCAACCGCCCTGTGCTGGAAATGATGATGCAACTGCCCGAAGTGGAAACGGGTACCATCCTGCCTATGTGGGGAGGGACGAAAGAGCTATATCAGGGCGAGACTCCTGTGGAATATGAGGTATCGAAAATTCATGGAGAGTTGTCGCTGCTGCCCTTCGGCCCCGAATGCTTAGACGGCAAACTGACATGGAACGACGGTTCCTCTACAGGTGTTCTCATCCCGGCCTCGCTGGCGGAACGCTTCTTCGACACAACAATGGCAGCAGGGCAATACCTCTGGACGGGGCAGGATAGCGTGCGCGTAATGGGTGTCTATCGAGACTTCCCTGAGAACTGCTTTCTGCAGAACGCCATCTATGTACCCATAGGCGAGGAAGAACGTCACAACTACAGCGAATGGAGTTTCATCGGCTACCTACGCATCTATGCCTCTGTGGATGCTGACGCCTTCCGCGCTGAGTTCAAAGAGCGGGTGAAGGCCACCTTTCGCAAAATCGTCATGGCTGAGAATGCCGATGAATACGAGAAGCTCAACGCGGAGGAGCGTGCCGAGTGGGACCAGCAGATCGAGGATTACTTCGGCAGACAGGATTTCCGCGTCACGCCGCTCACGGAGACCTATTTCTCAGGCGTGGATCCAAGCGACAAGGGCAACCGCACCGTACACCTGATTCTCGTGTGGGCATGTGTGGTCATCCTGCTTGTAGCCGCCATCAACTTCCTCAACTTCACACTGGCCGAAGCTCCGATGCGTGTGAAGGGCGTGAACACACGGCGCGTCTTGGGCGAACAAGAAAGCACATTGTGGTTGAGCCTCATCGCCGAGACCGTTGTCACCGCCCTCTTTGCCTTCGTCCTTAGTTTAGGAGTCATCTATCTGCTCTCGCAGTGGCCCGCCATCGCAGAACTCTTCTCTGGCAACATCTCCCTTATGGGTCACTGGCCGCAGGTGGGGTGGATAGCCGCCATCGCAGTTCTCATCGGCATCATCGCTGGCACCTATCCAGCCTTCTTTGTTACTTCTTTCCAACCTGCATTAGTGCTGAAGGGTTCCTTCGGCCTCACGCCCAAGGGTCGCCGTCTGCGCACCACCCTCATCGCCCTGCAAGTGTTCATTAGCCTCATCCTTGTCACCTATATCGGCATTCTTTACCTTCAGAGCCACTTCATCTATCACTCCGACTACGGTTTTAACAAGGATGAACTCCTCTATTGCCAATTGTCTAACGAACTGAAGGGAAAGAAGGATGCCGTGCGTACCGAACTACTGCAGATGGGCGGTGTGGAAGATGTCAGCTACTCCAATTTCGTGCTCGGCTCGCAGCCCAGGTATATGGGCTGGGGACGCGGCAACGGCGACCACGCCATCACCTTCACCTGCTTTCCCGTGGACTGGCGCTATCTTCGCACGATGAGGGTCGCGACTTCAACGAGCACGACGGCGACTGCTACATCATCAACGAGGCCGCGCGCCAGCGCTGGAGCTGGGTGGAGATGGACAAGGAACTGACGGACGGCGACCTGCCAGTCATTGGTGTCTGCGAAAACGTTCGCTACGGCAGCGTACATCAAGACCGTACGACCGACCCCGTGGCCTTCGTCATCCTCGGCGAGAAATATGCCTCATGGGGCGACCGGCTGGACATTCTCAACGTCCGTCTCGCACAAAATAGCAATAAGGTGGAACTGCGCCACCAGATAGAAGATAAACTGCGCGAGATGAATGGCGACGCCGAGGTCACCGTTCGCTTCCTCGACCAGCAACTTGAGAACCTCTATCAGGAGGAGTTCCGCTTCATTCGTCAGGTACTGGTATTTTCCATCATCTGCCTCGTCATTACACTTATCGGTGTCTTTTGTCTGACGCTCTTCGAGACGGAGTATCGCCGCAAGGAGATAGGCATCCGCAAGGTGTTCGGCAGCACCGAAGAGGAAATCCTCGCACTGCTCAGCCGCCGCTACCTCGTCCTGCTCCTCATCAGTTTCGTCATGGCCGTTCCCCTTGCGTGGTACATCGGCCAGCAATGGCTACTATCCTTTGCCGAACGCACGCCCATCCACTGGTGGCTCTTCCCCTTGGCCCTCATGGCCGTTGGTACCATCACCCTCGCCACCGTCGTCGTCCAAAGCTGGCGCACGGCCAACGAGAATCCGATAAACAGCATTAAGAATGAATAATCATAGAATCATTAAATTAAGCGTTATGTTACAACTAACCGACATCACCAAGGTGTTCCGCACCGAAGAAGTAGAAACCGTTGCCTTGAATGGCGTATCGTTGAATGTCCGCCCTGGCGAGTTCGTGGCCGTCATGGGGCCCAGCGGCTGTGGCAAGTCCACGTTGCTCAATGTGCTGGGCCTGCTCGACAACCCCACCTCGGGCCGCTATGTGCTCGACGGCGAGGAAGTGGGCACTCTGAAGGAGCGCCAGCGCACACGGGTAAGGAAAGGGAAGATAGGCTTCGTATTCCAGTCGTTCAACCTCATCGAGGAATTGAACGTGGAGCAGAACGTGGAACTGCCCCTGCGATACCTCGGTGTGCCTGCCCGCGAACGCAAGAAGCGCGTGGAGGAAATCCTGCAACGCATGGCCATCAGCCATCGCTCGAAGCACTTCCCCAACCAACTTTCCGGCGGTCAGCAGCAACGCGTGGCCATAGCCCGCGCCGTAGTCAGCAACCCGAAACTCATCTTGGCCGACGAGCCCACGGGTAACCTCGACTCGAAGAACGGCCTGGAGGTGATGCAACTGCTGACCCAACTCAACCAGGAAGGTACCACCATCGTCATGGTCACACACTCGCAGCGCGATGCCAACTACGCCAGCCGCATCGTCGAGATGCTGGATGGTCAGATAACAGAAGGACTATAAAAGGGGAACATGAAAAGCTATATCCAGTTTCTGTCGAGGAACAAGCTCTATACCTGTATCGAGGCATTCGGCATGGCGTTTGCCCTGGGGTTCGTCA
The DNA here is from genome assembly GCA_905234735.1 of uncultured Bacteroidaceae bacterium. GTDB lineage: Bacteria > Bacteroidota > Bacteroidia > Bacteroidales > Bacteroidaceae > Physcousia. Next base: position 17,271 of record CAJOJA010000015.1, on the reverse strand, counting down.
TCCTGCTGCTGTCCTACGCCAAGACAGAATATAGTGTGGGCAAGAACATCAAGGATGCCGACAACATCTATGTGCTGGGCACTGGCGACATGTTTGGCCTGACACTCGACACGCCCGTTGAGTTCTTCCACCAGTTCCCCGAGATTGACCGCTGGACACGCATTGCCAACGGCATGGAAGAGGATGTCACGGTGGAGGATGATTACTTCAAGGTGAAATCTGTATATATCGATTCCACCTTCTTCCAACTGTTCGACTACCGACTGACGGGGTGTCCGCGGGAACGGGTGCTGGCGAATGAGGACGAGGTCATCATTTCGGAGTCGTTTGCCCGTAAAGCCTTTGCTGGCGAGGAGCCTGTGGGCAAGCGGATGAAAGCGGGCGAAGCGTACTACACCATCTGCGGGGTCGTGGAAGACTTTGGGCGCAAAGATTTGTTCACGAACATAGACCTGTTCTTCAGTATCAAGCGGGCCTACAACTACTATCAGCGCATGGACAACTTCGGCAACACGCTGACCTTCCTGACGCTCCAGTCTGGCACGGACAGCGAGATGCTGGCAGACAAACTACTCAAGAAGTATGTGGAATACTGGCCGACCTTCTATGCCGATGACAGCAGTAAGGGTACCATGCTGTGGGGTTCGACGCTGACTCGCTTCGACAAGGCGTATTTCTCAACGAGTAAAAGTTACAGCATCATCAAAAGCGGAAACAGGACGCTGGTCGATGTGCTGCTGCTCGTGGCCTTCGTGCTATTGGTTTCGGCCTGTTTCAACTACGTGAACCTCACCGTAGCTCTGACGGGCAAACGTGCCAAGGAGATGACCATGCGACGCGTGCTGGGCGAGCAGACGACGGGCATCCGCTTCCGCTATTTCATGGAAGCGCTGCTGTTCACGTCGGGATGTTTCCTTCTGGGAATCCTTGTGGCCTTCCTGTTTCATTCGCTATTCGAGGAGTGGCTGGCAACGAGCATCCCACTCATCCCCGACGGGCAGATGGTGGTGACGGGCGCAGGGCTTCTGCTGCTCCTGGCCTTGGTGTCCAGCATCCTGCCTTCGACCCTTGTGCTTCAATTCAAGCCCCTGGATGTGGTGAAGGGCACTTTCCAACTCAAGAACAAGATGGTGTTCAGCCGGGTCTTCATCATTGTGCAGCACATCATCAGCATGACGCTGATGGCGGTGGCCATCACGATGACCCTGCAGATGCACCACCTGCTGACCCTGCCCATGGGCTATGAGACGGAGGGACTCATAGACGTTGAGTCCTGGGACATCGGCTATACGCCCGAGCGACAGGAGATTCTCCGGCAACGCCTGCTCGCACTGCCCCAGGTGGAGGCTGTGGGAATGGCGGGCAGCATCCCCTACGGACCATCGTACAACGGCCTAACCGATGCTGAGGGCAACAGGTCGTGGATTTGCTACTCGCACATGGACACCACCACGTTCCGCCTGTTGGGCTTTCGCGTTGTGGAACAGTTTTGCGCCCCAACGGACAGCCTCTGCTGGATAGACCGCGACACGAAGGTGCGCTACGGCATCACGGATGCCCATCCCTGCATCGACGGGAATGCTGGGGGCACGACAGGGAAAATTGTCATGCGACCTAAATACAAGGTGTGTGGCATCATCGAGAACTACCGCGCCGGAATGGCGAACGATGCACCCAAGTTTGAGGATGGACACAATGTGATTCAGCTGATGGGTCCCAACGACTGGGCATGGAGACAAATCGTCAAGGTCCGGGGCGACCGTGCGGAAGCGCTGGCCGCCATCAGGAAGGTGTGTCAGGAAACGACAAGAGAATTAACCGGTTATCCCAAGGAACTCCATTGTACCTACTTGGACGACCTCTTAAAGGATGCCTTGAGCCAGGAACGCCACACCATGCAGCTTGTCCTGTGCTTCATGTTCATCTCCATCCTCATCTCTGCGCTCGGGCTCTTCGCCATGTCTGTCAACTATTGCGAACAGCACAGCAAAGAGATAGCCCTCCGCAAGATTCTGGGAGCCTCTGTCGGCGAATCGGCATGGAAGCTGTCGTGGCCGTTCATCGCGCTGTCGCTGGCGGCTGTGGTTGTAGCCATACCCCTGTGCGTGAAGGTGATGCGCTACTACCTACAAGGCTTCTATTATCAAATACCTTTCCCTTGGGCGGTCATTCCCCTGTCCGCCTGCCTCACCATGCTCATCATCGTCTTGTCCGTGCTGGGTCAAACCCTGAGCATAGCCACACGGAATCCCATTGAAGGAATCAAGACGGAATAAAGGACACTTGCCGGGCTTTGATGATTGGTGAATCTGCGGATTCCGCAAAAAGATTGAACGATGTTTGTCCATTTGTCGTATGTTTTGTAATTTTGCAGTCGATAAAAAACATCATCACACATGAACTTCAAATCGCTTTTTAAGGACACGGCCATTTACGGACTGTCGAGCATCGTGGGGCGATTCCTCAACTATCTGCTCGTGCCGCTCTATACGCACTATATGCCCACCGAGTCGGGCGACTACGGCATTTCGACCAACGTCTATGCCTACACGGCACTCATTCTGGTGCTGCTGACCTTCGGCATGGAGACGACGCTGTTCCGCTTTGCCAATGACGGACCAGGGACGGCTGGGAGAGGGTCCTGGCCCGACACGGTGTTCTCTACGGGCTTCGGGCTGATAGCCTCGCTCACGGCCTTGTTCCTGGCCTGCATCTTCGGGTTCATCACGCCCATTGCCGACCATCTGGGGTATGCCGAGCACCACGACTATTTGCTGATGATGGCCGTAGTGGTGGCGATGGATGCCCTGCAGGCATTGCCCTTCTCGTACCTGCGATTCCAGAAGCGACCTATCCGGTTTGCTACGCTGAAGTTGCTGTTCATCGCCTTCAACATTGGGCTGAACGTGCTCTACTTCGTGGTGCTCGGCAAGACCAGTGTGTTCTACGTCTTTGCCATCAACCTGGCATGTACCAGTCTCATCTCACTGTGTTTCATCCCCGAATTGTTCAAGATTCGCTGGAACTTCGACGGGACACTACTGAAAAGGATGCTCAGCTACTCGTGGCCCATACTCATCCTGGGTGTGGCAGGCATACTGAACCAGGTGGCGGACAAGATTATGTTCCCCTTGGTCTATCCCGACAAGGCCGAGGCCAATGTGCAGCTGGGCATCTACGGCGGTTGTGTGAAGATAGCCATGATTATGGCCATGATAACGCAAGCCTTCCGTTATGCCTACGAGCCCATCGTTTTCGCCAAAGCCAAGGACAAGGACAGCACAGAATACTACGCCGTGGCCATGAAGTATTTCCTCATCTTCACCCTGCTGGCCTTCTTGTGCGTGATGGGTTACATCGATGTGCTGCAGCTCATCCTGGGCAAGGGCTATCGCGAGGGAATGGCCGTCGTACCCATCGTGATGGTGGCAGAAATCATGATGGGTGTGTACTTCAACCTGTCGTTCTGGTACAAGTTGATAGACAAAACCATCTACGGGGCCTGGTTCTCGCTGGCAGGCTGTGCCGTGCTGTTCCTCGTCAACTACCTGTTCATCCCCCAGTACAGCTACATGGCTTGCGCCTGGGGCGGTGTAGCCGGTTACGGAACGGCGATGGTGCTCTCGTACATCGTCGGTCAGGTCAAGAATCCCATCCCATACCCGATGAAGAGTATCATGGTCTACGTACTGATGACGGCCCTGTTCTATGCCGTCATGTCCCTGACCACCGAATGGCACCTGGCCTTGCGCCTCGCCCTGAATACCCTGCTGATTCTACTTTTCTGTGCCCATGTCTACTGGCATGAGATACGCAAAAAATAAAACGGACATATCTCTCGATACATCCGTTTTCTCAGTTGGGCTACCCGGACTCGAACCAGGAAAGGCAGGACCAGAATCTGCAGTGTTACCATTACACCATAGCCCAATTGCGACTGCAAAGGTAAGCACTTTCCCCGAAGTATCCAAACATTTTAGGAGTTTTTTTCAAAAAAAGTTGTATCTTTGCAAAAAATTTAGCTTATGCGCAAGATAACAGGGATGGGCGAAACCATCATGGACATACTTTTCCGCAACGGACAGCCCGTGGCAGCCGTGCCAGGAGGCAGTTGCTTCAACTCCATCATCTCCATCGGACGAACAGGACTGCCCTGTAGCTTCATCGGCTACACCGGGAACGACCATGTGGGCAGCGACACACAAGCCTTCCTGCTTGAAAACGGAGTTTCCGTGGAAAACTTTGAAACCAGAGACGACGAGAAGAGTGCCATCTCGCTGGCCTATCTGGACGAAAACGGCGATGCCACCTACCAGTTCTATAAGAACACCCCACGGGCCCACCGCAACTGGACGATGCCCGACTTCCAGGCGGACGACGTGCTGCTGTTCGGTTCGTACTACGCCATCTGCGAGGGCATGAGGCCTCAGGTGGCTCCCACCCTGGAGGCTGCCCAGCGCGCTGGGGCCATCCTCTACTACGACCTGAACTTTCGCCGCAGTCACGCCCACGAGTTGGAGAAACTGTTTCCCGCCATACATCAGAATTTCCGCCAGAGCACCATCGTGCGCGGATCGGCCGACGACTTCGAAGTGATGTACCAGAGTCGCGACGCACGCACCATCTACACCCATCACATTACGAAGTACTGTCCGCTCTTCATCTGCACGGCAGGGGCAGGTACGATAACCGTCTGTACCCCCTCGGGCTGCTACGACTTCACGGCTCCTCGGGTGGACAACGTGGTGAGCACCGTAGGGGCTGGCGACAACTTCAATGCCGGCTTCATCTACGGCCTGATGCATGAGGGCATCACCCGCAACCAGCTTTGCACCCTCGGCCGCGACCAATGGCAGCGCCTCGTACACTACGGCACGGCCTTTGCCGCCCAAGCCTGCCAGAGCACAGACAACTTCGTCAGCAAAGACTTTTCCCAACACATCTTGAACTCTTAAACTTTGCATTTATAAATGATTCCCCGCATTGCCATCATCGACCAGAATACGCTGGAGGCCACAGGGCTGAAATCCATCATTTCCGACATTGCGCCGATGGCCGATGTCTGCACATTCGCCTCTGTAGAGGACGTCGTTCAGGAGTTCGACGCAGAGATACCCGTTGTGCACTTCTTCGTCTCGTCGCAGGTGTTCATCGCCAACGCCGAGTTCTTCCTGAAACATCAGAAGCAGACCATTATCCTCCTGGCCCAACCCGCAGCCAAGAGGCAGTTCGAGAACTTCCTTACACTCGACATCACGCAGGCGGAGCACGACCTGCTGAAGAGCATCCTCACCCTGTTCCAGCGCGGGCACAGTCAGCACCCCCTGCCACAGACGGCGAGTCAGCCCGAGCTTTCGCCACGCGAAGTCGAGGTGTTGGCACTCGTCGTTCGCGGATTCATCAACAAGGAAATAGCCGACCGCCTGTGCATCTCACTGCCCACGGTCATCACGCATCGCAAGAACATCTGCGAGAAACTCCACCTGCGCTCCGTGTCCTCCCTCACCATCTATGCCGTGACCCACGGCATCGTCAGCACAGAGGACATCTAAAGGCAAAGGTCTAAAGACTTTCTACAATCCCATCTCCTCTATCAGCCTGTCGGCCTTGCCCCATTTCTCGATGAGGTAGAGGACGAAACGTATGTCCACACCGATGCAGCGCTGGAGGTCGGGGTTGAAGGTGATGTCGCCCGACATAGCCTCCCAGTTGCCGTCGAAGGCCAGTCCGATGAGTTCACCCTTGCCGTTGAACATGGGCGAACCAGAGTTGCCGCCCGTAATGTCGTTGTTGGAGAGGAAACAGAGGTGCAAGTCCTTGTCCTTGGAATCGGCGTAGCGACCGAAATCGCGCTCCTTGATGAGCGAGATGATGTCCGGCTCCAGTTCGTAATCCTTGATTTCGCCCTGGCGGGCAGCCTTGTCCAACAGGCTCTGGCTAGCGGTGTAGTAGTCGAAGTGCTGGGAGCCGGCCGTATAGTCCTGGATGTAACCGTAAGAGAGACGCAGCGAGAAGTTGGCATCGCTGTAGTGCGGTGTATCCTGGTCGCGCTCCAGAATGGCCTGGGTCAGCAGGCGTTCGTTGTACTCGATGGTCTGCCGGTCGCTGCGGATGCGCTGGTTGATGGTCGTCTGCATGTTGCGCACACTCTTTTGGAACTTGAACATCGGATCGGTGTCGGTCAGGGTGCTGTCGGAGATGTATTTCTCCACACACGAGATGTCGGTCAGTGCGGTGCGTGCGAAGATGTCGCGGACGTAGGCCTTCGTGTCGCCCTTGAAGTCTCGGTCAATGGTTTCGTAGATGCTGGGCAGATATTCCTTCTTCACCTGCCGGCGATAGTTGTCGAGCAGTACGGCCATCGTCTCCTCGTCGACGCGGGCATCATAGTCCTTGTAGAAGGCCTGCAGCTCTTCGCGCGCCAAGGCCACTTCCGTTGAGTCCATGTCCCTGGGCTTCGATGCGGCCACAGCGGCCACACGCCGCAGTTCCATGCCGCGCAGAAACGTTTCCGAGAAGAAGGTGTAGGCGCGAACGGCCTCGAAGCGGTTGCTGTAGGCCTTCTCCAGCTCGTCGAACATCGTGCCGAAACGAATCTTCAGGCCGGCGTCCCTACCATACCACCGACGGATGTCCTCCTCCAGCTGCTGCTTCTGACCGATGACGTTAAGTTCCTTCACAGCCTTGTTCATGCCGATGGAGTTCTTCCAGTAGTTGGACGAGGAGGCAAACTTCGAGGCATACTTGATGGCGATGGCGCGGTCCGATTCCATCCAGTGCTTCCAGACTTGCTGCTTCTTGCCGCGGACGTCAATCATGGCCACGTTCGAGCCGTCCACGCGTTCGCGGATGCCATAGCTGCTGAGATAGCGGTCGGTGCTGCCCGGATAGCCCACCGTCATGCAGTAGTCGCCAGGCTGGAAGCCGTCGAGACTCACTCGGGCATAGCGCTTGGCCTTCAGGGGGACGTTGTCCTTCGAGTAGTCGGCCGGCTCACCGTCCTTCGTGGCATAGATGCGGAAGACGCTGAAGTCGCATGTCTGGCGTGGCCACATCCAGTTGTCGGTGTCTCCTCCGAACTTGCCCAACGTCTGGGTGGGCGTGAAGACCAATCGGATGTCGTTGTATACCTTATAGATAGATACAAAGTAGCGATTGCCGCCGTAGTACGACTTCACGAGGCAGTCGCGGTCGGGGTTCGCCTGGGTGTACTCCTTCTCGACGGCCGTCATCACTGAGTCCAGTTTCTGGTAGTCCAGCACCTTGGCTTCTACGTCGGGGTTGGCCTTGTATATCTCGTTCATGGCACGCATCACGCGGCCCGTACATTCTTCTGTACGGTCGAGGAAGCGCACGAAGAAGCCCTCCACGGGGCGCTCTTCCTCGAACGAACGGGCGGCGAATCCGTTCTTCAGAATGTCGTCGTCGGTGGTCGAGAGCGCCTGTATGCCCGAGAATCCGCAGTGGTGGTTCGTGAACACCAGTCCCTGCGGGCTGACCACTACCCCCGAACAGAAGTCGCAAAAGTCCACCACGCAGTCCTTCAGGCTCTCGCCTTCGGGGTTATAGAGTTGGCCGGGGGTGAGTTGCAGCCCCAGACTTTTCATTACTTCGGCCGTCTTCGGGTCGATTCGGTTTAGCATCCACATGCCTTCGTCGGCCTTGGAGGCCATGCTGCACAGGAGCAGCATAGAGAGAATAATTCGCTTCATATTTTGTACTAATTATTTGAATTTCCGTACAAAGGTACAAAAATATCCGTTATGCCCCGCTATTTGAAAGAAAATTCGTACCTTTGCAAAACAGAGGATGCAGGAACAGTTAACTTGTTTGATTACCTACGGGAAAGAAACTAACAACTATGAAACGGATAGGATTGCTACTACTTTACACGCTCGTGCTCTGCAACGCCTTTGCCCAAGAGACACCGGCGATTCACGACCCCGTGATGGCCTACGAGAATGGAACCTACCACTTGTACGGCACAGGCTTGGGCATCCAACACTTCACCTCCACAGACAGGGAAGTGTGGACAACGAAACGAGAACCCGTGATGACGGTTATCCCCAAGTGGACACACGACTCCGTGCCGGGCTTCCGCGGCCACGTGTGGGCTCCAGACATCATCCGCTGGCACGGACGCTGGTGGATGACCTACAGCTGTTCCACCTTCGGAAGAAACAGTTCTGCCATCGGACTCCTCTCATCGCGCTCACTCTCGTCGCCCATCTGGAACGACGAGGGATGCATCGTCTGCTCACGCGAGAAACGCGACAACTGGAACGCCATAGACCCGAACATCGTCATCGACGAGACGGACACTCCGTGGATGGTGTGGGGCTCGTTCTGGGACGGCATCCAACTCGTGCGCCTGGACAGCACCATGCACATGGCCAGGGACCAACGCCCCCAGACCATCGCCCGTCGCTATGACCCCGGAGCTGAGATAACCGAACCGAACCCCACGTCCAAGTACGCGGGAACCAATGCCATCGAGGCTCCCTTCATCTTCCGCCACGACGGCTACTATTACCTCTTTGTGTCGTGGGACTACTGCTGCCGAGGCCCCCTGAGCACCTATCGCGTTGCCGTCGGGCGCAGTCGGTCGGTGGCGGGACCCTACGTGGATGACAAGGGCCTGGATATGCGGCAGGGCGGCGGCAGGATAGTTCTGGAGGGCGACAAACGGGAGTATGAGGCAGCCGGACACTGCGCAGCCTACACCTTCCAGGACCAGGACTTCTTCGTCTGTCACGGCTACAGCGCCACGCAGAATGGCGCCTCCCGCCTCATCCTGCGCCGGATACAGTGGGACGGCGACGGATGGCCCACAATCGATGCCGCAAGTCAGAATTAAAAAGAACGAAATGTCGTAATAAACAAGAATAGTGTATACGCCTATGACAAACCTCATCAGACAGGTTCGGACGGAAGATGCAGCCAGACTGTTGGCCATCTATGCCCCATACGTGGAGCATACGGCCATCACCTTCGAATACGAAGTGCCTACGCTGGAGAATTTCACCGGGCGGATAGTGAATGTCACCCAACGCTATCCCTGGTTGGTGGCCGAGGCCGACGGACGCATCCTGGGCTATGCCTATGCCAGTCTGTTCAGAGAGCGGGCGGCCTTCCAGTGGGCGGTTGAGACCTCCATCTATGTGAGCATGGACGAGCGGGGCAAAGGCATCGGCAAACAACTTCACCAGGCCCTGGAATCGCGGCTAAGGCAACAGGGCATCCTGAACATGAACGCCTGCATCGCCTACACGGAGGCAGAGGACGAATACCTGACACTTGACAGCATCCGCTTCCACGAGCATCTGGGGTATGCCCAGGTGGCACATTTCCACGCGTGTGGCAAGAAATTCGGTCGCTGGTACGACATTGTCTGGATGGAGAAACTGTTAGCCGCCCCCAACTGTCGATAGAAACTGGAAAAACGCATGACTATGATTCGCAAACTCTGCCATTGGATATCAACATACATGGGTCTACTGGTGCTGGCCGCTGCCGTGCTGGCACTGGTGTTCCCCGATGTGCTGGAAACGATACGCCCGAAGGTCATCAACTATCTGCTGGGCGTGGTCATGTTCGGCATGGGACTGACGCTGAACCTCCAGGACTTCAAGATTGTCTTTGCCCGTCCGAAGGATGTCGCTACGGGCTGTCTGGCACAGTTCACTGTCATGCCGCTGCTGGCCTGGGGGCTGACCCGCATCTTTGCACTCGACGAAGCGCTGGCCCTGGGCGTAGTGCTGGTGGGCTGCTGTCCGGGCGGAACGGCTTCCAACGTCATCACCTACCTGGCCCGGGGCGACCTTGCGCTGTCGGTCGGCATGACCGGCGTTTCCACCCTACTTGCCCCGTTGCTGACACCCTTGCTGACCTGGGCCCTGGCCGGAAAGAGTGTCGACGTGGATGTGGCGGGCATGTTGCTGAGCATCCTCTGGGTGGTCATACTCCCCATCGTCGTCGGTTTACTGGTGAAGTGGCTCTGGCCCAAGTTCACGGAAAGGGCAACGGACTTTCTTCCGGCCTTCTCGTCGATAGCCATTGCCTTCATTGTCGCCATCGTCGTCTCGGCCAACGCCGACAAGCTGCTGGCCGGCGGACTGCTGATTGTGCTGGTGGTCATGCTCCACAACGTTTGCGGACTGGGCCTTGGCTACCTGATAGGACGATGGTTGAAACTCTCAGAACCCAAGAAGCGGGCCATATCCATCGAGGTGGGCATGCAGAACTCCGGATTGGCCAGCAGCCTGGCAACCATACATTTTGCTGCCTACCCGCTTGCCACCATTCCCGGTGCCGTCTTCAGCGTCTGGCACAATCTGTCCGGAGCGGCTGTGGCTTATCTGTATCGCAAGTCGGAACCAACCCAGAATCGGAACTGAAGCCGACTCGCGGCTACGTACCGTAAACGTGTACGCTGGTTTCCTGGGCAGAGGGCAGGAATTTGATGCCCCACCAGCACATCTGCAGCAGTGCGAACGAGATGAGCAACAGCCACAGCGCAAGCTTCGGCTTGTGAGCAGGTATTTGTCGATAATGCACAAACACCAGATAGGAGAACCAGGTGATGGCGGCCCACGTCTCCTTGGGATCCCACGACCAGTAGTGCCCCCACGCCTCCTTGGCCCAGAGGGCACCGAAGAGCATGCCGATGGTAATCAGCGAAAGACCGACAAAAACGAGTGAGCCTACCCCCTCCCGACCTCCCCGAGGGGAGGAGACAGTAAGGGGTGAGGAACTAAGAGCACGGTCTCTAACCAATTGATACAGAGCCATGACGGCGGCAGAGCCCATCAGCGTGTAGGCCAGCATGTAGGCGATGATGTGAGGCCTGAACCACGGACTCTGCAGGGCAGGTACCAGGGTGTCGGAATGGAGGATGGGCATGAAGTGGTGGACACAGAAGAAGACCGCGCCTATCAGCACCGCTATCGAGAGTGCACGCCTGGGGTGTTCCCTGGCCCGTCGCCATCCGCCAGCCCAGGGTATGGAACGCAACATGAAGCACACCGCACCAGCCAGCATCAGGTAGATGCCCACATAGACAACTGGCAACCACGGGTCGCACACAAGCTCCAGTATCGAGGTCTGGCTCATGGGACCCTTCTGGGTGTCGTAGCTATACTGATAAATCTTCCAGCCCTCCACCTTCACGGGTTTGTTCACCTCCACGATGGCATGGATGCTCTTGCCCGTCCGCGTCAGTATCTGAACGTCCGAGGCATAGCGCTTGGGTTTGCCATTGTCGTACACCTCCATGATGAACTCTCTGAGCTCAATGGCAATAGGCATCTCCACCACCTGCAACTGCGGGGTCATCGCCCGCCATTCCGCTTCGCCCCTCACCACAATCATCTTCAGCCGTTGCATATCGGCATTGCCCAGCGTGGCGGCAGTCATGGCAAGGAACAGACCAAGGTGTGACAAGAGTGAAAAGCGAAAAGTGGAGAGTGAAAAATGATTGGCCGCCCACGTCTTAACCTGACGAATGACTGCCAGTCCCAGAATCACATCGATATAGACGTAAGTGAGTACAAAGGGCCAGAAATTCAACATATAGTTGATCCAGAAACTCCCCTCGCCCATTGAAGAGGGGCCGGGGGTGAGGCTTTTCTGCGGCACCAATCCCATGACGACCGTCAGCACGACGACGTACACCAGCGCAGGTACAGCCGCCTTGCTGGTACCCATGAACTGAAAGACATACACCCTCTTCTGGAGCAGATGCATGGCCCCAATGAGCATTAGAAAGAGGCCCATCACCACCCCGTTTACAGGCCAGCGGAAGGTCCCCCAATCGACAGGACCGACAATCGCTTCGAGCAGCAGTCCCACAATGATGAGGCCTCCTCCGATGAGGAAGCCCTCTCGCATAGTATATGGTTTAGTCCGTGACATTGTCTCTTGAGTGGTTCATTCGCCGCAGGAATTGCTCTCCCCAATCCAGGAGCAGAGCGTGGCCGTCGGCATTGAGGTGGGCTTCGTCCTTGTCTGCCTGGAAATAGCGGTGGCGGAAGTCTGCGTCCATCGGTCGGATGCCACTGGTGCGTGCTGCATCAAGCACGGGGAACCCATGCCTGGCACATATCTCGCGGATGGAAGCCGAGACCTCGGCAAAGCCGGGGCGCTCCACGGCCCACGGCGTGACGAAACCGATAGCCGCCTGCGGATACTTGGCGCGGAGTCTCGTGCAGAGCGAGTCCAGTCGCTGTCGGAACAGCGCCAGCGTGTCCTGGCTGTTCAGCACCTTGTACGCATCATTGTGACCGGCAATGACGAGCACGAAGTCCGCCGTGTCCGTCATCTCATGGTAGCGTTCCAGCATACTCTTCCCGAATCCCCGGTCTGTGCGGTCGAAGGCGATGCAGTTGCCGTTACGCCCGTAGTTGCGGTAGTTCATACCCAGTCGTGCGGCCACTCGTGCGTGCCACGTCTCTTCCACGGGGCGGCGGTGGTTGCGCACGTAGCTGTCGCCTATGACCACCATCGTCTTGCCCTCGAATGTGGCATCCTGGGCTACGGCTGCAGGGGCTATGGCCAGGAATGCCAGTAGGCAAACGAACGCAATTTTGGTTCTTCTTTTCATCTCAGTATCTGTTATTTGGAGTCGAATCTATGGTAATAACTGCGCAAAGTTAGTAATTTCCTGGCATTTTCATGATATATGCGCCTTAAAAAAATAAGATTGATTTGGATATGCTCCGGAATCTTCGTACCTTTGCGTACGATAATACTTAAATTATGCTTCGAAAAGCAAGCAAAGAAGACATCGGGCGCATCATCGAACTGTTGCACCAGGTGAACATGGTGCATCACACGATACGCCCCGACCTGTTCAAACCCCACACAACGAAATACAGCGAACAAGAACTGGAATCGCTGCTCAACGACGACAGCAAACCCGTCTTCGTCTACGTGGACGGAGAAGTGCTGGGCCATGCCTTCTGTCAAGTCTCTGAGGTCAAGGACAACCTATTGTTGGAGGACGTCAAGACGCTGTACATCGATGACATTTGTGTGGACGAGCGTGCCCGCGGCAAACACGTAGGCAAGGCCTTGTACGAATACGTGCGCGACTATGCAACGTCGATTGGCTGCGACAACATCACCCTAAACGTCTGGGAGGGCAACGACCCCGCCTGGCACTTCTACAAGAACATGGGCATGCAAGTACAGAAAACGACTATGGAAATCAAGCTGAAACACAATTATTAATATTATAAAACGAAAAGAATGTCAACCTCCGTTCTAACCCGTACCACACTGGCTGCCACATTGCTTGCCGCATCCCTCACTACGGACATTCAGGCCAAAACCATCACCGTAGTAGTGACCGACACCCCCTGTCAGACGATAACGGGCTTTGGTGCCGCCTGCTGCGACGGTGCCATGTGCCCCTATGCCACCGACACACAGCCCGTGAGCTTGCTCTATGGGCCACAGTCGAAGATAGGACTGAACATCATGCGCATGGAAATCTCGCCAAACTTCGTGGGCGACATCGTTGTGCCCGAGTGGGGCAACTGGGACTCGCCCTACGATTGGCAGGGTTCTGTGCCCTCGGCCAAAATCGTTAAGCGACGCGGCGGCATTGTCTTCGGCACGCCCTGGTCGCCACCAGGCGAATACAAGACCAACGGTACGGCTCAAGGGGGCAACAACGAAGAGCAAGGCTACCAGCGCGGCGAACTGCGCGAGGACTGCTACGAGAAGTTCTTCCCCTGGATGAACACCTTCCTGAAGTACATGAAATCGAAGGGGGTGGACGTCGATGCCGTGTCCGTACAGAACGAACCCGACTGGTGGGTGGACTACTCCGGTTGTCTCTACACCCCCCAGCAGCAGGTCAACCTCGTCAAGAACTATGCCCACCTGCTCGACCGTGAGACCTACGATGGCGTGCGCCTGATTAGTGCCGAACCTCTGGGATTCGATCCCAAATACTCCAATGCCCTGCTGAACGACACGACGGCACGCAAGCAGATTGACATCATTGCCGGACACATCTACGGTCACGCTCCTCTGGACAAGGGAAATCTGAAGGATGCTGCCACCCTTGCCGCCAAGTACGGCAAAGAGGTGTGGATGACGGAGCACTCGGTGGACAACATCGGCAACCACAACGGACTGCCCACGTGGCACGAACAGCTGCTCTTTGCCGAGGAGGTCAACGAATGTCTGCTGGCAGGCTGCAATGCCTACATCTACTGGTACATGCGCGCCCACTGGTCGTTTGTGGGGACTGGCGAAGAGCAGCACATGCCTGGCAACGGCAAGAACAAACTGCTGCCGCGCGCCTACGTCATGTCGCACTTCTCCAAGCACCTCACCAACTCCACCCGCCTCAACACCCGTGCCAACGTGGCTATTGCCACAAATGCCTACTTCGAGAACTCGGCCTACATCAAGGGCGATTCGCTCATCGTCATGGCCATCGACACCACAGGAACTGGCAACAACCTGAGGCTACTCCTGCCCGTGAAGGTGAAGAGCGGTGTGCATCTGCTCTCCACGTCCAACGAGTCCCTCTGCAAGGAGACACCCATCGCCATCGACGAGCCCGTGAGCGAACTGACTATCCCTCTGCCCGAGCGCAGTCTCAACACGTTCATCTTCATGATTGACCGCGGCGAGGATGGCATTCAGAATATTGACGTGGCAAACAACAAATCGGCCGATCCGAGCTGCTACGACCTCTCGGGCCGACGCATCCTCGAACCAGCCACATCCACTGGCTCCACACGCAACAAGGGAGTTTACATCCGCAACGGCAGGAAATACCTCAACCGATAGGGTTTTCTCAAGTCCTGCGAACTGCCGACTGGATGAAGTGCCTACGCATCAGGGTGTAGGAACTTCATCCAGTCTTCTTTCTTATACTTCTTGCCCCTGGGCTCCGTGTAGCCGCGCTCTTCGCGCGAGGGCTTAGTCTTCTTGTCTTTCTTCTTCTCCTTTTTCTTACTCTTGAAAGCAGAGCCTTCACCCCCACGAGGGGAATGGGAAGAGGGGCTGTGGGAGGGGTTGTCGGCATAGTCAACAACGATTTCGCGACCCTTCACACGCAGACCCTTCAGGCCCTTCAAGACGCGTTCGGCATCCTCCTCGGCCACCTCCACGAAGGAGATGTTCTTCAGGAGGTCGATGCGGCCTATCTCCACCTTCTGTCCCTTCACCTTGTCGTTGATGAGCTTGATGATTTCCTTGGCGAAGAATCCATCTATCTTGCTCACCGAGAGGAACAGACGGGTGTAGCCCTCCTCGGCCGTATGGTCACCCTTCTTACGCTTTTCCTTCCTTCCGTCTTTATCCTTGCTCTTTGTCCCTTGCCCCTTCTCACTGACTTCTTCAATCTCCGGCGCACTGGCATAGTAGCGCAGGAACCGGCCGAACTCGCGGCTGAGGATGCGCTTCACGATGTCGTCCTTGTCGAGCCAGGCCCAGCGCTTCTGCACGTCCTCCATGAAGGGGGCTATCTGCTCCTCGTCCACCTCCACGCGCTCTATCTCGTCGATGACGTGGTAGAGCTGCTTGCCGCAGATTTCCTTCGGTTCGGGCAGGGTCTGGCGCACAAACTCCTTCTGGATGGCCTGTTCTATCTGCCGTATCTTCTGTTTCTCACGCACGTGAACGATACTTATCGAGGTTCCCTTCTTGCCTGCACGTCCCGTACGGCCGCTGCGATGGGTGTAGTACTCCACATCATCGGGCAGACCGTAGTTGATGACGTGCGTCAGGTCGTCCACGTCCAGTCCGCGTGCAGCCACGTCAGTAGCCACCAGCAACTGCACACGGTGCTGGCGGAAGCGCTGCATCGTCAGGTCGCGCTGCTGTTGGCTCAGTTCGCCGTGCAGGGCATCGGCATTGTAGCCGTCGCGTATGAGTTTGTCGGCCACCTCCTGCGTCTCCAACCGAGTGCGGCAGAAGATGATGGCGTAGATTCTGGGATAGTAGTCCACCACGCGCTTCAGAGCCAGGTACTTGTCCTTGGCCTGCACCATGTAGTAGACGTGGTTCACGTTCTCGGCCCCCTCGTTGCGGCTGCCTATCTGTATCTCGTGGGCATCGCGCAGATACTTCTTCGCAATGCGCTCTATCTCCTTGCTCATCGTGGCGGAGAAGAGCAGCGTGCGGTGCTCCTCGGGCACACCTTCCAGGATGGCATCCAGGTCTTCCTGGAAACCCATCGAGAGCATTTCGTCGGCCTCGTCCAGCACCAGGTAGCGCACGGCGTCCAGCACGGCCACCTTCTTGCGCTTCATCAGGTCCACCAGTCGGCCCGGCGTGGCCACGATGATGTCCACTCCGTGCTTCAGGGCACGAATCTGCGGCTCGATGTTTGCACCGCCGTAGACAGCCAGTATGCGCACCTCGGGCAAATATTTGGCAAAGCCCTGCAGGTCGTCGGCTATCTGCAGACAAAGTTCGCGCGTGGGACTCAAGATGACTATCCTCGGATAGTCAGACCTTTTGAAGAAATCCGACGGTTCAGAATATTCAGAAGATTCGGAATAATCAGAATATTCGGAACACTCCGTCATCAGTCGTTGTAACAAAGGCAATCCGAAGGCAGCCGTCTTGCCAGTACCCGTCTGAGCCAGGGCCACCAGGTCGCGCTGTTCGCTGCCCAGCAACCAAGGGACAACCTGCTCCTGCACAGGCATGGGATGTTCGTAACCTTGTTCTGCAATGGCCTTCAACAACTCGTCGCCGAGGCCCAAATCTCTGAAATCTGTCATGTCTTCTTGGAATTTGGGCGCAAAGGTACGACAAATTCCCGACATATCCGCCATCCTTACCTAATAAATATACGCGCGTGGGAAAACAATATTTCCAACCTCACGAAGACAACTTCGTACACCGACCGATGAATGGACATCCACCGCCGACGGACGCTGGTTCATCGACGATGAATGTCCGTTCATCGCCGACGGCTGCAGTTTGCGACGCGACGCTCAAATGTATGTTTTACGAAAATGGACAAATAGTTTGCTTTTTCGCTCACTTATTCGTAACCTTGCTGGAAAAGCCGCGCGTGTTTGACCCCCGAGGGCAAAGCTTTTTAATAACTCGTCAAATTTAAGCGCATCCCCATAAATGAAACTTTCCTTCATTTCGTTGTAGTCCGACTCATAAGCTGGCATCAGTTCTTCATTAGGCACAATCTGAATGTTGGCAGGTAGTTCCTTTTCGTAATCCAGACACGAAGTAAACCTCTCCAAACTTGCCATGGGCAATTTTGCTCTTAATCATGTTAAC
>CAJOJA010000014.1 GCA_905234735.1 uncultured Bacteroidaceae bacterium | reverse complement strand
CCGTAAGGTCGAGAGGCATAGACCGAGGCATCAATGAAGAAGGTTGTTTTATCCGTGTTCCCAAATAAGTTTGTATGGCTTGTTGGAGTAGATGTTGAGCCTGTACTGCCTTGCCGTTCTGACCCACTTGGCAGGTACGGCGATGAATCTGAAAAGGAAGCTCTTGACCCTGTCCGTGGCCTTGATTCCAAAGAGGACAGCCATGAGCGGCAATGCCACGATGTATCGGTAGAAGTTTGCAGCCATGGCGGTTAGGAGCAGGAACACGGTGTTCTGGTTCATGAATGACTTCGGTTGAGGTCTTCCATGCAGTCACCACCGCAGCAGAAAACGGAGAAGACGGCCCGTATTATCTCGCGCTTTGATAGCCTATCAGAGTGCTGCGAAGTCCTAAGTGGGAGTCTATCACAGAGGACAGAATAGAGTCAAATTTGTCCAAGACGAAAATATTCCACCAAAAGCGGTGACTTTCTCAGATTTTATGCTTACCTTTGCCTTGTCATTGATGATTTTGCTTGTCTTGTTTTGCAGCACTAAGGTAAGTGAAATTTCTGACATGGCCAAATCCTGGGCCGCTCGGCTCTACCGCTTGCCACAGCAAGAACTTTTTGTTGCTCAGGAACTTATAAAGAAATTTAAACTAAAGTGCTGCGGAATTTGGGCGTAATAATAGTATGATGAAAAAATTTTTCTTAGCGCTTGCGCTTCTCGTATCGGTGGAGGCAGGTGCACAGACGTACACAAATGAGTATCCAAAGGAACTGACACGCCTGGCGCAGAAATGGGTGAAGAAGGGAGCGTGGCGCAATGGATTCACGAAAGCCGCTCCGGCTCCGACCGTGAACGAGGTGGAATTCTATATCCAGTATCATCGCAATCCCCAACAGTGGGAAGCGCTGTTTAAGTGGTTGCAGGAAACCGACCTGCTGACTATCCCCGCCGGCCGCACACCGATTCCCGGTACGACGCTCACCGTCAGCGTGGAGGATGGGGATAACTGGTGCTCGCAGGACGACCTGCGAAAAGGTAAGGGCAGCGAGAGCCACTACCAGAAGATAGACTTCATGTATGTGGTCAGCGGAACGGAGGGCTTCTGCCGTCTGGATCATGAGACCTCAAAGCCTCTTGCCGACTACAAGCCCGACCGTCTGGAGTATGCCTTTCAGTACGATCGCCTGCAGCAGTTTACCTCCATCCCGGGCACCTTCAACATCATGTTCCCCTGTGACTGGCATGTAGCAAAAGTGAAGACGCAGGCGCAGAGCCAACGGCTGCGCGTGCTGGTCATCAAGGTGGATTACAAACTATAAAGGGGAGAGGACATCGGGACTTCCAAGGCCTGCCAAAGGCGGTCGTCGGGGACAGGGGCGGTGATGTCTATTTGTTTATGTGAAACAGGGTGCTCGAACTGGATGCGGCGGGCATGCAGAGAGATACTGCCGTCGGGATTACTGCGTGGGGCACCATACTTGAGGTCGCCACGGATGGGGCAACCTATCTTGGCCAGTTGGCAGCGAATCTGATGGTGACGACCGGTGTGGAGTTCAACCTCCAGAAGCCAGTAGCGGTCGCTGCGGGCGATGACGCGATAGTCGAGAATGGCCTGTTTGGAGTTGGGGACTTCGTGGTCGTAGGCTCGTGCGGTGTTGTTCTTGGGGTTGCGGGTGAGCCAGTGGGTGAGGGTGCCTTCGGGCTGTGGCGGTTGGTTGCCGACGATGGCCCAATAGGTTTTCTGTACAGCACGGGTGCGGAACATCTCGCTGAGTCGGGTCAGGGCTTTGCTGGTGCGGGCAAAGAGCACCACACCGCTGACGGGACGGTCGAGTCGATGTACAACCCCCAGGAATGCGTCGCCGGGTTTGTTGTACTTCTCCTTGATGTAGTCCTTCACCATATCAGAGAGGGGGCGATCGCCAGTCTTGTCGCCCTGCACGATCTCCCCGCTCTGTTTGTTTACGATGATAACGTGGTTATCCTCATATAAAAAAATGCGTCGCATTCTTTACATATTCATGCCACCATCGACCTGGATGACCTGTCCGCTGACATACGAGCTGAGGTCGCTGGCCAAGTAGAGGGCGGTGTTGGCGATGTCCTCGACCTGTCCGCCGCGACGAAGGGGTATCTTCTTCTTCCACTCCTCGCGAACCTCGTCGCTGAGGGCGGCAGTCATGGCCGTCTCGATGAAGCCGGGGGCAATGGCGTTGGCACGAATGCCCTTGGGGCCCATTTCCTGGGCGATGGATTTGGCCAAAGCAATGAGTCCGGCTTTGGAGGCTGCATAGTTGGCCTGTCCGGCATTGCCGTGAACACCAACGACGGAGGCCATGTTGATGATGCTGCCTTTGCGCTGGCGCATCATAATGGGGACGCAGGCATGGATGAAGTTGAAGGCTGACTTCAGGTTGACGGCGATGACGGCATCCCACTGCTGTTCGCTCATGCGCAGCATCAGTCCGTCCTTGGTGATGCCGGCATTGTTAACCAGAATGTCAATGGAGCCGAACTCTTCCTTTACTTGGTTCACGACTTGCTCCGTCTGTGCAAAGTCGGCCGCGTTGGATGCATAGCTCTTGGCCTTGACGCCCAGAGCGGCAATCTCCTGTTCAGTCTCTTCGTTTATTTCCAAATCAGTAAAGGCCACGTTGGCGCCTTCTGCTGCAAATTTCAGGGCAATGGCCTTGCCAATGCCTCGTGCCGCACCAGTGATGAGTGCAGTCTTTCCTGTTAATAATCCCATATTATTGAAATGTAATGTGTCAAATGTATATACTCAATCCTCAATCTTCGATAAATCTTCGTCCGGTCGTACTATCTTGGCCATAGCGCGGTGGATGACTTGCTTCACCATGGGGCGACTTGCTTGTATGCTTGTGCCCAGACGACCGTAGATGTAGGGAAGCTCCAGACCACGGATGCAGTAGTGTATGATATCCACCGACATACGGATATTGGCCACGTCGAACTTGCCCTGACGAATGCCCTGCATGATGATTTGCTGAATCAGCTCCACTTCGGTCTGGTCGAATTTCTTACGCACTTTCTCCACGAGCCAGATGTCGCGGAAGAACTCGGCCCGAAGGTTGCCGTTGCGAATCACCACTTCCTTGATGAGGCTCAGGTGGGCGTACACCAACTGGACGATCTTGTCCTCGGGCTCCAATTCCTTGTCGGCAATCAGGCGCAGGCGGTTGCTCATGTGCTCCAACTCCTGTTCTACGATGGCGTAGAAAACCTCGTCCTTATTATTAAAGTAGGTGTACAATGTACGGCGCCCCTTGCCCGAAGCAACGGCGATGTCGTTCATCGTGGTGTTGTCTAAGCCTTTTTTGGCAAAGAGTTGTCGCGCCGCGTCTATCAGTATGTTTTTGGTCTTTATCGTTCCCATAATAGCTACAAAGTTAGACAAAAGTGTGCAATTCGGCAAACAAAAAGGGATAATATATGATAAAAAGCACAATTTCTTACCGAAATGTTTGGTTGTACCGAAATTTCTCCTTATCTTTGCACTCGCAAATCGCGGAGTGGAGCAGTTGGTAGCTCGCCAGGCTCATAACCTGGAGGTCGCCCGTTCGAGTCGGACCTCCGCAACTAAGGAAAGAGGTTGTGTCTTGACACAACCTCTTTCTTTATTTAACCGCGAATTTCACTCACTTAACCAGCGCCATGGTGTCGAGAGCAATCATCAGTTCCTCGTCGGTGGGGATGACGCAGACGGTCACCTTGCTGTCCTCGGCCGAGATGACGGCCTCCTTGGCGCGGATGGCGTGGTTCTTCTCGGGGTCCATCTTTACGCCCATGAACTCCAGTCCGTTGGTGGCACCCTCGCGCACCTCCCACTGGTTTTCGCCGGCACCACCCGTGAACAGGATGACATCCACGCCACCCATGGCGGCAGCATACTGTCCGATGTACTTCTTGATGCGGTAGGTGTACATCTCCTTGGCCAAGCGGGCACGATCGTTACCGTCGGCAATGCCGGCCAGAATGTCGCGGAAGTCGCTGCTGCCACCGCTCACACCGGCCAGACCGCTCTGCTTGTTCAGCAGGTTGGAGATGCCCTTCGTGTCCAGCTGCAGTTTGTCCATCAGGAAGGTTACGGCACCGGCGTCGATGTCGCCCGAACGGGTACCCATCATGAGGCCTTCCAGTGGGGTGAGTCCCATGGAGGTGTCAACGCACTTGCCATTCTTGACAGCTGCGATGCTGGCACCGTTACCGATGTGGCAGGTGATGATGCGGCTGCCTTCGGGCTTGATGCCCAAGAACTCGCAAACGCGCTGACTGACGTAGCGGTGGCTGGTTCCGTGGAATCCGTAGCGACGCACACCATTCTCCTTGTACAGTTCATAGGGCAGGGCATACATATAGGCGTAGTCGGGCATGGTCTGATGGAAGGCCGTGTCGAAGACGCCCACTTGTGGAATCTTGGGCAGCAGCGCACTGACGGCATTCACGCCCTTGATGTTGGCGGGGTTGTGCAGAGGGGCCAGGTCATTGCATGCGGCAAAGGCTTCCATCACCTCTGGGGTGAGAACGACACTTTGGTTGAACTTTTCGCCGCCGTGCACCATGCGATGACCGACGGCATCCAGTTCGTCAAGGCTCTTCAGCACGGCATACTCGCCCTGGGTCAGTACCTCGAAGATCCACTGAACCCCAGCCGTATGCTCGGCGATGGGGCGTTCCATCTTGTGTTTCTCGCCATTTAGCTTTATGGTGATAAAACTATCGGGCAGGCCGATTTTCTCAATACCGCCACTGGTGACTACGCTCTGGTCGTCCATATTGTACAGAGCGTATTTGATAGAAGAACTTCCGCAGTTTAATACTAATATCTTCATCTTTAGCTTTTAATTTTTCAATTTTCAATTATCAATACTATTTCGCGTCCATGGCCTGGCAGGCGGTGATGGCTACCATCTTGTAGATGTCGTCGACGGAGCAGCCGCGGCTGAGGTCGTTGACGGGGCGGGCGATGCCTTGAAGGATGGGGCCTATGGCATCGGCATTGCCCAGGCGCTGAACTACTTTGTAACCGATGTTGCCCACTTCCAGGTTGGGGAAGACGAGTACGTTGGCGTGGCCTGCAATTTCGCTGCCGGGAGCCTTCTTCTCGCCTACAGAGGGGACGAGGGCGGCATCGGCCTGCAGTTCGCCGTCAATCTTCAGTTCAGGTTCCAGCTCTTTGGCTAGACGGGTGGCTTCTATCACCTTGTCCACAACCTCGTGCTTGGCGCTACCCTTTGTCGAGAACGAGAGCATGGCCACGCGCGGGTCCTCGAAGCCTGCCACGCTCTTGGCAGTCTGGGCTGTGCAGACGGCTATCTGTGCCAGCTGGGCTGCATCGGGCATGGGGGTAACGGCCACGTCACCCACTACGAGCACACCGTCTTCGCCGTACTGCGGAGTCTGGGTGATGAGCAACATGGCACCGCTGACGCAGGTGATGCCAGGGGCGCACTTGATGATTTGCAGGGCAGGGCGCAGGGTGTCGCCTGTGGTGGAGAGGGCACCGCTGATCTGTCCGTCGGCGTCGCCGCTCTTGATGATGAGGCAACCGAAGTACAGGGGGTCGAGCACTTTCTTCCAAGCCTCCTGCTGGGTCATGCCCTTGGCCTTGCGCAGGTCGTAGAGCAGACGGGCATATTCGTTGGTCTTCGGGCTGGTCTGGGGGTCGATGATGGTGGCCCCTTCAATGTGCTCGAGTCCCAGTTCCTTGGCTTTGGCCAGGATTTCCTCACGATTGCCGATTAGAATGATTTCGGCTAATTGGTCGGCGACGGCACGATCGGCGGCGGTCAGTGTGCGCTCTTCCAGTGATTCGGGGAGCACGATGCGCTGTTTGTTGCTCTTAGCACGAGCAATGATTTTGTCGATTAGCTTCATAATGTTATTATTTTTTAATGTATAATGTAATGTGTCAAAATCTTCCTTTCATCAGTATTGTCTCCAGCTCTTCGGCCGTCAGGTGGCTGCGGAACTGGTCGTTGTGCGCGGCTGTGATGTTGCCCGTTTCTTCGCTGACGATAATAGCCAGAGCGTCTGTTTCCGACGTTATGCCCTTGCCTGCCCGGTGGCGCAGACCGAAGTCCTTGGGGATATCCAGGTCGTGCGATATGGGTAGGATGCAGGCAGCAGCTTCGATTTTACCTTCGGAGATAATCATGGCTCCGTCGTGCAGCGGACTGTTCTTGAAGAAGATGTTCTCGATGAGTCGTTGCGTGATGCGGGCATCGATGGTTTCTCCCGTTCGGATGTATTCGGACAGGGGGATGTCGTTCTCCATGATGATGAGCGCCCCTACCTTTTGCTTGCTCATGTTGATGCAGGCCATGACGATGGGGAAGATGATGTCGCGGTCGTAGCGATATTCGTCGTTGATGTCTTTTTTGCGCTCGGCACGGAAGAAGCGTACCAGGCGGTTGGCCTTCTCATGTGCTCCCAGGTCGTAGAAGAAATGACGGATGTCTTCTTGAAACAGAATGATGAGGGCTATGGCACCCACGTTGACCAGCTGGTTCAGGATGCCGCCCAGTAGTTTCATGTCGAGAATCTTGGAAACGACAATCCAGAAGCTGACAAAGATAAGCACCCCATAGAAGATGTTGACGGAGCGTGAGTGCTTCATCACCTTGTAGCAGTAGTAGAGGATGATGGCTACAAGCAGTATATCGATGAGGTCTTTTATGCCGAAATTGAGGAACACGATATGACTTACAATTTACAGTTTATAGTTTTTTCTACGATATGGATTGTTTCTACAGCTGCGGCAACGTCGTGAACACGGAGGATGTGGGCACCTGCCACGAGAGCCAGTGTGTGGAGTACTGTTGTGCCATTCAGCGCATCGTCGGGGGTGATGCCCAACAGTTTGTAAACCATCGATTTTCGCGAGACGCCCACCAGTAGAGGCAAGTCCAACTCGCGGTAGGCTTCCAGCTCGGCCATCACCTGATAGTTCTCGTCCAACGTCTTGCCGAATCCGAAGCCCGGGTCGGCGATGATGTCCCGCTGTCCCAGTTCGCGCAGTTCGGACAATGCCCGGGCAAAGCCCGTCGAAAGGGCTCTTCCGGCTGTGTCGGTCAGCACGTAGGGCAGTCCCATGCGTGCCACCAGGGGGAACATCTCCGGGTCTTGGCCTCCCGAAATGTCGTTGACGATGACGGGCCCGTATTCACCTGCGATACGTTCTGCCACGCTGGCGCGGAAGGTGTCTACCGACACTATAGCCTCGGGTGCCACCTGCCGCACCGTCTTCATGGCTCTCGTCAGCCGTTCGGTTTCCTCATCCTCGCTGACCGGTTTGCTGCCGGGGCGGGTGCTGCAGGCACCGATGTCGATGATGCTGCCCCCCTCGGCGAGAATCTGCTCCGCGCGCTGGGCTATCTCGCCTTCCGTCTTGCTGCGGCTGGCCGCGTAGAATGAGTCGGGCGTAGCATTCAGTATGCCCATGACTACGGGTTCGGACAACTCCAAGAGCCGTCCGCCGAGGTTCAGGGAATAGGGGGCTGTTGCGTACATCTTATTCGGGAGTATGGCCCTTTCGGAGCAGTTTGCTCTGCAACCCCTTCACCAGGTGGCAAATCTGTTCGGCCGTGGCGCGCGTATTTGTATAGCTGTAAGTAATGATGGACTCTCCGTTGACCTTCTCGGCACTTATGGTGCCATCATGGTTGATGGAGAAGTCGAACGTATATACTTCTTCCTCCGTGCTTCCTTGGCCGTTTACGAATTTGCGGCTCGTAACCGTTGCTCCTGTGGGCAGGTCCGTCGTCCCTGTGCCATAGAGGCCGGGGATGCAGAACATGGCAAGTCCGTTGCCGTCCAGGGCAATGTCGCACAGGCCCAGGGGCATCTGCTTGGTGACGTTCTTCTCGTTACCGTAGTTGAAGGTGCCAGTGGTCGTCTCTTCTCCTTGCTCTGTCGTATTGATCCAAAGGCCCTCTTCGTTGAAGGACGTAATGGCGTTGGACGATGTTGTCTTGGTTTCAAAACCCACCAGCATATTGTTTTTCCAGTGGACAGTGTGGCGGACGTCTATGCTCCCTTCTTCGACGCGGGACCCATCACCGGCGATGTGTGTGATGTAGGCCTTCATGGATGTGCCGGTCAGTTGCTTGTTGTTGTCGTAGCCATACACCATGCGGCCGTTGGTGCGGAGCTCCACGTTGTCCTTGTCCTTGCTCTGAACCTTGAAATCGATTTGGCTGATGAATCCTCGGCTGTTCAGTTTCATCTTGAATTCGTTGATGATGTACCTCACGCCTTCATCTTCCTGAATGTCGTAGCTGAAGTCCATCATGCTGTTGGCCACTCTGTAGCTCTTGCCCTCTTTCATGAAACCGTCAAACGCATTGTTGTTATCGTAGAAGAAGGTCATGGGACCAGCCTGACTCACCAATACTCCGTTGCCGTTCTGGTCGGTGTATGAGGAGTTGCCATTGGTCGTTGTATCTTCATCGTCACCCCCGCAGGAGGTCATGCTTACAGCACTCAAACAGAGCAATGCAGCCATCAAAAAATACTTTTTCATACGCGTATTTTCAAGGTAAAGTTTCTATTATCACGGCAAAGATAATAAAAAATGCGAAGACGGACAAAATTTTGTCCAAAAAGATACCTCCATAGACCGAGCCTTCGTCGATACGTCGTCAAGCTTCCGACGACGTATCGACGAAGCCCCGACGACGTATCGTCGGAGCCCCGTCCATACTATGGCCTGTTTAAGGCCGTCATATACGCGATATAAATAAGGTATGTTTTCTTGGTGTCGACTCCTGTCATTTTCCTGTGTACTTGCCGACAAATAGGATGACGCCCGACGAGGCCTCCTGTATGGCGTAGACGAAAGGACGGTTGGCGTGGAACGTTGTTTTGGGGTATTCCATGGGGTCGGCGCTCGTGGTGGCTTCCATTTCCGCAATGGTCACGGCAGCAGCCTCAGCTCCGTCCTCGTTCACCTCTATGGCTGCTTTCTGGCGCATCATGCTGATGAAGGCATTGGCCCCTTCGCACAGGTTGGGCACTTGGGCCAGGTCGGGGTCGAAGACCTGCCGGATGCCCATCTGCTTCAGCAGGTCGATGAGGGTATAGTCGGGGGTGTTGGTGTCCGAATGGGTTTCGAAGCGCGGCACTTTTAGATCCACTTCGTAGGGGTAATATAGCACCTCTTCCATGGTTGAGCAGAAACCGTCACTGTGCCCTCTCAACCGACGCTTTTGGGCTAAGACATTGATGATGTCGTCCGTCGTCTTCCCCTCGTTAGGTAGCATGAGGGTCATGTTCCAGAGGCCGCTGCCGTAACTGAATTCGATGGCCGAATAGGTGGAGTCCGCCAAATACAGGGCCTTCACGGTCTGGTGCATCATGGGCAATTGCACGGTGTTGCCGTTCTCGGTGGTGAACTCCTCATTCTTCGTCTTCTTTGGGTCGAACTTGGCTGCCCATCCGGCCTTGAAGTAGATGGCGTTCAGCAGGTAGGACATGGCATCGGGGTTCACCTGCTCCAATATGGTGGGAATCATGCCTCCCGTCTGCTCGTTGCACCAGCCGTTGATGTGGCCGAGTGTCGCGGGCGACGAGAAGTCGAGCGACTCGGCTTGGGCGTGATAGTACTGCTGCATCTCCTGCTGGAACTGAGGCTTCAGCGTGTAGCGACTGCTTACGAAGATGGCATTGGCAATGCTGAGTTGCACGTTCGGATCTACCAAGGGAAGGCCCTCAATCAGCTTCTTGCTATACGCGTTCACGTCATTCAGTCCTGCCTCTGTATAGCCCAGCATGAAGCCCAGGGTTTGCTCTATCTCCTGACTTGTCTGGCCTTCGGCGGCTGCGTTCACCATGCTCAGGACGTAGGTAACGCTCAGGGGGGAGTAGATGAAGCCCTTGCCCGTCTGGTCGGCATCGTTCACGGTCTTTAGAAACTGGAGTGTGAAGGCGTTGTTGTTTTGCGTAAACTTCTTTTGCTCGTAGGTCAAGTCGATGGCCTGCGCCTTCGGCAGCATATACACCACCATGTCGTCCACGGGGTTCTCCTGGGGATATAGTCCGGGCTCCGAATCAGAGTCCAATGCATCCTTGCTGCACGACAGCATCATAGCACAGCCCAACAGGGCCACGGTCATATACATAAATAGGCTTTTCATGTTGTGTTTCATATCGTTCATTTTTATATGTTCTTTTGCCTTAATAATCGTAGAAATGCGAGAATATTGCATCGAACAGCGATAAAATTACAAAAAAATATGCAAATCGATACAAGATTTCCTTATTTTTGATGTTCATAAGACAGAAATAGAGGTAATAGAGGATGTCAGAAATACTCGTCAGTCGCATAC
Organism: uncultured Bacteroidaceae bacterium; assembly: GCA_905234735.1. GTDB lineage: Bacteria > Bacteroidota > Bacteroidia > Bacteroidales > Bacteroidaceae > Physcousia. The sequence goes on along the minus strand of CAJOJA010000014.1, from coordinate 47,450 downwards.
GCAACCACGACCAGCAGGCAATGCGCCAACTCTACGAAATATACGTAGGGCGTCTTGCATCGGTCTGCTACCGCTACGTGCCGGACGAGAGCGATGCCAAGGATGTCTTGCAGAACAGTTTCGTGAAGATTTTCACGGCACTGCCCACATTCGAATATCGCGACGAGCCGTCGTTTCGGGCCTGGATGACCCGCATCGTGGTGAACGAAGCCCTGCGCTTTCTGAAACAGCAGAGCCGACTGCCCATGGAGCCGCTGGCCGATGAAAACATGCTGGCAGTGCCCGACGAGGAACCAGACGTAGAAAACATCATGCCCGACCAGCTGCATCGGCTCATCAGCCAACTGCCCGACGGCTACCGCACGGTCCTGAATCTCTACGTCTTCGAAAACCTTTCACACCGACAAATAGCCCAACTTCTGGGCATACGCGAGACCACCTCGGCCTCGCAATTCCATCATGCCAAACGGATGTTGGCCCAACGAATCAAGGAACTCACAAACAAGAGCGTATGAAAGAAGACTGGACGAAAAAACTGAACACAATGTTGGCAGGGCATCAGGCAACCCCGCCGACAGGGCTCTGGGAGGCTGTCTCGGAGCAGATGGGTCTTGCTCCTGAACCGGCACAGCGGACAGTTTTTCTTCCCCGCTTGTGGCGTTGGGGCGTGGCAGCTGCTGTGGTGCTGGCACTGGTGGGACTGTTTGCCTGGTATAGGTTCCCCACCAACTCCCCCATCGTACCTACAGCCCCCTCCGGCTCCCCCATGGGGGGCAACGACTTGGCCTTGGCGAATAATGCTGAAAAAGAAGCGACGGAACCTGTTATTATCGAGAAAAAGACAGACCAGACATACATTGCCAAAGCCGAACCTGTAAGGTCGAGCCAGACGGTGAAAGCCGAACCTGCGTCCATCGTTGTCGAAGACACGGATGCAGTGCTCTCTGCAGATGTTATCTCTGTCCCTACGGATACGGCATCGTCGGTAGCCGTCGAGACAGAAAGACAGAATCATCCCGTTCGTAACACGGAAAGGCTTGTTGCCACCAAGACCCTCCCCCTCGCGGATGAGCAGGAGAGGACAGTTGCAGAACTGAAAAAGGACAAGAGTCCTCGTCTGTCTATAGGCTTGGATGGCTCGGGAATGCTGGCCCAGGCACAGACCCTGCATCGCGAAGACCGCATCTACTATGCCTGTTCGCGTAGCGACAACGACGCTCTCCTGGCACCGAGTTCGCAACAGAACTTCTATGCACTCACCGACTACGTTACAAAGCACTATCTGCCCGTGCGCTTCGGTGTGAATCTGCAATACCAACTCACACGGCGCCTGAGCCTGACCACGGGGTTGCACTACATCTATCTACACTCCCGGTTTACCATCCCCCTCTACGACCAGACCCTACGCGAGCAGCACCTCCACTACCTGGGCATACCCCTGGGCGTGGGCTGCCAGTTGTGGAGCAATGCCCACTTCCAAGTCTACGTTTCGGGTGGTGCGATGGTGGAGAAATGCCTGAACGAACGTCCCTGGCAGTGGTCGGTCTATGCCTCTGCAGGTGCAGAATTCCTCTTCCATCGCATGGCTGGGCTATACCTGGAACCTTCTCTTGGCTATTACTTCGACGACGGTACTTCGCTAAGACACTACTACAAGGAGCATCCGCTTACTCCCTCCATTGAAGTTGGGCTGCGCGTACACCTGAGCAAATAACTCCGGAACTTGCATTTTGCCATAAAAAGTGTTTTTGGCTTGGTGCATTGTTTTTTTTTTCGTATCTTTGACCGATTTATGTGTTTATAGAACATGAATATTGAACAAATATACGAAGTTTTTCGTCGTCACGGTGTGGTGACGACGGACAGTCGGCGCACGCCGCGCGGGTCAATGTTCTTTGCCCTGAAGGGAGAGACATTCGACGGCAACCAGTATGCCGAGAAGGCGCTGGAGAGCGGTTGTAGCGTGGCCGTGGTGGACGATGCCAGGGTGGCGAAGGACGACCGGTATATCCTTGTCGGCAATGTGCTGGAGACCCTGCAACAGTTGGCCCACTACCACCGCGAGCAGATGCCGGACAAGATGATATTGCAAATAACGGGCACAAACGGCAAGACGACCACGAAGGAACTGGTGGCGGCCGTCTTGCAGACCATTGCACCGGTGCAGTGGACGCAGGGTAACTTGAACAACCACATCGGTGTGCCCCTGACCTTGTTGACGCTGCAGGACGACGGAGGGTTCGGCATCATCGAGACGGGGGCCAACCATCCGGGAGAGATAGCCTTCCTGGCCCGCATCGTTGACCCAGACATGGGGCTGATTACCAATGTCGGCCGCGCGCACCTGGAGGGATTCGGCTCATTTGAGGGTGTGAAGCGGACCAAGGGTGAGCTGTACGACTACATCCGTCGCGAGAACCGGATAGGAATCTTCCTCAATGCCTCGGACGAGAACCTGGTGGAGATGGCCGCTGATATGCCTGCCGTCCGCTACGGACTGACGGGGGCCCCTGGTGCAGAGGTCTGGGGCGAAGTGGTGGAGTGCAACCCCTTCGTCAAGTTCCGCTATCGGCAGGAGCATATCGGCTGGCAAGTGGTGCAGACGCATCTCATCGGTGCTTACAACATACACAACCTGATGACGGCGGTGGCCGTCGGGGTGCAGTTCGGAGTGCCTTTCAGCTTGATAAACCAGGCATTGGCCGACTACCAGCCCACCAACAATCGGTCGGAGTTCCGCGACACGGGCCGGAACCGTCTCGTCATCGATGCCTATAATGCCAATCCCACCTCTATGGCTGCAGCGCTCGACAACTTCCGTCGAATCCAGGCCGAGCGCAAGATGATGATTCTGGGCGATATGCGCGAACTGGGAGCCGACTCGGCAAAGGAGCACCAACACGTCGTGGACATAGCCCGCGAGAGTGGGGCAGAGGTGTGGCTCGTGGGCGACAACTTTGCACACACGCAGACCGACTTCCGCCTGTTTGCCGACGTGGAAGCGGTGAAGGAGGAGCTGAAGCAGCATCCTCTGCAGGGATTAACGATATTAATTAAGGGCAGCAACGGTACTAAGCTGTTCCAGTTGCCCGAACTACTTTGATAACTTCTAACCAACAATCATTATGAAACGTATTTTATGGATTTCAGTTCTCCTGCTGACGTTTGCCCAGGCAAACTATGCGCAGCGAGTGACGGACAAGCTCGACCGTGGCCTCGTGGCCGTTCCGGCAAGTTCTGGTAATCTGGTCAGCTGGCGTATTTTTGCCGAAGAGTACTATGGCGTGACCTATAACCTCTATGCCAACGGCTCGTTGTTGAAGTCGGGTCTGACGGCTTCCAATTTCAACCACACAGGGGGCGGCGCTTCTACCAAGTATAAGGTGATACCCGTGGTGCGCGGTGAGGAGAAGCCGGAACTGGCAAGTGATGAGGTGACCCGCTGGAGCAGTGGGTATAAGGAGATACCCGTGGCCAAGGTTGAGGACCGCAACGGCAATGACGTAACCTCGCAGTACTACATCAACGATATCTCGATGGGCGATGTGGACGGCGACGGCATCACGGAATTCATCCTTAAACGTAACTACTCGGGCGACATCCGCAATGCCTCCAACACCACCTGCTTCCACCACTACGAGTGTTACAACCTGAAGGGCGAACTCCTGTGGTGGATAGACCTCGGCCCCAACATGATGGCCGGTCCCGACGAGCAGTGGGACATGGTCCTGTTTGACTGGGACCAGGACGGACGCGCCGAAGGGCTGATGCGCGGTGCCGACAACATGATATTCCATACGGCCGACGGTCGCGCCATCAACATCGGTAAGATGAACTACGTGGCCCCGCGCGATGAATACACTCGCGAGGGCAATGAATATCTGCTCTATATCAACGGACTGACGGGTGTCCCCTATGGCTGCGAAAATGCGGCTACGGCCTTCACGCCCTCAACTTATCCTTTAGCTCGCTTCGAGTCGGGCGAGACCGACTATGGAACGGCATGGGGCAAGAACGATACGGGCCATCGTTCCTGCAAGCACTACTTCGGTGCGCCTTTCCTTGATGGACGTAAGCCCAGCATTTTCCTTGGCCGCGGTTGCTATACGCGCCACAAAATGGTGGCTTTGGACGTAGATTCCGTAACCCATACGCTGACCGAGCGCTGGCGTTGGGCCAACAATGGCGGATGGAACGATCCTTGGTTCGGTAATGGTTACCATAATTTCGGTATCGCCGATGTGGACGAAGACGGGCGCGATGAGATAGTCTTCGGTTCGATGGTCATCGACGACAACGGCAAAGGACTTAGCACCACGGGCTTGGGACACGGAGATGCCCAGCACTGCGGCGACTTCGACCCCTATCGCAAGGGACTGGAGTTCTTTGCCTGTAACGAGGATGAACCCAACAACAACTACCGCAATGCCACGACCTCCAAGATATACTATCGTTCGAAAGGCACAAACGATGACGGACGCGGACTGATGGGCAACTTCTCGAATTCCTTCCCCGGCTGCATGGGGCGTAGTGTCAACTCTGGACTTATTTCCTCAGTGGCCGACAAGGAGCTCACGGGCAGCGGCGTTCCCTCAACGAGCGGCACCAACGATGGGCTCTTCTGGAGTCATCTGAATTCCCGCATCTACTGGACAGGCGACCTCGTTGAAGGCATTTTGGACAGTCCGGGAACCATGCGCGATGCCGTAGTCTGGACAACAACGGGCGGACGTGTGTTCCAGTCGAACGGTTGTGCCCTAAACAACGACTCGAAGAATAACCCCTGTGCCCAAGGCGACATCATCGGTGACTGGCGCGAGGAAATCGTTGTACGTACGAGCGACAATGCCTACATCCGTATCTATACAACTCCTATGACCACCAGCTATCGCATTCCGACCCTGTGGCACGACCACCAGTATCGCAACGCTATGGTTTGGCAGTGTGTGGGCTACAACCAGCCGCCTCATAAGAGCTACTTCCTCGGACAGATGGAGGGCATCACTGTGGCACCTCCCCCATACACCATGACGGGACGCACGGAGATTCAGAACGGTGGCTCCATCTCTGCAGCCCATCAGGGCCAGCACGTTATTGTCTGCGAGACGAACGACACCAAGATAACCGTCACCGACGGAGCCAATCCCTATGTGGCCACGTTCAATGTTCCATCGTGGGTACAGGGAACCAATAGCAACAAGACCGACGGAACGGCCGTCATCAACTATACTTATTACACCTGCACCGTAGAGGGTGGTGCTTTCGCGGGCGATATGACGCTGGTCAAGCAGGGCGACGGCATCCTCTCGTTGCCGAAAGTGGATATGACCTACACGGGACCGACAAACGTTTGGGCCGGTACGCTGAACTTCGACGGAACGCTCAAACAGAGCACCCTCTGGCTCAACCGACACTCCACGCTCAATAGCAACAGTGGTACCTTCCGCTGCATCAAGGCCGACTATGGGGCAACAGTCTGCCCCACGGGCATCGTCAATGCCGACTCGCTGATGCTGGGCTTCGGCTCACGCCTGAAACTAAACGCCTACAGCGAGGACCTGAAGATAGACCAGATAAATGCCAAACTGCTGAACATCGAGGCCAAGACAACTTCGGTCTGGCAGCAGTGGGGTCCCAAATACTTGACTCCGGTGCTTGAAGTCGTGGTACATGGTCAGGACGGTTCCGTGCAGTTGACGGCGGGCAAGTATCTGATTGGCGAGATGGAGACCGTTAAGGGCGACATCAGCAGCATCAAGATTGAAGGCATCGCCAGCCAGAAGGCACAGTTGCTCCTGGAGGACGGCAAACTCTACTTGAATATCGAAGGCATCCGCGAGCCGGGCATCGTTTATTGGACTGGTAGTGAAAACACCACCTGGAACTATGCCGATGCCGAGAACTTCCAGAGTTTGGAGGGTGAGAAGGACATCTTCGTCACCGGCGACAAGGTCATTTTCGACGATGCGGCCAAGAAGTTCACCGTCTCCCTTACGGGCAACCTCGACCCCGACACGGTTATTGTCAACAGCTCGAAGGCCTATACTTTCAACGGAACTGGGGCACTGACAGGTGGAGCTTCGCTGGTTAAGCGAGGCACGGGGACGCTCACTATCTCGAACGACAATACCTATAGCGGAGCAACGATAATCAGCGGCGGTACGGTGAAGGTGAGCACACTGTCTAACGAAAACAAGGCCTACGGCAATCTGGGAGCCGTGAACACTTCGAACCAGAAGTTCATCATCGAAAACGGAGCTGTTCTGCAAACCACGGCTGCCGTTGAGACAGGAACCCCCATTCGCGTTCGTGGCAGGGAAGGTGGTGTCATCAACAACTCTGCCGACTTCGCTGCCGACAAGGCCATCGTGGGTACGCTGCTGGAAAAACGCGGTACGGGCACATTGCTCTGTTTCGCTACGAACAGTTCGTTGGATACATTGGTTATCAACGGCGGTGCTGTAGCCGAGCGCAATGGTAATGCAGCCAAGACCATTGTCTTCCAGAGTGGAACTTTGTGGGACGACACACAATCCACTACGCACGCCATCAATGTTCCGAAGGGCAAGTCGGGAACATGGCAACTGACCAATACGTATTATACCAATTACACGAATAAACTGACGGGCGAAGGCACGCTGACCGTCGTTCCTCGCAATACCGTAAGCCGCGTCCGCATCTCGGGCGACTGGTCGAAGTTTGAGGGAACGGTCAAGCACACCACAACAACTATCTGGCTCCCCTTCGACTGCACCAGCGGAATGCCCCATGGAACCCTCGACATTGCTGCCGGCTGTGGAGTGACAAACGTGGCCAAGGCAATGACCATCGGAGCTGTAACGGGTTCGGGCACACTGAACCAGCCTGTGGCCAACTTCCAGAACAGCAGTGCCGTCAGCGGCAATAATACCTGGAACATCGGTAACTCCGACGGCAAGGACTTTACCTTCGCAGGTAAGTTCACGGATAATGCTTCCTCGAACAAGGTGCTCTTCAATAAAGTGGGCACTTGCAAGATGACGTTTACGGGTACGGGCGACTTCCAGGGAGCCTGTCAGGTTAAGGCGGGCGAGCTTTGCCTGAACAATTCGAAGACCGACATTATGTTGGGCACCGGTGCCCTGACCGTTGCCAACGGTGCAATCCTGAGCGGTCGCGGCACATTGGGCAATTCTGCAACTACGGTTGCCGCCAATGCTACTATCCGAAGCGGGGCTACGGAGAACAGCGCTACGGGTAACCTCAAGTTCAGTGGCAAGAATCTGACGGTGAACGGCAATGCTCAGTCGTACATCGCTTCGAAGAGTGCATACAGCAAGTTTACAAACATCGGCGTTCTGAAACTCAATGGCAAACTGACGTTGCTGGGCAGTGAAAGTCTGGCCCTGAACGTGGGCGACGAGATACAGCTGTTCGATGCTTCAACCATCGAACTGAGCAAGGATTTGACCTTCGACCTCTGCTCTCCGAACGCTGCAATGGGACTCACCTGGGATACAAGCCGACTGGCCGAAGGCGTACTCGTCGTTGCCCCGGCCCCCGATGGCATTCTCAGCCTCAATGCCCAGGAACTGGACAATGCAGAGATATACACCCTGAATGGAATCATGTTGAACCATCGTCCCAGACAGTCGGGTGTTTATCTGGTCAATGGCAAGAAGTTGTTACTGAAGTAAAATAAGGAATGAAGTACTCTGTTATTGTCCCCGTCTTCAACCGTCCCGATGAAGTGGACGAACTGTTGGATAGTCTGGCCCGACAGACTAATAAGGACTTCGAGGTCGTCATAGTAGAGGACGGGTCGGAGGTCCGCTGCGAGGATGTGGTCTGCAAGTATGCCGACCGACTCAGTGTACAGTACTTCGAGAAACCGAACTCGGGTCCTGGGCAGAGCCGCAACTTTGGTGCCGAGCGCAGCAGGGGGGAGTACCTGATTGTGCTGGACAGCGATGTCGTTCTGCCCGAGGGCTACTTGGCGGAGGTGGACAGGGAGTTGACCCAGAAACCCTGCGAGGCCTTTGGCGGTCCCGACCGTGCCCACGAAAGTTTCAGCCCTGTGCAGAAGGCCATCAACTATTCGATGACTTCGTTCTTCACTACTGGTGGCATTCGTGGGGGCAAGAAGAAGCTCGACAAGTTCTATCCGCGCTCCTTCAACATGGGCATCAAGAAGTCGCTCTATGAGCAATTGAGTGGTTTCTCTGCGATGCGTTTTGGCGAGGACATCGATTTCAGCATCCGTATCTTCAAGTCGGGTGCCCGTTGCCGATTGTTCCCCGAAGCTTGGGTGTGGCACAAGCGTCGCACCGATTTCCGCAAGTTTTTCCGTCAGGTGCACAATAGCGGCATCGCGCGCATAAACCTATATAAGAAGTACCCCGAAAGCCTGAAGCTGGTGCATCTGTTGCCTGCCGTCTTCACCATTGGTGTGGCAGTCTTGTCCGCAGTTTTCCTGACAGGAGTCATCTTCACCTTGGTTGGGCTCTATGCCGGTTACTTTGCCGCTTCGGGGTGCAACATGGGACTTGTTTTGGCGTTTTTCGGTTTGGCTTTGATGGCACTTGCCCTCCTGCCGATTTTGCTCTATTCGCTCCTTATCCTTATAGACTCGTCGGTGAAGAACCGCAGTTTGTGGGTGGGCATTCTGAGCATTCCTGCTTCTTTCATCCAACTCCTTGGCTACGGCACTGGTTTCCTCCGTACCTGGTGGCTTCGCTGTATTCTGGGCCGCAACGAGGAGTTGCAGGCCTTCCGCAAGACATTCTATAAATAATCATAAGACCAATAAGACTTATAAGACCTAAAAGCCCATGAAAGTCAATATCAAAGACCTGCCACTGGACGAGCGCCCTCGCGAGAAGATGATGGCGCGGGGTGCGGCTGCGCTTTCGGATGCCGAACTGCTGGCCATACTCATCGGCAGCGGCAACAGTGAGGAGACGGCCGTGGGGCTGATGCAGCGTGTGTTGCTCGATTGCGGCAATAGTCTGAATGCACTTGGCCGAATGACCATTGACGAGTTGACCACCCGCTACAAGGGCATCGGTGAAGCCAAAGCCATCACGCTGCTGGCGGCTTGCGAACTGGGCAGTCGGCGGCGTAGGGAGGAGGTAGTGGAACAGCGGAAGATAAATACCAGCCTGGATGCCTATGAGTTTTTTTCCAACATGCGCGACTTGCCTCTTGAAGAATGCCGGATACTGATGCTCCGACAGAATCGGCGCATCATCGGGGAGGCGCTCATCAGCAAGGGTGGACTGACGGGAACGGCCGTCGATGTGCGCGAACTGATGCGGCACGTCGTCCTGCAGCGGGCTACGTCCATCGTGCTCTGCCACAACCATCCGAGCGGCAACCTGCGGCCCAGTCGCGAGGACGACCTGCTGACGGAGCGTGTTGCTGCTGCCTGCAAGATGATGAATATTCAGTTCGTGGACCACATCATCGTGGCCGATACGGGCTATTATAGTTATAAAGAGGAAGGGAAGATTTGATAATTGAAAATTGATAATTGAAAATGGAGGAACTTCAGATACAAGAGAAGGTCGTTGACCTTTTGAAGACGGTGTTCGACCCCGAGATTCCGGTCAACATATATGACTTGGGACTCATCTACCGCATCGAGCTTTCCGATGACCATACGGAACTTTCTGTGGACATGACGCTCACGGCCCCCAACTGTCCGGCAGCGGACTTCATCATGGAGGATGTGCGGCAAAAGCTCGAAACGATTGAGGGACTGAAGAAGGTCGATGTCAACCTGGTCTTCGAACCCGAGTGGAGCAAGGACATGATGAGCGAAGAAGCAAAACTTGAACTGGGACTATTATGAAGAACATCTATTTCCTTTCAGACGCCCATTTGGGCAGCAGGGCCCTAAAGCACACGCGCCAGCAGGAACGCCGATTGGTGCGTTTTCTCGACGAAATCAAGGACAAGGCCGAGGCCGTGTATCTGTTGGGCGATATGTTCGACTTCTGGTTCGAATACGGAACCGTAGTGCCCAAGGGCTTCACGCGTTTCTTGGGCAAGGTGTCCGAACTGACCGACAATGGGGTGGAGGTGCACTACTTTACGGGCAACCACGACATCTGGGCTTGGGAGTACCTGGTCGAGGAGTGTGGCGTCATTCTTCACCACGAACCCGTCACGCTCTCGCTGGCCGACCAGACGTTCTACTTAGGGCATGGCGACGGACTGGGCGACGAGACTCGCGGCTTCCGGATTATCCGCAGCATCTTCCACTGCCGTCCGCTTCAGCGCATGTTCCGCTGGGTGCATCCCGACATCGGAGTGAACATCGGGCTAAACTGGGCCAAGCACAGCCAGATGAAGCATCGCGAACAGGGCGAACCGCCCTATCTGGGCGAGGACAAGGAGCCGCTCGTGCTTTTTGCCAAGGACTATCTGCGTTCGCACCCCGACATCAACTTCTTCCTCTTCGGCCATCGCCACATCGAGCTCGATCTGATGCTCACCCACCAGTGCCGCATGATTATCTTGGGCGACTGGATTAGTCAGTTCACCTATGCCGTATTCGACGGCGAGCGGCTCTATATGGAGAACTACGTCGAGGGCGAGACGGAAGTCTAAGTTATTCACACTATCTTGTATACTATGTTCCCCGTCGAAGAACGTTTGTTCCTCGACGGGGAATCTATGTTTGCCGACGGGGAATGTTCGTTCCCCGTCAAGGAATTAAATATGCTTCGTGGGGCTTGACTGTTTGCTTCGTGGAGTTTATGCTTTTGCTCCATGGTGTTCGGAGGTTTGCTCCACGCTTCGCTTTACCTTGCCTCGTACAGGTCCTCAGCCTGCTTCACTTCTTTCAGTTCTGCCAACAATCGGGCGTAGCGTTCGGCCACAGCGAGGGCGAACCTGCGTCCTTTTTCGGCTGTTGCCAGATGTGGATTGCCGATGCCCGTGTCTTCGGTTACAAGGTTCCAGTGGCGCGGCAGCCAAGCTGTCTTCTCTCGTAGCGAGGGTAGGGCAAAGGCGTTTGACTTGCCCTCGCCTGCGAGGTCCATACGTACAAGTTCAGGGTGATAGTACAGCATGACCGACGTTTCCAGTTCGTCGGCATGGTCGCCGGGCTGGTCGAAGTATTCGCGAGCCGGACACACCGTGAACCATTCGCTCGAAAGGATGAACATATCGGGGTAGTCGACCATGAGGTCGCGGATGAAGCCCTTAAACGAGTTGCCACCGTGTCCGTTCACAATGAGCAACTTGCGCATTCCCTGATGGTACAGGCTTTCCACCGTATCGCGCAGGATTACCTCCTGTGTCCGCTGGCGGTAGTGGATGCAGAATTGCAGGTCGCGCTGCCCGGGATTCTGTGCCCCCATCATTACGGGCGGCAGCACCATTGTCCGCACGCCGTGCTTTTCCCATGCCATTCGTGCCGCATCCACAGCTACGTCATGTGACAGGATGCAGTCGGTCAGATAAGGCAGATGCTGGTTGTGTGGTTCTGTTGCGCCCCAAGGCAGTATGGCTGCATCGTACTCTGTTCCCTTCACCATTCCGTAGGTCGATGCCGATAAGTCTACGGCTAAGTCTTTTAATTTTTTACTTTCCATTTTTTACTTTTCACTTTTCATTTTTCATTTTAGGTACTCAGCTACCGCTTCGGCACAGCGTTCGCCATCGACTCCGGCACTGACGATGCCGCCAGCGTAGCCGGCACCTTCGCCGCAGGGGAAAAGTCCCTGTACGCTGACATGTTGCAGGGTGTCGTTGTCGCGCAGGATGCGAACGGGACTGCTGGTGCGTGTTTCCACACCGATGACCGTAGCCTCGTTGGTCAGGAATCCGTGTTTCTGTCGTCCCCATGTCTTGAATGCCTCTTGCAGACGGCGACGAATGGGTTCGGGTATCCAGAAGTGCAGGGGCGAACTGATGAGACCTGGGGCATACGAAGATTCGGGCAGGTCGAAACTGAGCCGGTTGTTCACAAAGTCGGCCATGCGCTGCGACGGGGCTGTCTGTTTCATGTTGCCCTGTTGCCAGCAGATGCGTTCCAGTTCCTCCTGATAGTGCATCATCTTCAGCGCATCTCCCTCCTGACCTTCCCCTAAAGAGGAGGAAAGTTCCTTTCCTTCAAGGGAGGGCTGGGGTAGGTCCTCTGGCCGCAGTTCCACCACCATTCCGCTGTTGCTCCACCGTCCGTTGCGGTTCGACGGACTCATTCCGTTCACCACAATCTGCTCAGGACCGCTGGCCGCAGGCACCACGAAACCGCCCGGACACATGCAGAAGCTGTACACTCCGCGGCCGTCCACCTGCTGCACCATGCTGTATTCGGCAGCCGGCAGATAGTCGCCGCGCCCCCGTCGGTTGTGGTATTGTATCTGGTCGATGAGCTTTGCCGGATGCTCCAGTCGCACACCCACAGCCAGTCCTTTGGCCTCAATCTCTACCTTATTATTATATAGCCATCGGTAAACGTCCCGTGCCGAATGTCCTGTAGCCAGAATCACAGGCCCATGGAACTCCCTGCCACCGTCACACACGATGCCCTCCACAGCGGGCGCAAGCCCATTGTGAATTAATAAAGCACTCATGCGCGTTTCAAAGTGTACCTCACCGCCACATCTCAGTATCGTCTCGCGCATATTCTCGATGACGCGTGGCAGTTTGTCCGTACCGATGTGGGGATGGGCATCGCTGAGGATGCTCGGGCTGGCTCCGTGTTGGCAGAACACCCTCAGAATCTTCTCGCCGTTGCCGCGTTTCTTGCTGCGGGTGAACAGCTTACCGTCCGAGTATGCTCCAGCACCACCCTCACCGAAGGCATAGTTGCTTTCAGGGTCAACCTTTTGTTCAGGACGTATGCGAGCCAGGTCTTTCTTGCGGTCGCGAACGTTCTTGCCGCGTTCCACCACGATGGGGCGCAGCCCCAGTTCAATGAGTCGGAGCGCAGCAAATAGTCCGCCTGGACCGGCTCCGACCACGATGACCTGCGGCTGGTCGCTGACGTCGCGATACACCACCGGTTCGAACTCCTCTGAGGGTGGCTGTTCGTTGACGAACACCCTGACGGTCAGGTTCACGAAGACGTCCCTCTGACGGGCATCGATGCTGCGTTTCAGCGTCCGCACGCAGGTGATCGTCCTCTCTTCCCACCCCTGTTCGTGTGCCACATATCGCCGTATCGACTGCTCGTTGTAGCCGTCCCTCGGCGTCACCCTCAATTGCAGTTCCTTAATCATTTTTGGTATGAGTATTTAGTTTATAAGGACTCCCTTCCCTTGGGAGAGGACTGGGTAGAGGACTTGTACACACGTACATAGTCGACAAGGTACTGCAGGGGGAACTGGCTGTCATCGGGAGTTCCGCCGTTCTCGCCCAGGGCCAGATTGAGGAGGATGTACATGCCGAAGTCTTCGATATTGTTCGAGAAGGGATTCTCGCCCCTTCCTCGTCCGCTGCCGTTTGTGGTCTTGCTCAGGTCCACGGTATTCATCAGTTCATCGTCCAGATAGAGGCGGATGAACAGTTCGTCCCAGTCCATGCGCCACGTGTGGAACTTCGCCGTCCAGTCGGCATCTTTGTCCGTAAAGTGCGTGAGCGGAGCGATTACGGTGTCCCATGCCGGAGCATTCCTCCTTGCGCTGTCCCAGCAGGCGTTGGCCAGGATGGATGGCACACCTTTGGCAATGTAGTATTCCATCATGTCTATCTCGCCGCACGAGGGCCAGCCCCACTGGTTACCCAGGAGCCAAATGGCGGGCCACGAACCGGATGCCGTAGGAATCTTGGCGCGGACCTCTACACGTCCGTACTTGAAGTGGAAGCTCTTGCGTGTCGTCAGGCTCGAAGCGGTGTATTCCGCCTGCTTCCTGCCTCGACGCCAGTCGTTGGAACCCTCTTCGTAGAGGGGGTTCTTCACCACTTCGCGCCGTCCTTCTATGACAAGCACACCATTCTTCACGCTGGCATTCTGCGGCTGATACCATTGCAGTTCGCGGTTCCTCACGAAACCCTGCTCATAGTCCCATCGCTCGTCGGGCCGTCCGTCCTTGTCGAACTCGTCCTGCCACACCAGGGTGTAGCCTTCGTACTGCCTCACCTCGTTCGTCGGTTTGTAGTCGTCCGCCTTCTGTGCTGCGAAGGCCGCCATTGGCAGCATCATGGTCAGTTGTACCAGGAGGAGCCTCCTCATAATCCGGTCGTAATTCATTGTTTTCATGTTCATTGTCGTTCTTCTGTGTGCAAAGATAGGCTTTTTTCTCGTATCTTCCAAATTTCCATGCCCCCATGTAACTCGTAACTCCTAACTCGTAACTCCTAATTCCTAACTCGTAACTTGTAACTTTATACAATTTTAGGCAGAACCTGAAAAATAACGCTCTTTTGTATCTGTTGATAACGAATAATATTGTAACTTTGCCCATAGAGATTCTAAGTCTCAAGGAATATGTATAAGAAAAACTTTCTGACAGCCGCCTTGGCTGTATGTCTTCAGCTTGGTGCACAGACATTGGGCACGGACTACAAAGGACTCACCAATGGTAACCCCATCAGTCCATGTGTTTTCTGCGCCGACCCCACTGCCATCGACTACGATGGCAGTCTTTACGTCTTTGGCACCAACGACCACCAACAGTTCCTCGTCAACAACAAGTCGGGCTCCAACGGCTACGGCAACATCAAGTCGCTCGTTGTGTTCTCGACCGACGACATGGTGAACTGGACGTTCCACGGCACCATCGATGTGGGTAAGCTTTGTGGTTCGTGGTGTGGCCAGTCGTGGGCTCCGTCGGCAGTGTGGCGCACCACATCCACAGGCCGCGACGAGTTCTTCATCTACTTTGCCAACGGTGGCGGCAGCGTGGGAGTAATCAAGAGCACCACGTCGCCAGTGGGCCCGTACCGTTCGCCCAACAGTCAGGCCATGATTCGTCACGGCATGCCAGGCGTAGACCCCTGCAACTGGCTGTTCGACCCGGGTGCAGTCATCGACTCCGACGGAACGGGATGGATAGCCTTTGGTGGCGGCGACCCTCAATCCACAGGCTCGAAATTGTGGCCGGGCAATTCGCGCATCGCCAAGTTGAAACCCACATTGACGGCCATCGATGGCAGTGCCGTCGACATGCCTGCCCCCTACCTCTTCGAGGCAAGCGAGCTCAACATCATCGGCGGCCGCTTCGTGTATACCTACAACACCTCGTGGAGCGACCGCAACGACTGGTCGAGCTACGCCAAGCGCGGCTCGAACGCAGCACCTTCGTCGTGCAGCATGTGCTACATGGTCACCGACACACCCCTCGATCCCGATTCGTGGGAATACCGGGGCGAATACGTGCCCAACGAGGGCAACTTCGGGATGGGGTGGGGCAACACCACCCCCACCTGCATAAGTTCCAGGACAGCTACTACCTGTTCTATCATTCCACAGTGCTCGAGTCGGCCATGAACACGGGCGCCTCGGGCTTCCGTTCCATTGGCGTGAACAAGGCCACGGTGAACGAGAAGACCCAGACGATAAGCAAAATGACACTGAACAAGAGCGGCGTCACGGCCATCAAGAACCTGAATCCCTACGAGATGCAGGAGATGGAAACGATGGCCACCTGTGGCGGCGTCAGCTACGAGGACTTCAGCAACATCTCCACCAATACAAGCATAAACACCCTGGGCAATGACGCCTCCAGGAACCTGCAGGTGAGGATGAAGGCGGGCTCGTGGACGCAGTTGCGCAAGGTGGACTTCGGCACGGAGGGCGCCGTTGGCTTCATGCTGCGGGCCAGGGGCACGGGTACACTGGAAATACGCCTGAACAACCGGGCAGCCAGCCCTGCAGCCACGGTGGAATTCTCGTCAACCGGATACAGCAACCATAGCATCGAACTCGATGCCGAGACGTTCAGGAACGTTAAGACCGTCTATCTCGTGGTCACGGAAGCCACCGATGCCTATCTCGACGCATGGCAGTTCACTGAGATGCAGACCGATGCCGTTGCCGCCCCTGTGGGCGCTCGCACCAGGGCCTCCGACGGCAAATATCGTCTCGACGGCACCATCGTCAACGGCAAGTCTTCCCGCAAGGGCATCATCGTCGAGCGCGTCAACGGCCAGGGCCGCAAGCGTGTTGCCAAGTAGGGTAGTTCCTTATTATAGAGTGGGGATGCTGCCGACGACCTTTCCCATCGTCTGCATGACAGCCAGGGAATGGTCGAGCAGACGGTTCATGGTGTCGTAATCCCTGCGGTGGAGGATGTCGGCAATGGCTGCAAATTCGGGTGCCAGTCGGTGACTGACGGGCGTAAGAGGGATTTGTCGGGCTTGCTGACCGCGCAGGCATAGGGTGATGGCCGACATGGTGCTGACAGGACCGTCGATGCGCAGCCATCCGTTGTCGCCTTGCAGCAGGCCGGAATTGGGAGCATCCGTGTCCTTGGCACCTGTGCAGAGGGCAAGTTGCTCGTCATATTCGAGTACCACGGTTCCGGAAAGGTCCACACCATTATAACCCCGATGACATAGGTAGTGTGCAGACTGCGGTTGTCCCAGGAGCGCAAGTACGAAGTGCAGGTTATAGATGTTGATGTCCATCAGTGCTCCGCCGCCAGCTTTGGGGTCAAAGGCGGGCAGGACTTCGCCGCGTAGGTAGGCATCCAGTCGGTTGGAGCGCTGGCTGTAGTTACACTCCACATGGCGAAGGGTGCCGAGTTGTGGCAGCAGCTCCGAACGCAGAAGGTGGAATGCAGGCAGGTGCAGGAGGGTTACGGCCTCGAAGAGCATCAGTCCCCGGTTTCGGGCTTCGGTGGCAAGATGCAGCAGTTCGCGATGACACAGGCAGGTTTCTCCAGAATAACATGCTTACCAACCAGCAGGGCTTGCAGGGCGAAGTCGTAATGTGCACTGTTGATGAGGACGATGTAAACGGTATCTACTTGCGGGTCGCTCAGCACCGCAGTATAGTCCGTCGAAACAATCGGTATGCAGAACCTCGTAGCCAATGCCTGTGCCTTCTCCAGCGAATGTTCGCGTGCCCAGATGCTGCGCACCCTGATGCCCTCGGTGCCCACAATCACAGGCAATGCCTCGTGCACAATCTTTCCCGTTCCAATGATGCTCAGATTCATGGTTTGTATTTATTCATTTGTCATTTATAATGCCAACGGAGGAAGGTCGTAACTCCTTCCTCCGTTGTTGTATTCTATTCTTCTAAAAGCGTACAGACCTCTTTTCGAAGTAGAGGCAAGTGATTGATGACGATGCTCCAGAGAATATCAGGTGAAAGACGGTCGTAGCCGTGAATAATGTAGTTACGGGCATCGACAATCTTTCGGGCATTTGTGATATTAATTTCGGGTTGTTCCTTTAGAATTCGGTTCATGGCCTCACCTATGATTTCTACGTTACGTTCCACAGCACGTCGGAGCATCATATTATTGCAAAAATCAGCAAATAGTTTAGGATGGCCTTCAAAGTAACCAAGGACTTCGTCCACAGCACTCAGTACGTCGTAAAGATATTTTGTTACATATTCATCCATAAATCATAGATTTAGTACGGTCTATGTTGCGACGGAAAATGGGGTTGTGGATAGCGTTGTCTTCTACAAGATCTACCTCACGGCCTAACAAGGCTTCGAGAGCATATTTCAGGTCGAAGTAGTTTGTGAAATAATCTGCTATTTCCTCTTTATTGAAGTCCACAAGCAGGTCGACATCACTCTCTTTAGTGAAATGGGGAGTAAGCACAGAACCAAAGGCATAGAGTTGACGAACTCCATGTTTCCGACATAATTGAGCGATATTCGGCTGTACGCTGTTTAAAATCGTATACATTCTAACTTCCTTCCTTTTGGGGGCAAAGATAGTGTAAATTAAGTAAAGAACCAAATCATTATCATAATAATTCACTATCGTGTTCAATCTTTCCCGTTCCAATGATGATCAGATTCATGGTTGTCCATATTTAGGAAGTTTTGTCCGGTTTGCATTGCATCCATTTCCTTCCTTTGGGGGACAAAGATACAAAATATTTTTAATATTCGTATTTCAGGTCTTGAAATAATGTGCCCCTGCTGTCCTCACGGATGGCAGGGGCTTTTGCACGTGCTTACTAACTAAATCCTATTTATTGAAAAACAGTGTTATTTCTTAGGGTTGCGGTTCCAGTGGTAGACGACGTGTAGCATGACGTAGCGGGGTAGGGAACGGTACCACGTCTCGGTGCGGCCCTGGGCATCCACTATGTACTGTGTGTTGGAAAGCTGGTGCAGCAGGTCGTAGGCTTCGATGCGGAGGATGATCTTGCCCTTTAATAAAGGCTGACTAAGGGAGGCATTGAGTAGGAAGTCGTCAGTGTTCAACTCGTTGCTGCCATACCCTCGTCGACTGTACATCGTGGCATCAACGGAGAGGGACAAACCCTCGCCTGTCCATTTCCAGTAGATCGGTGTGGTGTATCGGGCCGTGATGCCGTACTCATAGTCGAAGGCGTTGAGTATATCGAAGTCGCGCATCTGTCCCTCCGAGTGTCGCCACTGCACCTCGCCCGAGGCACGAATGTTAAACTTCCCTTTATTGTACTGTATGCGGCCCCCGGTCTTGAGCATCAGGGTGTTTACAGTGTTCACGTGGCTCACGGTCTCGCCAGCCAACATGGCATGGTCCTTGGCATGGTCCCAGTCGGCACTAGCATTTACGTGCCACGTCCAGTAGCGTTGCTGGCCAATGTTTCGGTCGGTACTGAAATCGGCATGTGCCCTATAGGCTCCGCTGATGTTCATGGGCTTATAGGTGTAGGTACCCGTCAAGGGGTCATAGGTGGAGGATTGCCCGACGCTGCGATGGTAGTAGTTGAATGAGGTTGCGAGGTAGTACATCCCTTGCCGGGGTCCTGTCCTGTCAAAGTAATCGGCTTCGAAAGACGTTTTCGACGTGCCCTTCAGGTCGGGGTTGCCAAGTTTTACGACGAGCGGATGGCTGTCGTCGCGCCAGTCGATGCGGTCGAGCAGGTTGGCTGGAGCATTACTGTAGTGGAGGCGAAGGTGGAAATCGCGCCGCCCGTCCTTCCACACATGGCGGAACGAGGCACTGGGGTCCAGGATGAGGGTTGTCTGCCGTGCCAGCGTGTCAATAGACCCACGCTGATAACCAAGACGTTCGTGGATGATAGGCACGCCCATGTTGATGGCCCACCGTTGGTAGCCAATCGACATGTGGAAGTCGGGATGCACATAGCTGCTGTTCTTGGACAGCCCCACGCCTGGTTTATGCTCCCACCGGCGGCGATGGAGGTCGTAGGAGTTGGCGGGGTCGGTGATGGCCGTGAGAGCATCCAGCTGAGATGGTAAAAGGAGCGTGTCGGGATGGTAGAGCCAGTCGTGATTGCGGTCGTCCGTGAGGAATGCTCCGTCGCCTGCCGACAGATGTAGCCCATGGGCAAGGTCCTTGTGGTAGGTGAATGTTGCACCTCCCCATGTCTTGCGGTTATGGACATCGCGTGCATTATGCCGGAGGGACGAGGGAAGTGTCTGGTTCCACCGTGTTGCATCCTCCGTCTCGTCGCTGTTATGCTCCACTCTGGCATAGTAGAAGATGTGCTGTTTGGGCTTGCTGCCCACATTGAAGGTTCCCTGACCGTCCACGCTGGCATTCCACGTCGTTCCTTTGTTCGTGGCGGTGGCACGCATGGCGGTGGTCAGTGTGTCGTCCCATTGCTCAAAGACATCGCTGGACGAACCGTCGCGGTGGGTATAGTGTAAATCAGCGGTAACGTATGCCCAAGGTTTATTCCATTTAAAAGTATTGTTCACGTTCAGCCGTTGGGTGCCCTGCCGGACAAGGGCTTCGGAAAGTGACGTGGGCGTGCGGCCTTCGAGAAACCGCTCGCGACGCTGGCGCACGTTCTCCTTGTCCGTCGTGGAGGAGTATTCGGCACGCAGCGTTTCCGACATTTTCTTGTTCTTCGGCTGGTAGTCTATCTCGGTGGCCACGCTGCGTGTCGTCAGCAGAGATTGCGGCATCATGCCTGGCGTCCAGTGACCCGTCTCCCCGATGTGGCGATACTCATTCACGTTGTTGGCGTTGGCGAGCAGTGTCGTGCGCAGTTGCTTGGTGAAGCCCAGCATGAATCCGCGGGCAAGCCAGCGCTTGTCGGTTCCGCCTGCCGCCTCCACATTGGCTATATAGCCTCGGCTATACTCGTCCTTCAGGTTCACGTCCATAACGTAACGGCGCGGGTCAACATCGTAACCAAGGGCTTCGCTTCTGTCCGACTGCTTCTCATAGACCTTCACGTTCTTCACGGTGTAGTAGGGGAGGTTCTCCATGAGCACCTTCTTGTTGCCTCCGAAGAACGAGCGAGAACCCAGCAGCAGTTCATCGACCTTGCGGCCGTTGACGAATATCTCGCCTGCGTCGTTCATGGTCACGCCTGGCATCTGCCGGATGAGGTCGCCGAGCATGGAACCCTGCGGAAGGTTGAAGGCCGTGGCATCGTAGATGAGCGTGTCGCCATGCCAATAGAACTTTACCTTCGTGGCCGTCACCAAAAGTTCGCGCATCGTTACGGCTGTGCTCTTGCGCATCTGCAGGGTGGGCACTTCCACCTCTTCCTGCCGAGCCCCGAGGCGCACGCGCTGCCAGGCCTCGTCGTAGCCGTCCAACTGGGCACGGACAAGATATTCCGCGTGACGTCCGCTGACTTTTGCTCCATAGTGGGCCATGGAGAGTTCCCCTCTGCCGTTAATGAAGCGTATGATCTTGACAGAATCCGCGACCATCGTGCTATCGGTCGTCAGGATGGAGATGCAGGCATCAGCCAGGGGCATCCGCAGGAATCCGTCTTCCACTTTACCCGAGAGGAGCACGCTGTCAGGACGTGTCTGCCCCTTGGCCTGTATATAAATGCGATTATTCTTCGTCTTCATCTTCACGGGTTGTCCCTTGCAGACCCGCTTCACGGCCTCCTCAACACCCTGGTTCCGGATACGCGATGTCACGGTAAGGCCTTCGAGGTCGTTGTGGATGAAGTGGAACGTATAGTCCTGCTGCGAATCGCGGATAGCGGTGAGTGCATCGGCAAGGGGCGTGTCCTGAAAGTCAAACGTAAGGGTCTGGGCAGAGGTCCCTACACATGCTGACAATAGAACATATATAATAATAAGGTAGAATGACATTTGCTTCATTTTCCATCCTCCTTTGTTACGGATACAACAAAGAGTGTGTCGTTCCGGTCAGTAAGTCGCAGATTGTCGAACTCGTTCAGCGTCTCGATGAACTCTGCAAGGGGCCGGGCCGGTGTCCATACCGTGGTGAGGCGCATCCCGCCCGTTGTGTCATTGTCCAGGAATAGTTTACGTTTGTAGTGTGTGGAGACAACAGTGAGCAGGCTGTCGAGGCGTGTGTTGTCGAAACAGACGGACACACCCCCTTGCTCCTCGCTTGTTGGGAGGGGAGTAGTTACTGATGTTGATGGAGTTGATTTAGTTCTGAATGATACTAAATGCGGAATCACGGCCCATGCCAATCCGCAAAGAATAGCGGCTGCGACAAAGACTGCTGCGACCTTCCGCCATACGGAATGGTATCCACTCTCCTTCCTCATAGGGAGGGGCAGAGGGTGAGTCTGTTGACCTTGTTGGATTCTCTTCATCACTTTCTCTGTGAAGCCCTCGGAGAGTTTCATTTTTCGGGCCTGTTCGTCCTGACGATGCAGGGCGTCAAGCAACTCGGGATGTGCCTGGGGAATGTCATTGGTGTTCATTGCGCAGTCGATTTATGGTTACAAACAGTTTCTTACGGATGCGGTGCAGGCGGCTGGTGAGAGCCGACACGGCACGGGCGGGATTGTTCCCATCCCCCAGTCCGAGGATGAAGGCAATCTCGCAAAATGAACGTCCGTCGGTATAAAACAGGTGCAGGAGTGTACGCTCTTCGGGACGTAGCTCCTTGAGGGCACGGTCTAACAGTTCCTTGAGGTCTGGCCCTCCTTCCGACAACAGGCGGTCAAGGTCTGCATCGTTGGTGTCACTGACCTTGTCCAAATACTCATCCATGGAAATTAGTATCGGGCGCTGTCGTCGCAGATGATGCGTGGCGGTGTTGAAGGCTATTCGCCGCAACCATACGGCAAAGGTAGCCCGTCGCGCGTCATAGTCGGCCAAACGCTGGTAGGCTGCCAGCAGGGCATCCTGCACAACCTCCTCTGCCTCTTCCCTAACGGGGATGATTCGACCAACGAAATGGAGCAGCTGGCTGGCGTACCGCTCCACCAGGAGGGCAAAGTCCTTCTGCCGCCCTTCCAGTATTCTTTGGATGAATACCTCGTCGCTGTTGTTTCTCTCTATTTGCATATTCAAATAACGGACTTTCTACCTTTATATTACCATCTTCGGTAGAAATGTCACGCTATTGGTAGAGAAAAGTACAACAGCGAGATGCGAAAGTTATGATATGGTGGTAATTTATAGCCCCCACCTTATATTTACCCAGATAACAGAATTGCGTCCGTCTCTTTTAACCAAACAACTCGCGGACGGCTTCGGCCACGCGGCGTACGGGGACGAGGTCTATGGCCAGGTGCTTTTGGTCGATGCCCTTCAGTCCCTGGGCGGGAACCACCATGCGGCGGAATCCCAGTTTCTCGGCCTCGGCGATGCGCTGTTCCAGTCGGGCGACGGGACGGATTTCGCCCGAGAGACCCACCTCGCCGCACATGCAGGTGTCGGTGTCGATGGCTGCATCCACGTTGCTTGACAGGACGGCGGCAATGACGCTGAGGTCCATGGCTGGGTCGGTGACGCGCAGTCCTCCGGCGATGTTCAGGAACACGTCCTTCTGTGCCAGTTTGAAGCCCACGCGCTTCTCCAGTACGGCCAGGAGCATGCCCAGTCGGCGGTTGTCGAAGCCTGTGGCCGAACGCTGTGGCGTGCCGTAAGCAGCGGTGCTGACCAGGGCCTGCGTCTCGATGAGCAGCGGGCGCACTCCCTCGATGGCGGCGCAGATGGCAATGCCGCTCAGTCCCTCACGCCCCTCGGTCAGCAGCAGTTCGCTGGGGTTCGAGACCTGTCGCAGCCCGCCTTGCAGCATTTCGTAGATACCCAGTTCCGAGGTGCTGCCGAAGCGGTTCTTCTGGGCGCGCAGGATGCGGTACATGTAGTGCTGGTCGCCCTCGAACTGCAGCACGCAGTCCACGATGTGCTCCAGTACCTTCGGTCCGGCCAGCGTGCCCTCCTTGGTGATGTGGCCGATGAGGATGATGCTCGGACCTCCGCTCTTGGCATACTTCAGTAGCGAGGCTGCGCACTCGCGTATCTGCGAGAGACTGCCCGGCGAGGAGTCCACGGCCTCCGTCTGAATGGTCTGGATGGAGTCGATGATGACGATGTCCGGCCGTTCCGCCTCAATGTGCTCGTAGATGGCCTCGAGGCTGGTTTCGCAGAGAATTAGAAGGCCATCTCCCCGCTCCCCTCGTGGGGGGGAGAGCCGGTCCGCCCTCAACTTGATTTGCCGGGCGCTCTCTTCGCCGCTGACGTACAGAATCTTACGGTCTTGCAGGTGCAGGACGGTTTGCAGGATGAGGGTACTCTTTCCGATGCCCGGCTCGCCGCCCAGCAGGACGAGGCTGCCCCTTACCAGTCCGCCGCCCAGGACGCGGTTCAGCTCCCCGTCGCCCATGTTGATGCGCACCTCGGCGTCGGCCCTAATCTCGTGCAGGGGCTGAGGGGAAGCTCCCTCCAAACCTCCCCTCAAGTGGGAAGGCAGGCTCTCTCCCCCAAGGGGGGAGCGGGGAGAGGGGCCGAGTTTTATCTCCTTCATCGTGTTCCACTGTCCGCAGCTGGGGCAGCGCCCCACCCACTTCGCCGCCTCCTGTCCGCATTCCGAGCAGACATACATAGTCTTTTCTTTTGCCATAGTGAGTTCAAAGTTAAAACTATTCTTCGATACACGCAAGAAAACGAGGGTGAAAAGTGCAATATCCGTTGCAATTTGTATCTTTCCTGACGTAGACAAGTAGCTGCAGTCTTGAGCTCCCTCCAAATGATGGACTGCATTTTACTTTTCAAGGGTTTATCTCGAAAGGTGACGGTTTGACGGTCTTTTGTTTCATAACCCTGTATAAACTAAACACAGCCTTATGCAGGCAAGAAAATGCTCAAAGAAATTTGGCGTTTCGCTCACTAAATCGTATCTTTGTGGGGAAAAACCTGTAATACAGTAAAAATATGAAGAGATTTATGACTGTGGCTGCCCTTGCATTGGCAGCAAGCGTGGGCCTGCAGGCCCAGAAGCCTTTTACGGCCCCAAAGGGTGGAAAGCCCATCAGTGACGAACTACTTGGTATCTTTTTCGAGGACATCAGTTCCAGCGCCGACGGCGGACTCTTTGCCGAGCTGGTGCAGAACGGATCGTTCGAGTTCAACCCGACGGAGCGCGACGGATGGGGCCCCGCTACAGCCTGGCACTTCATCCGTCCGGGCCATTCGCTGGGCCGCATAGAGTCGCGCATGGACCAGGCGCTGCACCCCAACAATCCCACTTACATGCGCATCCATGTGGAGCGCGCCAAGGAGTACTACGACTATTCGGGCTGGAAGGGCGTTGGCCTGGAGAACAACGGATTTGACGGCATTAACGTGAAGCGCGGACAGCGCTACGACTTTTCGGCCTTCCTACGCAACGTGCAGGGCGAGACGAAGTCGGTACGTGTGGCCCTGGTGCAGCCGCAGGGCTGGGGCAAGGACCCGAAGCTGCTGGCCGAGACGGCCGTGCTGGTGGCCTCCAACGGATGGCAGAAGTACGAGGCCGTGCTCACGCCCACCGAGGACTGTCAGAACGCTGCCCTGCAGCTGTTGGTGCTGACGCAGGGTGCGGTGGACGTGGACGAGTTGTCGCTGATGCCGCAGGACACGTATAAGGGTCACGGCCTGCGCAAGGACCTGGTGCAGGCCCTGGCCGACCTGAATCCCCGCTTCATGCGCTTCCCCGGTGGCTGCGTGGTACACGGCGGCGGTGACGGCTTCTGGAACACCTACCGCTGGAAGACCACCATCGGCCCGCGCCACGAGCGCCGTCAGCTGAAGAACACCTGGGGCTACCATCAGTCGATGGGGCTGGGATACTACGAGTACTTCCAGCTGTGCGAAGATCTGGGCATGGCTCCTCTGCCTATTTTGCCCTGCGGCGTCTCATGCCAGGGAACAAACGGCGGATGGGGCATGAAGGACCAGGCGCAGGACGTGGTGCCCATGTCGGAGATGGACGAGTGGGTGCAGGATGCGCTGGACCTCATTGAGTGGGCCAACGGCGATGCCAGCACCACCTGGGGCAAGAAGCGTGCCCAGCAGGGCCACCCCGCTCCTTTCGGCTTGAAGTATCTGGGTATCGGCAACGAGGAGAAGATAACACCCGAATTTGCCGAGCGCTTCAAGTATATGTATGAACGCATCACGCAGGCGCATCCCGAAATCATCATCGTGGGTACGGCCGGTCCGGGTTCGCACAAGGGCAATCCCGACTACGACAACGGCTGGCGACTGGCCGACGAGCTGGGCCTGCCCATCCTGGACGAACACTACTATGAGAAGAACGAATACTTCCTCTCAAGCCGACAGTACGACAGCTATCCGCGCGACCGCAAGACGAAGGTCTATCTGGGCGAATATGCAGCCAAAGACAAGAAGCTCATTGACGCGCTGGCCGAGGGTCTCTACCTGCTGCATGTGGAGCGCAACGGCGACGTGGTCAGCATGACTAGCTACGCACCCCTCTTCGCCCGCAAGGGGGCCACGAACTGGAATCCCGACCTCATCTACTTCGATAACGAGCGCCCCTACCTGACCTGCAGCTACTACATCCAGCAGATGTTCGGACAGTCGGCCGGACAGTACTATTACGGTGATTGCGTCCGCTTCAAGGGCGACAACTCCGACATCATTCAGCCCCAGCCCGACGTCCACTATGGCCAGTCCGTCGTGCTGAACATGAAGACGCGCCGCCTCTTCGTCAAACTCTGCAACGCCAGCGCCCAGAGCAAGAAGGCCAACGTGGACCTCTCGCGCTTCAAGACACTGGCCTCGACGGCCACAAAGACCGTGCTCGCTGGAAAGGCCGACGACGAGAATAACTTCGATAAGCAGCCCATCGCTCCGAAGACGGAGACTATCAAGATGAAGAAGAAGACGACCGTGGAACTGGCTCCGTACAGCTTCGTGATGATTGAGGTGGGGGTATAGAATCAGTTCACCATCACGTCGGAGTAGGAGTTCGGATGGTTGTCACGCATGATATCGGGCGTGATGGAACTGTCGCCGATGCCGCTGATGCCCGTGATGGTCAGTCTGTAAAAATGGTTTCTGACGATGCCATATTCCATGGGTCCCATGGGGTTGGCATCGTCAGAACGGTGTTTAATCCAATAGGTATAATAGGTTTCATAGACTCCCATGTTGAATTTACATTGCTTGATGCCGTAGAGCTTCAGCTGGGCGTCTGTGTAGGTCTCCAGCTCGTCAAGTGTGAGTCCGGTGGCGACATTGATGGACTGGATGGAACCATAGAAATTGTAATTGTAGAAGTAGATGGTCTTAGGCCAATACTCTGGACGGTTTTCTTCCACCAAGGTCTTTAGGTTTGTGTCGTAGAGAAACACGAATACGGGATTTACAGCAGCCTTGAAGACGATGCCTGGCGAATAGCCGTTTTTCTGGCTTGTCTTAAAGGTGGTGTTTTCCAGAATGTAGGCATATCCGTAATTGTCCGCCGAAGGCATGGAAGCGAAGTCGTCTGTCGTGTAGGTTCCGAACCACGAAAGGTAGTAGTTGCGGAATGCTTCAGCGTCAGATGCCCGATGTGTCTTTTTGTAAAACAGTGGGTCGACAACGTATTGTTCGTCCTCGTCGTTATAGTCACTGAAATTGCGGGGGAGGGAGAACACGGGTTGCTCGGCGAGGGACGAAAGGCTGTCCTTGTGCTGGAAGAGATAGTATTGTTTGTTCAGGTTAACCAACTTGTAATTGGTAATATTGATGTCGGCATATTTCTTTTCGTTGTGTGTCAACTGGAAAGTGTTCTGCGAAACACCGATTTGCAGCTTTGACATCACACGTTCCAGTTCAACTTCCATCAAACAGCTCTTGTTTGCCCACGCAGTAAAATCAAACGCCAGAAATGATGTGGCACGATTGGTCATAACGGGGCCCTCGTCAGGTATATTGGATGCGACACCCTCCTTGTAGGTAATGCTGTCAACCATATTGAGGAGCTCCATTTCGTCCTCCACCTCGTCGGGCGCATAATCGTAGTTGGCAATGGTGAAGACATCATACACACCGACACGGACTCTGATATGGTCGAAGATATACGTGATGTCATATCGGGTGTTGTAGAGCGATTCAGCCTGGGTAAGTCCGTAGACCACTGCCTTGGTGGATAACTTCTTGGTTTCGGCATCAAAAAAATAGACATCGAGGCGGCTGATGGTGTACTCGTTGTGGAAGTAATACTCGTCAATCGCATTTCCGCGTGTAAGGACATTCACTTTCAACGACACGTTGACAGAGTCGTTCGGTTCCGTCTCTCCAACCCTCTGAAGCAGGATGGTTTCGAGTGTCTCATAGTCAGCGATAGGTGAATCCGAGAATGCTGCCAGTATCGTCCCCTCATCGTTGATGACGTAGGTTCGAGGAATACCTTTCTTTGCAAACTTATAGTAGAGCGCTTGGTCGGATGGAATGAAAAACGGCATTGAGAACCTTGCATTGTCCCAGTAAGCCTGGATTTCGTCTTTCGTCTGACTGCGAGGCAGATTAATGACAGGAACACTGGCTCCGTATTTTTCATATATCCGTTGCAACACCTGAAGTTCTTGCTGGCAGTCGGGACACCTGGTGTCGAAGAAGTTCAGGATAAAGACCTTTCCGTCTAACATCGACGATGTCATTCCCTCCCCCTCGGCGTCTGTGAATGCAAATGACGGTATCTTGTCACCAATGTTCAGCAGCGTGGCTGAGTCCGCATCTCCTTCTTCGTCGTTGGTGCAAGCCGTAAGCAAACCGACGAGAAAAAGCATCGAACCCCAAAACAGGCTATATGAAAATCCGACGTAGTGTCAATGCTTCAGAGTTTTAAGTGGTTGTTGGCTCTCAGTCGCCAGCTGTTGACTTGTAGCTGCATGAGCATACCCTTATCTCCCGAAAGGAAGAAAACAATCGTATAGAAGTCCTGCCTGTCCAGATACTCCTGCACACCCAAAGCCCGTCCGCTGTTTGTGTAAAGGCTCCCAATCATGCCCATGTACTCTGGAAGGGAGATGTCGAACAGGTGCTGCCCAGTACTTTTCTGTTCAAGGATAATGCGGCATTCGGAATTGCCCATCAGACGCAGGGTGGAGAGCCCGAACTTCAGACCGTTGAGTGTGCCGTAATCGGGATCGTTGAGCAATACACTCTCTTTTACGAAAGGCTCGTAGGTGGTCTTCATCGTGGCCACGGGTTGGTTCTGGGCATTCATGATACCATTGGCTGCAACGATTTTCATCGTGTAGTTGGCGGGGGACAACGTTAATTGGTTGTCTATTGACACGACAATACAAGCCAACTGGTTGGTATTCTTCATCAGCCCGATATCGTGCTCTGCATACGAGTCGTCGTAGTGTACCGCTGGCAGATAGCCATAGAAAAGGCTGGGGAGCTGGTCGGAACAAATCCCTATGCCGTCGGCAAGCGCGAGACGGAAGTCACCGATGGATAGCGCGTCGCCAGATACGGCATAGTGATTGTTAGCTATTCCGCTCCATACCACAAACTGGTAATTGCCTTCTGCCAGACCTTCCACCCTGACGCGGTGGTCGTTGCTCTTCAGCATTTCCTGACTGACGTAGATGCGCTTGACGAAGTTGCCCGCTTCATCATAGACGTAAACGTACGCGTCCGTCACGTATTTTGGTGCTGCATCCACATCCAGGATATTATAGGTGTAGTGCAGCTTCAGCCAGAAACCGAAGGGACAATCGTCAATGTCGTCCTTCACCCACGAGCAGGACATCATAGACAGAATGCACAGTATGTAGAGCAGCTTTTTCAAAGCACGATGTTTGTGAGGTCTCTGACAATCCAGGGTTTAACGTTAAGCAGCACCTTCAGATAGGTTTCTCCCTCGTCTGGAGTGTCGGGATTGACCATTGGTTGCTGATAGCCAAGGTCCGACACATTTGTGATGAGCAAACGATAGAGGTTATTGCGTACGATGGCGAACTCCATTACCCCCATACTTGTGGATTTGAAGTTGTCCAAGTGACGAATCCAGTAGGTATAGTAGCAAAAGTAGCCTTCGTCGGTCTTTTCATACTTGCGGGCCTGATACGTGTCCAGGTTGACGCCCGAAACGGAGGTCACTCCGATGGCTGTAGCCAGTGCTTCGGGAGACGCATAGAATTTGTAGTTATAGTAGTAAAGCACTTCCGGATAATCAGCCGTGTCGGTAACCAGTTCCAGGCTTCCGTCTGTTGCTTTCTTGTACACGTTGTTGTAAGGTTCCAGTTTTGCCTTGAATATGACTCCCGTAGAGTAGCCATTCTTCTGGGCAGGGGCCAATGTGCAGTTTTCCAGGCAGTAGATGGTATTGTACTGTGGAACGGCTGCTGCAGGATTGAACGCTGTCCATGCAACGGCATTGGGATTGCTATAGTCTCCGAAGAAGTGTTCGTAGTACTTGTCGGAGTTTGTAAATGAAGAAGCGTCAATGGTCTTTTTGAAGAAGAAGGGGTCAATGACATAACCATTGACATCTTTGATATTGCCGAAGTGTTCGTTGATGCTCCATTCGGGTTCTGTCATTGATGTGAGTTCTGCGGTATGTCGGTATGTGTAGTAATATTTCACCAGGTTGACAATGTAGTGCCCTTCAAGGCTGACGGTGGCGTACTGCTTGCTGTTATCATCGGTCAGCTGGAACTTGTCCGAACCCTTTGCAATGTCAATGCGTGCCAGCACACGTTCAAGTGTCACGTTGATGACCGTCTCTTCGTTGCTTTCGCTGTTGGCAATGACGGTGCCGGCGTTGTCGGCTGCACGGTTCGACATGACGATGCCCTTAGAGATGTCTTCAATCTGTCCTCTGACATAGGTGATGCTGTCAATGCTGGCCAGGAATTCGGATTCGGTGTTCTTGTTGATAATGCGGTCGGTATTAGCAATGACGAAAATGTCGTAAGATCCTTGCGGAACTGATACGCGTTCGGTTTCGTATATGATGTAGCCGTTGGCATCGCTGCCCGTGCGCTCCAGTTTTGAGAGCTGTATGCTCTTGACAAAGAGTTTGGTCGGAGCATCGAAGAGATACACGCGGGCGTTGTTCACCTTATACTCGTCTGCCGTGCCTTGCACGTGGGAGTAGCTGTCTTCCACACTACGCGTCGTGAATGTGGTGGAAGTGTTCGTCTGGAGATGGAAGACGACGTTGGCCATACTCTGTGTTGTCTTTTCCTGACCGTTCTCGAATTCCGTGTCGTCGCAATTACTACAACTGCAGAGAATGAAACTCGTAAGCAGTAGCGCTAAAAGGCTCTTGTTTGAATACATCATGGTGTGTTGGATTTAATTAGTTGTTTTTTCAGTTTTTCGAATTCTTTCAGTTGCTCGGCGGCTTGCTCCACTCCATCTGCTGAAGCCTGTTGCACAAGCTGTATGGCCTTTTCGAAATCTCCTCGGAGATAGGCCACAAGTCCCTCGTTCATTGTTTTCTCAGGACAGGCATCAACCTTGTCCAGATATTCGGCAGCCTCGTCTGCCACCCCTCTCTTGATGGCCAGATAGGCCATCGTGAGGTTGATGTACGAATCGTTGGGGTAGAGCATGGATGCCTTACGGATGATGGAACTGTACTTCTCCTCGTTGTTGGCATACTTGTCTGCCAGCCTGTATATCTCGTTCAAGTTGAGGTTGATGGGGCGCGTCTCAAAGACCTGTTCCGACTCCTCCAGCGTGAAAGGTCTGACCGTGTAGATGACGGTATAGTTCGTACTACGCAGGCTTGGGAACCCGTTATGTACGGCATAGGTAAATCCCTCTGGGGCTTCCTTGCGCATTTTCTGCTCTTTCTCGTCGGGTGCCAGGTCGCTGGTGGCAATGCTGAGCAATTTGCTGTGTTGTGGAATGTTAGCCCCGCTGTTGAGGTATTTCATGAAGCCCTTCCAGTTCTCGCCTTTACCGCTTGCCTCTATGTTGATACCTTTTGCGATATTGGTATTCAACAAGTACTTCTTCAGGGCTTCCGTACGTTTCTCACTGAGCATGAGGTTATGTGCATTCGAACCTTCCGGCGAGGCAAAGCCCTCAATGGTCATCTTGCGAATAGTTACGTTCGAATCGTTCTTGACCAAATTGACGGAGTTGTGTATCTTCTGCAGTTCGACGGGGTTGCTCATGTAGTCGGGCTTGATGTCCCATTTGTTTACTTCAAAGCACAGGTAAGCCGAGCCGTGTTCCTCGCGCACCTTCACCGAATTGTCTGCTGGTGGTATCAGATATACAGGGAAGAGACTGATAACTGGCGCGGAGGTCTGCGCGAAACTTGCAACCATCAACTCCTCGCCTCTGTCTTTCAGATTCTCGCAGGCGCAACTTTGCTTCCGCAGCTTCAATACGGCATTGTCCATCCATGGCTCATGCTTTATCGTGCGCAGGTAGTCGATGTCCAGATTCACACCTCTCTTCTTGCGCAGGGCCAGGGCCTCGGGGTGATTATACTTTAAGCTGCGCTCGAAGTATATCTGTTGGTTGTGGCTGTTGATGAATATCAGTGGAAATACTGCCGAACGCAATGTGATGCTGTCCTCCAACACGGGAGCCAGGATTACCGACTGCGTTGCCGGGACATCCTGCAAGGCTGTCATCTGCAGCGAGACAACGACATTGCTGTCCACCACAGCCATAGCCGACCGGTTGATGGTCATCAGGTATTCGCGGATAGGCTTTGCATCGTTTTTTTTCTTCTTTATCCGACCAGCTGAAGCTGTGAGAGGCATGAGGATGCAAAGCAGCAGGAACAACTGCAATCGGCAGACTGCGGCATAACCTTTCAATATGGGGTAGGGAAGAGGGAATCGTATATTCATTTTGCCACAGTTTAGAAGACGTAGATGAGACTAAGGGCGAGCCGAGAGAGACCCACATAGTGTTTCCTGCTGTCGTCTTTCGGCGCACCGCATACCTCGCAGTTGAATTGCTTATATTTAATATAGGTATAGCCGACACCCACTTCGACACCTAAGTTCAAGTGTTTTGCCAGCGCATATTCGTAGCCCACACCCATGCCAGCTCCGATCAGCCACCCTTCATATCGGTACTGTTTGGGTTGCTTGAGGAGCATACGGGCCAACAGATCTTTGCCTCCAATATTAAATTCGCCAGCGTGTATGTAGGGGCCATAGAAGAAGCCGTTCATCACCTGACAGGGCCATAATCGGTATTGTGCCTGCATCAGCCAATGCTTGCCAACACGCTGTTCCCTTCTTTTCCACGGACGAATGCTGCCATACACCTCGAGGGACATTTTGGACGAAAATGGAACTTCTACACCAGCCGACAAGGCTCCCACGACATCAAACAGCACATTGTTGTTGATGGCAACATGCTGTGCGTGCAGTAGGGGGCTTCCCAAAAGCTGTATAAACAAGAGAAGAAATAAAGACTTCTTTATCATCGTTTATCTTTGTTTCACTTTCGCTTTCAAAGTTATCCTTTTTCTATCAAAATCCAAAAGTTTTATAACATTTTTTTTCAATAGGTGTTAAAAAACATTTTTTTTGCATACCTTTGCATAGATTTTAACCCAATAACAGTTCATAACCTTGTACAATTAAGGCACTATGAAAAGACAAATCCTATGTTTGGCGCTGACGGCGTGCCTTGCTCTGTCGGCACAGCAGCTGCCCTACCAGAATCCAAACCTCTCGGCTCGCGAACGTGCTGCCGACCTGTGTAAACGTCTGACGCTGGAAGAGAAGGCCCAGTTGATGCTGGACGAGTCGCCAGCCATTCCCCGATTGGGCATCAAGAAGTTCTTCTGGTGGAGCGAGGCCCTGCACGGGGCTGCCAATCAGACCAACGTGACGGTGTTCCCGGAACCTGTGGCAATGGCTTCCTCGTTCAATCCCGACCTGCTGTATCAGGTCTTCGACATAGCCAGCACCGAACAGCGTGCCCAGTACCACCACCGCATGGACGGAGGCGGAGAGGATGAGAAGTTCCACAGCCTTTCGGTGTGGACGCCAAACGTGAACATCTTTCGCGACCCACGCTGGGGACGCGGGCAGGAGACCTACGGTGAAGATCCCTACCTGACCAGCGTCATGGGCACTCAGGTGGTACGCGGATTGCAGGGGCCCGAAACATCGAAGTACCGCAAACTGTGGGCCTGTGCCAAGCACTACGCCGTGCATAGCGGACCGGAGTACACACGCCATACGGCCAATCTGAACAATGTGTCGCTGCGCGACCTGCAGGAGACCTATCTGCCTGCCTTCAAGACCCTGGTGCAGGACGCCAAGGTGCGCGAGGTGATGTGTGCCTACCAACGGCTGGATGACGAACCCTGCTGCGGCAACAGCCGGCTGCTGCAGCAGATTCTGCGCGACGAGTGGGGCTTTCAGTATTTGGTGGTGAGCGACTGTGGTGCCGTCAGCGATTTTTGGGAGAGTCACAAGAGTTCCAGCGACGCCGTACACGCCTCGGCCAAGGGCATGCTGGCTGGTACCGATGTAGAGTGTGGTTACAACTATGTCTATCGCAGCATACCTGATGCCGTGCGTCGCGGGCTTATCAGCGAGAAAGAGGTGGACAAACACGTGCTGCGCCTTTTGGAGGGGCGTTTTGACCTGGGTGAGATGGACGAACCGTCGCTGGTGGAATGGTCTAAGATTCCCTATTCGGCAATGTCGTCGAAGGAGAGTGCACAGAAGTCTCTGGAGATGGCCCGTCAGAGCATCGTGCTGTTGCAGAATAGGAACAACGTGCTGCCCTTGAAGGCTGGCCGGGAACGCATTGCCATCATCGGTCCCAATGCCGACAACCAGCCCATGATGTGGGGCAACTACAACGGTACGCCCAACCACACCATAACCATTCTGGATGGGATATGTGCGAAGTTAAAATTGAAGAGTGAAAAATTAAAAGCGAATAATGGAAAATTGCTGTATCTTCCCGGCTGCGACTTCGTGGACGATAAGGTGAAGGAGGAATTGCTGTCCAGTGCCTGTCAGATGGCGGGTCGAAAGGGCTTGCGCGGCACCTTCTGGAACAATACCCGAATGGAGGGAACGCCCGTCACTACGCAATACTATACCAGTCCGGTTTCCGTCACCACAGCCGGTATGCACAACTTCGCCCCTGGCGTCAACCTTGCCGACTTCTCAGCCCGCTACGAGACGCAGTTCACGCCTCGCGAGGCTGGCGAATATGTGGTGAGTGTGGAAAGTACGGGTCACTATGAGGTGTATGTCGATGGCGAGCGCAAGCAGAGGTCGCACAGTTGGCGTTGTACGCCTACGCGCACCGTCATCAATGCTGAGGCTGGCCGCACGTATAACATCGAGGTGCGCTACCAGTATGTGAAGACGTGGGGCAGCGACATGAAAATAAATGTGGCCAAGGAACGGCCCATCGACTACCAGAAGATTATCGCACAGTTGAACGGCATACAGACGGTGGTCTTCGTGGGTGGCATATCGCCAGCATTGGAGGGTGAGGAAATGCCTGTCAACGTCGAAGGCTTCCGTGGTGGTGACCGTACGAACATCGAACTGCCCGCGGTTCAGCGCAACTTCCTGCGTGCCCTGAAACAGGCTGGCAAGACCGTCGTACTGGTCAACTGTTCGGGCTCGGCCATTGCCTTGCAGCCCGAGACGCAGTCGTGCGACGCCATTCTGCAGGTGTGGTACGCTGGTCAGGAGGGTGGAACGGCCATTGCCGATGTGCTCTTTGGCGACTGCAACCCCAGCGGTAAACTGCCCGTCACGTTCTATAAATCTACGGAGCAGTTGCCCGACTACGAGGACTATTCGATGAAGGGTCGTACTTATCGTTACTTCTCCGATGCACTCTTCCCCTTCGGCTACGGGCTCAGCTATACTAACTTTGAGATAGGGGAGGCGAAGGTGGATAATTCAAAATTCAAAATCCAAAATGCAAAGTCCGCCATTAAACTCTCGGTTCCTGTAAGCAACAAAGGTCAGCGCGACGGTACGGAGATTGTGCAGGTGTATATTCGCGACCTGCAGGATGTGGATGGTCCACTGCGTTCACTCCGTGCCTTCCAACGCGTTGATGTCAAGGCTGGCCAGACGGTTGATGCCGTGCTGACCCTCACGCCCAGCAGTTTCGAACTCTTCGATGTAAAGACCAACACGATGCACGCTCATCCAGGCCGATACCAGATACTGTATGGCAACAGCTCGCGTCTGGAGGACCTGAAGACTGTGGAATTGAATATTGAAGATTGAAAATTCTTAATGGATAATATGCAGAAGGGACGCCTAAGAGGCTGGAGGAGAGGGCTTTTCCTCGTCCTAAGTCTTCTGGCCATGACGGCCCGTGCACAGGAAAACGTTGCGTGGGGCAAATGGCAGACATGGGGCGAACAGAAGGACGGCACGTTCCGCAATCCCGTCATGCCGGCCGGTTTGCCTTGCCCTATACACCCGAATCCACCCTTTTGACCGAAGGCAATCGTGGGGGCATCGATGCCGAGATCTTTGTCGATGACGACGGGCAGGCCTACGCCTTCTGGGGCATGCGTCATGTGGCTCGCATGGGCGAGGACATGATGATGCCCTCCACCATACATACTATTACTTACCTAACCACTACCCGTTTTCCTTTAACAACGTAGATACCACGGGGCAGGCCTTGCAGGGAAGTGGTGCCGCGACGGACGATTTGACCAGTCATGCTGTAGACGTTCTCATTGTCAATTGTCGGCTTTTCGTTGTCTATCTCATCTATGCCCGTGGGGAAGGTGTTGTTGTTTGCCTTGCCGTAGACGTTGGTCTGGTAGAGTTTGACACGGTAGGGCCACTGTTCGGCTGTACTCTCGTTGCTGTCCCAGCTGAGCCAGTCGCGCGTCCAGTAGCTGGTGGGGGCGCCGCTGACGACGAGCCACAGGTTCTTGCACTGGGCAGGACATTCGAAGGCGAGAAGGCCCTCGGATTCGGTGTACGTGGCGCGGCCGATGTCGCTATAGACGCGTGTGCCATCGCTCTTTAGGGCTACGAAACCATAGCGCCAGCCAGCCTTCGTGGTGTTCAGGGCCGTGTAGCCGTCCTTGCCGGCCTCGCCGACGAATTCAACGTAGACGGTCTTTGCACTGCTGGGAACATTGAGCCGGATGGCGTTGTTGCCCCAATTCTCGATGCAGTTGGCCGCCGTAGGGCTCCAGAATCCGTCGTCTTCCTTGTTCAGGGCAGTCTGCTCGCGGAACCCGATGCGGTCCTTGCCGTACTGGCGGATGGGGTCGAGGTCGAATGTGGTCATGCGTGCGCCATACTCCCACATTTCGTCGCCCAGCTGGCTGATTTTCTGCGCCGTGGTGCCCGACATATACAGTCGCATGTAGGCCTGCAGGGGGTCTTCGGGGCTGCGCGACTTGTTCCACAGGTAGCCGATGGCATCCATGCCATGTTTATGGCAGAAGTAGTCCTGGATGAAGAAGTTGTGGTAGCGCAGGGCAGGGCACAAGGGGTGACGATGCAGGCCGTTGATGGTGTTGCCGAACCAGTCGTTGCCCTGACCGGAGTCCCAGACGAACTGCATTGTCGGGTAGAACTTGTAGGCTTGCCACTGGGCGCACATCTCCCAGAAGACGTTCAGCGTGGACTGGCCCCAGTTGTACATCCATCCGTTCTGGTTGCCGTTGTCGCAGTGGGTCTGGTACTGGAAGCAGTGTCCGATTTCATGGGCCACGGTCTGGCCGGAGCGCGAGGTGTGGGCACCGTTCGAGAGCGTGAGCAGTCCTATCTGGTTGTCGATGCCGCTGCCGCTGGCCTCCCAGTCGGTGGTGTGGCGCAGACGGATAATCATCTTATAGGTGTCGGTCTTCGACTTGCCCTGGTTAATGGTGATGAACTTCAGACTGTCGGCATAGAACTCGAAAATCTTGTCGGCCCGTTCAAGAATGCCGGGAACGGCCGACGGAACGCTGGTGCCGTAGCCCTTCTCCCAGAAGAGTATCCAGTGCTTCGATTGTAGGGAGCGTTCGTACGACCAGTAGCTGTCGGACTTCTTCAGCTCGGCATCCGTGCCGCAGGCGCTGCCGCTGCAGTAAATCTTCTTGTCGACGGCGGCGGTGCGCGTCTTCAGGGTGTTGGCCGCCGACTTCAGCTGCGCGTCGGTGAGCGTGTAGTCCACCAGATTCTCGCGGGCGGTCTCGATGGCCGTCTTCAGGTTGCCGAGCACCGTAGCCTTGCGGGCCACGCCTTCCCACCATCCGACAACCTTCTCGGCGTAGTCGATGCGCTCCTGCAGCGCATCGTAGAGGGCTCGCGAAGCCTCGCCCAGTTTCAGGGCTTCCAGTAGCGCCGTGCGGGATTCGGAGAGGGCCGTGGTGTCGTACAGCGTCTGGCCGGCCTCGTCGGTTCCCGTCCCCTCAAGGGCCTTCGCGGCCAGTTTGATGGCCTCGGTCAGTGCCTCGGCAGCCGTCTGCTGAACGCCCTTGTCCAGCAATTCACGCCCTTGGTCGGCAAGTTGCTGCACCTCGCGGGCAAAGTCGGCAGGGTTAACCTCACCTATGTACTGCAGCTTGAAGTTGTCCACGCACAGATAGTTGCCTGTGGGGCTCTCGGTGCGGAGGCCAATCAGGATGTCGCCCTCTTCGTCGACGACGGAAAAGTCGAGCGTGTACTGCTTCATGTTCGTCACCACCACTTTTGTGGTGCCGGCAAACAGGTAGGCCCCCGTTTGGGCCGCACCCTTATTGTTGGTGCTGCCGCTGCCGCTTTGCTGGATGTGCAGGGCCGAGGCCGTCAGCCGGTAGTTGCCCTGAGGCAGGGACTTCAGCGTCTGCGTCACAGAGGCCTCGGCAATCTGCTGCCCGGTGCTGACCCACGTTTCCAGATAGTAGGTGCCCGCCTTGTACGAGAAGACGGTGTTGCTTTGCAGGTTCATGTTCTTCACCGTCCAGCCCGCCGTCCCGTCGGTTTCGAACGAGGGGTTTTGGATGAGGCTTGTGCGGTTGGTGGAACTGCCTTGCGCCAGAAGTTGCGAGGCAGAAAACAGGGCTGCTACGACAATCGTGCAGACTCTGGCCGAAAAGGTATATGTATGTTTCATGGCTTATTCAATTTCCCATTCAAAGATACCCGCCGAGTTGTCGTCGGGCAGGTCTATCTCAATGCGCACTCCGTTGGTAGTGACGGGGGTGAAGCGGACGGTGCAGAGGGCTCCGCGCAGGGTGGGATAGTGGTCGGCTCCAGGGACGGGCTTCCACTGTCCGTCTTCGCGGTAGAGGATGCGCCACGCCTTGGGCACACGGCAACCGCCCCAGGGACTGTCGTCGTACCAGTAGACCGTGGATTGGCTGATTTGTGTGCGCTCGGGCAGGTCGTACTGTATCCATTCCGTCCCCCCTCTCTTGGGCCACCAGTGGAAGTAGGGCACCGACTTGTCCTCGGCATTTTTGGGCAACAGACGGTCGTTGATGGCCGAGAGAGCTGCCGTTAGGGTGCTGCTGGTGAGTTTGCTGCGACTGGCCAGTGATGGGGGCAGTGCAGGTGTTGTGGCCCGCAGTTGCTGGGGTAGCCACACCATCATGCGGCCCGCTCCTCTGTGGTTCCAGGCATAGTAGGGAATGAGGCGAAGACGAACGTCGCGGGTGGTCAGTTTGCCGCCTTCGTCGAAGTTCAAAACCTGGGCATCTGTCTTCAGAGTTGAAAGTTGAAAATTGAGAGTTGAAAGTTCTTTCCCGTCCTTTTCTGCTTGTGTCTTGCCGAAGGCTAAACTTTTAACTTTTAACTTTGAACTTTCAACTTCAAACGCTGGCTTCTGGTTCAGCAGTACGCCCCCGAGGTCGAAACCTTCGTTGTCGGGCCATTCGGCACAGTAGACCAGCGGTCCGCGTTCGATGCTGACGCGTCCCTGGTCGGCGCTGACGCGTTCCAGAGCTGTAACGAGGCGCGGCTCCATGTCGAAGTGAATCTCCACGAGGTCGCCCCGCTTCCACTTCCTCTCGATGCCCAGATAACCATTTTCTAATTTACTATATGACGATTTACTATTTACAATTTCTTCGCCATTAACCCGTACGGAGTACGAAAGTCGCTTGGTGTCGCCGTACGAGTAGAGGTCGCTGGGCACTACCTTGTTCTGCACCCAACCGGGGATGCGGATGCGCAGCCGCCAGTTGCCGGCCTTGTTCTCGCGGATGGTCAGGGTGATGTCGCCGTCCCACGGATAATTGGTCTCCTGGCTCAGCGACACCTTTTTGCCCATGATTTTCAGCTGGGCCGTGTTGCCTCCGAAGAGGTTGACGTAGAGGTCGCGCTCGTGGGTCTGGTAGAAGTAGCCAGGCACGGAGGGGATGAAGCGGCAGATGTTCGACGGACAGCAGGCGCAGCCGAACCAAGCCTGGCGCTGGTGCTGGCCCATCGACTCCAGGGGGTTGGGGTAGAAGAAGGCTCCGCCGTCCAAAGCCACGCCCGAAATGACACCATTGTAGAGTGCACGTTCCAGCACATCGTAGTATTTCGATTCGCCATGCAGCAGGAACAGGCGGTGGTTGACGTAGACGTTGCCGATGGCGGCACACGTTTCGCAGTAGGCCGACATGTTGGGCAGTTCGTAGTTCTTGCCGAAGGCTTCGCCGCTGGACGTACTGCCGATGCCGCCGGTGATGTACATCTTCTTGCCGACGATGTTGTCCCAGATGCGGTCGATGGCACGGATATAGGCCGAGTCGCCGGTCAGGGCGGCCACGTCGGCCATGCCCGAGTACATGTAGGCAGCGCGCACGGCGTGGCCCACGGCTTCGTCCTGTTCGACTACGGGCTTATGGGCCTGTGAGTAATCATGTATGATGGTGGTCTTACCGCGATAGTCGAGTAGGAACTTCGCCTCGTCCAAATATTTCTTGTCTCCAGTCACCGTGTACAGCTTGGCTAGTGCCATTTCGGGTATCTGGTGACCGGGCACCACGCAGGCCTGTCCGGGATTGGGCCCAACCTCGCGGCAGACACAGTCGGCATAGCGGATGGCAATGTCCAGGAACGTGCGTTCGCCCGTTGCCTGATAGTGGGCAATGGCCCCCTCGACCATGTGGCCCAGGTTGTACAGCTCGTGGCTCAGGTCTTCCTCCTTCTCCCACCGCTTCATGCCCGACCATTCGTGGGGATGACGGGGATTCATGGTGCGCGAGGTGTAGAGATAGCCGTCCGGCTCCTGTGCCGAAGCCACGATGGCCAGTACGCTGTCGATATACGCCTTCAGTTTCTTGTCGGGGTAGGTCTGCAGCAGATAGCTGGCTCCCTCGATGGTCTTATATACGTCGGTGTCGTCAAACGAATAGCCTTTTACTTTTACATCCGAGGTATCCTCGCCCTTCAGCTGTCTGGCGGCAATCTCGAAGTTCTTGTATCGTCCCTCGGATTCACATTTGCTAAAAGCCAAGGGAATCGTCACATCCCTGCTGGCCTGCAGTCGCTGTCCCCAGAATGTTCCCTGCTCGATGCTGACGCTGGTGAAGGGTACGGGCGAGATGGGGTAGGTCTGGCCGTAGGCTGAAATTAAAAATGAAAAATTAAAAATGAAAAATGAAAGGCGTTTCATTATGAATTATGCATTAATTTCAGTCTTCGTAAAGTTTGCGGTAACGGGCACGCTTCGGCTCCTCAATGCCCAGGCGCTTGCACTTGTTGGCTTCGTACTCCGAGTAGGAACCTTCGAAGTAGAAGACCTGGCCGTCGCCCTCGTAGGCGAGGATGTGGGTGCAAATGCGGTCCAGGAACCAGCGGTCGTGGCTGATGACTACAGCACAGCCAGCAAACGATTCCAGACCTTCCTCCAGAGCGCGTAGGGTATTGACGTCGATGTCGTTCGTCGGTTCGTCGAGCAGCAGCACGTTACCCTCCTGCTTCAGGGCCATTGCCAGATGCAGACGGTTGCGCTCACCGCCGGAGAGCACACCACATTTCTTCTCCTGGTCGGCACCGGAGAAATTGAAGCGACTGAGGTAGGCACGGACATTGATGTCGCGACCACCCATACGGATGAGCTCGTTGCCCTGGCTGATAACCTGATAGACCGACTGGTCGGCCTTGATGTCGTGGTGACTTTGGTCCACATAGGCCAGTTTCACGGTCTCGCCCACTTCAAAGGTTCCGGCATCGGGTTTCTCCAGGCCCATAATCATGCGGAACAGCGTGGTTTTGCCGGCTCCGTTGGGACCGATGACGCCTACGATGCCGTTGGGCGGCAGCATAAACTCGAGGTCTTTGATAAGCACCTTATCGCCGTATGCCTTCGAAACCCCGTGAGCCTCGATGACCTTGTTGCCCAGGCGCGGACCGTTGGGGATGAAGATTTCCAGTTTCTCTTCGCGCTCCTTCTGTTCCTCGTTCAGCATCTTGTCGTACGAGTTCAAACGGGCCTTTCCCTTTGCTTGACGGGCTTTCGGTGCCATGCGCACCCATTCCAGCTCGCGCTCCAGTGTCTTGCGGCGTTTCGAGGCCACCTTCTCCTCCTGTTCCATGCGCTTGGTCTTCTGTTCCAGCCACGAGGAGTAGTTGCCCTTCCAGGGGATGCCCTCGCCGCGATCCAGTTCCAGAATCCAGCCGGCCACATCGTCGAGGAAGTAACGGTCGTGGGTGACACAGATGACGGTGCCCTCGTACTGCTGCAGGTGCTGTTCCAGCCAGTCTATCGACTCGGCATCCAGATGGTTCGTCGGCTCATCAAGCAGTAGCACGTCGGGCTTCTGCAAGAGCAGTCGGCACAGGGCCACACGACGACGCTCGCCGCCCGACAAATGTTCACACAGTTGGTCGGCTGGCGGACAGCGCAGGGCATCCATTGCCCGTTCCAGACGGCTGTCCAGGTTCCATGCATCCGTGGCGTCGATGATGTCCTGCAGTTCGCCCTGACGGGCAAAGAGTGCGTTCATCTTGTCTTCGTCCTCGTAGTATTCGGGCAGTCCGAACTTCTGGTTTATCTCTTCGTATTCGGTGAGCGCATCCACTATGGGCTGCACGCCTTCCTTCACCACTTCGATGACCGTCTTCTGGTCGTCCAGTTGCGGGTCCTGTGGCAGGTAGCCCACCGAATAGCCTGGCGAGAAGACCACCTGGCCCTGATACTGCTGGTCGAGTCCGGCAATGATTTTCATCAGTGTGGACTTACCTGCGCCGTTCAGACCGATGATGCCTATCTTGGCTCCGTAGAAGAAGGAGAGGTAGATGTTCTTGAGTACTTGTTTCTGGTTCTGCTGGATGGTCTTGCTCACGCCGACCATCGAGAAGATAATCTTCTTGTCGTCCGTTTGTTGTGCCATGTATGTTGCTTATAAATTATATGTTAAAGATGATGCCCACGGAGTAGAGTAGGGCGAAGAGGAGGATGCTGGCGGCTGTTTGCCCCAGTATCTTGTTCAGTTCGCGGCCGCGGCGGATGCGCTGCATGCGGCTGACGAGGTAGAAGTTGATGGCCAGGTAGAAGATGGGCAGGCGGGTCTGGCTGTAGACGAGGGCGCAGGCTGTGGCTCCGATGAGGGCGTAGAGGATGTAGGTGCGGCGCTCGCCGATGAGGTTGGGGATGGTGTGCTTGCCCACACGACGGTCGGTGTCGCGGTCGCGGAAGTTGTTGACCAGGAGCAGGCAGTCGGTGACGAGCCCCATGGCCAGGGAGGCCAGGAATACCTCTTGACCGACGTTGCCGGCCTGCAGGTAGTAGGTAGTGCAGACGGGTACGATGCCAAAGAAGACGACCACCAGCACGTCGCCCAGGGCCAGACGGGCCAGGGTGGAGTAGAGGGCGCAGGCTATGACGCAGACGGCTCCGACGATGAGCATCTCCCATCCGCCCCACGCAATGAGCGGGAGTCCCGTCAAGAGGGCTGCGGCGGTGACCACAGCGATGCCTCGGAGCATGGCCTCGGGCGTTATCCATCCCTGTGCACAGGCCCGTTGCGGACCCAGTCGGTCCTCGCGGTCAATGCCTCCTCGAAAGTCGAGATAGTCGTTCAGCAGATTGGCATCGATCTGCATCAGCAGGGCAAAGGCGATGCACAATGCCGCAGGCACCCATTGCAGACTGCCCAGCGAGACCCAACCAGCCGACAGACCCACGCAGACAGGAGCCACCGCCCCTGTCAACGTCTTTGGACGCGCAGCCAGAAACCAAGCCTTATAGGAGTTCATAATCCCTAATCCCTAATCCCTAATTCTTAATCTTTCTCATCCTCTCCTCGTATCTTGCTCTTCTTGTCGTTGAGCAGGTCAAAGCAGAGATACGTCTTCTTGGCCGACAGAACGGTCCGGAACTTCGTCTCGTACTGTCGTTTCACGGCCAGTTCCTTCTCGGCAGCGTCCCATTTCCTGGTGAGCAGTTCCTGGGCCTGCTTCTCCGTTATGGTGCCAGCCTCGATGCTGGGTTTCAGTTTGTCCTTCAACGTGTCGTACGGTTTGTTGGCCGTCTTTTTGTCGGCCATATAGCTGACGAGCAGGGGTTGCAGCTTCTGCTGTACGTCGCGCTTGATGCCGAGGTTCTTCAATACGTAGGCT
This sequence comes from uncultured Bacteroidaceae bacterium, assembly GCA_905234735.1. Taxonomy (GTDB): domain Bacteria; phylum Bacteroidota; class Bacteroidia; order Bacteroidales; family Bacteroidaceae; genus Physcousia. Next base: position 3,722 of record CAJOJA010000014.1, on the reverse strand, counting down.
ACGCGCATGTCGGCGTTCTTGCCGGCCCAGGCGTTGTCCGTATGGCCCAGGGCCAGTGCCAGACATAGTATGGCCAGCACGATAGAGTTTCTTGTCTTCATCGTTTTTTGTTGGTTAGTTTTTGGGGTTCTGTAGGCAAAGGTAGTAAGTTTTTGCCAAACGGCCAAGCCTTTATACATTATTTAATATATAATAACGGTGTGAGCCGCGCCCCACCTTCCGCAGCGCGGGCTTTTCGCCCTCGGCCCATTCGCGCAGTTCGCGGGCGGCCATGGTGTGGCGCAGTCCGGTCAGTTCCATGTAGTCGGAAACGGTCAGCATGGGCTGCTGGGCCAGATGCTTCAGTGCGCGCTGCAAGCGTTCCTCGCGTGTGTAGGGCGTCTCCATAGCCTTGCGGTTGGCCTGGAACTGGTCGTGGGTAGGGTTGCAGTCCATGCGTGTCTGGCTGACCAGTTCGCGGTCGGGGGTGAAGCGTATGGTGTCGAGCACCACGTTCTGGGCGTTGTGGGTCACTGCCGAACCCTCGTCGGTGGTCTCTGTCACGGGCTTTCCGCCACGCATGGTCAGTGTGGGGGTGAATAGTCCGATTCCGTCTAGCCGGACGCTGTGGCCCTGCGATAGGAACGAGGGCAGCGTATCGGCCAAGTTCTGCAGCACGCCCACCAGTTCGCCGCGTGTCAGCGAGCTGCGATGCGCCAGTTCGTTGATGAATTCGCTTGTACTCACCTGCCTCGTCTGCACGAAACGGGGCTTAACGATACTCTCTCCCTTGTTGGTGATTCCACCAATCTCCTGATAGATAAATTTTGCCATTCGTATTGTGTTTTTATGGGTTTCGTATGACCAACTGCAGCCATCGTCGGTGTACGGACATTCATCAGCGATGAACGGTCGTCCGTCGACGGTGTTTGTCCGTCCATCGGTCGGTGTCTGCAGTTTTCGACGTACAAATGTAAGGAATGTTTCTGAACTATGCAAATTTTTTGTCGTGCGGCGTGCAAAAAATCTTGTTAGTCTGCCAAAGTTTTCATAACTTTGCAACCCATTTCGACAGTTATATGCCAACAATAAACCAAACGAATAGCCGTGGGAAACGGCAGACGAAGCAGAAGGTGGTGGAGGTGCCCCAGATGGATGCCTACGGCCACAAACAGCCGCAGCAGTTGGACTTCGAGGCCGCCGTGCTGGGTGCCTTGCTCATCGAGCAGGAGTCGTATGAGCAGGTGCAGAACCTGTTGCAGTCCGAGTCGTTCTACGACCATCGCCACCAGGTGATATTCGAGGCCATTCAGGCGCTGCAGGTGAACCAGCGTCCGGTGGACGTCATCACAGTGCCCCAGTACCTGGAGACACAGGGCAAACTGGAGGAGGCTGGCGGGGTGATGTACATCGCCCAGCTGACGCAGAACGTCATCACCTCGGCCCACATCGAGTATCAGGCCAAAATCATCCACCAGAAATATCAGGCCCGCAAACTGATAACCTTTGCCAGCCGTGTCCTGGGCGATGCCTTCGACCCTACGAAGGACGTGGCCGACCTGATGCAGGAGACCGAGGCCGAGCTGTACACCATATCGCAGCAGACGCAACGCACCAGCTACACCCAGATTAATCCCGTCATCGACGAGGCGATGGAACGGTTGAAGGAGACGATGGCCCGCACCGACGGACTGTCGGGTATCTCGACGGGCTACGCCAAACTGGACAAGGCCACCAACGGATGGCAGAACAGCGACCTCGTCATCATCGCCGCCCGCCCGGCCATGGGTAAGACGGCGTTCATCCTTTCGATGATCAAACGCATGGCTGTGGACATGCGCATACCTGTGGCGATGTTCTCGCTCGAAATGGCCAATGTGCAGCTGGTGAACCGCCTGATATCGAACGTTTGCGAAATCCCTGGCGAGACGTTGAAGAGCGGCCGGCTGAGCCCCGTGGAGGTGAACCAACTGGACGCACGCATCAACCAACTCATCGATGCCCCCATCTACGTCGATGACACGGCAGCCCTCAGCATCTTTGAACTGCGCACGAAGGCCCGCCGTCTGGTACGCGACCACGGGGTAAGGATGATACTCATCGACTACCTGCAGCTGATGAATGCCTCAGGCATGCAGTTCGGCAGCCGACAGGAGGAAGTCTCGACCATCAGCCGCAACCTGAAGGGACTGGCCAAGGAACTGAACATCCCCATCATCGCCTTGTCGCAGTTGAACCGCGGACTCGAGAACCGCGAGGGCAACGAGGGCAAGCGTCCGCAGCTCTCGGACTTGCGCGAGTCGGGTGCCATCGAGCAGGATGCCGATATGGTCTGCTTCATCCACCGTCCTGAGTATTATAAGATTATGGAGGTCGACGGCGAGGACATGACCGGCAAGGCCGAGTTCATCATTGCCAAGCACCGTAACGGTGCCACGGGCGTCATCAAGCTGAAGTTCAAGCACCAGTTTGCCCGTTTCGAAGACTACGAGGACACGGCTCCCGCTCCGCTTCCGCAGAGCCAATACGGCGGTTCGACCACGGTGAGCTCCAAACTCTCGGACGAGGAGGCTGCCAGCATGGGTGGCATGGCCCTGAACATGCCCGACACGTCGCCCTTCGGTGCCAGCGACCCTGTGGACGGCGACCCTCCGTTCTAAAGAATTTATCCGTCTTATGTTGGCAGATTGCGTTTTTTTAAACTTTGTAAGATTTCTCAGCTTTTCTTTGTATAAAGGCAGTTTGGGGGATTGAGGAAAATCTGGGTTACGAATTGGCAACAGCACTCAATTCCACATTCTGCTATGAATTGCTTTCAATGAACACCCGACGGTGAGCCACCAGCCGTTTTATGGCTCATCATCGGGTGCAAAGGTAAGAGGCTACGTCCTATTACCGAAATGATATGTTGTATACCGGAATCTTACTCACCTTCAAAAGGTAACTCACCCAAATACTTATCAAAGTCGCTTTGGAACAAACGATCTTGTACGATGCGGTACTTCTCAAATTCAGTCTCGGCATGGTCTTTGGCCTCTTCTGCTGTTACAGAACCTGCCGTTTGCAGCACTTCATTACCACCAGCCTCCAAGATGGTATCAATCTGTTTGGCCCAGTCCTCCATCGTCATAGGTATATGGCGCTTAGCCATACGTTCTGCCAATTCCAGTACACCATTCACCAACTGTCCCATATCTGCCAGTTCCACCTCTTTCAGGTAGTTCTTGGCTATCGACACATCTGTCTTGACTATCTTACCATCAGGTGCATTCTCCCAAGTGGTCAGTCCCATGTGCTCTTGTTCTGCATCAGCTCGTTCTACTATTAGTTCCGCTGCCGTACGTCCATGAACGGCATAGTGCATCTTGTTCTGCATCATCTTAAAGAAGAGCCTGGTAGTGGGAGCATCACGATTATAGTCAATTGCTGTCGCATAGATGTCCGTCAATTTCTGATAGAAACGTCGCTCAGACAGACGAATTTCACGAATCTCTGCTAACAGGTGTTCAAAGTAGTCCTCATCCAAGAACGTGCCATTCTCCATACGCTTTCTGTCCAGCACATATCCACGAATGGCATATTCTCGCAGTACACTGGTAGCCCACTGGCGGAACTGAGTAGCCCGGATGCTATTGACACGATATCCCACACTTATGATGGCATCGAGGTTGTAAAACTGAGTCATATAGTTCTTCCCATCAGAGGCAGTTGCCGAGATTTTCTCGGTAACTGAATCCTTAACC
>CAJOJA010000013.1:62810-106231 GCA_905234735.1 uncultured Bacteroidaceae bacterium | reverse complement strand
ACAATGAAAAGACAAGCATATGGATACAGAGACGAGAAGTTCTTTGAACTCAAAATCCTTTCTCTACACGATAAGACCTATGCATTTGTCGGATGAACCAAACTACTTCATTTTCCTCCTACTCGATTTATTAGTGTAGGGCGAAGCGACCTTTGCTCCGACCCAGATCCACTTGAATGCCGACATTGAAATCCATGAACGCATTGTGGCCTGTGCTTACGGACATTCCGGTATGGGCAACGCCGGAAAAGAACTCACTGGTTATCACCTGATAGGCCATATCGCCGTAGATGCTGAAACGAGGTGCGAGGCGGCGCGATATACCGCAGCCTACGCCGACCAATGGCGATGCAGAGTCAATGGCGAAATTCGAGGCGATGCCGGCACGGGCAAATACGATGGCGTTCCATTTGCGATCGGGACGATAGGCCCAGAAACAGTTATGTACGTTGAACATTACATCAAAGTCGCCAGCTACATAGCCCCCCTGGTCCATATTGCTTTTTCCGGATTCGCCGCTTGCTATCCATTCCAGTTTCTTGTTGCGGAAGAGGGGGAAACCATTTTCCCAGTTAACCTTGATGCGAACGCCAATCTCTGGTGAAAACCATTTGCCGACTGCTGCGTCGAGACCAAACGAACGCCCTTTGGTAAATGCTTCGGACAGTTTGTGGTCATAAGGAAACTGTAAGGTCATGTCCAAACCAGCCTGTATAAACCAGTTTGACCATAATGAACGGCATATTTCAACCCCTCCCTCTGATGAGTCAACTTCTGATGCTTTACGAAAACCCGGGTCTTGGCCAAGATTAATCTGCACACCAAAATCAATATCAAAAAATGCGTTGTGGCCAGTTCCTATATCCGTGCTGGTGCTCTCATGCCCTGTGAAACCGGAAGAGACGCCATTGTATGCAATATCCGCATAGAGGATTGTCTTTCGTTCTTTACCGACTCGGATGGTGTTGCCAATACCTGCACCTATAAGCGGTGAACCTTTCGAAACACCAAAGTTATAGGCCAATCCTGCACGGAGAAAGGCCTGCATGTTCCATCGACGTTTGGGATTGTATCCAAAGAAGAGGTTGTGGACGTCAAACTGTACATCCGCATTGCCGGTGAGGTATCCGCCACGCTCCATGTTCTTACCCGGTTCGTAGAAGGGTGCTAGCCAATTGGCCTTATTCTTTTGGAATAGGGGTATGCCATTTTCCCAGTTAACTTTAGCACGTACCCCAATCTCAGGTGTAAACCATCGTCCGAATGCCGCATCCACACCCCAGGAAGAACCTTCCTTAAAAGCATCGGAGAATTCGTGGTTGTATGGTTTCTGCAAGGAAATATCAATACCTGTCTGTATGAACCAGTTTTTCTTCAATGCTGTTGTCAACACGGTTTTCTCCGTCGTTTGGGCATATCCTATTATCGTATATGTGAGCGCGCAAAATATAAATATCAGTCGTTTCATCGGAATAGTCATTTAAAAGGTGATTGCCACATTGATACATTTCGCGTCGTCAATCACAGCTGGTGATATGGCCACATCAACCCCCTTCATAAAGGGTCTTGTGAAAATGTAAGTACCTCCCACACCTATGGCAGAACCAACAAGTACATCCCATACGTCATGACGTTTGGCGTAGGTGCGTCCCCATGCCACATAGGTAGCTATGGCGTATGCGGGTGCTCCCCATTTCCAACCATATCGACGTTGCAGGTACGATGCACCGCTGAAAGCTATCATCGTGTGGGTGCTGGGCATCGAGTGCATACCGTCCCAGTCAGGACGTGCCTTGGTAACACATGCCTCCAATCCATACGAGAGGGCTGTAGAGGTCAGGGTGCTAAGCACAAACTGCTTCAATCCCTTCTCGTCCTTGTTCACCAAGGTGAGTACTGCCGCTGTCGCTGTTGGCAGGAGACAGAGTATATCTGTCGACTTCCGTACGGCCTGTCTCTGAGCTTGAACTCCTTGGGGCATCAGGAAGATTGTTGCTAAAACTATAATCAGTAACTGTCTCATAGCGTGTATTGCATCTTGTTATTTATTATTTCGATGTGCAAAGGTACGCATTTCTTTCCGATTTCCTATTGCTTTTATGTGGAAAAAAGCCATATCAAGGCGAGCCTCCGGCTGTTAAAATGTGTTAAAACGTTAAATGGTAATAATTTTTTGTGTGTAGTGTGATAACGGAATAAAGTATTTTTTGTAACTTTGTGGCGATTTTTTGTATGTCATAACTATAGAGCATATAAGGTAAAGGTCATTAGAGAATAATGCTAGAGAAAAGGAAAGTAATGTAATTTGTTTAATTTAATAAAAAATTTAAAAACACATGAAAAGTAAGATTTCGAAAATTCTTATGCTGTGTGCTGTAACAATCGGCATGGGAATGTCTGTGACTTCTTGTAAGGACACAGCGGAGGACTTGTACATGGAACTTGCAAATGAGGTTTGGGGTGATGGTACCACTGGTAACCAGGCACTGAACACTCAGATTCAGAACTTGAAGGTGCTGCTTACGAACCTGCAGAACCAGGTCAACGGCATCAATTCTTGTCTTTGCGACACGGACGCTGTCAACGCTCGTATTACGCTGTTGCAGACCTTGTTGGCAGGCAAGGCCGATACGGCTGCTGTTAACAATTTGCTGAATGCTCTTGGCGGCAAGGCTGATACGGCAGCTGTTACCAGCGAGCTGAATGCTCTGCGTTCATTCATTGCCAATACTTATGTGTCCCAGGCAACTTATAACGCAGCCATCGAGAACTTGCAGAAGCAGATTGATTCTATTGAAACATGTAGCTGCGACTCTACCATTCCCGGCCGTCTGTCTAAGGCTGAGCAGGCTATCATTGATACGAAGAACCTGGTAGCCCAGGCTCAGGCTGCTGCTGACAGCGCCAAGACAGCTGCTGCCGCCGCAAATACTCTTGCACAGGCCGCTCAGACCGCTGCTCAGAAGGCTCAGGCTACAGCAGACAGTGCCAAGACGGATGCCGCCGCAGCAAAACTCGCAGCAGATAATGCTAAAACCGCTGCCGATGCTGCTAAGACCACCGCTGATGCTGCCGATGCTCTGGCAAAGGTTAACCAGGCTGCTATCGGTACGCTGAACACTACCGTAACGAATATCAACAATCGTGTCATCGCACTGGGCGATTCTCTGAAGGTTGCCTACGACCGTGCTTCTGCTGCCAACGCTCGTTCGTTAGCTGACAGCATCCGTATCGATGAGTTGAGCAAGAAAGTTGCTGACTTCGAGACCGAGACCAAGAAGAAACTCGATGATTTGGCTGATGAGATTGACGACGTTCGCCAGCTCGCTATTGACAACCTGGCTGCTGCCAAGGCATACGCAGACCAGGAGACCGAGAAGGTACGTCAGGAACTGCAGGATGCTGTGAACGACATCAATACTAAGATTAGCGATCTTGAAACCGCATACAAGGCTGCCGATCAGGTTCTGCAGCAGCAGATTGACGAGTTGAACGACCAGATGGACGCTGTTGAGACCAAGTTGGAGTCTATCTCTAACCGTCTGAACGTCATTGAGGACATCCTGCGCCATCTGGTAACGAATGTCATCGTACAGGGTACTTACAATCCTGCCTTCGGTACTCTGCGTCTCCCCACTGGTTTCAATACTAACGTGCTGGTTGCCTACTATGGTACTACAGCTAACGATGTTTATTTCCCCACGAACCGTACGGGTAACTATGTACGTCCTGCCGAGGCTCTGACTGCAAAGGATATGCAAATGATTGGCCTGGACGAAGAGACTATCTTCTCTGCCGGTGAGACTCTGATCAACGAGGAAGGTGCCAATGCCGGTAAGGTTTACCTCACTGTTAACCCCGCAAATACCAACTTCGAGGGTCTGAACCTGTCGCTGGTGAACAGCCAGGACGTTCCCTCTGGTATCAAGTTGGGTGCTTTGAAGCGTAGTGATGACGTGCTCACCTTTGGTTATACTCGTGCTGCTAACAACGCATTCTATGAGGCTCCTGCCTACGTAGACGCTGCCGACATCAATAAGGTTCAGAGAATTAACTTCAACACTGAGAAACTGAAGCTTGCTGCCAAGGAACTGCTGAACAAGCGCCTGAACGCTGACTTCAGGGTTGTTGCTTCTCACCTGTATGACGTAATCATGGGACTTTCTTTGGATGCCAACGCCGTTAAGGTTTCCCGTAAGACGGATACTAATGCTGACTCTGCCTTGTACTCTGGCTACGACATTGCCGCTACGGCCATTAAGCCTCTGTCCTTTGAGTCTTACAAGGATTTGAACGTACAGAAGGTGCCTGGCTACGATGCTGCTATGAACCTTATTGACCGTGTTGCAGGTAAGGCTAAGGGTGCAGTTAAGGTTGTATTCAAGAATATCAATGGTCAGCCCATCATCCAGAAGATTCAGGACCTCGAAATCAAGAAGATTGAAATCGGTGAATTATCAGATGCTCAGAAGGCCATGTTCCATGTGTCTATTGATACCACTATTTTCGTTAGCGGCATGAAGTATACGCTGGATTTGAGTCAGAAGGTGAACATCAAGCTGAATACTTCTGTTACAATTGAGGAACAGGAAGTAGCTGTTCCTACCGTTACGGTTAACTCCAAGGATAATACTGGTAAGTTGATTGTTCCCGTTAAGGATGATAAAGATAATGAAATAGGTACGGCTGAAGTTGATTTGGGTCAAGTTACCATCAACCAGTCTAAGAGTACAATCACAATTGCAGAAAGGACATACCCCATCGTTATTAACGAGGATGCTGATATGAGCATGGATCCCAAAACACTGATGTTTGGTGATTACGTTTGGGTCGGTCCCGGTGAAAAAGACTTCAAATATGTTGGTGATGGTAATGGTGAATATAAGGGTATCCACCTTTGGGTAGAAGAAGACCTGAGCAAGGCCGCTGAGTCTCTGTGGGGTTCTGTACAGACTTCGTTGGGCGATGTCAACGATATGCTGGATGACATAGCAGACATTGTTGAGGATGCCAATTCTCTGCTGGATCAGCTGAACGGCTACAAGAGCCAGATTACTGGTGCTATCGACAAGTATACGGGTCGTGTTAAGGATATTATTGAAAACCTGAACGGTCGTGTCGTATCTTTGATTAACAATGTTAACCAGGTATTCCAGCCCGTCATGTTCATTGACATCAGTGGTACTACAAGGTTCTTGAGCAGTGCAAAGAATTATCCCACCAAGATTAACCCGAACATTACCCTTGTTCCCACCACTTGGAGCCTGGAACTGTTAGTACCTATCTGCAAGAAGCATCTGGCTGTTACCAACGTATTCAGTGCCACAAGTTCTGCACAGGAGGGCGACGGCTCTTGCATCAGTGCCCTGAAGGCTGTTAACGAGCAGGAAGGCATGAACGAGGTTGTCAGTGGTGCAACTCGCGGTATCAAGATTAAGAACATGCGTACAGGCTTCGTTTATGAGATTGCCTACTCAGCTCTTGACTACCATGGTAAGATTTCAACTCACAAGTACTACGTGACCATCGACTAAGTTGAGCCATAAAGGTAATAAACCTGAAAAATGTTTTGACTATGAATTTTAAGAAGATATTATTTTCAATGCTGCTCGCTGCCGGATGCCTTAGTGCATCCGCGCAGGAGACAGAAACCTATGAGACCTTCAACCACCACTGGTTCTTGCAGGCTCAGGGTGGTGCCCAGTACACACTGGGTGAGGTGAAATTCGGTAAACTGATTTCACCCAACGCGCAGATTGCTGCCGGTTATCAGTTCACTCCCGTGTGGGGACTGCGTCTGGCCGTGAATGGCTGGCAGAGCAAGGCAGGTTCTAATCTTTCCACGGGTAAGTACTACTGGAAGTGGAACTTCATTACTCCTACCATTGACGTGAACTGCGACCTGACCAACTGGATTGGCGGTTACAAGAAGCGTTTGGTTGGCGTGGGTCTGATTGCTGGTTTGGGTGCCAACATCGGTTTCAACAACGACGAGGCTATGAATACCGTACATCCTCAGATGCAGGCCGACCACGGTTTCCCCGCAGGTTCGGATGTTGCCTATCTTCGTCTGCTGTGGGACGGCACCGTTGCTCGCTTCACGGGTCGCGTAGGTGCTTATCTCGACTTCCATGTTCATCCGCGTGTAGACGTTGGCATCGAAGTTACTGCTAATACGCTGAAGGACAGTTACAACTCCAAAAAGGCTGGCAACAGCGACTGGTACGTGAATGCCTTGGCAGGTCTGCGCATCAACTTGGGTAAGGTGACGAAGACCGTCACAAAGGAGAAACCCGACTGTGGCGAGCGCATCGTCGAGAAGATTGTCGAGAAGCCTGTCGAGAAGATTGTCGAGAAGATTGTCTATCGTGAGCCTGAAAAGACCGCCAGCAGAGCACGTGAGCAGATACGTCGCGAGATATTCTTCCCCATCCGTGGTTCTCAGATTACCGACGACGATATGCAGAAGATCAACGATATCGCTGCTTACATTCAGAAGTATCCCGATGCAAAGGTTACCGTTACTGCCTACGCTGATAAGGGTACGGGTAATGCTAAACTGAACAAGATGTATTCTCAGCGTCGTGCTGATGTTACTCGTCAGATGTTGTTGAAGAAGGGCGTACCTGCCAGCCGCATCACCACCATTGCAAAGGGTGACACGGAGCAGCCCTATCCCGAAGATAACGATAAGAACCGCGTCAGCATCTGTATTGCAGAGTAAAGTACTAAGGGCTATACCCTGAATCCATAAGGCCTTCTTCTTGCTTTTCCCCTAAAGGAGAGAGTAGGGAGAGGGCTTTATTTCCAATAAAAAATATCTCATGAGAAAATCATTATTTGCATTCCTTTCCATGCTCTTTTCGGGCTTCTTACCCGCGACTGCCCTACCTGTCAGCGCATACAATGGTGACGGCTACTATCGTGTGCAGAATTATGGATCGGAGCGCTATGCCTATGTTGCTGATAATACCGACAATTCCGACCTCGAGCGCAATGTCTTTGACCTTGCAGGTATACAATTGTGGAAGGACTTGAATCGTGCGATTAGCGACCCAGGATCCATCATCTATATCGAACAGCATGGAACCGACCACTACGACCTTCGTGCGCAGGCTTCGGGTGTGTATGCTATGTTGGGTTCGTATGTCAACGTTAAGCTAAGCTCCAGTCCCGCCTTCAAGAGTATGGGGCTTTATGAGGTTAGTGCAACTCGTACCTTTGGCGGCACGGTGGCTACTAAGTATCTGGGCGACAGTGAACAAGCCGATGTGCCCGACGGAGTGGCCAGTTTGAATGCTACGGGAGCCTATCGTCAGTGGTCGGTACATGCCGTTTCTGCTACGGACGAGTCCAACTACTTTGGCATCACTCCGACGATCTCTGTAGACGGCAAGCACTACTATCCCTTCTATGCAGCCTTTCCCTTCAGTTTCCATTCTACCGGTATGAAGGCCTACATCATCACCAAAGTAGATGCAGCTATGGGTATGGCTGTGTTGGGTGAAGTCACAGGGGTTGTTCCTGCTTCCACTCCCGTACTTATCGAATGCAGTTCCACCCAGGCTACGAACAATCGTCTCGAACTGCTTGCCTCGTCGGGTGCTGCTCCCAGCGATAACCAGTTGCGTGGCGTGTATTTCTGCAATAACAAGCGCCCCAAATCACAGGATGCGCTCACTGCTTTCGATGCCAATACCATGCGTGTGCTAGGCATTACGGCCGACGGACAGCTTGGTTTCGTCAGCGAGAGTGCCAATCTGAAGACATTTTCCAAGAAGACGGGTTCCTTTCTGCCTGCCAATCAAGCCTATCTGCCCGTTAGCGAGGGCACGCCTACAGAGTTGCGCGTGGTCACCGAGGCCGAGTATCAGGAAGCTTTGGCCAACATCGAGTATACTATTACCTATATGCTCGACGGCGCGGTTTACCAGACGCAGAAGTTCAAGGTCGGTGCCTCCGTATCGGCGCTGGACGAACCTCAGAAGGAGGGATACAGTTTCAGCGGATGGGAGGGCCTGCCCACCGAGATGCCTGGTAACGACATCGTTGTCACGGGTTCGTTCACAATAAACTCCTATACGCTCGCCTACGTTCTCGATGGGCAGACGTACGAGACGCTCACCGTTGTATATGGTCAGAGTCCGTCAGCCGTCACTGCCCCGACCCGCGAGGGATACACGTTTGCAGGTTGGGAAGGTTTACCCGCTACGATGCCGGCTCATGACGTGCAGGTAACGGGCTCGTACACGGTCAATTCCTATACGTTGACCTACATGCTCGACGACGAAGTTTATCAGCAGTTGACGGTAGCTTATGGTGAAGCGCTCACTCCCCTCGAGGTGCCTTCGCGCGAAGGTTACGTCTTCAATGGTTGGAGCGATTTTCCCACCTCGATGCCGGCCCACGATGTAGTGATTACGGGCAACTACACGCTTATTGATGCTATTCTGAGCGTCGATGCTGTTGACGCGCAAGTTGTGTATACCCTCACGGGCCGTCGTGTTCCGATGGGGGCTGTTCGTAAGGGTGTATATATAATCAACGGCAAAAAAGTACTTATCAAATAAGGCAAATCTACAGCTATGAAACGGACATTCAGTACACTATTGTCGCTTTGTTTTGCCGCGGGGATTGTGGCTCAGCAGCACAAGGCGGACTTCTTCAATCACATGGATTTGGGCGTGACAGTCAGTTCTACCGGCATCGGTCTCGATGTGGCCATGCCTGTGGGTGACTATGTGCGTGTACGCACGGGGTTTACCTATATGCCTAAGTTCCATGTCCGTAGCAGTTTTCCTATTGAATTTAATAACCACAATGTCGACGATGCCCGTATAAATCGTGTTTCTAACAATCTGTACAATATGCTTGGAGTCCACATCGACGAACGTGTGGACATGACCATGCAACCCACCTGGGGTAACTTCCGTTTCCTCGTAGATGTGATGCCGTTCCGTAACAATAAGCACTGGAACCTCACGATTGGCTTCTATGCTGGCCCTTCGCAGATAGGCAAGGCCTACAACGTCACCGAGGACGCTCCCACCCTGATGGCTGTGGGCATGTTCAACAACTTGTACCTGAGAGCCTACAAGGGTGAGCCTCTGATGGAGTATGTAGATGGCAACAATGTAGTTTATACCTTCGATTTGGGTGGTGCTGGCGAACTGGCTTCGGCCTTCACCGAATCCGGTATGCTGGGTATGCCTTTGGGTAAGTTCCCGGATGGCGATGATGCTATGATGGTGCCCGACAAGAACTGTATGGCTCGTGCCACGATGAAGGTAAACAAGTTCCGTCCCTATCTGGGGCTGGGATATACGACATCGTTTTCCAAGGACAAGAAGTGGAAACTTGCCGTTGATGCAGGCGTGATGCTGTGGGGCGGTTCGCCCCGTGTCTATGTTGACAATGTCTACAAGACCAACTTTGCCAAGAACGGATACGATATGGTGCGTTTTGACCCTGCAACCAAGCAATTTGTGGAAACTGAGCCCCAGACCATCGATCTCATTCACGACGTTTCGGGTGTCAGGGGCAAGGTCGGTGATATGGTGCGTGTGGTGAAGCGTTTCAAGTGCTATCCGGTGGTGGGCGTCACCATCTCGCGTACGATATTTTAGTCAATACTGTCCGGTCGCCAGTCGGGGAAGGGATATTCCGCTGCTGGAACGAAATCGAGCTCGATGTCCACGACATCGGGCTCTTCTTCTTCCAGCAGGAAGGGCACGATGCCCCCCATGCGTGACGAAACCTGTATGATTTCAACGGGGGCATGCCCGAGCGGGATAATTTCCAGGTGCCGGGCTGCGGCCCGACTGAGGTCGATGGTGAAGTTGCGTGAGTAGGGACCACGGTCTGTAACCTGCACGACTACAGCCTTTCCGTTCTTCGGATTGACCACGCGCAACCACGTTCCCAGAGCGTAGCGACGATGGGCGCATGTGAACGAGTCGCGGTGGTACGCTTCGCCGTTTGCCATCCGCCTTCCGTGGAATTTGTCGTGGTAGAACGAAGCCACACCTCGTTCAGCGTGCAGTTGTATGCCTATGCCTAACACCAGTGTCAGGACAGTGGCCCATAGTGCTATTCTTGTGCTCTTCATGGTTTATTTTCCTGCAAAGTAAGCATTTTTTCTTCATTCTGCCAAATCTTTCTTATAAAAACTTCCTGTCAACCCCTTGCAATTATATGGATTTTTTTTTGTAACTTTGCAGTCGAGTTTACATTTTTCATTATGAGACGTATAGCAAAATTTGTTTTTTCAGCATTATTCGTGGCTGTCCTAGTATCGACAACCTCGTGTATGAGTGAGAAGAAAATTGTCTATTTGCAGGGTGCCGACAGCCTATATGCTGTGCCCCAGGAAATCAAAAAGGCCTTTGAACTGGAAATACAGCCCGATGACGAACTTGCCATCTCTGTTTCCAGCAAGACGCCGGAGCTCATCCAGCGTTTCAACACCCTTACCCTCATTGGTAGTGGTGGCGGTGGGACGAATGGTACCAATAGTTCTACTACAGCTACGGCCAATACGACTTCGCGCGTGGCCTATTTCTTGGTGGACAAGAACGGCAACATCGAGTTCCCCATCTTTGGTACCATCAGCACTCATGGAAAGACCTGCAAGCAGTTGGCTGCCGATATCCAGAACATGTTCCGCAACGGTGTTGCAGACGAGCGCATAAGTGATGCCATCGTCACCGTGAAGGTGATGTCCTTCAAAGTCACTGTCCTGGGCGATGTCGGCAATCCCGGCACGCAGACATTTCAGGGAGAACGCCTGACGCTGCTGGAGGTTATTGGTCGTGCGGGCGACTTGAACCCTTCTGCCCATCGCGACCATGTACTCGTTGTCCGCGAGATCGGCGAAAACCGTGTCACCTACGAGGTTGACCTGCGCGACCCGAAGTCCGTGTTCGGGAGTCCCGCCTACTACATGCAGCAGAACGACGTTGTCTACGTACAGCCCAACAAGAGCGTCCGTGTGAAGGGCAGCACCGGCTACACGTTCCTCCAGATCGGTTCCATGGTTGTCGGCTTGTTAGCATCTATCGCATCATTGGTAATATCACTTACGAATCTTAAGTAAGGAGAAATCTTTATGGAAACTATAACGAACAACAATCAGCAAACATACAACGCAGCTCCAACTACTACTGGAGAGGTTGAAGCTGAGAACAGTATGTTCTCGTTGCGTGAGATTCTGGACATGGTCCTCTACAACTGGAGGTGGTTTGTCCTTTCTGTCGTTCTCAGCATTGCATTCTCCCGCCTGTATTTGGCCACGAAGCCGAAGATTTATCAGCGACAGGCCGTTATGCTGGTTAAGGACGATGCCGGAGGTGGCAGTCGCCGTTCCTCGTCCATCGACCCCAATGCGCTGATGGCTCTGAACGGTGTCATGTCCGGAAGTACGGTGAAGAACGAGGTGTACATCCTGCGCAGCCATCTGTTGTTGATGGAGGTGGCCAAGCAGTTGAAGCTTGATGTCCTGTACGACCACGCGAAGAGTCTGCAGAACGTGTCGCTCTATGACAATAAACCGTTCGAGGTACAGTTCCAGGAAACGGATCTGACGAAGGTGTCCTCCTTCTACGTCACCGTACTGAACAAGAATGAAGCCCGTGTCTACAAGATGTCGGTGCAGGGTGGGGAGAAGAACGACTTCGACAAGGTAGTCCGTTTCGGACAGAGCGTGGAATCGCCTGCCGGCACCTTCACCCTTGTTCCCAATCCTGAGTATATCAAGCCTTATGTCGACGAAGACATTATTGTCAGCCATCTCGACCTGGACCGTGCGGCCAATATCATCGGTTCGCGCCTGAGTACGGGCGAAATCGACAAGATGAGCACGCTGGTCAGCCTCGTCTATCAGGACACCAACATCAAGCGTGCCGAAGACATCCTGAACGAGTTGCTCGAAGCCTATAAGCGCAGTATCATCGACGACAAGAATCGTCTGGCTCAAAGCACCGCTGACTTCATTGACGAGCGCATCAAACTAATCAGTAGTGAACTGGGGCAGGTGGAGACATCGATGGCAAACTTCAAGCAAAGCAACAATCTGGTCGACATCTCATCGAATGCACAGGCCTTCCTGCAGCAGAGTTCTACGGCGCGCCAGCGCACGGTGAATCTGCAAGCCCAGCAGTCCACCATCAAGTACCTGATTGACCACATCAAGAACCATAGTCAGGGCAATGCTCTGATTCCCACCCTGGGCGGTGTGGCCGATGCCGGTGTGCAGGCTCAGATCGCCAACTATAACGCCCTGATGTTGCAGCGTAACAAACTGGTGGAGACGGCCGGTGAGAATGCAGCCAGTATCCGTGAGATGGACACCAATCTGGCCCAGATGAAGCAGACCATCATCACCTCCATGCAGGGCTATGCTGCCTCCGTTGACTTGCAAGTACGCCAGGCACAGAACGAGGAACGCGACCTGCAAGGCGTCATCTCCCGTGTACCGCAGAAGGAGAAGAAGATGATAGACATCCAGCGCCAGCAGGCCATCAAGGAGACGCTCTACACCTATCTGCTGAACAAGCGCGAGGAGACAGCCCTGCAGCTTGCCATCTCCGAGGCCAACATTCGCATCGTGGAGTACCCCTTCGGCAGTCAGGCCCCCATTGCTCCCCGTTCGTCTACGATTATGCTCATTGCCTTGGCCATCGGTCTCGCACTTCCCTTTGGCATCATCTATGCCCTGAGCATGCTGAACATGGGTGTGCGTGGTCGTCGCGACATCGAGCAGTTCACCACTATCCCCATCATTGGCGAGATACCCCACATCTCCGGCTTCGACGAGTCCAAGATTGTGGTAAGCGAGAAGAGCAACGACACCGTGAGCGAGGCTTTCCGCCTGTTGCGCTTCAACCTGAACTTCGTCGACAAGAATGCTCGCGTCATCATGTTCACCAGTACAATAGCCAGCGAGGGTAAGACGTTCGTAAGCCGTAACTTTGCACAGACTCTGGCGTTGGCGGGCAAGAAGGTTGTGCTCATAGATACCGACATACGTAAGCGTACGCAGTCGGCTCTCTATCATGCCACGAACAAGGAGGGACTGACCTCATACCTGAACAGCAGTGTCACGGACTTCCGTCAGCTGATAATACCGGGCAGGGATGATTATCATGTTGATGTGCTTCCCGCTGGTGTGCGCCCGCCCAACCCTGCCGAGTTGCTGATGAGCAATCGTTTCGACCAGCTGATTGGGGAGTTGCGCGAGGTATACGATTACATCGTCATCGACAACGTTCCGGCTCAGGTGGTTGCCGACGCCGGCATCGTGAACCGTGTGGCCGAGCTTACTATCTATGTCATGCGCGACCGCAAGATTGACCGCCGCTACCTGCCCGACTTGGAGCGTTTGCACAAGGAGAACAAGTTCAACAACATGACCATTCTGCTCAACGACATACTGACGGAGAAGAAAGGTTATGGCTACGGCTACAGCTACTATGGCTATGGTTACAGCTACGGCTACCGCTACGGTTATGGCTACGGCTACGGCATGGACAACGACAAGAAGAAATAAATTTTTCAGCTCATAAAAAAGCTCCCCCGACCCATCGTGGTCGGGGGAGCTTTTTGGGTCTTATCGGCTGCCGTCGTCATTTGATGACCAGTGCCCGGTCTATCGTGTCCTTTAGGGCCAGGGCGTGAGCCGTGGTGGCTCCGGCCAACTGACGCTGCAGCTGCTTGAGTGCCTGCAGGACGTAGGGGCGAACCTTGCTGTTGTCGATGCGGCTGATGAGGCCGTTCACGTATTCGCGCTGTAGGGTTTGGCGGTAGGACGATAGCTTGGCCTGGCTGGCATCCTTCATAATCATGCGGGAGAGGTCGCCCAGGTATTCGTCGGCCTTGTATAGGTCGTTGAGATAGGCCGAACGGTACAGGAGGTAGGCCACGCCCGACGATGCAATGCTGCGCGTCAGGTCGTTGGGGTCGGCCTGCAGGCGCTTGGCGTAGGGCAGGTCGCGCAACCAGGTGGGTTCGGTCAGGATGTGGCGTTCCATGTACTTCAGGGCATCAAGCTGCTTCTGGCGGGGCTGCGGACGATATACGTCGCCCTCTTCGCGGTTGGTCTTGAAGTTCTCCAGCTGACCGCCGATGTTGTTGACCACGTGGCCCATGTAGCGCAGGAACTGGTTGCGAATCTGATAGTACATCGTCTCCAGATTCTCGTTGTAGATGTCCTCTTCGTCGTATGTCCATGCGGGTAATTCCCGGAGTTCGCGCTTCAGGTTCAGTATGCCATATTCGCTGGCCCGTACGGCGTCGTCGCCCAGGTCTTCTGTCTGTCGGCGCGGGTCGTCCTGATACGTCTCGCCGTCGCCCCACCACAGGCGTGGATTGCCGGCCACGTTCTCCTTCTCGAACAGTCGGGCCAGAGCTTTGTAGTCCTCCTCGGGGGTCTGTGTGTCCAGCATGGGGGTGTAGCCCCACTGGATGGCCCAGATGTCGTAGTCGTTGATGCGGGGGAAGATTTCGTTCTGTGTCATACCGTCCTCGGGCTGTGCCACGTAGTTAAAGCGGGCATAGTCCATGATGCTGGGCGTGTGTCCGTGCTCGGCCACCCAGGCCTTGTCGCGCAGCTTCTCCACAGGAACGGAGCTTGACGAGCCGAAGTTGTGTCTAAGTCCAAGGGTGTGACCCACCTCGTGGCTCGATACGAAACGAATCAGCTGTCCCATCAGTTCCTCGTCGTAGTGCATCTTTCGGGCGGCTTCGTCAATCGAACTTGCCTGCACCATGTACCAGTCGTGCACCAGTGACATTACGTTGTGATACCAACAGATGTGGCTCTCCAGTATTTCACCCGTGCGAGGGTCGCTGACGTGAGGTCCGTAGGCATTGGCGATGGGGCTGGCCAGGTAGCGGATGCAGCTGTATCGTGCGTCCTCCATCGACATGATGCTGTCCTCTCCCTCTGGCCATTCCAGTGCATAGATGGCATTCTTGAAGCCGGCCTTCTCGAAGGCTTTCTGCCAGTCGTTCACACCAGCAATCAGGTACTTGCGCCACTGCTTTGGCGTAGCGGGGTCGATGTAATAGACGATGGGCTTCTGGGGCTCAACAAGCTCTCCGCGACGCATTTTCTCCACGTCCTCGGGCTTGGGCTCCAGGCGCCAACGGCTTGCGAACACCTTTGCCTTCACGCGCTGCTGGTTGTCCGAGTAGCTGTTGTATCCGTGTGTAAAGAAGCCTACGCGTGGGTCGTAGTAGCGGGGTTTCATGGGATTCGAGGGTAGCAATACGAACGAGAGGTTGATGCCGAAGGTCACCTTGCCAGTGTTGCGTGCAGAGGGCAGGCTGCCCATTGAGTTGTACGTCTTCACCATGCGTACCTCGGTGTTCAGGGGAAATGTCTTGATGTCCTCGATGTATGACAGGTTACCCATGTAGTTGGCCAGTGAGAAGCTCGACTTCGTGGATTGGCTGAGGCCCGTTGTGGGGTTGTCCTCCATCAGGAAGCCTGTTACCTTTATCCTGTATAGGCTGTCCTTGTGGCTCTCGATTTTGAAAGATGCGATGATGGGGTTTTCGTTCGACACCGTGATGGCCTTGTTGATCATCTGCGTTGTGTCGCTCACGTTCACGAAGAGGCGGACGCGCATCAACAGCTGGTTGTCCACACCCGGCTGGAAGTACACTGTCTGCTGGTTCAGCATCTCGCCGCCAAACTTTCCGCTGCCGGCAGGTGTCGATGTGTAGCGTGTGGTGGTCAGGAAATCGCGACCGATAAGTGAATCAGGTATCTCAAAGAACCAGTCGTTCTCGACCTTCGAAACGTGGAACATGCCCTTGCGCTCCAGGCCTGCCTTTGCACCACTCTTCGGAGACGGCGTCTCAGCCTTCTTCATGGCTTCCTTCGGGTCGAACTTGCCTGTGGGCTTTATCTCCCATCGGTTGCCGTTGTCGGCTGTGTCCCAACTGTTGATGACGATGCGGCCTTGGTCGTCCATGTTAAGATATACGGTTGCACCGTTGGTCGCCTTTGTGGACAGCATGTACTTGTATTTGCCGTCGGCCTGCTTCTTGTCGAAGGTGATGGGGATTCCCAGATAGCCGGCAAAGGTGCCGTCAAGCTGCAGGAAGTCGTTGGTCTTGGGGTTGCAGATGTACAGCTGGTCCTTGTAGCTGATGATGGCGAAGCTCTTGTCCTCCTTCGGTGCGTCGGCACGGAGCTTGCCCGAGGTGAGTGCTGTGCCTTTATCGTTCAGCACCAGGGGACCACGCTTGCAGGTCAGCGTGTACAGCTTTTCGCTACTGAACTCGCTGGAAGACTTGCTCTTCTTGTCCTTTTTCACTTGCTCGGTCTTCTGTTTGTCCGAGTCCTTCTTCTCTTCGGCGTTCACCGTCGGGCTCAGTAGCGCGAGGGCGAGCGTAAAGCAAAGTAGTTTGTTCATTGTTGTGATATGTTTAAGGGGTTTATGTATGGTGTCGTTTCAGGCGACGCGTCCCTTGGACTTTTCCCACGCGTGGGAAAAGCTTTTCCCATACGTGGGAATCACGTGTCCCATGCGTGGGAAATCCGTGGGATTAATATCGACGAATCGCCGTAGCTGAGGAAGCGGAACTGATGGTTCAGTGCGTAGTCGTAGACGCGATGCCAGTCATCGCCGATGAAGGCGCTGACCAGCAGGAGCAGCGTCGACTGCGGCTGGTGGAAGTTCGTTATCATCCTGTCCACAACACGGTAGCGGTAGCCTGGTGCAATGATAATTTGCGTCGAGGCATGCAGCACGTCCAGCTCGTGGGCGTCCATATAGGCGAGGAGAGCTTTGAGGGCTTCCTCAGTTGAGATTTGAGACTTCTTGGACGAGCCAAGCGGCAAAACCGAGCGGTCAATTGACAATTTGTAGGGTTCCCATTGTCGGACGTGCAGTGGAGACTCTCCTCCCTTTAAGGAAGGGGCTTGGGGGTGGGTCTTTATGCCCATCCAGTACAGACTCTCCAGCGTCCTCACGCTTGTGGTGCCAACGGCAATGGCGTGTCCACCATGTTCGATAAGTTTCTCTATTGTGCGACGATGTACGGCAATGTGTTCCGTGTGCATATCATGGCCACCGATGTCCTCCGACTTCACAGGACGGAATGTGCCGGCCCCTACGTGCAGCGTCACCTCTTCGCATTCAATGCCTCGCTTCCCGATTTCGTCCAGGACCTGCTGGGTGAAGTGGAGGCCTGCTGTGGGAGCAGCCACACTGCCCTCAATTTTTGAGTACACCGTCTGGTACGTCCGTTTGTCGCTCTCCTCCGTCCGCCGGTTCAGATAGGGTGGGATGGGCAGTTCGCCCATAGCCTCCAGCACCTCCGACCAGGTGTAGTTACCTGTCCATGTAAAGGTCACGACGTGACTGGTCCCAAGCTGTTCCCCGCGTTCAGCGGTGATGACGATCTTGCTTCCGCCAATTTCCACTTCAGCTTTCAGTTCTCCCTGCTTCCATTTCTTCAGTCCACCCACCATGCACTGCCAGGCGACCTGTCCGCGTGTGGCAAAATTTACTTGATAGTCGTGCGGTTCGTGGGGTTCCAGGACCAGTATCTCCACGCGCGCCCCCGTTTCCTTATAAAAGAATAGTCGTGCCTGAATGACTCGCGTGTTGTTCATCACTAGCAGTGCCCCCTCGGGTAGCAGGCTGGGCAGGTCGTAGAAGTGCCGCTCACCAATCTCGCCCCTGTCGTAAATCAGCAGCTTGCTGTGGTCGCGCTCCGGCAGGGGGAACTTGGCTATCCGCTCGTCCGGCAACGAGTAGTTATAGTCCTTTATTTGTATGTCTTTCGGGTCTATCATGCTAAAATTTTATAAATATCAGTGCGAATTTACGAAATAATCGGGAAAAAGCCTTATCTTTGCCCTTGATATATCATATAAAAAACCTTAAAACGCAATATTATGAGACAAATCGAGAGATTTTTGCTGGTTCTATGTCTGCTTGTACCAGCCATTGCGAGTGCTCAAGATTGGGACCGCGAGAAGTATCCCGACTACAATCCCATCTACTCGAATCCCGAACCGTCCCTCATTAAGTACGGTCGCATCGTACGCGACACACCGCCCCGACCCGGCGTGAAGCGCGCGCGTGCCCTGACCCAGGCGGCAGGTCTGCCCGATCATGTGAACAATGCCAACACGAAGTACTTCCCGCCCGTCTTCAACCAGGACGGCGGCTCGTGCGGTTCTGCATCGCGCATCTGCTACATGTTCACTCACGAGATCAATTCCTGGCGCGACATCAACAGCAGCACGCCCCAGAACAACTATCCCAGCCACTTCGTCTGGCTGCTGACCTACGGCAACTCGTCGAAGGATGACTTCGTGACCAACGTTGGTGTGCCCACGTCGGAAACCTACGGCGGACGCACCTATAGCCGCTACTTCGGCAACCAGGCCGAACGCGACGAGGCCTTCGGTTGGATGACAGGTTACGATAGGTGGTACTCGGCCTTCTTCAACCGCATGACGGCCCCCACCACCAATCCCTATAGTTTGGACACCGAGGAGGGCCGATTGGCCACGAAAGCCTGGCTCTATAACCACGCCGGCGACGAGACGTACAAGGCTGGCGGACTGATGGGTCTGGGCGTTGCCTCGGGCGGTAACTGGCAGAAGATACCGAAGACGGAGCAGAACGATGCCATCGGTGTCACGGGCCAGTATTACGTCAAGGCCTGGGGCGAGTCGGTAGACCATGCCTTGACGATGGTGGGCTACGACGACCGCATTGAGTTCGACCTCGACGAGAACGGTGTCTATGGTGAGGAGGACAAGGACGAGGTAGGTGCCTGGATTATCGTCAACTCGTGGGGCTCCGGCTGGTGTAACGGCGGCTTCATCTACTGCCCCTATGCCCATGCCGGCCCATCGTTCAAGAATGGCAAGCTCACGGGCTTCTGGACGGGCGAACTCTACCACACCCGCAAGGACTACCGACCCTTCCGCACCATCAAGTTGAGGATGGACTACTCGCGCCGCAGCGAGATGCTCCTGCAGGCAGGCGTCAGCAGCGACCTCACAGCTACGATGCCCGAGTCCGTCATCTCGATGGACCACTTCAAGTATGCCGGTGACGGACAGAGCGGAAACACCAACCCGGCACCCGAGGTTCCCATGCTTGGTCGCTGGGCCGACGGCAAGTTGCATAAGGAACCCATGGAGTTCGGCTACGACCTGACCGACCTGACCAGTGGCTATGACCGCAACCAGCCACTGAAGTACTTCTTCATTGTCAACACCCGCGACTGGGGTGTGGGTGAGGGTCACATCTATGCTGCCAGCATCATCGACTACGAGAACGACCGCGAGGGCGTAGAGACTCCCTTCGACCTGGGCGAGACTGGCGAGGTGGAGATTAAGAGCGCAGGCGAGAAGACCATCATCAGCGTCATTGTCTATGGGGCTTCGTACAATGCGCCCCAGAACGTCGCCATCGTCAACGGCTCCCTCATCTGGGAGGCTCCTGTTGTCTCGGGCCATACACTGGAGGGTTACACCATCAGCCGCGATGGTCAGCAGGTGACCACACTGCCGGCTGACCAGCTCAGCTATGCCGTCACCGAAAGTGGCATCTACGGCGTGAAGGCCCGTTACGCATCGGGGGCCGAGAGCCAGGCCGTCAGCGTGCCCACTGCCATTGAGAAGCAGGAGACCAATCAGGTGGTGAACCTGAAGAAGGGCGGCTTCTCCATCCCCGACATCTTCAACAGCAGCTACAGCGAGTGTACCATCGAGTTCTATATCAAGCCCAACAGTCTCATCAACTACAACAATATGTTTGGTCCCAACTGGGGCAGCTTCCTCTTCCACTGCAACCAGGGTGGCTCGGTATCTGTCGGTTGGAATACGGGCGGTCACCGTATCGACAACTCGTCGAAGACGCTTTCCCTGAACACATGGACCCATGTGTCCATCGTGGTCAAGGACAACAATATGAAGCTCTACTTCGATAACGCCCAGGTGGGTACTATCACCAGTTCCACGTTCAGCGGCATCGGAGGCTTCGGCAATCTCGACTTCCGCAACGGTGGCAACAACTATCAGGATGCCTCGTACGACGAAATCCGCATTTGGAACCGTGCCCTCACAACAGCCGAAATCAAGGCCACGTACAACCGTGAGTTCTATGGAGACGTGATGCCCGACGGGCTCCTGGCTTACTATAAGGGCGATGTCGTGGAGCGTGACGGACAGTCCTATCTGCGCGATTGTGTAGGCGGTCATCACGCCCTCCTCACCAACCTGAACTTCAAACAGGAGGCTCCCTCCCGCCAGCCCAAGCTCTACCGTCCGAAGGACGATACGAACGTGCTTATCATCAACGAACCTCAGGAGGCCGTCCGTGCCGGGGTGCCAGTTGTCTTCACCGCTCAGCACAGCACCGCCATTCGTTCGATGGTGTGGAGCGTGCCCGAACTGGGCATCGCGAACCTGCGTGTGGTCAGCCCTTCGTTCACCTTCCCCAACGCAGGAACCTACGAAGTCATCTGTGTGGGTAGCGACTACGAGGCCGACGGCGTGGACAGCGTTGCCCGTGAGGTGACGGCAAAGCTCTCGCTTACCGTTGGCGAGGCACCCGTTCCTGATGCTGAATTTGCGGCTACGACCAACGAAGTGGCCAGTGGCGACCGCGTCAGTTTCCGCGTCCTGAATCCCATTTCGGGCTACATCTATGAGTGGACCATGCCGGGCGCTGATACCGAGAAGGCCAACACCCTGACTGCAGGTGCCACGTATCAGGCCGCCGGTGAGTACACGGTTACGCTGACCGCCATTGCTCCCACGGGCGAGAAGGCCCATAAGAGTCTGCATATCACGGTCAGCGAGGTGACTCCCGTTGCCGACTTTGCCGTCAGTGAGGCTGTCGTGATGAAGGGCGAGACGGTGCGCCTGACCAACCGCTCGAAGCATCATCCCACCGAACTGCAGTGGACACTGGACGGAACTATACAGAAGACCATCGTGAACGGTGGCGAAACCTTCGAATTCACACCCGAGTACCCCGGTGTCTACGACATCACACTGAAGGCCACGAACGCCAAGGGCTCGAACTCGAGGACGGAGTCGCGCGCCCTCATCGTCACCAATGCCGACTCGCGCAACGGTCTCACCTTCAGCCAGAGTGCTGCCAGAGTCTCCCTCTCGAAGCCCCTTTTCCCGGACGAGACCACACAGGCTCTCACCATCGACTGGTGGATGAATCCCGGCAAACTCACCGACTACTGTCTGGGTATCGGCGAAAGTACTACCACCTTCATGCTCCGTAGTGACTCGAAGGGCATCATGTACTTCCACAACGGCACAAAGAGTGTCAAGTCGGAAAACGGATTCGTCATCGAAGGCCAGTGGCACCACTATGCTATCGTCTACAATAAGGGCACCGTCAAGTTCTTCCGCGATGGCGACCAGATAACCTCCGTAAGTGGAGCGGGCAACACGCTGACCCGTCCCGAGACTTTCTCCATCGGTACCTCTTCGGCACAGATGACGGGCTCTATCGACGAGTTCCGCATCTGGGGCTGCACGATGGCAAGGGGCAACGTGCGCGCATTCTGCAATCAACCGCTCGAGGACTACGAAGAGTATATCTCCGGAAGTCATGCCAACTATCACCTGCTTCTCTACTATCCCTGCAACCAGTCGGGTGGCGACGTCGAGGATGTCACCTCTAACGGCAACACGGGCCTGCGCACTGACTTCGGTCCTGACGGCGATGCCTGGGGACTCTCCAAGGGTGTCTTCTGCCTCAACTTCGATTCCAAGCAGGGCGACGTGGTCATCGATGGCATAGCGCCTATTGTTACTGAAAACGTGATAGTGGATAATGTCCGCCAGGGTATATATGACCTGAGTGGGCGGTGCATTATAGGAACACCCAAGCCCGGCCTTTACATCATCAACGGCCGCAAGTGCGTAATCAGGTGAAAAGAGAACTGAACTTAAACGATAAAGCCCCGCTGTCACCTTCGACAGCGGGGCTTTATCGTTTACAGGGCGATGTCCACTTCCACGGGACAGTGGTCGCTACCGAAGATTTCGTTGTGGATGGAGGCTGACTGGAGCTGCGGTACGAGGCGGTCGGAGACGATGAAGTAGTCGATGCGCCATCCGACGTTCTTCTCGCGGGCATGGAAACGGTAGCTCCACCACGAGTAGGCATCGGTCAGGGTAGGGTAGAAGTGACGGAACGTGTCGGTGAAGCCACTCCTGAGCAGGGTGGTCATCTTCTCGCGTTCCTGGTCGGTGAAGCCGGCATTCATGCGGTTTGTCTTGGGGTTCTTCAAGTCTATCTCCTCGTGGGCCACATTCAGGTCGCCGCATAGGATGACGGGCTTCTCCGCGTCGAGCCGGAGCAGATACTGGCGGAAGTCGTCCTCCCACTGCATACGATAGTCGAGACGCTTGAGGCCGTCCTGGCTGTTGGGCGTGTAGCAGCATACGAGGAAGAAGCGATTGTACTCCAGCGTGATGACACGCCCCTCGTGGTCGTGCAGGTCGATGCCTATGCCATAGCGGACAGATAGGGGCTCATGCCGGGTATAGATGGCCGTGCCGGAGTAGCCTTTCTTGTCGGCATAGTTCCAGAAACTCTGGTAACCGAGGAAGGCTAAATCGAGTTGTCCATCCTGCATCTTTGTTTCCTGCAGACAGAAGAAATCGGCATCAAGGGCATTGAAGGCCTCACTGAAGCCTTTGCCCGCAACAGCTCGCAGGCCGTTGACGTTCCAACTTATAAACTTCATCGAATAATGATTTTTTTACCATCTACAATATAGATGCCGGGCTGCAGGCCGAGATGGAACTGGCCGTAGGGTACAGCGTGGCGCACAAGTACACCGTTGAGGTTGTAGACATTGACGGGACGCTGCATCACCTCCGCCACATCCACGCGGTCGGGCTCTCCGTACTCC
Organism: uncultured Bacteroidaceae bacterium; assembly: GCA_905234735.1. GTDB lineage: Bacteria > Bacteroidota > Bacteroidia > Bacteroidales > Bacteroidaceae > Physcousia. Next base: position 83,308 of record CAJOJA010000013.1, on the reverse strand, counting down.
TCCTCGGGCTGGTCGATGATGTCGTCCGAGAGGTCGTAGGGCGTCAGTCGCTTGTAGATGTAGTTGGCTCGTTTGCGGAGCCAGTTCTTGGCATTGGCGGTGTGCGAGGCATAGCTCTTGCCGTCGCCCCAGGCCGCCTTGTACTGGCCCGAATACCAGTCGTATTCGCCCTCTACACCGTCTTCGTTATGCAGGAACGAGGGCTGGGCATACTTGAAGTAGTCGTTGCAGTACTCGATAAGTTCTTCCAGCTGTCCGCTCTTCATGAACTGTGTCCACACCCGGTAGTAGGCTTTCTTCACCAGGTCGCTGCCGCGCAGTAGCTGGCGGAAGAAGGGATAGCCGACGTTGTTCGATCCCATGTAGCTGAAGAGATCGGTTTCGGCTTCTGAGACAAAATAGTTCTTGCTGCGTTCGTAGCCAAACGACCAGTCGAAGTCCCACACGGGGCCGAGGTGCCATAGCGAGTCGGCGGTGATGTCGGCATTGTAGATGAACCAGCTCTTCGGGTGCATGAGTTCCTCGTTACGGACGAGGTCGGTGACCAGCATGGCCCGCACCATGCTCTCTACGTCGAGCAGGGCGTTCTCATTGTCCCGTTTGATGGATTGGGTGAAGGCGTTGAAGGCATCCTGGACTTGGTCAAATACGAGATGGGTCATACTCTCCGTATCGTCGAAGTCGGGTTCCTTCACGTTGACATAAAGGTTGTAGGTCTTGTCGCGGAACTTGTGCACTTCGTCGTAGTAGGAGTCCAGTTCGAGCATTACGGCCTTCGTCTCGTCGACCAGGTCGATGCTGTTGTTGGCGAAGCCCACCTTCTCGGTGAAGTTGTACGAGCCGCGGTAGTGTCCGTTGATGTACAGCTCGACGGGGATGATGTGGTTGCAACCGTCAGCTCCCACCATGTCGGCCACCTTCATGGCTATGGCATTCGTGGTCATCGAGCCTTTCTGCTTGTTGCTCAGGAGTACCCACGATCGTCCCTTGCTCATGCCGAAGGGCTTCTGCTTCTCTTCGAACTTCAGTCGGTAGGGGTTCTTGCTACTGCTGCTATTCGACCAGCTGCTATTGCCTCGTCCGCGAATCTGGACGGGGGTCTCGGGCATATCCGGGAATACGCCGCCACCGTCAATCCGTATGGTGGCATCCTCGTAGTATGACTTGCCGTTGCGTCCAATCCATGTGTAGTAGTCCCACGAGACACCGTCGTCGAAGGTGATGTCGATGCGCGGCACGCCGTATTCCGTGGTCGGATGGTCGGTCAGGAAGTCCACTTCAACGTCGTAGTCACGTCCGAAGGGTACGAATCCACTCTGGTATTCGGCGGGCGAGATGAGCGTGCGTTCCTCCTGTTCGTAGTTGGGATTCTTCTCCACCTTGTAGAGCGCGAACTCGCTGAGTACGAGGTAGTTCTTGCGTTGCGAGGCGGTGAGCTGCAGGCGTAGTCGGCTGTATGCCCCTCCCAGGTCGATGACGGGGCTCATGTAGGTGGTGTTGGCGGTCGTGGGCAGGTTGTCGTCTGTCGCTGTCAGTGTGCGCAGGTTGGTCCATGTACTGCCGTCGTTGCTGCCTTGCAGGATGAGGCCGAGCGGGGCATAATTATTGGTGTTGCGCGTGGTGTACTCGAACTGCAGTTGATACAGGGCTTCGGGCAGAGCCACCTCCAGATAGGGCCATTCACTCGTGCCGTCGCCGTAGTAGGCTCCCTCGCTCCATGCCAGTTTGGCGTAGGCACCATCGCCCCAGGTCGAGTGGTAGAAGGTCTCGTAGTTACCGTCGAGCAGGTTGGAGGGATCCTCGCCTTTATTCGAGGGAGCATTGGTGGAGAACATCTCGTCCGTCAGGGCCACCTTGGTCTGTAGCCATTCGTTTTCCTTGTTGTCGGGCTCGCTCCACACTTCTTCTTTCACTTTCCAGTATTGATAGATGTACTGCTTGGGGTAAGCCACGGTGTAGCGAACAGGTTTGTCGAAGCGCAGACGGCTCTGCTTGCTGAACTGTCTTTGGCCGTTGATGTAGGCATTGGCCCCGTCGGGCACTTTGAACGAGGGGGTCAGCCGTTTGCCGATGCAACCCACCTTTGCGGTGATTCTGCCGTTGGCCTCGTCTATCGTGCCCTCGACGTCGGTGTAGAGCTGGTCGTTGAACTTATTGTTGAACTTAAAGCTCTCGAACCTGGGATGCTCGCCGCCGTTATACGTGTTACTCTGGCTTCGGATGTGCGATTTGGCGATGCTGACCGTCGTGTCGCCCTTCAGCTGCAGGCGGATATACTTTCCTTCTTCGCTCTGTTGCTCAATGTATTCGCGTGGGAATATCATCATCGACGAGTCGGTCAGCTCGAAGAACAGAGTGTCGTTGTCGGCCATCGTAGAGGCGCTGACTGGCATCTTTGCTCCGATGAGGAGAATGAGCAGGGCTGATAGATATTTTTTCATGTTAGCGTCGTTACTTAATTGCTACTTTTTTACCATTGACGATATAGATGCCCGGGGCGAGACCCTCTAAGCATCGACTTTGGGGCACAGCCCGGCGCACAAGGATGCCGTTGAGGGAATAGACATTGACGGGTTTGTTCAACACCTCGCCCATGTCGATGATGTTTGTCGTCTCCTGTTCTTCCTTGGTTTCCAGGATGTCTTCGCTCAGGTCGTAAACCTCGAGATGATCGTAGATGTATTGGGCGCGCCGAGTCAGCCAACTCTTGGCATTGGTTGTGTGGGTCGCATAGTTTCTGCCGTCGCCCCATTGATTGCTGTTGTGCACAAACGAAGCATTGGCATACTGGAAGTAATCGTCGCAGTACTCGATGAGTTCCTCCAGTTGTCCGTCGTTCATGAACTCGGTCCATAGGCGGTAATATTCCTTCTTCACCTTATCGCTGCCACGCAGGAGGTCGCGGAAGAAGGGATAACCAATGTTGCTGGAACCCATGCGGGAGAACAGGTCTTCCTCGGCCACTGAGATGAAATAGTTTCCACCGCGTTCGAAGCCGAATGACCAGTCAAAGTCCCAAACGGGGCCAAACGACCAAAGTGATTCGGGCTGAGTGACATCGGGATTGTAGAGGAACCAGCTCTTGGGATGCATGAGTTCCTCGTTGCGGACCAGGTCGGTGACGAGCATGGCTCGCACAAAGGCATCCACATCCAGATAGGTGGTACCTCCCATCTTTGTGTCTTCAGTAAACATGTTGAAGGCATTCTGTATCTGTGTGAATTTCGTGTTTACCTCGTCCTGAGTGATGGCACCCTCATTGAGGAGTTCTTCGAAGTCGGGTTCCTTGACATTGACATAGAGATTGTAGTTGTTGTCGCGGAATCTCTTGTACTCGTCATAGTACGAGTCGAGTTCAAGCATGGCGGCATTCGTCTCGTCGTCGAGGTCAATGCTATTGTTGCTGAAACCTATCTTCTCAGTGAAGTTGTACGAGCCGCGATACTGATTGTTGATATACAATTCTACGGGTACGATGTGGTTGCAGCCTCGGCTCTCCACTATGTCGGCAACTTTCATGGCGAGGGCATTTGTTGTCATCGAACCACCCTTTTTGTTGGACAGCAGCACCCACGACTTACCCTTGGTCATGCCCAGAGGCTTCACTTTTTCGGAAAACTTCAGACGGTAGGGATTCTTTTCGCTCCAAGAGTTACCCCAGCTGCTGTTTCCGCGTCCACGAATGAGCATGGGAGTTTCCTCCATATCGGGATAGGCACCGGCTCCGTCTATCTTGATGGTGGCTTCCTCGTAGTATTTCTTGCCGTTGCGGCCTATCCACATCGAGTTGCTCCATGTCTCGCAGTCGCCAAACCAGATGTCGATGCGCGGCACTCCGTATTCCGTTGTCGGATGGTCGGTCAGGAAGTTCACCTCCACGTCGTAATCCGTGCTGTAAGGTTGCATCGTGCGTTTGCAGTTCTCGACAGCGTAGAGCATCAGGTCGCCCAGTAGAATCGTTCGTTCATCCTGTCCGTTGTTGGGTTGCAGGCGCAGGTAGTTGTATTTCAGGTCAGTCGTAAGGATGGGACTGGTGTAGGTGGTACCCGGTGTGGTGGGCAATCCATCCTCTGCTACCGTGAAGGTCCGGATGTCGGTCCATGTGGTGCCGTCGGTACTGCCCTGTAGGGTTAGGCTGAGTGGGGCGTATGTCGGATTGCTCTTGCCCAGCACGATGTTCACCAGTTCCGTCACGTCGGCAATGCTGACATCGTTGTCCATGTTGACATTGGCTGCCTTTGTGTCGTTCTGGGATTTGCCCAAGATGATGTTCACCAGTTCTGTCACATCGGCAATACTGACGCTGTTATCCATGTTAATGTCGCCAATGGGTGGGGTGGTGTAGCTGAATTGCAGGTTATAGGTTTCCTCGGGTACTGTGATTTGCAGGTAGGGCCACTGTCCTTTCTCTTTGTTGTAGGCCAGACGGAGATAGGTGGACGGATTGCCGTCCAGTACATTTGCCAGTTCGTCGCCTGTGGCAGCATCCGTTGTCAGCTGATGCTGTGCAAGTTGCAAGTCGCGTGCAACCCATAGCCCTTCGTTAACATGCATTTCAGAGGCTTCGAATTTATAGAGCGAAAATTCACTGAATACGAGATAGTTCTTGTGTTGTGCTGCCGTCAATTGGAGGCGCAGACACGAATAACTCTGCCTCAAGTCGATGACGGGACTTGTGAAGGTGGAATTCGGGGTGGTGGGCAGATTGTCATTTGCTGCGGTGAACGTGCGGATGTTACTCCATGTGTTTCCGTCGTTACTGCCTTGCAGGATGAGTCCGAGAGGGGCATAGCTGCCGGAGTTTCGAGTGGTATAGCTGAATTGCAGGCGATAGAGCGGTTCGGGAAGGTTGATTTGCAGATATGGCCATTCGCTCACGCCGTCGCCATAGTAGGCTCCGTCGTTCCAGGTCAGTTTGGTGTAGGCTCCGCTTCCCCATGTGGAATGGAATATGGTGTTGTGGTCACCGTCGAGTATATTCTTCGGATCTTCACCGTTGTTGCTGGGCGCATTGGTCGACAGCATGGCACCTGTCAGTGTGACTTTGCTTGTTGTCCATCCCGATTCCATATATTTCGTGTCGTCCTTCTTCACCAGTGTGTAGATGTTTTGGTCGGGGTAGGCCAGCGTGTAGTGTACCGTTTTGTCGAACCGCAGGCGTGTCTCTTTACTATACTGCTGTTCACCATCAACGTAGACATAGGTTCCGTCGGGTACCTTAAACGAGGGTGTCAGTCGTTTGCCGATGCAACCTACTGCGATGCTGATTTTCCCGTTCGCCTCGTCTATCTCGCCAGTGGCGTCGGTATAGAGCTGGTCATTAAACTTGTTGTTGAACTTGAAGCTTTCAAACTTGGGTCGCTCGTAGGGGTAGCTACTATATCTACTCTGTATGTCTGACTTTCTCACGGTGATGGTCGAGTCGCCCTTCATCTCAAATATGAAACGCTCGCTGTCTTCCGTCTGCTTCTCGATGAATCTCTTCGGGAGAATCAGCATCGAGTTGTCGGTCAGTTCCAGAAATAGCGTATCCTTCCCCGTCTGAGCCATTGCACCAACGGAGCAGAGAAGGAGTAGGACGAGGAAAAATGTCGTGCGTTTCATGGTCTCAAGTAATTGGATAGTTTACTGTTGTTCTGTCGCAGTCCCTTGGCAATGCTTTGGGCATTCAGCAGGGCACCCATCTTGCTGGTGTGCGTGTGGTCTTTCTTGTAGAACTCCTGTGCCTTCTCGCGTCCCATTTCGTCCAGGGCGTCGGCAGTGATGTTGTGCAGGTCTACGAACTCCACGCCCGTCATTTCCACTACATCGCGATACCATCGGCCAAACGAGTCGTTGCGGCGTTCTATCTTACCCTCTGTCCATTTGTTCTTCTGGCCGTCGCCCCACTCGTTTCTTGGTGTCAGGCTGACGAGGATGGGGGTTGCTCCCTTTTCGCGCACGTCGTCAATCATCTTGCGTAGGTACCAACCGAAGGTGTAGACCACCTCGTTGCGGACCTCCTGGTCCGTACGGACACGATAGACGTGGCTCGAATCGGCCGTACCCGTGATGTCGTTGCGGGCCTTGCCGTGGGCCAGTTCGTTGCCGGCATCGTTGTGACCGAACTGTATGAGCACGAAATCGCCCTCCTGCACGTCGTTTATCACCTTGTCCCATCGCCCCTCGCGCAGGTACGAGCGGCACGACCGGCCAGCCTGTGCCGAGTTCTGGATGACAATCTTTTCCGTGTCGAAGATGACGGCAGCCTGACTGCCCCAGCCCCACATTCCGTCCTCCTCCTTGTCGGTGTTCTTCACCGTAGAGTCGCCGGTGATGAACACTACGGGCTTGCCCTTCTGTCGCTTAACGCCTGTGGTGGGGCGTTCGGTCTTCATCATAGCCTTCAGCGGCCCTACTTCGGGGTGGTTGCACTGCATGAGTCCGTCGGCAGCACTGCGTGCATTCAGCTGTGCACCGAAGGCCGATGTGTGGATGTGGTCGAGATAGAAGTGGTAGTTGAACTTCCACTCCGACATCCGGTCGTATTTTCTGGCGGAAATCTCGTTCAGGTCTACGAAGGGACAGTTCAGTTCCTCGGCAATCTGTCGTGCCCACAATCCGAACGTCTCGTTGACGCGGGTCACCCGTCCGGGCCGTTCGTAGGCGTTGCGCGGAGTCAGGCTCATCAGGATGGGGTGGGCCCCCAGCGCCCGTGTCTCACGCACGAAGCGGCGCATGTATTCGCCGTAGGAGTAGACGGTTTCCTTCACGCCCGTCTCCTTGATGGTCACCTTCAGCGAGTCGGTGGCCGATATGCCTCGGATCGTGGCACGTGCCCGACCCGAGTCGAAAGGACCGTTGTCGTTGTGTCCGAGTTCGATGATGACGTAGTCGCCCGGCTGTATGCCCTTCTTCACGTCGGGCCACAGGCGAGTGTAGAACGTGCGGCTCGAGGTGCCTCCCAGTGCTTGGTTCTCAACGGTAATCTGCTTCTCGTCGAAATATTCGTGGGCATAATATCCCCAGCCCCATTGTCCGTTGTCGCCGTTGCCCAGTGTTCCGGTGCGCATGGTGCTGTTGCCGATGAGGAACAGCACGGGGTTGTTGCCCTTTCTGCTGCTGCCGGCAACGGGACGGGCTGTTGCGGCCTTTTCCAGTGAGTCAAGTGTCAGGTCCACCACTTTGTTCACGTCCTCCATGGGACGATAGTCGTTCTGTGCTGTCAGGTTCAGGCTCAGTGCCAACAGGGCTATGGCTAAGTTTGTTTTCTTCATTGCGCGCGTGTAAAGTTAATGTATTATCCGACAAAGTTAATGCAATTCTGCCGTTTTACCAAATTTATTCCCGATTTTACGACAAAGCGGGACTTACTTGGGGGTAACGATGACCTGCAAGGGGACGATGCCGGGGTCGAGGGCACGGATGGTCAGTCTGTGGTCGGTCTTCTCATTCTTGATGGGCACGGCGATGCGACGCACGGCATAGTTGCGCAGTACGTTCTGTTTCCACTCCTCGCTGCGCCCGTGGGTCTCGTAGTCGATGGGGCTGCTCTTCCAAGCGTCGAACTGTAGTTGGAAACGCAGGGTGTTGCCTCGGATGGCATGGGTGGGCAGCAGACGCACCTCAATCAGGGCAGAGTCGCCCTTCAGCGCGGGCAGCTGGAACGTTTGACTCTTCAGCCTGCGGAAACTTTTTCTGCCAGGGAAGTCGCGTACGATGGACTCCTTCTGTGGTTCGGGCAGAGGCTGCAGGGCCTCGGTTCGTGGAACGGGCAGGAATACAGGCATCCGTCGGGGCTGGTGGTCCATGATGCCGCGCCATTTGTCGTTGTTGTAGATGCGGGTGAGCGACAGTATGCTGTCCAGAGCCGACTGGCTGTCCTGCCAGTCGGCCAATCCGTGGCGTGCCAGTTGGGCGGAGAGCATCTTCTTGTTCATTTCGGCTGCGACCTGCAGGGGGTATTTCACCAGTTGGAAGTAGGCATCGCGACGCTCTCGGGGGACATTGGCAGAAAGCGTCTCTACCTGGTCTTCAATCAGCTGATAACGAGCCAGCCGACGGTGGATGTCATCCGCTGACAGGGGCAGGTCGCGAATGGTGTTCCAGTAGGCACGGTCGGGTTCTTCGGCACGTGTGCCCCCCAGGAACTCGGGTTTGCAGTCGAAGGCCAGTTGGTAGTGTTCCTGCATGAGGGCGGTGAGCGGCCGTCCCAGTTGTGGGCTGAACTCGCGTTCGAGGAACGCGCTGAGGTGTCTCTCTGTGCCCTGTCTGCGGACTTTGTCGATATCCCAGGCCATGTCCAGGAACAGTTCGGTCTGGTATTCTGCGGGCTTGATGTCGCCCACGTTCAGTACCCAGATGCGGCGCACGTCGTGGTCATAGGCTGTCGACATCTGCTGGAAGAGCAATTCGGGCAAGAAGGTGCCCAGCCACAGGTAGTCGTGGGGGCGTCCCCAGTACGAGACGTGGTAGTAGACGCCGTTTCCTCCCCTTCGGCTGCGTTCCTCCTTGGTGGGGAAGTGGCGGATGTAGCCGTAGTTGTCGTCGCACCACATCAGGCAGACGTCGTCGGGCACCTCGAGTCCGGCATTGTATACCTCAAGCACCTCCTTGTAGGGGATGAAGACTTGCGGTACGCGGGTTACGTCCGGATCAACGTACTGCGTGAGCATCTCGCGCTGGTCGCGCAGGACACGTTCCAGCACCGCCTTCTGTTCCTCCACCGTCTTGGCACCGTTCATGGCCCCGTCGTGTACCCCGCGCATGCCCAGGGTGTAGAGGATGGGCTGTCGGGCCACATCGCGGACGCGCTCTTCCCAGAAGCGCTTCACGTTGTCACTATTCTGTATGTAGTCATATTCTCCTCGTCCGCGCACGCGCCACTCGCCATTGACGTTGCAGGCCATCGGTTCGCAGTGGCTGGTGCCGATGTAGATGCCATACTGGTGGGCCACTTGGCGGTTCTCGTCGCAAAGGAAGAAAGGCTCCGTACACTCGTGCATAGCAGGCCAGAAGGTGTTGGCACGCAGGCGCAGCAGGAGCTCAAAGATACGGCTGTGCGTTCGTGGTCCCACACGCCCCTTCACCTTGGCCGGTTTGCCCTCGGGCATCACCTCCCAGTCGGCCACCTCGTTGTTGATGCGTGTGTGGTTCAGTTGACGTTGACATTCAGGTTCGTGGGTGTTTGTGGCCCAGGGTAGCAGTCCCCAGTCCTCGTCGTTGACGAATATGCCCCGGAACTCCACATCGGGGGCCTGTTCGGTGCGGTACCCCTCGGGCAGCGTGAAGCGTTCCAGTCTCTGTGGGACGACGTCGGCCCACCATGTCCAGGGCGATACGCCCAGGAGTCGCGACACTTCCAGCAGTCCGTAGGCCAAACCGTGTCCGTCGCTGCCCGTGATATGTATGCGTCCACTGTTCACTTCCAGTCGGAAGGCTTCCCATTTTCTCTTTGTCCGTCGTGGGTCAATGCGCATCACGATGTCGCCCCCCTGGCGCAGTTCCGTGTGGCTTCCCAGCACCAGGCTACAGTCTCCGCCGAACATCCATAGGGCCCTCTTCACCACGGGTTCCATTTTTGCCGTATCACAGTCGATGCTAATCGTTTTGCCCGCAGGCCATTCCAGGGCCCAGGCACCTGCCGTAGCCAGTACGCACAGGAGGATGCTCGTCAGTCGTTTCATGGTGTTTATCCTATTGTTAAGCTTCCTTTCCGAACACCACACACTCTCCGCCGTCGCTTTGTGCATATTTCCGCAGCAGCTCCTGGATGAAGCGTGCGCAGGCCTCCGTCTCGGCTTGGTTGCCATCGTAGCCGTTGACGATGCAGAGCAGTCGGGTGGTGCCGAGGTCTATCTTGGTTCGTTCATTGTCGCTGGTCGGAGTGCCGATTCCACCCATTTCATCGCGATATACGGGCAGCCCCTGTATGTTCAGCGTCCCTCGTCCGATGCCTTCGTAGGGTTCTCCTTCGCGTCCTATTCCCAGTGTCAGCACGCTGCCCTGAATCTTGTCGGCATCGAATCCTCCGATGCTGTACCCGTATGCTATGGAGGCCAGGTTGATGAGGTCTACCAGTGTCGATACACGATAGAGGTCGTTCCCCTTCAGTGTCCGTCGCACCAGTGCTTCGCCGCTCGGGCGGTATCGGCTGGGGTCCTTCCCACAGCGTTTATACATCTCGCGTGTGGCCTCGATGGAGGGCATCTGCTTGATGCTGTCGGTGGTGTATCGAAGTCGATAATCCTCGATGAAATGGGCAATTTCTGCCCATAGTTCCTCGTTCTCTTCCGTATTCTTTACAGAAGCCACGACAGCGGCACCCACGAACTCCGGGCACCGTTGTCGTATCTCGTTACTTATGATAAAATCCATATTCTATAATCCTTCACCCTTCATCCTATTCACCCCCCTTATGCACTTCGGTTCGTACTTCTCGCCGGTCGAGCGGGTGCTTACGTTGTCACTATACAGGCTGTCGGTGTCCATCGACTGCTCCTTGCTGTAGCCGTAGTATCCGTCGTAGCCGTACTGTTCCCAGTAGCGGTCGTAGTTACGAAGAGTGAAGTACGACTGGTTGTAGCCTTCGATGTCGGCGATGTAGCCTCGGAAGTAGTCGTAGCCTATGCTGTAGTCCCGAATGATGCAGTCGAGGTCGGGGTTGTCAAAGGTCATGTAGATGACGCCGTTACGAATTTCGTAGTTGAAGTAGTGTGTGACGCTGCCGCGATAGTAGTAGTCCACCTCGACGCCGCGTCCTGACCTGTAGCTCCAGGCCGAGGGGCTGAACTCGATTTCCGATCCGCGTGCTTTCTCGCCGTCGATCCACATATCCATGTCGCCAAACCAGCGTCCGCTGACGTTGCTTCCTATGTTCATGTCCTCGAGTCTGTCGCAGTTTGTCAGGCTCAGTGAGCATGCTATCATGATAGCCAGCATCCAAAAGTTTCTTGTCATCGTCTTCATAGTTGTACGTTTTATCAGGTTTCGATGGCGCAAAGTTAGGCACTTTGCGGTGGCTGTGCAAAGGAGTATCCCTATTCTCATGGGGGAATTTCCCTAACGTCCAGTAGGAGAATCGGCTGATTAACTGAGCTTAAACATTACGGGCAAAACCCAACGCATGCGAACGGGTTTGTTACCTTGCATGGCCGGTTTCCATTTGGGCATGATTTTTGCGAGGCGTATGGCCTCTGCGGCCAGGGCCGGGTCGGGCGAGCGCAGCACCTTCACGTCCGTTATGCTGCCGTCCTTGTTGACGACGAACTGAAGGCTGACGCGCCCCTGAATGTTCTTTTCCTGGCAAATGCTAGGATACTTGATGTTTTGTGATAGCCAGGCGTAGATATCACCGGGGAATTGGGCCGATGTCTCCGGTATATCAAGGATTCTGTCATCTTCCTTCGGACGCTCCACCAGGTTCCGTGCGTACAGATTTTCTGCGCGCTTCCGGGCCTCTATCGTGTCGCCCTGATGGGTGGCCGTCAGGTAGTAACCGATGGCCTTCTGGTAGTCCTGTTCCACGCCCATTCCCTCTTCGTACATCGTGCCCAGCCGTGTGTTGGCCTCCGCCACGTTCTTTGCCTTCTTGTACCAGTCGATGGCCTTCTGGTAGTCCTGTGTGGCCCACAGCCCCTCGTCGTACATCCTGCCCAGCTGGTACATCGCCTGAGTGTTCTCCATGCAGGCCGAGCGGAAGAAGCAGGCAAACGCCTTGTTGTAGTCCTGGCCTCCCTCTTCTGTCAGGAAGTTCAGCCCCTTCTCCAGATAGGCCTTGGCCGTAGGTTCCATCTTCTCCACATAATCCCTGTAGGGTAGCCACGACGTGCCGTTCTGTCCCAGGATGAAGACCACGTCGAAGTAGGGAATCAGATAGGTGCGGAAGTCCTGAAGTCCTCGCTTTGCAATGACCACGGAGTCGCCCTTTTCCGGTAGCTCCAGGCGGAAGACGCCGTCTACCCCCGTGGTGGCTGTGGCATTCGTATTGAGGGTCCCGACAAACACATCCTTGATGGGTATGCCCTGCGTGTTTACGACGCGCCCTTCATACACTAAGATTTCTTGTTCTTGGGCCATAGTTGGCAAGCAGACTGTCCATAGAATGGCCAGGATAATGTGCAGTTTTCTCATGTCGTTCATGCTTTTCTTGTGTTACAATGGGACAAAGTTACAAGATATATACGTAACTTCCTAACGTTTTCCCTTTTTTCTCCAATCGGCGATGACTACATCGACTCCGCTTTTGCCTTTATTTTAGGCCGAATTGCGTTAATCTTCCATAATCCGTTGTTCTTTACAAGCTTTTTTTGTAACTTTGGCTTAAATGCCGAACTTACTTGGCACTCGGCATAAAAAAGAAATGGATTTCTTTTGTTCTGCGCTCGTTTTTTCGTAACTTTGCGGCCGAATTATGGATTTATACATATTTATATAAGGAAAATGAGTTTAAAGATTATTGTACTTGCCAAGCAAGTGCCCGACACACGCAATGTGGGTCCCGATGCCATGACTCCCGAAGGCACGGTGAACCGCAGTGCGTTGCCTGCTATTTTCAATCCCGAGGACTTGAATGCCTTGGAGCAGGCCCTTCGACTGAAAGATCAATTCCCCGGAACCACGGTGCACGTCTTGACGATGGGTCCCGGCCGTGCGGCTGAGGTCATCCGTGAGGCCATGTATCGCGGTGCCGATGGTGGCTACCTCTTGACCGACCGCGCCTTTGCCGGTGCCGACACGCTGGCCACCTCGTATGCCCTGGCCACGGCCATCAAGCACGTCTGCCCCCAGGTGGACCTCATCATCGGCGGTCGTCAGGCCATCGATGGCGATACGGCTCAGGTGGGCCCCCAGGTGGCAGAGAAACTGGGTTTGAACCAAATCACCTACACCGAAGAGATACTTTCGCTGAAGGACGGAAAGATAACCGTCGTGCGCCACATCGACGGCGGCGTGGAGACGGTGGAGGCTGCTCTGCCTCTGGTGCTTACCGTCAATGGCAGTGCGGCTCCCTGTCGTCCCCGCAATGTGAAGCGCGTCATGAAGTTCAAGCGTGCGCTGGCCCCGCTGGAATTGCCGCAGGGCACAGACTACGAGGAACTACCCTACGCCGACCAGTACGGCAAGAAGCAGTACCTGAAGATTCAGCAGCTGACCACCGCCGACATCAATGCCGACCTGCAGCAGTGCGGTCTGGCAGGTTCGCCCACGAAGGTGAAGGCCGTAGAGAACATCGTCTTCAAGGCGAAGGAGAGTAAAGTATTAACCGGCAGCGACGAGGACATCAACGGACTGGTGCAGGAGTTATTGAATAATCATACAATTGGTTAAAGAGAAGTTAAAAAAAGGAGTTATGATAAGGAGTTAAAATTAGGAGTTATAAGGAGCAAAATGTGTTGGCCCATCATAACTTCCCATCATAACTCCCATCCGTAACTCCCCATCATAACTCCTCATATAGAGAAAAGACATGAATAGTGTATTTGTTTATTGCGAGCTTGAAGGCACAAAGGTTGCCGAAGTAAGCCAAGAGCTTCTGACCAAAGGAAGAAAGCTTGCCAATACCTTGGGCGTACAACTCGAAGCCGTTGCTGCAGGCAGCGGCATCACAGGCAAGGTGGAGAGCCAGATTCTCCCCTACGGTGTGGATAAGTTGCACATCTTCGATGCTGAGGGACTCAGCCCCTACACCTCTAAGCCCCATACCGCAGTGCTGGTGAACCTGTTCAAGCAGGAACAGCCGCAGATCTGCCTGATGGGTGCCGACGTGGTGGGTCGCGACCTGGGTCCCCGTGTGTCGAGCGCCCTGCACAGCGGTCTGACCGCCGACTGCACGGCCTTGGAGATTGGCAGTCACGAGGACAAGAAGGCGGGCAAGACCTACGACAATCTGCTCTATCAGATTCGTCCTGCCTTCGGTGGTAACATCGTGGCTACGATTGTCAATCCCGAGAACCGTCCCCAGATGGCAACGGTGCGCAGCGGTGTGATGAAGGCCGAGGTGCTTGACCCCAACTACAAGGGCGAGGTCATCATCCAGGATGTGGCTAAGTTCGTGCCCGAGACGGAGTACGTCACCAAGGTGCTCGACCGCCACGTGCAGGCTGCCAAGAACAACCTGAAGGGTGCCCCCATCATCGTTTCCGGTGGCTACGGTGTGGGTTCGAAGGAAGGTTTCGCCCAGCTCTACGAACTCGCCAAGGTGCTTCATGCCGAGGTGGGTGCCTCGCGTGCTGCCGTCGATGCCGGCTTTGCCGACCACGACCTGCAGATTGGTCAGACGGGTGTCACCGTTCGTCCGAAGGTCTACATCGCCTGCGGCATCAGTGGCGCCATCCAGCACGTTGCCGGTATGAAGGAGTCGGGCATCATCATCAGCATCAACAGCGACGAGAATGCCCCCATCAACCAGATTGCCGACTACGTGATTATCGGAACAGTCGAAGAGGTGGTACCGAAGTTGATAAAGTATTATAAGCAAAATTCGAAGTGAAAAATAGGAGTTAAGATTAGAAGTTATAAGAGGAAGTTAAGATTAGGAGTTAAGAAGAGCCGATACATTATGACTAATAATTTTCAGGATCTCCTTGCATGGCAGAAGGCACACGAGTTTGTGCTGATGGTTTATAAAACCACCTGCACCTTTCCTGAATGGGAAAGACATCGGCTTTGCTCGCAATTTGAGAGAGCTGCCGTTTCCATTGCTGCGAATATCGCCGAAGGATATAAGAAATTGAGTCGCGCTGACAAACTCCGTATGATGAATATAGCACAAGGGAGTCTTGAGGAATGTCGTTATTATGTGATTCTTTCGAGAGACTTAGGCTATATTGACGAGAATCATTATAATGATTTGAATTATTCCATATACACTGCCAGCCGTTTTCTCAATGCTTATTGTAAAGGCATCAAAGAGAATGATTTTAGCAGTCAAGTCTAACGGCCGATTATAACTCCTCATCATAACTCCCCATTATAACTTCCATTCATAACTCCATCAAAACGTGTAATTATGAACTACTATTCCGATATAAAAGAAATCCAGTTTGAGCTGGAACAAAGCGAGCTCATGCCTCGCATCGTGGAACTCAAGGAACGCAACTTCGCCGACAAGGACCAGTACGACGATGCCCCGCAGGACTTTGCGGATGCTATGGACTCGTACGACCGGGTGCTGGATGTCGTAGGCGACATCGTAGGTAACATCGTGGCACCGAATGCTGAGGCTGTGGATGCCGAAGGGCCTCACTGCGAGGGCGGTCGTGTGCGCTATGCCGAGAAGACCTACGAGAACCTCGACGCTATGCGCAAGGCCGGACTGAGCGGCGTGACGATGCCCCGTCGCTACAACGGTCTGAATATGCCCGTCACCGTCTACACCGCCGCCAACGAAATCGTATCGGCAGGCGATGCCGGCTTCGAGAACATCTGGTCGCTGCAGGACTGCATCGAGACCCTCTACTGCTTCGGCTCTGAGGAGCAGCGTCAGAAGTACATCCCCCGCGTCTGCAAGGGCGAGACCATGTCCATGGACCTCACCGAGCCCGATGCCGGCTCCGACCTGCAGAGCGTGATGCTGAAGGCCACCTACGACGAGGAGAACCAGTGCTGGCGCTTGAACGGCTCGAAGCGCTTCATCACCAACGGCGACTCCGACATCCACCTCGTCCTGGCCCGTTCCGAGGCTGGCACCCGCGACGGTCGTGGTCTGTCGATGTTCATCTACGACAAGCGCGACGGCGGCGTGGACGTGCGCCGCATCGAGAACAAACTCGGTATTCACGGTTCGCCCACCTGCGAGCTCGTGTACAAGAACGCCAAGTGCGAACTCTGTGGCGACCGCAAGCTGGGACTCATCAAGTACGTCATGTCGCTGATGAACGGTGCCCGTCTGGGTATCGCTGCCCAGTCGGTGGGTCTCTCGCAGACTGCCTACAACGAAGCCCTTGCCTACGCTCGCGACCGCAAGCAGTTCGGACGGGCCATCATCGAGTTCCCCGCTGTGGCCGAGATGATTAGTAACATCAAGGCCAAGCTGGACGCCGGTCGTGCCCTGCTGTACCAGACGGCTCGCTACGTCGACATCTACAAGGCACTGGAGGACATTGCCCGTGAGCGCAAACTGGAACCCGAAGAGCGTGCCGAGCTGAAGAAGTACAGCCGTCTGGCCGATGCCTTCACACCGCTGGCCAAGGGCATGAACTCGGAGTATGCCAACCAGAACTGCTACGACTGCATCCAGGTGCACGGCGGTTCGGGCTTCATGCTCGAATACACCTGCCAGCGCATCTACCGCGATGCCCGCATCACCAGCATCTACGAGGGTACCACCCAGCTGCAGACCGTTGCTGCCATCCGCTACGTCACCAATGGCATGTATGCCCAGGTCATTGAGGAGATGCTGCAGGAGGCCGTTGCTCCCGAATTTGAGGGCTACAAGACCCGCATCCAGGCTATGGCCGAGAAACTCAATGCCTGCACCGCTGCCGTCAAGGAGGCCCAGAACGACGAACTGCACGACCTCTGTGCGCGTCACCTCTACGAGATGACCGGCGACGTCATCATGTCGCTCCTGCTGCTGCAGAACGCCACCAAGTCGGCAGAACTCTTCGCCAAGAGTCTGCAGGTGTACGTCAACCTGGCCGAGGCCGATGTGGAGAAACACAATGCCCTCGTTGCCCGCATGACGACGGAGAGCATCGAGAACTACCGTCAGGCGTAAATAATGTTTTGGTTCTCGTCTTAGTAATGCGTGTGTACTCGCATTACTATTCTTCTCCTCTGTTTCCTCTGTCTTTTTTAGAGGAACAATTAGGCTAAGCCCCCCTCTATGGCCCCCTTATAAGGGGGCCTAAGAGGAGGGGCTGTCACCTGAGACGGCGGTGAGTGCCTCGAAGAGGTTGGCCTTCATGCTATGGTGAGGTGGAATTTTCACATGTAATTCCATGTGCTGCAAAAACGTTTTCTGAGCTTAAATTATAAAAAAATATGGCATAACGCATAAATATCAGAAAGTTTTTCGTAACTTTGCCCCGTGAGACTTGTCTCATGCGGTTTTTTCATCTCTACGAAGTGGTGCGAGAGCAGCAGAGACGGAGTCGGAAAGCACGGCAGTGGCTGTGCCATAAATTGAAATAAACGAAGCAGTTATGCTCGTCTTGCAATTGGAAACCTGAGAAATTTCTAACATACGGCAAGAGAACATGATGGCTTCCACGCGTAGGCGTGGACTGTAGCCGCATCTCCCGTATAAGGTTTTCTCAGGACCCCCAATTGAAGAAGTGGACGCATGGTTCCACGCTTCTTCTTTTGCATTTCGGCCTACTGCCTGGCAACGAAATGAGATAACAAACTATAAACTAACAAAAACTATGAGAAAACTACTACTTTTATTTATTGCTCTGATGACGGGAGTTAGCGGGGCGTGGGCATCTACCCATTATTTTGTAACAGGTCCTACCCAAGTGACAGATTTGGCCAATCTGTCGTCCAGTAAGTATTACATCTTACAGAATAATGGAAACTCGAAATATATTTATTATGACGAGACCAACTCACAACTCGGCTTCTCATCATCATTCGACTACAATTCTGTTGTTCAATTGGATTATGACAATACGAATTTAACCATTAAGCAGGTTGTTGCAGGTACGTATTATCAGTTATTTACAGATCAAGCACGTGTGACTTTAGGAGTTTCTTCAGCCAACCTTTCTTTTAATACAGAGAATTGTGCTACGGGGTTATTCCGAATAGCCAATGGTTCGGTATATATGAATCGAGACGATGCTGATACCTATCCAAAGGGCTTTACAGGTACAGGCGATTATTCTAAATGGAAGATATATGAGGTAACCTTAGTGGCGATTGACGATGACCAGTGCTATACCATTGATTTCGTTTCTCATGATGGAACAAAAACCTGGGGCTTAAAATCAAGCGTTTCCGCTGAATGTAAGTCGAATTCAAGCGATGGTGTCTCAACATTGACCGAGGGAAGTGCAACCGGTGATGTATATGTCGCACACTCATATACAAATCTGTTAGGCGAGAAACGTTGGATATTTGTTAACAATAGCGATGGAACATTCTTGGCATATCATGGTCAAGCCACAGAAGGTTTCAATTATTTCCATCCAATCAGCGAGTTTAAGATTGAAGGTATGAGGGCTGGTATGAGTAGTTACACCGCCGCTGGAGATAACTATAGTGGTAAAGTATGCATCACAAATGATAATCGCTATACTAACAATACTAGCCTTGGAACATACATCTTAAATGAATCAACAGGTGGCTATGATAATTCTAATGCGCCTTATTTTAATGCTAATGGTAACAATTATTTTACTTCCGCGCTGGTTTTTACCGCTACAGGAGACGAAGTCAGCACAGCCGCGTCCAATGCTATCAGTCAATTTGATAATTCTTACGGGCCATCTTATCTGTTCACCACTACTGATGGCGCATTTTTCCAAAGCCTAACTACAAATAAAGAAGCTGATGCTGAAAACTATTGTAATCTATGGATATCAAAGAATACAAAGGGTAAACCGCAAGTGAAGTTAATTTCATCGTATGTGGCAGATGACGGAAAAAGTGGCAACAATATGAGAAGTTCTGGAGGTTTATATACAACTGGATCCAGTTTCACATATAACCTCTCCATCAATGAAGGAAAAATCGTCTCTTACACGATTATCGGCACAGCAGTTGGTGCTTTGAGTATCACACCTGCTGGAGGTTCCGCTGAAGAGTTTGCAGCAAGTGCCAGTGTAAACAAAACAGTTGTACTTGCATCTCCTGCCAAGCAAACAAGTTTCACTTTGACAGGTAGTAGCAAGTGGTTGAATGTAACGGGCTTTGCGATTCAATATGAGTCTGATGCAACTCCTGTTAGTTCTCTCTCTGACATTACAAGCAATGGAATATACACCATCACATGTTACACAGCAGAACGTGGTGGCATGTATGCAGGAACAACATATTTAGATGCTTGCGGTGGACATGCAAATACCAACTATCCTGCAAATAAAACTACGGCACTGGATGCCACAGATGCTAACCAACAATTCGTTATTTACACCCACGGAGATAACAAGTATCTCTACAATATTGGACGTAATAAGTTTGTAGGTGTAGCGGACGGATTGTATTATAAGTTGACAGGTGCTCCTATTAATACATGGTCAATCACCGATGGTGCGTATGATGGCTATTTCCATTTGACTTCTCAAGCCGATAGCAAAATGGCAACCATGAATGCTTGGGTGGCAACTGGATCGGCAGATTCTAAAGAATATGCCATTACAGGTGTGGATGCTAATGAAGATGCTAATAACTTTGCGCTCTTACGTGTTGGAACATTGACAAGTGATCAAACTACGGCTATTGAAACCATTTTCACCAATTATGAAACCCTACAGAGTAGCCTTACAACATTAGGGAATTACACTATTGGTTCTGCTTTAGGAGAATATAACCATGCGTCATTCGCCACCAATGATGCAAAAGAAACCGTTATAACGACCATACAAAATGGACTAAAAGCATGTGCGGCATCAGACATCCCTACAACAAATACGACTGTGCAAGGGATCATTACTGCAATGAACATTAATCTGCCAACTGATAAGTTCATTCGCCTGAAGGGTGGCGATAGCAGTAAATATCCCTATTATGGTGACAAAATTGATTCACGATATCCGATGACTTCCGACGGAACTTTGCCAACAACTATTTTTTTCAATGATGGCACACATCTGCTTTCATACAGTAGTGGCATTTACTGGGGTGTTACCGGTGGTGATGGTAAAGGAAACTGGGATTGGACAGCCGTTGGTGGAACGGGTAGTACAATCACATTCGCGAAATCAAATGTGATTGGAAAGTATTTTGTTGAGTTAACTTCTGTCGATAATAATAATCCTTATGTGTTACTTTACGATCACGGTAGTTCAGAAGGACGTTGTGACCGTAATAAATATGCCGATATTTCTGGTGTAACGGATAATCACATGAATTGGACCCTCGAGGAAGTCACTTCTCTCCCCGTCACCATCGGAGCATCTGGCTATGCCACGTTCTATTCTCCTGTCGCACTGACTTTGGACGAAGGTCTTACGGCATACGTGGGCGAGATAAACGTTGCGAAGAACCTACTTATATTGACTCCGACGAATGTCATCCCCGCCAACCAGGGAGTTATCCTTGAAGGTGCAACAGGTGACTACACCCTCACCGTGGGTGGTAGCAGCGCTCTGACCAGCGCCATTACGGGCAGCGTGGCTACAATCTCAACACCCGCTGGTGCCTACACATTAACCATTGATGAGGATAGTAATAAGCCCGTATTCAGGAGTTATACGGGTGGAACGTTGGCTGGCTTCAAGGCTTATATTGATGGAAATACCGTCGCTGACATTAAGTCGCTCAGCATAGAGTTCCTCTCCGATGCCATATCCGCTCTGCAGGCCAGCAAGGAAGACGGCCGCATGTTCGACCTGAACGGACGTCGCGTAGAA